>JBFLWE010000042.1:4944-47976 GCA_040758375.1 Pseudomonadota bacterium
GACATCCGAGGCTTCGTGCCTCGGCCTCATTGAAGCGGATCCGCACTCGCGCCGGGCGCCTGCACGCAGACGGACATCCGAGGCTTCGTGCCTCGGCCTCATTGAAGCCAGTTCCTTTCGATGAAGTTGAGGACCGACCCAACAGACATCCGAGGCTTCGTGCCTCGGCCTCATTGAAGCGTGGTGGGCGGCGAGAACGTGGCCCAGCAGATCGCCGACATCCGAGGCTTCGTGCCTCGGCCTCATTGAAGCTTCGCGTAGCTGGTGCCGAGCTGGCCCAGGAGAGCGGACATCCGAGGCTTCGTGCCTCGGCCTCATTGAAGCAAGCACGCGAAGGCCGGGCCGGTGCGCGCCCGCTACGACATCCGAGGCTTCGTGCCTCGGCCTCATTGAAGCGTCGAGGGGCCAACTGGTGGCGATCTCGCGCCAGGGACATCCGAGGCTTCGTGCCTCGGCCTCATTGAAGCGTAAGCCTGCGCGCTGTCAATAGCACAAGCGTCGTGACATCCGAGGCTTCGTGCCTCGGCCTCATTGAAGCCTTGACGAGCTTCGTATTTGTTCAAGGCGTCAACCACGACATCCGAGGCTTCGTGCCTCGGCCTCATTGAAGCCTCCCGCAGTAACGTTGCTGTTCGTACTTGTCCACAGGACATCCGAGGCTTCGTGCCTCGGCCTCATTGAAGCCACACTGCTATTGGTACGTTGGAAGTTCGCTACGAGACATCCGAGGCTTCGTGCCTCGGCCTCATTGAAGCAGGATCAGCGCTGCATCGACCACGTCGAGGCGGCGGACATCCGAGGCTTCGTGCCTCGGCCTCATTGAAGCTCGATGGCATCGACGCGCCCCCCGAGGGTGAGCGCGTGACATCCGAGGCTTCGTGCCTCGGCCTCATTGAAGCGCCACGTTGAGCGACCAGTCCGCCCCCAGCGTCGCGACATCCGAGGCTTCGTGCCTCGGCCTCATTGAAGCCGCACGGGCGCGAACAGGCTGCCTCCCTTGCTCATCGACATCCGAGGCTTCGTGCCTCGGCCTCATTGAAGCCCGTCCTTCGGTGCGAGTTGCTGGTTCAGCTTGGCGCGAGACATCCGAGGCTTCGTGCCTCGGCCTCATTGAAGCTGGTGCCGCTCCTGGTTTCCTGTGGGAGCTAACCGCGACATCCGAGGCTTCGTGCCTCGGCCTCATTGAAGCGTGGCGAGTACCCAAGCTACGAAGAGGCCAAGGCTGGACATCCGAGGCTTCGTGCCTCGGCCTCATTGAAGCACACCAGATGCGCCGAGTGCTTCTGAATTGAACGATGACATCCGAGGCTTCGTGCCTCGGCCTCATTGAAGCACACCAGATGCGCCGAGTGCTTCTGAATTGAACGATGACATCCGAGGCTTCGTGCCTCGGCCTCATTGAAGCTGCCATTTCCACGTACCGGACCTTGCCGGTCAGCACGGACATCCGAGGCTTCGTGCCTCGGCCTCATTGAAGCAAAAGGTCAGATGAAAATCAGACATAGCGAGCCTCCACGACATCCGAGGCTTCGTGCCTCGGCCTCATTGAAGCCTGGACCAATCTGCGGGGCCCGGCGCGCATGCATCGACATCCGAGGCTTCGTGCCTCGGCCTCATTGAAGCCGCTGAGCCTCGGCCGCAGAATCGGCCGTGATGCTGACATCCGAGGCTTCGTGCCTCGGCCTCATTGAAGCACCAGCGCGGCCAGCAGAACGTTGGTGACTTCGCCCGTGGACATCCGAGGCTTCGTGCCTCGGCCTCATTGAAGCGCAACAGGAATGGCCGCGCCGAGGAACAGGCGCAGCGCGGACATCCGAGGCTTCGTGCCTCGGCCTCATTGAAGCGAGCCAGGCGCCCAGCCCATGATCTTGTTCACCTCGACATCCGAGGCTTCGTGCCTCGGCCTCATTGAAGCGAGGCCACGTGCAGCGCAAAGCAGCTGCGCACCAGGCGGACATCCGAGGCTTCGTGCCTCGGCCTCATTGAAGCGAGGTGGCCCACTCCATCCAGGCCTTTACGTCGTACGACATCCGAGGC
Organism: Pseudomonadota bacterium; assembly: GCA_040758375.1. Lineage (GTDB taxonomy): Bacteria > Pseudomonadota > Gammaproteobacteria > Burkholderiales > Burkholderiaceae_C > CAMLIZ01. Next base: position 6,982 of record JBFLWE010000042.1, read on the forward strand.
TTCGTGCCTCGGCCTCATTGAAGCCATCGGCCCTCGTTGAGCCACGTTGCTGGGTGCGGAAGACATCCGAGGCTTCGTGCCTCGGCCTCATTGAAGCGTGTGGATGGAGTCACGCGGCCATGCCAGTCTGCGCGACATCCGAGGCTTCGTGCCTCGGCCTCATTGAAGCTAGTGGCTGATGGGCAGGCTGCCGCTGGCAGGCGCCGCGACATCCGAGGCTTCGTGCCTCGGCCTCATTGAAGCCAGCACGACTACGGCGTCAGCCCGGGCAATGCCCGCGCGACATCCGAGGCTTCGTGCCTCGGCCTCATTGAAGCTGGACCGCATTCAGGCCAACAACGCCGAGCGCCCTTGGACATCCGAGGCTTCGTGCCTCGGCCTCATTGAAGCTACCAGGCCGCGGCGCAGGTGCGCGAGTTGCTGGACGACATCCGAGGCTTCGTGCCTCGGCCTCATTGAAGCGCGCGCTGGGTGATAGCCATCGACGTGTTCTTCCAGGACATCCGAGGCTTCGTGCCTCGGCCTCATTGAAGCGGGTACGTGGCCAACTGCAGGCCGCGATTCCTCAGGACATCCGAGGCTTCGTGCCTCGGCCTCTTCAAGTCCGTGCAAAGATCCCATCGTCGTTCGTCACTATCATCATCTGCCGCATTCGTGCCTAGGTGGGAGCTGGCGTATCCCATGCCGCGGCGATAATCCCGCCCCGATGGACATCATTGCCTTCCTCATCGACTTCGTCTTCCACGTCGATCGGCACCTGCACGAGTTCGTGCAGGCCTACGGCGCCTGGGTCTATGCGCTGCTGTTCCTGATCATCTTCGTGGAGACGGGCGTCGTCGTGATGCCATTCCTGCCCGGCGATTCGCTGCTGTTCGTGGTGGGGGCGCTGTGCGGCGCCGGGCTGATGGACCTGCCCACCTCGATGCTGCTGCTCACCACGGCGGCCATCGCCGGCAACCAGAGCAACTACACCATCGGCCGCTGGGTGGGGCCGCGGGTGTTCGGATGGGAGCAGTCGCGCTGGTTCAACAAGCGCGCCTTCGACCAGGCGCATGCCTTCTACGAGGAGCATGGCGGCATCACCATCGTGCTGGCGCGCTTCATGCCGTTCGTGCGCACCTTCGCGCCGTTCGTCGCCGGCGTGGCGGCGATGACGCGCTCGCGCTTCACTTTCTACGACGTGACCGGCGGCGCGCTGTGGGTGTGCAGCCTCACGCTGGCGGGCTACCTGTTCGGCAACATCCCGTTCGTCAAGGAGCACCTGTCGCACATCATCTGGGCGATGATCCTGATCCCCGGGTTGATCGTGATCGCGGGTGCGGTGAAGTCGCGCATCGCGGCGCGCAAGGCGTCCACCCCTTCCTGAGCCCCGCCCGCGCCGGGAGGCCTCCCTACAATCCCGGGGTCTTTTTCAGGGAATCCCATGCAAGTACCTGCCTCCGTCTTCAAGGCCTACGACATCCGCGGCATCGTCGGCCAGACGATCGACGAGACCTTTGCCGAGCACCTGGGCCGCGCTTTCGGCACCGAGGCGCTCAAGGCCGGCGAGCGCGCCGTGGCGGTGGGCCGCGACGGCCGCCTCTCGGGCCCGGCGCTGGCGGCGGCCTTGAGCCGCGGCCTGGCCTCCACCGGCATCCACGTGCTGGAGCTGGGTGCGGTGACCACGCCCATCGCCTACTACGCGGCCGCCACGCGCGAGGACATCGGCTGCCACTCGTGCATCCAGGTCACCGGCAGCCACAACCCCAAGGACTACAACGGCTTCAAGATGGTGCTGGCCGGCCGCGCGATCTACGGCGACGAGATCCAGGGCCTGAAGCGCCGCATCGAGGCCGAGGACTATGCCCAGGGCCAGGGCAAGGTGACCCATGCCGACATCGAGGCCGAGTACGCCCAGCGCATCGCCGGCGACTGCCGCCTGGCGCGCAAGATGAAGATCGTGGTCGATTCCGGCAACGGCATCCCCGGGGCCACTGCGCCGCACATCCTGCGCGCGCTCGGCTGCGAGGTGGTGGAGCTGTTCAGCGAGGTCGATGGCGACTTCCCCAACCACCATCCTGATCCTTCCAAGCCCGAGAACCTGGCCGACCTGATCCGCACCGTCAAGGAAACCGGCGCCGAGCTGGGCCTGGCCTTCGACGGCGACGGCGACCGCCTGGGGGTGGTCACCAAGGGCGGCAACATCATCTACCCCGACCGGCAGCTGATGCTGTTCGCGCAGGACATCCTCTCGCGCCACCCGGGCGCGCCCATCATCTTCGACGTGAAGTGCTCGCAGCGCCTGGTGCAGGTGATCCGCGAGGCGGGCGGCCAGCCGCTGATGTGGAAGACCGGCCACTCGCTGGTGAAGGCCAAGCTCAAGGAAACCGGCGCGCCGATCGCCGGCGAGATGAGCGGCCACATCTTCTTCAAGGAGCGCTGGTACGGCTTCGACGATGCGACCTACACCGCCGCCCGGCTGCTCGAGATCCTGAGCCGCAGCGCGGACCCGAGCGCCGTGCTCGACGCGCTGCCCACCAGCTTCAGCACGCCCGAGCTCAACGTGCCTTGCGCCGAGGGCGAGCCGGCGCGCGTGATGGAGAGGCTGCGTGCCGAGGCCCAGCTGCCAGGCGCCACCGAGATCATCACGATCGACGGCCTGCGCGCCGAGTACACCGACGGCTTCGGCCTGGTGCGCGCTTCCAACACCACGCCGGTGCTGGTGCTGCGCTTCGAAGGCCACACGCCCGAAGCGCTGCACCGCATCGAGGCCGACTTCATGTCGGCATTGCGCGCCGTGAAACCCGACGCCAAGTTCGCACAAGCGGCGCATTGATGTGGCCCACCCCCGGAGCGCCTTCGGCGCTTCCCGCTCGAGGGGGCGCCACCGGCGGACCGGTGCCGCCGGATCCGCGGTGGCTGCCTGGCTGAGGGTGCTGCGGTGAAACGGGGAGCCATCGCCAGGGCCGGCTATTCGACGTTGCTGCGCGGACTGACACCGCTGTACTTGGCGCGCTTGTGGTGGCGCGGGCGGCATGAGCGCGCCTACCGGCATGCGATTCCCGAGCGCCTTGGCCTGTATGCGGGCCCGCAGCCCGTGCCCGGGGCGCTGTGGCTGCATGCGGTGTCGCTCGGTGAAACCCGCGCGGCCGCGCCGCTGATCGAGGCCTTGCGCGCGCGCCAACCGGGCCTGCGCCTGTTGCTCACGCACAGCACGGCCACCGGCCGCGAGGCGGGGATGCCGCTGCTGCGCGCCGGCGACGTGCAGGCCTGGCTGCCATATGACACGCCGGGCGCGGTGCGCCGCTTCCTGCGCCACTTCCGCCCCGCGGCCGGCGTGCTGATGGAGACCGAGGTCTGGCCCGCGCTGCTGCTCGCGGCGCAGCAGGCGGGCGTGCCGATGGTGTTGGCCAATGCACGGCTCAGCCCCAAGAGCCTGCGCAAGGGCCAGCGGCTGCAGCGCCTGCTGCACCCGGCCGTGCGCAGCCTTCGCATGGTGTTGGCGCAGACCGAGGCCGACGCCCAGCGCTTGCGCCAGGCGGGCGCGCCTGCCGTGCAGGTGTGCGGCAACCTCAAGTTCGACATGGCGCCGCCGCCCGCGCTGCTGGCGCAAGGCCAGGCGTGGCGCGAGGCGCTAGGCCGCCCAGTGGTGCTGGCGGCCAGCACGCGCGAAGGCGAGGAGCCGCTGCTGCTGTCGGCCTGGCGCGGGCTGCCCGAGCCCCGGCCGCTGCTGCTGCTGGTGCCCCGGCATCCGCAGCGTTTCGAGGAGGTGGCTGCGCTGGTGCGCCAGGCGGGCTTGTCGCTGGCCCGGCGCAGCCAATGGGCCGACACGCCGCCGCCCGATGCCCGAGCGGCGGCCGTGTGGCTGGGGGATTCGATGGGCGAGATGCCCCTGTATGCCGCCATGGCCGACGTGGCCTTGCTGGGCGGCAGCTACGCGCCGCTGGGCGGGCAGAACCTGATCGAGCTGGCCGCCTGCGGCTGCCCGGTGGTGATGGGGCCGCACACCTTCAATTTCCAAGAGGCTGCCGAGCTGGCGCTGGCCGCCGGCGCCGCGCAGCGTGTCGACGACATGGCCAGCGGCGTGCGGCAGGCGGTGGCGCTCACGGCGCATGCCGAGCGTGAAGCGTGGAGCCGCAGCGCACAGGCCTTTGCCCGCACCCATCGCGGCGCGACCGAGCGCGTGGCCGAGCAGGTGCTGGCGCTGCTGGTGCCGCGCGACTGAGCAGCCGGGTGCGCCTTCGTTGGCGGCGTGTGAACTTGTGAGCGGTTCACGGATCACACGCGGTGTCGCGCGCCACGCGCGGCCTGCGAACCCAGCGCTCATCGTCTCGAATACTGCGTCGGCAGGACTTGCGCCTGTGCGACAGGCAGAACTTCTTACCCGCACTACCGGAAATTTCTATCGTGGTCCTGCAGGGCCGCGCGGGCTGGCCGTTGCGCTTCGAAACCATGGCTGCGCTTGGTAGCCAATGGCATGTCGTTTGCCGCTCTTCACCTCTGCATCGTATGGCGTGAGTGAATGCGATCGTGCGCAATGCGGGTGTGCAGACAGCCAAACCGTCCGGCCTCGCGGCATGTCGTCCGCGATGCACCCGACGCGTGATGACACCTCGATGACGCCTCTGAAAGGCGCCCCCTCATTCACGGGGTGAAGCCCGTGCTGCGCGCTCCATAGGAATAGGCGTTGCCCTTGAGGCCGTGGGCCAGTCGGGCCTGACCATCAATAAGGAGCAAGCACATGAAACTAAAGCTGTTGGCGGCTGCCGCATTGGCTGCGGTTGCCGTTGGCGCCAACGCTGACACGATCGATTGGGGTTCGCACGGCGACCTCGAAGTGGCTGCTGTGGCACACGATCCGGGTGCGTTCAGCGACATGATCACGTTCAGCATCCCTGGGCTGTCGGACATCACCAGCACCACGGTGGCGAACAACCTTCTGTCGGTGCTGAACCTGGCCGATGGCATGGTGTCGCTGTACCGTGAGGCCGGCGAAACCGACACGCTGCTGGGCAGCTACAACTTCGACGGTACGACCGGCAGCACCTGGCACACGATGACGGGCCTGACCGCTGGTGACTACTACTACCAGATCACCGGCAACGCGACCGGCAGCCATGGCGCCTTCTACAGCATCACCTCCACGGTGACGCCGGTGCCGGAGCCCGAGACCTACGCGATGCTGCTGGCCGGCCTGGGCGTGGTGGCCTCGCTGTATCGCCGTCGCAAGAGCAGCTGATCGCATCAGCGTCTTTCGTCGACGGGAGCCGGCCCTCGGGCCGGCTTTTTCATGGGTGTGCCTGCGACAATGCCCGCATGCCTGAATGGACCTGGATTGCGATTGCGCTGCTTGCCGCCAACCTGGTGCTGCTGCTGGTACTGCTGCTGCGAAAGCGCGAAGACCCGCAGCTGGCCAAGGCACTCGAGGCGATGCAGCAGGCTGCGCGCGCCGACGCCGAGCGGCTCGAGCGCAGCCTGCGCAGCGACGTGCAGGCCAGCGCGCAGGGCACGCGGCAGGAGCTGGGCCAGTCGCTGTCGCTGTTCCAGCAGGGCCTGATGGCGCAGCAGGGCGACGTGGCGCGCACGCAGAACGAGCAGATCGACAGCTTCCGCATCCAGCTCGCGCAGATGGCCGAGGCGCAGGCCAATACGCTCAAGCGCTTTTCCGACACGCTCAACGAGCAGCTGCGCGCGGTGGCCGAGGGCAATGAGCGCCGCCTCGCCGAGGTGCGCGCCGCGGTCGAGCAGAAGCTCACCGCCTTGCAGGCCGGCAACGAGCAGAAGCTCGAGCAGATGCGCGCCACCGTGGACGAGAAGCTGCACGCCACGCTGGAGCAGCGCCTGGGCGAAAGCTTCAAGCAGGTGGCCGACCGGCTGGAGCAGGTGCACAGGGGACTGGGCGAGATGCAGACGCTGGCGCGCGACGTCGGCTCGCTGTCGCGCGTGCTCAACAACGTGAAGACGCGCGGCACGCTGGGCGAGGTGCAGCTGGCGGGCCTGCTGGAACAGGTGCTCACGCCGGAGCAGTACGCGCGCAACGTGGAGACGATTCCCGGCAGCAATGCGCGCGTGGACTTCGCGATCAGGCTGCCCGGCCGTCGCGACGACGGCGCTCCGATGTGGCTGCCGATCGACTGCAAGTTCCCACGCGAGGACTACGAGCGCCTGCTCGAAGCGCACGACCGGGCCGACCGCGAGGGCGTGGAAGCCGCGGCCAAGGCCATCGAACTGCGGCTGAAGCAGGAAGCTCGCTCGATCCGCGAGAAGTACATCGCCAGCCCCCACACCACCGACTTCGGCATCCTCTTCGTACCCACCGAGGGCCTGTATGCCGAGGCGCTGCGCCGCCCTGGCCTGGTGGAGGCGCTGCAGCGCGAGCACCGCATCACGCTGGCCGGCCCGACCACGCTGCTGGCCACGCTGACCAGCCTGCAGATGGGCTTTCGCACGCTGGCGCTGGAAAAACGCAGCGCCGAGGTGTGGGAGGTGCTGGGTGCGGTGAAGACCGAGTTCGCCAAGTTCGGCGACGTGCTGGCCAAGACGAAGAAGAAGCTCGACGAGGCGAGCAAGACCATCGACGCTGCCGAGGTGCGCACCCGCGCGATGGCGCGCAGCCTGCGCGGCGTGGAGGCCTTGCCCGACGAACGCGCCCAGGCCTTGCTGCCGGGAACGCTGCTCGACGAGGAGCCGCTGCCGGATGCCTGACGCGCCCGGCCGTGAACAGCGCGGCGGAGACGGGCGCCGGGCCGCCCCAAGCCCGTCTGCGGCCCTCTTGGAGGGCGGGCGTGGTACTCCGCGACCGGGAGCCAACATCCTCGCGTTGATCGTCGGCCAGATCGGCCTGCACAGCGCGATGGCCGGCGTCCGGATGGCGGCGCCCCTGCAGGCGCTGCGCGAGGGTTACAGCGCATGGACGGTGGGCTTGCTGTTGGCGCTGTTCGCCGCAGCGCCGGTGCTGCTGGCGCTGCCGGCCGGGCGTCTGGCGGACCGGCACGGCTACCACAAGCCGCTGCGCTACGCGGCGGCCTTCACCGCCCTGGGCGCGCTGCTGGCGCTGGTGGCTTCGTTGGTGGGCGGCGCGCTGCACCTGGTGCTGCTGCTGCTGGCCGCCTGCGGCTGCGGCGCGGGGGCCAACGTCGGGCTGATCGCGATCCAGCGCAGCGCCGGCCGCAGCGCGCGCGACAGCACCGCGCGCGTGCGCATCTTCAGCTGGCTGGGGCTGGCGCCCGCGCTGGCCAACGTGGTGGGGCCGGTGGCGGCCGGTTTCCTGATCGATGGCGCCGGCTTCTGGGCCGCTTATGCCTTCATGCTGCTGCTGCCGCTGGCCAGCGTGGCGGTGGCGCGCAAGGTGCCGCGCGAGACGCCCGCGCGCGTGCCGCGTCCCAAGGGCCGCACCGCCTGGGACCTGTGGCGCCTGCCGGGCATGCGGCGGCTGCTCGTCGTCAACTGGCTGCTCTCGGCCTGCTGGGACGTGCACAGCTTCGCGGTGCCCATCCTCGGCCATGAGCGCGGCTTCAGCGCCTCGACCATCGGGCTGGTGCTGGGCGTGTTCCCGCTTGCGGTCTCGGGCGTGCGCCTGCTGATCCCCTGGCTGGCGCACCGGCTGCAGGAGGCGCAGGTACTGCGCGGCTGCATGGTCGGCACGGCGCTGGTGTTCGCGGTCTACCCGCTGGTGCCGTCGCCCGGGTTGATGGCGCTGTGCGCGGTTGCGCTCGGCATGATGCTGGGCGCCGTGCAGCCGATGATCATGTCCACGCTGCACCGGCTCACGCCGCACGAGCGCCATGGCGAAGCGATCGCGTTGCGGTCGATGACGCTCAACTTCTCGAGCACGGTGTTGCCGCTGCTGTTCGGCGTGGCTGGCAGCGCGCTGGGCGTAGCGCCGCTGTTCTGGGCCATGGGCGGCGCGGTGGGCGGCGGCAACTGGCTGGCGCGCCGCCTCGGGACAACGTCGTCAGAAGCGGAAGCCGCCTGAGGCAGGCGGCGGCGCGGCGGTGGCCGCCTCTGCAGCCGGCGCTGGCTCCGAGGGCTCGGGTTGTGCCGCGGCCGGCGCGACCAGCGGCTGCGGCGCCGGCGGGCGGTAGCTGGCCGGCAGCTGCGATTCGCGCGGGTAGCCGGCGGCATCGAGGTAGCTGTGCCAGGCGCTCTCGGACAGGCCGGTCAGCTTCTGGCTGCCGATGGACAGCGCCGGGGCCTGGTTGCCACCCACCACCTGCGGCCAGGCCGCGCGGTCGGCGTCGGTGTTGGCCGTGCGTTCACGGAAAGGCACGCCGCGCTGGCGCAGCAACTGCCGGCCGCGGTCGCAAGCCTCGCAATCGCTCGTGGTGTACAGCGTCACCGGGTAGCGCGAGGCGACGCTGCGCAGCGCATAGGGCAGGGCGGCGTCGGCGCCGCCCGCTTCGCGCGGGTTGCGGCCCAGCGGCGCCAGCTTGCTCTCGGCGGCCGGCGGCGGACGGTCGGTGTAGGTGACCTTGCCGTCCGGCCCCACCACCTTGTATTGCGCCCAGGCGGGCACACAGCCCAGCGCCGCCAGGCAGGCGGCCAGTCCCCAACGTCGCATCGTCGTCTTCATCGCGGTTCCCTCGTTTGCTTTCAGGCGATGCCCTGGTGCCGCAGCAGCGCGTCGATGCGCGGCTCGCGCCCGCGGAAGGCCTTGAAGCTGTCCATCGCGGGGCGGCTGCCGCCGGCCTCCAGGATCTCGCGCCGGTAGCGGCGCCCGGTGTCGGGGTTGAGCACGCCGGTCTCCTCGAACGCGCTCCAGGCGTCGGCCGACAGCACCTCGGCCCACTTGTAGCTGTAGTAGCCGGCCGAGTAGCCGCCCGCGAAGATGTGGGAGAACGAATGCTGGAAACGGTTGAACGCGGGCGGGTGCACCACCGCCACTTCGCGCCGCACCTCGTCGAGCACCTGCTGCACGCGCGTGGCGGCTTCGGGCTCGGCATGGATGCGCATGTCGAACAGCGAGAACTCGATCTGGCGCAGCATCTGCAGCCCGCTGTGGAAGTTCTTGGCGGCCAGCATCTTGTCGAACAGCGCCTTCGGCAGCGGCTCGCCGGTGTCCACATGTGCGGTGAGGCGCTTGACCACCTCCCACTCCCAGCAGAAGTTTTCCATGAACTGGCTGGGGAGCTCCACGGCGTCCCATTCCACGCCGGAGATGCCGGCCACGGCGATCTCGTCCACCTGCGTGAGCATGTGGTGCAGGCCGTGGCCGAACTCGTGGAACAGGGTGGTCACGTCGTCGTGCGTCAGCAGCGCCGGTTTGCCGCCCACCGGCGGCGCGAAGTTGCACACCAGGTGCGCCACCGGCGTCTGCAGCGCGCCTTCGGGGCGCTGCCAGCGGCCGCGCACGTCGTCCATCCAGGCGCCGGGCCGCTTGCCGGGGCGGGCATAGGGGTCGAGGTAGAACTGGCCGACCAGCTGACCGCCCCGTTCGATGCGATAGAAGCGCACGCTGTCGTGCCACACGGGTGCGCTGTCGGGCGTGATGCTCACCTCGAACAGCGTCTCGACGATGCGGAACAGGCCCTCGAGCACCTTGGGTTCGGTGAAATACTGCTTCACCTCCTGGTCGCTGAAGGCGTAGCGCGCTTCCTTGAGCTTCTCGCTGGCGTAGGGCAGGTCCCAGGCTTCGAGTTCGGGCAGGCCCAGCTCCTGGGCCGCGAATTCGCGCAGCTCGGCCAGGTCGCGCTCGGCGCTGGGCCGGGCCTTGACCGCCAGGTCGCGCAGGAAGGCCGCCACCTGCTCCGGCGAATCGGCCATCTTGGGCACCAGCGACATCTGGGCGTAGTTCTGGTAGCCGAGCAGGCGGGCTTCTTCCTGCCGCAGCTGCAGCAGCTCGGCCATCAGCGGCGAGTTGTCCATCTCGGGCGCGCCCAGCTCGCTGGCGCGCGTGACGTAGGCCCGGTACAAGCGCTCGCGCAATGCGCGGTGGCGACCGTATTGCATCACCGGGAAGTAGCTGGGGAAGTGCAGCGTGATCTTGTAGCCCTCTTTCCCTTCGGCCTGGGCGGCCTCGCGCGCGGCCTGCTTCACGTCGGCCGGCACGCCGTCCATCTCGGCCTCGGTGGCGTGGTGGGCGTAGCCGTCGGTGGCGTCGAGCACGTGCTCGGAGAACTTTTGCTGCAGCTCGGCGCTGCGCTCCTGGATCTGCGCGAAGCGCTCCTTGGCCGCGCCTTGCAGCTCGGCGCCCGAAAGCACGAAATCGCGGATCGCGTTGGCCAGCGCCTTGCGCCGCGGTGCGCTGAGCGCTGCGGCGTTTGCGGCGATGGCCTTGTACTTGGCATAGAGCCGCTCGTCCGAGCCCATGCGGGTGTGGAACTCCACCACCTTGGGTTGGTTCTCGTTGTAGGCGGCGCGCAGCTCGGGGCTGTCGGCCACTGCCTTGAGGTGCCCCACCGCACCCCAGGCGCGGCCCAGGCGTTCGGTGGCCACGTCGAGCACGGCGGACAGCGCCTCGTAGTCGGCCGGCGTGTCGGGGCTGACCGCGCGCTCCAGCGCCGCGTTGGCCTCGGCCAGCAAGTGGTCGATGGCGGGGGTGACGTGTTCGGGGCGGATCTCGTTGAAGGCCGGCAGGCCTTCGTTGCGCAGCAAGGGATTGGTCATGGGGACTTCTGAGTCGTTCAAGCCGCGTTGCGTTCCGCAGCCTCCACCGTGTTGACCAGCAGCATTGTGATGGTCATCGGGCCCACCCCGCCAGGCACGGGGGTGATCCAGCCGGCGACTTCTTTCACGCCGGCGAAATCGACGTCGCCGCAGAGCTTGCCTTCGTCGTTGCGGTTCATGCCCACGTCGATGACGATCGCGCCCGGCTTGACCATCTCTCGTGTCAGGATGTTTCGGCGGCCCACCGCCGCCACCACGATGTCGGCTTCGCGCGTGAAGCGGCCGATGTCGGGCGTGGCGCTGTGGCAGATGGTCACGGTGGCGTTGGCCTGCAGCAGCAGCAGCGCCATCGGCTTGCCCACGGTGTTGCTGCGGCCGATGACCACCGCGTGCTTGCCGGCGATCTTTTGCCCGGTGCTTTCGATCAGCTTCATGCAGCCGTAGGGCGTGCAGGGGCGGAAGCCCGGCAGGCCGGTCATGGTTTCGCCGGCGGAAAGCACCGAGTAGCCGTCGACGTCCTTCCGGGTCGAGATGGTTTCGATCACCTTCTGAGGGTTGATGTGCTTGGGCAGGGGCATCTGCACCAGGATGCCGTGGATCCTGGGGTCGTGGTTCAGGGCTTCGATGCGCTGCAGCAGCTCGGCTTCGGACAGCGTGGCCTCGTACTTCTCGAATACCGAGTGCAGGCCGTGTTCCTGGCAGGCCTTGACCTTGTTGCGCACGTACACCGCACTGGCCGGGTCGTCGCCGACGAGGATGACGGCCAGGCCCGGCTGGCAGCCCCGCGCAGTGAGCGCCGCGGCGCGTTGCGCCACCTCGGTGCGGATTTGTTTCGAGAGGGCGGTGCCGTCGATCAGTTGAGCGCTCATGTCAGGGTTCTCCAGAATGCAAAAGGCCGCTCGGGTGGCGGCCTTGGGAAAGCGGTTGCGGCGTTCAGCCTCGGTGCTGGGCCCCGAGCGCAATCTTCAACAGATCGGCCACGGTGTTGGCGTTCAGCTTTTCCATGATGTTGGCGCGGTGCGCCTCCACCGTCTTGATGCTGATGCCCAGGTCGTCGGCGATCTGCTTGTTCAGCCGGCCGGCGACGATGCGTTCGAGCACCTGCGCCTCGCGGGTGGTCAGGCGGGCCAGCAGCGCGTCGCGGCTGGCGGCCTCCTGGTGCTGGCTGAAGGCCGCGCGGGCGTTTTCCAGCATGCGCTCCACCAGGCCCAGCAGCTCGTCTTCCTTGAAGGGCTTCTCGATGAAGTCCATCGCGCCCTTCTTCATGGTGCTCACCGCCATGGGCACGTCGCCGTGGCCGGTGATGAACACGATGGGCAGCGGCGAGCGGCGCTCCAGCAGCCGGTCCTGCAGCTCCAGGCCGCTCATGCCGTCCATGCGGATGTCGGCGATCAGGCAGGCCACCTCGCGCGGGTCGAAGCGGGACAGGAAGGACTCGGCCGAGTCGAAGCACTTGACGCGGTAGTCCTTGCCTTCGAGCAGCCATTGCAGCGAATCGCGGACGGCCTCGTCGTCGTCGACGACGTACACGGTGCCCTTTTTGGGAATAAGGCTCATGCGTTCAGGTGTTCAGAGGGTTCGTCGTGTTCGCGGCAGCGGGCGCATGGGCCTCGTGGCGCGGGGTGATTTCGACGGGGAGGGTGAACGAGAAACGGCAGCCCACCACGGCGCTGCCATTGTAGAGGTTCTGGGCACGGATCCTGCCCCGGTGCGACTCCACGATCGAGCGGCAAAGGCTCAGGCCGATGCCCAGGCCTTCGGCCTTGGTGGAGAAGAAGGCCTCGTACAGCCGCTCGCTCACCTCCTGCTTCATGCCGGGGCCCATGTCGGTGACGCTGAACTCGATCACGCCGCCCTCATCGGGCGTGTGGCGCGGCACCACGCGCAGCTCGATGTGGCGGCGCGAAGGCGGCAGTTGAGCGTTGTCGATCGCCTCGGCGGCGTTCTTCAGCAGGTTGAGCACCACCTGCTCGATCAGGATCGGGTCGCACATCACCGGCGGCAGCCGCTGCGCCACATAGGTGTGGATCGCCACGTTGCGGCGCCTGAGCTCGATGCCGGCGAGCTCGACCGCGTCTTCCACGATCTCGTGCGCGTTGGCCGGCTGGCGCTGCGGCTCGCTGCGTTTCACGAAGGCGCGGATGCGGTGGATGATCTGGCCGGCGCGCTCGGCCTGGCGGCCGGTCTTCTCCAGCGCGGTGATCAGGTCTTCCTTGGCGATGGCATCGGCCTTCAGGCGCGACACCATGCCGTTGCAGTAGTTGTTGATCGCGGTGAGCGGCTGGTTCAGCTCGTGCGCCACCGACGAGGCCATCTCGCCCATCGTGACCAGCCGGCTGGTGACCTGCGCCTTCTCGGCCTGCTGCGCGGCCAGCTCTTCGGCGCGGCGCCGGGTGGTGATGTCGGTGGCGATGAGCATCTGCGCCAGCCGGCCGTCGGTCCACTGCAGGTAGCGCGAGCGCACGTCGAACCACTTCTGCAGCGACTCGACGAACACCTCGCGCGGGTCGGAGCCGGCCTCGGTGAGCTCTTGCGTGGGCAGGCCGCCGAGGTTGTCCACCTCGTCGTCGGTCTCGGGCACGAAGTGCGGCACGGCGCTGCCGCCGGCCAGCAGCGCATGGCCGCGGGCATCCACCCCGAACCACAGCCGGTAGGAGCGGTTGGCGAACAGCAGCTCCGCCTGCTGCACCGAGAGCACCGACACCGCGGCGTCCAGGCCTTCGAGCACGGTGGTGAAGCGCTCGTGCGAGGCCGAGAGCTGGTCGCGGATGCGCTTGGCCTCGGTGATGTTGGTCATCGAGGTCATCCAGCCGGTCTGGTGGCCGCGCGCGTCGATCAGCGGCGAGACGTACATGCGCGCGTCGAACAGCGTGCCGTCCTTGCGCATCACCTTCACCTCGATGCCGCCGGCGGGGCTGCGGCCCTGCAGCTCCTGCTGGAACAGGCGCGCGTTTTCCTCCATGCGGTCGGGCGGCCAGTGGGGAAAGGGCGGCAGGCGGCCGATCAGCTCGGCCTCGGAGAAGCCGGTCATCGCGCAGAAGGCCGGGTTCACGTAGGTGATGCGGCCTTGCAGGTCCATCGCGCGCATGCCGGTGAGCATGGAGTTTTCCATCGCGCGGCGGAAGTTGGTTTCCGACACCAGCGCGCTCTGGATCTGCGAGCGCCGCCGCATATGGCGCCAGGTGCCCAGCAGCATCCAGACGGTCAGCCCCGACAGCGCCACCACCATCCAGAACAGCGTGTTGCTGATCAGGCCCACCGAGGTGCGCCAGCCCTGGCCGCGCAGCACCAGGCCGTTGTTGGCCGGCGCCAGCGGCACCTCGTGCACGATGGCCGCGCGGCGCGGGTCCTGGCCCGGCACGAACATCACGGTGCTGGCGAGGATCTGCGACTGCTCGTTGAGCACCGTGATGGAGTGCCGGCGCGACACCTCGCCCGGCACGAAGTGGCGCAGCAAGCCCTCGACCGAGTACTCGGCCACCAGCGCGCCGGCGAAGCCGTTGCGGTCGATCAGCGGCACGTGCACCTGGAACACCGGCGTGCCCGGCGCGTCGTTGAAGGTGCGCGAGTAGATCGGCTGGCGCAGCTCGCGCGCGGCGGCGAAGGCGCGCTCCGGCTCGCCGCGCCGGCCTTCCACCGGCAGCGAGGGCTCGGCGCCCTTGATCTCGGTCTCGGGGTGGAAGATCAGCGCCGAGTAGCTGGCCTTCACCGTGCGCTGCGCGGTGATCCAGCTCAGATGCGTGACCTCGGGCCGCTCGCGCGCGAAGCTGGAAGCCTGCGCCACGAAGCCTTTGGCGTCGGTCTCCCTGGCCACCACCTCGCGCGCCATGCGCAGCAGCTGTTCCTGGTTCTCGATCAGGCGCAGGCGAATTTGTTGCTGCGCGATCTCGGTATCCCGCTTGACGCTTTCGGTCTCGCGTTCGATTTCCTCGTTCCGCAGGTACCAGAAGGCCGCAATGATGGCCGCCAGAAACAGCAGCACCGAGATCAGCGGCGCAATGGTCATGAACCGGTCCTGCCGGGCCGGCGACTGGCGCCGCCACCACAGGCCGAACAGCCGCTGGTTGCGCGAAAACGAGGTGGGCGTCGGGGGGATGGACGCGGGAGCAGACTGCATGCGGCGGATTATCGAGGCTGGTCTCTCACGAGGTAAATTTCATATTGAGAAATTGACTCGCGCTATTTGAAAAAAAGTGGACTTGTGAGACACTGCCGCGCATTCCTTTGGGTGACCTCTCTAGATTCAGGAGACAAGCGCATGTCAGCAATGCCGGAGTCCTATCTCGGCGCCGCCGCCAACGATCCCGACGCGCAGGAAACGCGCGAATGGCTGGAAGCCCTGGCGGCGGTGATCCAGACCGAAGGCCCGGAGCGCGCCCATTTCCTGCTCGAGCAGCTGATCGACGAGGCGCGCCAGGCCGGCATCGACGTGCCGTTCTCGGCCACCACCGCCTACGTCAACACCATCCCGCCCGACCAGGAAGAGCGTTCGCCCGGCAACATCGAGTTCGAGGAGCGCCTGCGCGCCTACATGCGCTGGAATGCGATGGCCATGGTGGTGAAGGCCAACCGCCTGAACCCGCCCGACGGCGGCGACCTGGGCGGCCACATCTCCAGCTTCGCCTCGCTGGCCACGATGTTCGGCACGGGCTTCAACCACTTCTGGCACGCCGAGTCCGCGGGCCACGGCGGCGACCTGCTCTACATCCAGGGCCACAGCGCGCCCGGCGTGTATGCCCGGGCCTACATGGAAGGCCGGCTCACCGAGGAGCAGCTCAACAACTTCCGCCAGGAGGTCGACGGCAAGGGGCTGTCCAGCTATCCGCACCCCAAGCTGATGCCGGAGTTCTGGCAGTTCCCCACGGTGTCGATGGGCCTGGGGCCGCTGATGGGCATCTACCAGGCGCGCTTCCTCAAGTACCTGCATGCGCGCGGCATCGCCAACACCGAGAACCGCAAGGTCTGGGTGTTCTGCGGCGACGGCGAGATGGACGAGCCGGAGAGCCTGGGCGCGATCGGCCTGGCCGCGCGCGAGAAGCTCGACAACCTGGTGTTCGTCATCAACTGCAACCTGCAGCGGCTCGACGGCCCGGTGCGGGGCAACGGCAAGATCATCCAGGAGCTCGAGGGCGAGTTCCGCGGCGCCGGCTGGAACGTGCTCAAGCTGATCTGGGGCAGCTACTGGGATCCGCTGCTCGCGCGCGACAAGGAGGGCATCCTGCGCAAGATCATGATGGAGATGGTGGACGGCGACTACCAGGCCTGCAAGGCCAACGACGGCGCCTTCGTGCGCAAGAACTTCTTCGGCCGCCACCCCAAGGCGCTGGAGATGGTCGCCAAGATGAGCGACGACGACATCTGGCGCCTGCAGCGCGGCGGCCACGATCCGCAGAAGGTGTACGCCGCCTTCCACCGCGCCAGCCACCACAAGGGCCAGCCCACCGTGCTGCTGGTCAAGACGGTCAAGGGCTTCGGCATGGGCAAGGCCGCCGAAGGCAAGAACACCGCGCACCAGGCGAAGAAGCTGACGGACGACGACATCAAGCAGATGCGCGACCGCTTCAACATCCCCATCAGCGACGAGGCGCTGGCCAAGGACATCCCCTTCTACAAGCCGGCCGACGACACGCCGGAAATGCGCTACCTGCACGAGCGCCGCAAGGCCCTGGGCGGCTACCTGCCCAAGCGCCGGCCCAAGGCCGACGAGCAGCTCAAGGTGCCGGAACTCGACGTGTTCAAGGCCGTGCTCGAGCCCACCGCCGAAGGCCGCGAGATCAGCACCACGCAGGCCTACGTGCGCTTCCTCACGCAGCTGCTGCGCGACAAGGAGATCGGCCCGCGCGCGGTGCCCATCCTGGTGGACGAGGCGCGCACCTTCGGCATGGAAGGCCTGTTCCGCCAGATCGGCATCTACAACCCCGCGGGGCAGATCTACACGCCGGTCGACAAGGACCAGGTGATGTACTACCGCGAGGACAAGGCCGGCCAGATCCTGCAGGAAGGCATCAACGAAGCGGGCGGCATGGCGAGCTGGATCGCCGCGGCCACGTCGTACTCGACGAACAACCGCATCATGATCCCGTTCTACGTGTATTACTCGATGTTCGGGTTCCAGCGCATCGGCGACCTTGCCTGGGCGGCGGGCGACATGCAGGCGCGCGGCTTCCTGCTGGGCGGTACCTCCGGCCGCACCACGCTCAACGGCGAGGGCCTGCAGCATGAGGACGGCCACAGCCACATCCTGGCCGGCACCATCCCCAACTGCGTGAGCTACGACCCGACTTTCGCGCACGAGGTGGCGGTGATCATGCACCACGGCCTGAAGCGCATGGTGGAAAGGCAGGAGAACGTCTTCTACTACCTCACGCTGCTCAACGAGAACTACGCGATGCCCGGCCTCAAAGCCGGCACCGAAGAACAGATCATCAAGGGCATGTACCTGCTGGAGGAAGGCGCCAAGCTGAAGGGCAAGAACGCGCCCAGCGTCAACCTGCTGGGCAGCGGCAGCATCCTGCGCGAGTCGCAGGAGGCCAAGAAGCTGCTGGAAAGCGAGTGGGGCGTATCGGCCAACGTGTGGAGCTGCCCCAGCTTCAACGAGCTCACGCGTGAGGGCCAGGACTGCGAGCGCTGGAACCTTCTGCATCCCACCGAAACGCCGCGCGTGCCCTTCGTGACGCAACAGCTGGAGCCCCATGCGGGCCCGGTGGTGGCCTCCACCGACTACATGAAGAACTACGCCGAGCAGATCCGCGCCTTCATCCCCAAGGGGCGCAGCTACAAGGTGCTGGGCACCGACGGCTTCGGCCGCAGCGACTTCCGCTACAAGCTGCGCGAGCACTTCGAGGTGAACCGCCACTACATCGTCGTGGCCGCGCTGAAGGCGCTGGCCGACGAGGGCAAGCTGCCGGCCGAGAAGGTGGCCGAGGCGATCAGGAAGTACGGCATCAACGCCGACAAGATCAATCCGCTCTACGCCTGACCGCGGGCGCTCACAACAAGAAAGCGAGACGACATGGCGCTCATGGAAGTGAAAGTGCCCGACATCGGGGATTTCAAGGACGTCGAGGTCATCGAGGTGCTGGTCAAGCCGGGCGACACCATCAAGGCCGAGCAGAGCCTGGTGACGGTGGAGTCCGACAAGGCCTCGATGGAGATTCCTTCCACGCATGCCGGCGTGGTGAAGGAGCTGAAGGTCAAGCTGGGCGACAAGGTCAGCGAAGGCTCGCTGCTGCTGTTGGTGGAGGGCGAGGGTGCCGGCGCTGCGGCAGCCGCTCCGGCCGCCGCGCCTGCGGCACCGGTGCCGCAAGCCGCCGCCCCAACGCCGCCCGCGGCACCGGCCGCTGCGCCCGCAGCCGCGCCGGCAGCCGCCGGCCCCGTGGGGGTGAAGGTGCCCGACATCGGCGACTTCAAGGACGTGGCCGTGATCGAGTTGCTGGTCAAGCCCGGCGACACGGTGAAGGCCGAGCAGAGCCTGATCACGGTGGAGTCCGACAAGGCCTCGATGGAAATTCCCTCCAGCCATGCAGGCGTGGTGAAGGAACTCAGGGTCCAGGTGGGCGACAAGGTCAGCGAAGGTTCGTTGATCGCGATCGTCGAGGCCGCAGCCGGCGGCGCATCCGCCGCGGACGCCGCCACGCAGCCGGCTGCTGCGGCACCGGCCGCTGCCTCGGCGCCCGCTCCGCAGCGCCAGCTGCCCACTGCCGCGCTGCCGCCGCACCAGCCGGCGGCCCCCAGCGGCCAGCTGCCGCATGCCTCGCCCTCGGTGCGCCGCTTCGCGCGCGAGCTCGGCGTGCCGCTGGAGGAGGTCAAGGGCTCAGGCCCCAAGGGCCGCATCACGCAGGAAGACGTGCAGGGCTTCGTGAAGGGCGTGATGGCCGGCGACACGCAGACCAAGGCCGCCGCCGCCAGGGCGCCGGCCGGCGGCGCCGCCGGCGGCGCGCTGCCCGGCCTGCTGCCTTGGCCGCAGGTGGACTTTGCCAAGTTCGGCCCAGTGGAGCGCAAGGATCTCTCGCGCATCAAGAAGTTGAGCGGCGCCAACCTGCACCGCAACTGGGTGATGATCCCGCACGTCACCAACCATGAAGACGCCGACATCACCGAGCTGGAGGCGTTCCGCGTCACGCTGAACAAGGAATACGAGAAGGCGGGCGTCAAGGTCACGATGCTCGCCTTCCTGATCAAGGCCTGCGTGGCGGCGCTGAGGAAGTTCCCCGAGTTCAACGCCAGCCTCGACGGCGACACGCTGGTGCTCAAGCAGTACTTCCACATCGGCTTCGCGGCCGACACGCCCAACGGCCTGGTGGTGCCGGTGATCAAGGATGCCGACAAGAAGGGCATCGTGCAGATCGCCAAGGAGATGAGCGAGCTGGCGGCCAAGGCGCGCGACGGCAAGCTGGGCCCGGCCGACATGACCGGCGGCTGCTTCTCGATCAGCTCGCTGGGCGGCATCGGCGGCACCTACTTCACGCCGATCATCAACGCACCCGAGGTGGCCATCCTGGGCGTGTGCAAGAGCAGCATGAAGCCGGTGTGGGACGGCAAGCAATTCGTGCCGCGCCTGATCCTGCCGCTTTCCTTGAGCTGGGACCATCGCGTGATCGACGGCGCGGCGGCGGCGCGCTTCAACACCTATCTCGCGCAGGTGCTGGCGGACTTCCGCCGGGTGATGCTCTGACGGAGGTGACGGCATGACCACCGTCACCGTCGTGAGGAAAGGCGATTCGGTCGCGATCTCGGCCGATACGCTGGTGACCTTTGGCGACACCCGGTTGATGCACGGCTACGAGCTGAACGAGAAGATCTTCAGGGCGGGCAACTCGTACGTCGGCATGTCGGGCACCACGGCGCACTTTCCGGTGCTGCGCAAGGCGCTGGGCTCGCTGCCCAACGAGGAGCTGCGCCTGAACTCGCGCGAGGAGGTGTTCGAGACCTTCCTCAAGCTGCACCCGCGGCTGAAGGACCAGTTCTTCCTCAACACGAAGGAGGAAGACGCCGACCCGTACGAGAGCAGCCAGTTCACGATATTGATCGCCAACGGCAGCGGCATCTATGCGGTGTACAGCTACCGCGAGGTGTTCCAGTTCGACCGCTTCTGGGCCATAGGCTCCGGCCGCAGCTTTGCGTTGGGCGCCATGTATGCGGCCTACGACAAGCTCAAGACCGCGAAGGAGATCGCCGAACTGGGCGCGCGTGCCGGCTGCGAGTTCGACAAGAACTCCGCCGGCCCGATCAAGACGCACACGCTCAAACTGGACAAGGACTGAAGGGGATTCCATGGCATTGGTGGACGTGAAGGTGCCCGACATCGGCGACTTCAAGGACGTGGCCGTGATCGAGGTGCTGGTCAAGCCCGGCGACACGATCAAGCCCGAGCAGAGCCTGATCACGGTGGAGTCGGACAAGGCCTCGATGGAGATCCCTGCCACCACGGGCGGCGTGGTGAAGGAGCTCAAGGTCAAGGTGGGCGACAAGGTGAGCGAAGGCTCGGTGATCCTGTCCGTGGAAGCCGAGGGTGCGGCTGCTGCGACTCCCGCTGCCGCACCGGCGGCCCAGCCGGCCGCGGCGCCCGCCAGTGCGCCCGCGGCGCCGGCGCCACAGGCAGCCCGCTACGCCGGCGGCGCCGACATCGAGTGCGACATGCTGGTGCTGGGCGCCGGCCCCGGCGGCTATTCGGCGGCCTTCCGCGCCGCCGACCTCGGCATGAAGACGGTGCTGGTCGAGCGCTATGCCTCGCTGGGCGGCGTGTGCCTCAACGTGGGCTGCATCCCTTCGAAGGCGCTGCTGCACGTGGCTGCGGTGATGGACGAGGCGGCCCACTTCGCCGAGCTGGGCGTGAGCTTCGGCAAGCCGCAGGTGGACCTGGCCAAGCTGCGCACCCACAAGGACAAGGTGGTGGGCAAGCTCACCGGCGGCCTCACCGCGATGGCCAAGATGCGCAAGGTGACGGTGGTGCGCGGCTACGGCGCCTTTGCCGATCCGCACCACGTGACGGTGGAAGAGACCACCGGCACCGGCCAGGAAAAGACCGGCAAGACACAGACCATCAAGTTCAGGCACTGCATCATCGCGGCCGGCTCGCAGGCCGTGCGCCTGCCCTTCCTGCCGGACGATGAGCGCATCGTCGACTCCACCGGTGCGCTGCAGCTGCGCCAGACGCCGAAGCGCATGCTCATCGTGGGCGGCGGCATCATCGGCCTGGAGATGGGCACCGTGTACTCGACGCTGGGTGCGCGGCTGGACGTGGTGGAAATGCTCGACGGCCTGATGCAGGGCGCCGACCGCGACCTGGTGCGCGTGTGGCAGAAGATGAACGCGCCGCGCTTCGACAACATCATGCTCAAGACCAAGACCGTGGGCGCCGAGGCCACCAAGGACGGCATCCTCGTGCGCTTCGAGGGCGAGGGCGCGCCCAAGGAACCGCAGCTCTACGACCTGGTGCTGCAGGCCGTGGGCCGCAGCCCCAACGGCAGGAAGATCGGTGCCGAGAAGGCCGGCGTGGTGGTGAACGAGCGCGGCTTCATTGCGGTGGACATCCAGATGCGCACCAACGTGCCGCACATCTTCGCCATCGGCGACATCGTGGGCCAGCCGATGCTGGCGCACAAGGCGGTGCACGAGGCGCACGTGGCGGCCGAGGCGGCCGCAGGGGAGAAAGCCGCGTTCGACGCGCGCGTGATCCCCAGCGTGGCCTACACCGACCCCGAGGTGGCCTGGGTGGGCCTGACCGAAGACGAGGCCAAGGCCAAGGGCATCAAGGTCAAGAAGGGCCACTTCCCGTGGACGGCGTCCGGCCGCGCGATCGCCAACACGCGCGACGAAGGCTTCACCAAGCTGCTGTTCGACGCCGAGACGCACCGCATCCTGGGCGGCGGCATCGTGGGCACGCATGCCGGCGACATGATCGGCGAGATCGCGCTGGCCATCGAGATGGGCGCCGACGAGGTGGACATCGGCAAGACGATCCACCCGCACCCCACGCTGGGCGAAAGCATCGGCATGGCCGCCGAGATCGCGCACGGCACCTGCACCGACGTGCCGCCGCAAAGGCGCTGAATGGGGGCTGCGGCTGCGGGCGCGCGCGGGCCGCATAATGCGCGCCCATGACCGTTTTCTACTGGGTGATGGGCGTGCTGATCGTGGGCACGTTCGTGCCTTCGGCGCTGTTGATGCTGGGGTACGGCGTGACCGGCAACGATGCGCTGCTATCGCGGGCCCGCACCCTGTGGGCCTTCACCCGCACCTTCACGCTGCTGGCGATCAACCTGCTGATCTGGGGGCACGTGATCGTGGGGTTGTGGCAGATCTGGAGATCCTGAGCGCGAAAGGAGGCGGCGCGGAGCCGGCGCCCCTTTCGCTTCAGGTCGGTCCGTAGCCCGGCTTCTTGTACAGCGACGCCAGGCGGGGCGCGATCTCCGGGTGATAGACCTGCGTCATCCAGTCTTCAGAGACGACCTCTTCGATCGCCACCGAGATCGACTTGTCGGCGGAGCCGATGGTGTTCTTCAACGCTTCGGCGATGGCCTGGGCGAGTTCGGCTTTCTGCGACTCGGACGGGCCGGGCCAGAGCTTGACGACGACGTGCGGCATGGCGGTTCTCCTGCGTGTGAGCGTGCCAGCCGATTTTGCAGGAGCCCGATGGTCACAAAGGTGCATCCACCTGCCCGACATCACGGGCTCAGCGCACGATGAGCACCGGCACGGTGCCCAGATGCACGACCTTGTAGGCCACCGAGCCGAGAAGCAGCGATTCCGTGGCCGTCAGGCCGTGCGAGCCGATCGCGATGCCGCGGCTGCCGAGTCCCTGGGCCAGCGCCACGATCTGCTCGGCCACCTCGCCCATGCGCACATGAAGCCGCCACGCGATGCCCGCTTCGTCCATCAGCGCGCGCGCCGCAGCCGACGCTTGCCAGCCGCGGTGCGGCAGCTCGGCCTCTGCGGCCTCCTTCGTCAGCCAGGGTTGGACGTGCACCAGGTCCACCTCCGCGAGCGCCTCGGCGGCGATCAACCGCGCCGCCATCGACGCGGCGCGCAAGCACCCCTCGGAACCGTCGACGGCGACCAGCCAGGTGCCCGCGCGGCCGGCGCGCTCGGCCGGGACGGCGCCCCAGCTGGCGCCGACAAGGCGGCCGAGTTCGTCGCGCGCAGATCGGTCCGGGGCGGGAATCACGGGGGCGGTGGTGCTGGTCATGTTGCAGGGCGGTCCAGTTTGCGGGCAGAGAACTTCAGGCTGAGCAGGACGGAGACCAGGATCACCGAGCCGACGACGGCCAGCGACCATTGCACCGGCATGTGGAACCAAGGGGCCGCCAGCATCTTGCCGCCGACGAAGACCAGCACCAGCGCCAGGCCGTACTTGAGCAGGTGGAAGCGCTCGGCCATGTCGGCGAGCAGGAAGTACAGCGCTCGCAGGCCCATGATGGCGAAGATGTTGGAGGTGAAGACGATGAACGGGTCGGTGGTCACGGCGAAGATGGCCGGGATGCTGTCGACGGCGAACACCAGGTCGCTGGCCTCGATCATCATCAGCACCAGGAACATCGGTGTGGCCCAGCGCACTCCGTCGATGCGCACGAAGAACTTCTCGCCGTGAAAGGCGGGCGTGATGCGCATGTGCCCGCGCAGCCAGCGCAGCAGCGGGTTTTTCTCCAGGTCGGGCTTCTGTTCTGCGAAGACCAGCATCTTGATGCCGGTCACCACCAGGAACGCGCCGAACACATACAGGATCCAGGCGAACTCGCGCACCAGCCAGACGCCGGCCAGGATCATGACGGCGCGCATCACGATCGCACCGACCACGCCGTACAGCAGCACCCGCCGCTGCAGGTCGGGGGGCACGGCGAAGTAGGTGAAGATCATCACGAAGACGAACATGTTGTCGATCGACAGCGACTGTTCGATCAGGTAGCCGGTGATGAACTCGAGCGTCTTGCGGTTGGCTGCTTCGCGGCCGGCGTTGGCGTCGACATACCACCACAGCAGGGCTGCGAATGCGAAGGCCATCGCGACCCAGGCCGCGACCCAGCTGCCGGCCTCCTTGACCGAGACGCGGTGCGCCTTGTTGCCGCCGAGGACGAAGAGGTCCAGTGCCAGCATCGCGAGCACGAAGACGATGAACGCGGCCCACATGGGCCCTGTGGCGAAGGAGTCGATGGTCATCAGCGAAGGCGCAGCTTGTGAGGGGTGCCTGCCGCGGCGCCGCGCGGGCGCAGCCGGGCCTCGGCGCTGTCGCGAAGGTGGGGGCGCAGTCCTGGGTTGGGGAAGCTCATGCGGGCGTCCGTTCGGTGGCGGGTGTCCACGGAATCTACGGCCCGGTGCCGAACGTGAAAATCAGATTGTTCGGATGCCACCATCCGAAAAATCCGGACGATGGTGCTGGCGTGAGTTCCGGCGGCGGACTTCAGCGCAGGGGCGCCAAGCTCAGGGTTGCGCCAACAAGGCGGCCGCCATGTCGCGCGCATCGGCCTCGTGCACCCCCATGTCGGGCATGCGCGCCTGTGGCAGCAGGGCCTGCGGGTCCTGCAGCCAGCGCACGAGGTTCGGCGGCGTGTTGGGCACCTGCCCGGCGATGTAGCTGCGCCGGGCAAAGCCGGCCAGCGACGGCGCCGCCCTGCCCGCGGCGGCGGGCACATGGGGGATCACGTGGCAGCTGCCGCACTGGTAGTGCGACAACAGGCTTCTGCCGCGCTCGACGTCCCCGCCCTCCAGCCGCGCAAGAGCAGCCGGGTCCGGCGGGGGGCTGCAGCCTGCCAGCGCCAGCGTGAAGGCAAGCGCCGGAGCGCCCAGTTTCATGTCGCACCTCGCGTCGCCATGGAATGACCGACGCCTGCCCGGCAAGGGCCATTCCATGGGTCGCGCGCGCACAGGGCGTAGTCAGAGCGTGAACTGCGCCACGGACGTTGGTGCAGCGCGAAGGCGTTTCTTTTCTACACATTTGTTTGGATTTCTCGCAAAGAGCAGCAATTGCGTCACCCCTGGAAGCGAATGCCAACGTGATCCGGTGGAACGTTGCCAAGTAATGGCGGTTTTTCTTTCTGACTTGGGTCAATGATGCGCACGCGGTTCAGGCACGGGTTCTGCGTGCGGGAGCCGGCGAATATCAAACACGGTCGCAAGACCCCGGGGGAAGGTAAGTGAAGCCACTCGAGCTGGGCTGGAGGGCGAGTTTTGCTCGCGCCTTCATGCGGTCGCCTGCGTCTGCGGGCGGCTGGCGGGTCCGCGAAGAAGCCATCATGGGCACCGCCATCCGGGTGGAGCTGTGGAGCGGCGACCCTGCGCGAGGCGAGGCGGCCATCGATGCGGTGATGCGCGAGATGCACCGCATCGACCACGCGATGAGCCCGCACAAGCCCGAGTCCGAGCTTTCGCGCATCAACCGCGAGGCCGCCGCCGCGCCGGTGGCGCTGAGCGCGGAGATGGCGGCCCTGCTCACGCGCGCGATCGAGTTCTCGCGCCTGTCCGGCGGCGCCTTCGACATCACCTACGCCAGCGCCGGCCACCTGTATGACTACCGCGCGGGCGTGCGTCCGAGCGACGAGCAACTCAGCCGCGCGCGGCAGGCCATCGGCTACGAACACCTGCTGCTGGACTTCGCCGCGCGCACGCTGCGCTTCGCGCGCGAGGGCGTGCGCATCGACCTGGGCGGCTTCGCCAAGGGGCATGCGGTGGACAACGCCACCGCGATCCTGCGCAGCCTCGGCATCGAGCACGCCTTCGTCTCGGCCGGCGGCGACAGCCGTGTCATCGGCGACCGCCGCGGCCGCCCGTGGACCATCGGCATCCGCGACCCGCGGCGCGCCGGCGAGGTGGTGGCGGTGCTGCCGCTGGAAGACGTGGCCATCTCCACCTCGGGGGACTACGAACGCTATTTCGAGGAAGGTGGCGTGCGCCACCACCACCTCATTGATCCGAAGACGGGGTCGTCGCCGCGCAGCGTGCGCAGCGTGACGATCCTCGCGCCGGACGGCCTGACCAGCGAGGCGCTTTCCAAGAGCGTTTTCGTGCTGGGGGTCGAACAGGGCATGCGGCTCGTGGAGTCGCTTGCGGGTGTCGATGCAGTCGTGGTCGACGCAAACGGTGTTCTGCATTGCTCGTCGGGCCTGCTGGCCGGCGGCCGGCCGACCCGGCAGTAGCGCAGAACATCGAAACGTCAGGAGGCTCAGAAGATGAACACCAAGACAATGAAGACCTGGACTGCGCTGGCCGGCGCCGCAGCGGCGCTGGCCGCCTTGCTCGCCGGCTGCGGCAGCGGCGCGTCGAGCGACGAGGACACCGTCACCGTCAACGGCGACGTGCCGATCGCGTATGCCAAGCGCGTCAACACGCTGGGCATGAACCCCAC
The DNA here is from genome assembly GCA_040758375.1 of Pseudomonadota bacterium. Classification (GTDB taxonomy): domain Bacteria; phylum Pseudomonadota; class Gammaproteobacteria; order Burkholderiales; family Burkholderiaceae_C; genus CAMLIZ01. Next base: position 32,903 of record JBFLWE010000042.1, read on the forward strand.
CGACGGCACGCCCAGCGCGCCCGGCGGCGACCTGATCATCCGCGAGAAGTCCTCGCCCAGCGCCGCCGAACACAACGTCACCGCCCGCTTCACGCAGGGCCAGGGCGACGTGTCCGACCCCGAGGTCTCGTACGACGGCAAGAAGGTCGTCTTCGCGATGCGCTGTCCGACCAGCAACACCTCCACCATCGACGGGCAGCCCGCCTGCACCGGGCGCTGGAACATCTGGGAGTACGACACGAGCACTGGCGGCCTGGCCAACGGCAGCTTCCGGCGCCTGACCAGCTCGAGCACGGCCGACGACGTCGATCCCTACTACCTGCCGGCCGGCCGCGGCTTCGTGTTCTCGTCCAACCGGCAGGGCTCCTCGTCGACCAAGCAGATCAACGGCCGCACCTATTTCGCGCTCGACGAATACGAGCGCGAGCGCGTGCTCAACCTGCACACGATGGCCGCCGACGGCAGCAACATCCAGCAGATCTCGGTCAACCAGAGCCATGACCGCAACCCGGTGGTGCGCCCCAACGGCGACATCATGTTCTCGCGCTGGGACCACGTGGGTGGACGCAACCACTTCAAGATCTTCCGCGTCAAGCCCGACGGCACCGACATGTTCGTGCTGTACGGCGCGCACAGCCCCGGCAACAGCTTCCTGCACCCGCGCGACATGGACCCCACCGGCCCCTATGCCGGCCAGGTGAGCTCCAGCCTGATGCCGCTGTCGGGCACGCGCGAGGGCGGAGCGCTGGTGTTCGTCGACGTGACCAACTACTCCGAGCAGGACACGCCGGCCAATGCGCGCGTGGCGGCCCAGGGCGGGCAGATGCAGCCCGAAAACCCCGAACAGCAGCTGAGCTTCGGCCGCGAGCTCTCGCGCTTCGGCCGCGTGACCACGCCGTTCCCGCTGTGGGACGGCACGCACCGCGTGCTGGTGTCGTACGAGCCCTGCCAGGTGCGCCGCACCGCCGACAACGCGGTGGTCTCCTGCGCCGAGCTCTCGAACGACCAGCTCGCGCTGCTCAACGACCGCGAGCGCATGGTCGCCGAGACCGACGAGTTCGTGGCCGACGTGCCGCCTTCGTACGGCATCTACATGTTCGACCCCACCGAGCCCGACCCGCAGAAGCGCACGATGCGCATCATCGCCGCGCCGCCGCCCGGCTTCATCTACACCGACCCGGTGCCGCTGATGGCGCGCCCCGAGCCCAACGCCACCGAGCCCACCGCCGTGGACGCCACGCTGGCCGCGCAAGGCAAGGGCCTGCTGGAAGTGCGCAGTGTCTACGACACCGACGGCCTGGGCCGCATGGGCGACCCGGTGATCACCGCGGCCGACCTCGCACCCGGCTGCACCACCGCGCTGCCCAAGGTCGCGCCCACCGACCCCGAGGACACGCGGGCGCAGGTGGCCGACCTGGTGCGCATGAAGAGCCCCACCGACGCGGCCTACAACTGCGCGCCGGCGCGCTTCATCCGCGTGATGCGCGCGGTGGCGCCGCCCAGCGGCATGACCGGGCTGCGCGACGCGATCGGCGAGACCGAGTTCGAGATGCAGCAGATCCTGGGCTATGCGCCGATCGAGCCGGACGGCTCGTTCAAGATCGAGGTGCCGGCCGACACGCCGATCGGCCTGGCCGTGGTGGACTCGCAGGGCCGCGCCTTCCAGACCCACACCAACTGGATCCAGGTGCGCCCGGGCGAACGCCGCACCTGCGACGGCTGCCACAGCCCGCGCCGCGGCGGTGCGCTGAACTCCGGCGCGGTGGTCAACACCGTGCCGGCCGGCCTGCGCGCCGCGATGGCCAGCGCCCACCAGTCGGGCGAGACCATGGCCGCCACGCGCACGCGCATCGACCCCAACGCGCTGCAGCTGGCTGCCGACCTGTTCTATCAGGACGTGTGGGCCGACACCACGCAAGCCGGCGTGACCGCGCGCCCGACCATCGACATCTCCTACGCCGGCCTGGGCACCACCGCGCCCCAGAACGGCATCATCAACTACCCCGACCACATCCAGCCGCTGTGGACGCGCGACCGCGGCGCCAACACCTGCACCAACTGCCACAACGATCCGGTCAAGCTGGACCTGCGGGCCCAGGTGGGCGGCACCGGGCGCCTGGTGTCGTATGACGAACTGCTGATCGGCGACCCGGTGATCGACGCCACCACCGGCCGCCCGGTGACGCGCATCCGCGAAGGGGTGCCCGAGATCGAGCGCGGTCCGGCGCTGGTGGACACCTCGGCCAGCGAAGGCGAGGCTGCCGGCCTCACGCGCAAGAGCAGGCTGGGCGAGATCCTGTTCGGGCAAGACCTGATGGCCGGCGCGGCGGCGCGCACGGCGCACCCCAACCCTCCCGGCACCGCGCCCAACCACGCCACGCTGCTCAACGCGGCCGAGAAGCGCCTCATCGCCGAGTGGATGGACCTCGGCGGCCAGTACTACAACGACCCGTTCAACGCCAACAACACGGTGCGCACGGTCAACGGCCTGAGCGAGACCACCTTCACCGCGCAGGTGCTGCCCATCCTGCGCTCGACCTGTGCTTCGTGCCACCAGCCGGTGGGCAGCAGCAACGACGGCCGGCCCGCGCTGACCACCTCGTTCCGCAACAACCGCTTCGTGCTCACCGGCAGCGCCGAGGGTGACTACAACGTGACGCTGTCGATGATCTCGGACGTGTGCAACCTGGCCTCGAACCGGCTGATCAGCCAGCCGTCGACGGTGCCGCACCCGGCAGGCTCCACCGCCACCACGGCGGTGCTGCCGGCGGGCAGCGCCAACTACAACACGATTGCGAGCTGGATCTCCAGCGGATGTCAGTGATGCGAGGGCGCACCAAGACCACACGATTCGAAGCCTCGGCAGCGCTGGCCGCCACGCTGGCCGCCACCCTGGTGGCCTGCGGCGGTGGCTCCAACCCGCTGGACAACCCGGACGACGTGACGAACCCGCCCGTCACGGGCGGGCAGAAGCTCTCGTTCGAGTATTTCCAGCGCTGCGTCAACCCGATCTTCATCACGCCGCTGCCCACCAACATCAACGGCAACGTCACGCTCAACACCTGCGCGGGCGCGGGCTGTCACGACAACAGCACCGGCGCCGGCGGCGCCTTCCGCGTGGTGCCGGGCGCACAGGTGGTCGATCTCGCCAACCCGGCCAACACGCCGGACGTGGTGCGCGCCAGCGACATGTACAAGAACTTCTACTCGGCGCAGGGCGAGGTGGTGATGAGCGCCATCCTCGACAGCCGGTTGCTGGCCAAGCCACTGTTGCGCAACGTGCTGCACGGCGGCGGCCTGATCTTCACCAGCGAGACCGATCCCAACGTGCAGGTCATCCAGTACTGGATCACGCACCCCATGCCGCAGGGGCAGGACGAGTTCAGCAGCGCCGCCAACAACCTCTTCACGCCGCCGGATCCGGTGAACGGAACATGCAATCGATGACCCCCCCCGCAGCGCCTTCGGCGCTCCCCCTCGAGGGGGCGACACCGACGGCCCGGCGGAGCCGGTTCCGTGGTGTCCGCCTGGCTTGCTCGGTGGCCTGCGTTGCGGCGTTCGTTTGTGCGGCACCGTCCCGCGCGGCCGATGCAGTGCCCGAGCGCGTGAAGATCGCCGACCCCTACATCGAGCTGCACACCGGCGCCGGCCGCGGCTATCCGGTGTTCTTCGTCGCCGGGCGCGACGAGTGGATCGAGATCCTGCTGCGCCACACCGACTGGTACAAGGTGCGCACCGCCAGCGGCCAGGAAGGCTGGGTGCACCGCTCGCAGCTCGAGCGCACCGTCACCGATGCCGGTGGGCAGAAAACCTTTCGCGACGTGATGCTCGACGACTACCTGCGCCGCCGCGTCGAGATGGGCGCGGCCTGGGGCCGCTTCAAGGCCGAGCCCATGCTCAAACTCTGGGCGGGCTACCGCTTCAGCGACACCCTCAGCGGCGAGTTCACGCTCGGGCAGGTGCAAGGCGTTTTCTCGGGCACCGACTTCTGGCACCTCAACCTCAACGTCGAGCCCTGGTCCGACAAGCGGCTGTCGCCGTTCTTCGGCATCGGCCTGGGCCGCTTCAAGAACGTGCCCAACGACAGCCTCGTGGGCGCGATCCCCACCAACGCCAACCTCGGCAACGCCGTCATCGGCCTGCGCTACCACGTGAGCGACCGTTTCGTGCTGCGCGCCGACTATTCGCTCTACACCGCCTTCGTGTCGGAGCAGCGCAGCCTCGAATACCGCGCCTTCACCGCGGGCCTGTCCTTCTTCTTCTGAGCACAACGACACCATGCGCCACACACTGTCCGCGATCGTCCTGACCAGCCTGGTGGCCGCGCTGCCGATGGCCGGCCATGCCCAGGCGACCGCTGCCCCCGGCACCGCCGGCACCCAGCCCGCCAACCAGCAGGTGATCGTGCCCGAGGTCGAGCGCCGCGACGTCAAGGTGCCGCGCATCCCGTCCAACGACTTCGAAGCCGGCCTGCTGGCCGGCACCTACTCGACGCAAGGCTTCGGCGCCAGCGCCGTGGGCGGCCTGCGCCTGGGCTACCACGTCACCGAAGACTTCTTCGTCGAAGGCGTGTACGCGCAGACCAAGGTGAGCGACGAGCTGTTCCGCCAGATCCTGCCGGGCGGCGTGTACCCCAACCCGAGCGAGAAACTCACCTACTACAACATCTCGGTGGGCTACAACCTGCTGCCCGGCGAGGTGTTCATCGGCAGCAGCCGCGCCAAGGCCTCGGCCATCTACCTGATCGGCGGCGTGGGCAGCAGCAAGATCGTCACCCAGCGCAAGCAGACCTTCAACCTGGGCCTGGGCGTGCGCGTGTTCCTCGCCGACTGGGCCGCGGTGCAGGTGGACATGCGCGACCACATGTTCTCGCTCGACATCCTGGGCAAGCGCAAGAACCTGCAGAACCTCGAGCTCACCGCGGGCGTCACCTTCTTCTTCTGAAAACCCATGACGAGCATGCCATCGCTGATCCGTTCGCTCGCCGCCGCGCTGCTGGCGCTCGGCGCCGCCATTGCCGGCGCGGTGCCCACCGGCCCGGCGCCCGACTTCACGCTGCGCACGATGGACGGCCCCAACCTGCGCCTGCAGGAGCAGCGCGGCCGCGTCGTGATGGTGAACTTCTGGGCCACCTGGTGCGGCCCCTGCCGGCAGGAGATGCCCGAGCTGAACAAGCTGTACGAGAAGTACCGCTCCTCCGGCTTCGTGCTGCTGGGCGTGAACGTGGACGACGACACGCGCAACGCCGCCAGCGTCGCAACCAAGCTGGGCGTCAAGTTTCCGGTGCTGCTCGACACCGACAAGGCGGTGAGCAAGCGCTACGACCTGGCCACCATGCCCTCCACCGTGTTGATCGACCGCGACGGCAAGGTGCGCTACGTGCACCGCGGCTACCGCGACGGCTTCGAAGACCTGTACGAGAAGCAGATCCGCGAACTGCTGAAGGAATGAACCACACCATGCGTCGCATTTGCCTTCTCACCGCGCTGGCCGCCGGCTTCGTGCTCGCCGGCTGCGCGCCCATCGAGCCCTGGGTCAAGCCTTACGAGCGCGAGCGCCTGGCCGATCCGATCATGAAGTTCTCGCGCTTCGCGCTGGCCGACAAGCACCGCGAGCATGTGCACGACGTGCGCGAGGGCGCACGCGGCGCCACGGGTGTGCAAGGAGGTGGCTGTGGCTGCAACTGACTGCCCCCGGCCGCCTGGCGGTCGCCCCCCGAGGGGGCCGATCTGCAGGGCCGGGGAACCCGTCCCTGCAGATGGCGCCAACACCGGCACCCCTGGGCGTATTGCGGCCTGTCCCAAGGGGACGATGTCGCGCTTGATGCGCTGGCTCCACGCATTGGCTGGCTTCGCGGGCGGCCTGTTGGCGGCGGCACCGGCCAAGGCGGTTGACTTGCCGCCGGACAGCGCCGAGGCCATGTTCCATGTGTACGACGGCGGCGGCGTGAAGGCCACCGGCCCCGCGCTGCTGGTGCGCAAGAGCATTGCCGACAAGGTGTCGCTCAGCGGCCAGTACTACGTGGACGCGGTGAGCAATGCGTCGATCGACGTGGTCACTACCGCCAGCCCGTACAAGGAGCGCCGCAACGAGTGGGGCGTCGGGGCCGACTACACCTACCGCGACACGCTGATCAGCCTGGCCGCCAGCAGCAGCAAGGAGCCCGACTACACCGCCAACAGCGTGAGCCTGGACGTGTCGCAGGAGGTGTTCGGCGGCATGAGCACGGTGAGCCTGGGCTTCAGCCGCGGCTCCGACAAGGTGGGCCGCTACGACCTGGGCAGCTTCGACAAGGCCATGCACTGGAAGTACCGCCTGGGCCTGACGCAGATCCTCACGCCGCGCTGGCTGGCCAGCGCCAACCTGGAAGCGGTGGCCGACAGCGGCTACCTCGGCAGCCCCTACCGCGTGGCGCGCGTGTTCGGCGCGGCCATCCCCGAGCGCGTGCCGCGCACGCGCTCCAGCCGCGCGATCAAGCTGCGCGTGCTCGGCGAGGTGGCGCCCGGCACGGCGGTGCGCGCCGAGTACCGCTACTTCTGGGACAACTGGGCGATCAAGGCCCATACGCTGGAGTTCGGCGGCAGCCGCTACTTCGGGCCGCTGTGGCTGGCCGACGCCTTCGTGCGCTACCACGCGCAAGGCAGCGCGCTCTTCTACAGCGACAACGCGCCCGGCGAGACCACCTACATCACGCGCAACCGCCAGCTGAGCGACTTCGACAACGCCGGCGCGGGCGCCAAGGTCTCCTACACATGGAAGCAGGTGCCGGGGCAATACGAGATCAAGCTCAACGGCGTGGCCGAAGTGCTGCGCTTCAAGTTCAACGAATTCACCGACATCCGCAGCGGGCAGCTGTACTCGCACGACGCGTACCTGCTGCAGCTGTTCGTGTCCGCGACCTATTGATGAACCACCCCCTACGGCCTTCGGCCGCCCCCTTCGAGGGGGCAACACCAGCGGACCGGCAAAGCCGGATCCGCGGTGTTCGCTGGGCTGCGGAGCGGGTGGTGAGAGGGATGCTGATGACCATGTTTGTTACTCGTGTCCGTGCTGTCGGATTGACGGCACTGTTCGTCCTCTTTGGCACGCTGTGGCCCGCGCATGCGGCCGACGCACCCGATGCCGCGGCCAGTGCGCCGGCGCCGGCCGCGGCCGCCAGCGCGGCCGGCCTGGACGACCGCATCCAGGACCTCAAGGCCGACGTGATCAAGCTCAACCGCGACCTGCTCGTGCTGGAGGAGGAGCTGCTGTTCCCCGCCAACACGCAGGTGGCGGTGTTCCTGTCGATGGACGTGGGCAAGCTGTTCTCGCTGGAGTCGGTGCAGGTCAAGCTCGACGACAAGTTGGTCAGCAACCACCTCTACACGCCCATGGAAGTGGCCGCGCTGCACCGCGGCGGCGTGCAGCGCCTGTACCTGGGCAACCTGAAGGCCGGCACGCACGAGGTGGTGGCCTTCTTCACCGGCCAGGGCCCGCACGTGCGCGACTACAAGCGCGGCGCCACGATCAAGTTCGACAAGGGCACCGAGCCCAAGTACATCGAGCTGCGCATCAAGGACTCCACCGGCAAGCTGCAGCCCGAGTTCGACGTCAAAGTGTGGCAGTGAGCTGATGGTGCTGGCCTTGCGTTTGCGTCCCCTGGCCGTCGCGCTGGCGGCCTTGTCCCTCGTCGGCGGTGCGCTCGCCGCGCCCGCGGCCGAGCCGCCGCCGCGTCCGGTGGAAGACCCGCACTACGGCGACGTGCTGTTCCACTTCTTCCAGGACCGCCACTTCTCGGCTGTGACCGGCCTGATGGTGTCGCAGCACTTCAAGCGCATGCAGCACCATGCCGACGAAGCCGAGGTGCTGCGCGGCGGCCTGCTGCTGTCGTACGGGCTGCACCGCGAGGCGGGGCAGATCTTCGCCCAGCTGATCGAAAAGAGCGCCCGGCCTTCGGTGCGCGACAGGGCCTGGTTTTTCCTGGCCAAGATCCGCCACCAGCGCGGCTTTCTCGCCGACGCCGAGGAGGCGCTCAACCGCATCCAGGGCACGCTGCCGCCCGAGCTGGAAGAAGAACGCGGCCTGCTGAAGGCCCAGCTGATGATGGCGCGCGAAGACTATGCCGGCGCCACCGCGCTGCTCGACGCCATGGTCAGCCGCGAAGGCGCCAGCCGCTACGCGCGCTACAACCTCGGCGTGGCGCTGATCCGCAGCGGCGACAGCAAGCGCGGCAACGCGGTGCTCGACGAGCTGGGCCGCATGTCGGCGCCCGACGAGGAAACGCGCAGCCTGCGCGACCGCACCAACGTGGCCCTGGGCTTTGCCGCGCTGAAGGACGAGAAGCCCGAGGCCGCGCGCGAACACCTGGGCCGCGTGCGGCTGAAGAGCATGCATGCCAACAAGGCGCTGCTGGGCTTCGGCTGGGCGGCGGCCTCGTTGAAGGACCCGGCCGCCGCGCTCGTGCCCTGGCTGGAGCTGAGCGAGCGCGACGCCAGCGATTCCGCGGTGCTGGAGGCACGCATCGCGGTGCCCTATGCCTACGCCGAGCTGCGCGCCTATGGGCAGGCGCTGGCGCGCTACGAGGAGGCGATCAGCGCCTTCGAAAAGGAGTCGAAGGCGCTGGACGAATCCATTGCCGCGGTGCGCGAGGGCAAGTTGTTGCAGGGCCTGCTGGAAACGAACCCCGGCGAGGAGATGGGCTGGTTCTGGCACATCGACAAGTTGCCCGCGATGCCGCATGCCGGCCATCTGGCGCCGCTGCTGGCGCAGCACGAGTTCCAGGAGTCGTTCAAGAACTACCGCGACCTGCTGTTCCTTGCGCGCAACCTGCAGGGCTGGGCCGACAACCTGGGCGTGTTCGGCGACATGCTCGACAACCGGCGCAAGGCCTTTGCCGAGCGCCTGCCCAAGGTGCGCGAGCAGGCCGCCCACACCGGGCTGGCGGCCTTGCAGCAGCGGCGCGACGGCGTGGCCGCCGAGGTGGCGCAGGCCGAACAGGCTGCCGACGGCGTGGCGCTGGCCGACGCGCGCCAGCGCGAGCTGATGGCGCGGCTGCAAAGCGTGAAGGACACCCTGGCCAGGCTGGGCGACGCCCCCGAACATGCCGCCGCACGCGAACGCGCGCGCCTGGCCGAAGGCGCGCTCACCTGGGCGCTGGCGCAGCAGCAGCCGGCGCGCAGCTGGGAAGCACGGAAAGCCATGAAGACCATCGATGCCGAACTGGCGGGTGCCGTGCGGCGCGACGCCGCGCTGGCGCAGGCCCAGCGCGACGAGCCGGTGCGCTTCGACGCGTTCGGCACGCGCATCGCCGACCTGAACGGCCGCGTGCAGGCGCTGATGCCGCGCGTGGCGGCGCTTACGCGCGAGCAGCAGGAGGCGGTGCAGGAGCTGGCGGTGGCCGAGCTGCAGCGGCAGAAAGAGCGCCTGCAGGTCTATACCGTGCAGGCGCGCTTCGCGGTGGCGCAGCTCTACGACCGCGCCACCCAGTCCAAGGAGGATGCGCATGCGCGCCCCCAGTAGGCTCACGCTCGTCGCGATGGCCTGCGTGCTGGCCGCCGGCTGCGCGAGCAAGCGCGGCGCCGGCACGCCCGACGACGAGCCGCGCATCAGCAGCCTCACCCGGCGCGAGGTCCGCATCGACAAGGATGCCGGCATCCCCAGCAACGAGGAAAAGGCCATCGCGGCCTATCGCCAGTTTCTCGATGCGGCACCCAAGGCGCCGCAGCGCTCCGAAGCCCTGCGCCGCCTGGGTGACCTGGAGATGGACCATGCCGACCAGCGCAGCGCGCAGGCCGGCGCCGACCCCGACTACAAGGCCGCGGTCGCCCGCTACGAGGAATACCTGCGCGCCTACCCCAACGACCCGCGCAACGACCGCGTGCTGTACCAGCTGGCGCGCGCGCAGGAGCAGGGCGGCCAGCTCGACGTGGCGCTGAAGACGCTGGACCGGCTGGTGAGCCAGTACCCCGGCACGCCCTTCGAGGACGAGGCGCAGTTCCGCCGTGGCGAGCTGTTGTTCGCCACGCGCGAGTACGCCAAGGCCGAGGCGGCGTATGCCACCGTGCTCAAGGGGGGGCGCGACAACCCCTATCGCGAGCGCGCGCTCTACATGCAGGGCTGGTCGCTGTTCAAGCAGGGCCGGCTCGAAGAGGGCCTGCATGCCTTCTTCGGCGTACTCGACGGCCGGATGGCCCATCGCGGGGGCGAGGAGCTGGAGTCGCTCAAGGGCCTGAGCCGCGCCGACCGCGAGCTGGTGGAAGACACCTTCCGCGTGGCCAGCATCAGCTTCGCCAACCTGCAGGGCGCCGAGTCGATTCCGGCCTACATCACCAGCCGCGAGCGCGAGAGCTACGAGTTCCGCGTCTACCAGCAGCTGGCCGAGCTGTACCTCAAGCAGGAGCGCACCAAGGACGCGGCCGACACGCTGGGCGCCTTTGCGCGCCGCCAGCCGCTGCACGAGAAGGCGCCGGTGCTGCAGGCGCGTGTGATCGAGATCTACCAGCAGGCCGGCTTCGGCATGCTGGCGCTCGAGGCCAAGAAGGAATACGTGTCGCGCTACGGCGTGGACAGCGAATTCCGCAAGGCCAACCCCATGGGCTGGGAGGCGGCGCAACCGCTGATCAAGACCCACCTCACCGAGCTGGCCCAGCACCACCACGCGGTGGCGCAGAAGAGCAAGGCCAGTGCCGACTACCAGGAGGCCGTGCGCTGGTACCGGCTGTACCTCACGTCGTTCCCGCAAGACCCGAGCGCGGCGCACAACAACTTCCTGCTCGCCGAGCTGCTGTACGAAGACCAGCGCTTCGCCGAGGCCGCCGCCGAGTACGAGAAGACCGCCTACGGCTACCCGGCGCACGACAAGAGCGCCGAGGCCGGCTATGCCGCGCTGCTGGCCTATGCCGAGCAGGACAAGCGCGCCGACGCCGCAGCCAGGCCGGCGCTGCACAAGGCCTCGGTGGCCAGCGCGCTGCGCTTTGCCGACGGCTTCCCCAAGGATGCGCGCGCCGGCGCGGTGCTCACCAACGCGGCCGAGAAGCTGTTTGCGTTGCGCGAGGCCGACGCCGCCGCCGACGTGGCGCAGCGCGTGCTCAAGCTCGACCCGCCGGCCACGGCGGAACAGCGCCGCGTGGCCTGGACGGTGGTGGCGCACACGGCCTTCGACCGCAAGGAATTCAAGGACGCCGAGCGCGCCTACGGCGAGGTGCTGGGGCTCACGCCCGAGAAGGACGCGGCGCGCAACGACCTCGTGGAGCGCATGGCCGCCGCCGTGTACAAGCAAGGCGAGCAGGCGCGCGAGAAGGGCGATGCGCGCGATGCCGTGGCGCACTTCGCGCGCGTGGCCGCGGTGGCGCCGCAGTCGAGCGTGCGGGCCACGGCCCAGTACGACGCGGCGGCCGCCCTCATCGGGCTGAAGGACTGGGCGGCGGCCTCGCGCCTGCTGGAAGACTTCCGCCAGCGCTACCCGCAGCATCCGCTCAACGAAGACGTGAGCACCAAGCTCGCCGCGGCCTACCTGGAGCAGCAGCAGTGGGCGCCGGCCGCAGCCGAGTTCGAGCGCATCGCCGCGACCCGCAAGGACCCGGAAGTCTCGCGCACGGCCTTGTGGCAGGCCGCCGAGCTGTACGAGAAGGCAGGCGCGCGCGTGCCCGCCGCCAAGGCCTACGAGCGCTACCTGGCGCAGCACCCGCAGCCGCTGGAGACCGCAGTCGAGGCGCGCTGGCGCCTGGCGCAGATGGCCAAGGCCGGCGGCGACGCGCGGCGCGAGCTGGCGCTGATGAAGGACCTCTTCCAGGCCGACCAGGCGGGTGGCGCCGCCCGCACCGACCGCACGCGCTTCCTCGGCGCCAGCGCGGCGCTGGCACTGGCGCAGCCGGTGCTCGACAACTACCGCAAGGTGCAGCTGGTCGAGCCCCTCGCGCGCCAGCTCAAGCTGAAGAAGGCACGCATGGAAGAGGTGCTCAAGGCCTATGCCGTGGCCGCCGACTACGGCGTGGCCAACGTCACCACGGCCGCCACCTTCCACACCGCCGCGCTGTACCAGGACTTCGGCAAGGCGCTGATGAGCTCGCAGCGGCCGAAGCGGCTGTCGAAGGCCGAGCTGGAGCAGTACAACGTGATGCTGGAGGAGCAGGCCTTCCCCTTCGAGGAGAAGGCGATGGAGCTGCACGAGGTGAACGCGCGCCGCACCGCGCAGGGTGTGTACGACGAGTGGGTGCAGGCCAGCTTCAAGGCGCTGGCGCAGTTGCGGCCCGCGCGCTACGGCAAGGCCGAGCGTGGTGCCGAGGTACCGGCGCATCCGAGCGCCGAGCAGATTGCCGCGCTGGAGCAGGCGGCCGCAGCCCAGCCCAGGCAGGGCGCCGGCTTCAACCGCCTGGCGGTGGCCTACCGGCAGCAGGGCCAGTTCGACAAGGCGCGCCAGGCCTACGAGCAGGCGATCGCCGCGGAGCCGCAATACGCACCGGCGCTGCTCAACCTGGGCGTCTTGTACGACATCTACCTGTGGGACGGCGCCAAGGCGCTGGAGCTGTATGAACGCTACCTCGCGCTCACGCCCGGCGGCGACGCCCAGGTGGGCAAGTGGGTGGCCGACCTCAAGAACCGCAAGCCGGCGGGCGCCGTGGCCCGCAAGGAGGGCACATGAAACGCATGAAGCGCTGCCTGTGCGCGGCGGCCGCCGTGCTGGGCGCGGCGCCGGCGCTGGCACAGGACCGCGCCGACCTGGAGCGCACCCAGATCATCGGCAACCGCGAGCTGCCCAAGGTGCTGTACATCGTGCCTTGGAAGAAGCCGGTGCTCGGCGAGCTGGCCGGCCGCCCGGTGGCCAGCGTGATCGACGAGGCGCTGGCGCCGGTGGACCGCGAGGTGTTCCGCCGGCAGGTGCAGTACGACGCGGCATTGAACCCGCGCGACGCGCCCAGGAAGCCCTGAACCCCTGAACTCGTGACCCCCATCTTCAAGACGTCGTTGTGAATCGGAGAGAGTGAGATGCTGACCTTTAGCCAAGTAGTGAAGTTCTTCCAGGACTGCGGCCTGTTCATCTACCCCAGCCTGCTGATCATGTCCCTGGGGCTGGCGATCGCCATCGAGCGCTTCATCTTCCTGAACCGCACGCGGGCCGAGAACCGCAGGGTCTGGGCGCAGTTGCAGCCGCTGCTGCAGGCCGGCCAGTTCAAGGAAGTGGCCAGCATCACCTCGAAGTCCGACGCCGCCATCGGCAAGATCGTGAGCTACGGCCTGACGCGCATGCAAAGCCCCGGCCGCCGCGAAGACTACGACGCGGCCATGGAAGAGGGCATGATGGAGATCGTGCCGCGCCTGGAAAAGCGCACGCACTACATCGCCACTTTCGCCAACACCATCACCCTGGTGGGCCTGCTGGGCACCATCATCGGCCTGATCAAGGGCTTTACCGCCGTGGCGGCGGTCAACCCGGCGGAAAAGGCCGAGATGCTGTCGGCCTCGATCTCGATCGCGATGAACAACACCGCGTTCGCGCTGATGGTGGCCATTCCCTTCCTGCTGGTGCATGCCTTCCTGCAGGCCAAGACCAGCGAGATCGTCGACGGCCTCGAAGCCGCCAAGATCAGCTTCCTCAACCTCGTGCAGCGCTTGAAGGCCGAGCAACAAGCCAAGTAAATGGCCCACCCCCGTAGCGCCTTCGGCGCCTCCCCCTCAAGGGGGCGCCGCCGGCGGTCCGGCGAAGCCGGATCCGCGGTGTCCGCTGGGCCGGCTGGTACTGCGACGCCGGATCCGCGGCGGTCGCTTGGCTTGGGCGGGTGTATGGAGAACCCGATATGAAACGCAGACGCCTGCGCAAGGAACCGGCGCACCTGGAGATCACCGCCTTCATCAACCTGGTGGTGGTGCTGGTGCCGTTCCTGCTGTCCACCGCGGTGTTCACCCGCCTGGCGGTGATCGACCTGTCGCTGCCGGCCAAGAGCTCCGGCGTGGAGCAGCTCAAGACCGACAACCTGCAGCTCGAGGTGGTGATCCGCAAGGGCGCGCTGGAGGTCGGCGACCGCATCGGCGGGCTGATCCAGCGCATCCCGGCCGGCGCCGACGGCGCCCACGACGTGAAGGCGCTGGCTGCGCTGATGGTGCAGCTGAAGGCCAAGTTCCCCGACAAGCGCGAGGCCACGGTGCTCGCCGAGCCCGACACCGCCTACGACACCATCGTGCAGGTGATGGACGCGATGCGCGACACCAACACCGGCGAGGGGAGCAAGGTCGTCAAGAGCGAGCTCTTCCCCGGCATCTCGCTGGGCGATGCACCGGTGCGCACGGCGGCAGCGAAGTAGCGGACGAGGACCACACGATGCAAATGACTCCGCTGCAAAAGCGCGCCGAGCGCCGAGAGCGCAACAAGCAGTCGCTCGACATGAACCTCGTGTCGCTGATCGACGTGTTCACGATCCTGATCTTTTTCCTGCTGGCGCAGGCCGGCGGCGTGGAGCTGCTGGCCAGCCCCAAGTCGGTGAAGCTGCCCACCTCCGAAGCCGACAAGGCGCCGAAGGAAACGCTGGTGGTGGTGGTCAGCGGCACCGAGATCCTGGTCGACGGGCGCAAGGTCGCCACGGTGGCCGAGGCCCTGCAGGCCCAGGGCGACCTGATCGAGCCACTGAAGACCGAGCTCGACTTCCAGGCCAGCCGCCAGGTGATCCGCAAGGAAAACGAAGCGCAGGGCCGCACCGTCACGATCATGGGTGACAAGGACATCCCCTACCAGCTGCTGCGCAAGGTGATGTACACCGCCGCGCGCGCCAACTACGCCGACGTGTCGTTCGCGGTGCGGCAGAAGGGATAGCGTCATGGGTGCAGCCGTCATGACGATGAATGCGGTGTCCTTCCGCCCCCGGGTGATGCCCTGGGCCGGCGTGCTGGAGGACGACACGCGCTTCAAGCGCATCAGCCAGCGTGTGCTGGGCGTGGTGCTGGTGTTCTGCCTGGCGCTGCCGTGGATCCCGGTCAGCAAGCCCGAACGCACGCCCGAGGCCGTGCCGCCGCGCCTGGCCAAGCTGGTGCTGGAGCAGCGCGAGACGCCCCGTCCGCCGCCGCCGGTGACCCAGCAGGCGGCCAAGCCCGACAAGCCGGAAGCC
>JBFLWE010000043.1:0-47653 GCA_040758375.1 Pseudomonadota bacterium
ATCAGTCGTTGGCGTAGATGTTCACGTCCTTGGTCTCACGCACGAACAGCATGCCGACCACGAAGGTGACCAGCGCGATCACGATCGGGTACCACAGGCCGTTGTACATGTTGCCCGTCTGCGCCACGATCGCGAACGCGGTGGTGGGCAGCAGGCCGCCGAACCAGCCGTTGCCGATGTGGTAGGGCAGGCTCATCGACGTGTAGCGGATGCGCGTGGGGAACATCTCCACCAGCATCGCCGCGATCGGGCCGTAGACCATGGTCACGTAGATCACCAGCAGCGTGAGGATCGCGACGATCTTCAGCTTGTCCATCTTGGCCGGGTCGGCCTTGGCCGGGTAGCCCGCGGCCTTGAGCGCCTCGGCCACGCTCTTCTTGAACTCGGCGTCCTTCTTCTTGGCCTCGTCGGCCGGCAGGCCCTTCGAGCTGTACGACTCGATGACCTTC
The DNA here is from genome assembly GCA_040758375.1 of Pseudomonadota bacterium. GTDB lineage: Bacteria > Pseudomonadota > Gammaproteobacteria > Burkholderiales > Burkholderiaceae_C > CAMLIZ01. The sequence goes on from JBFLWE010000043.1 coordinate 450, forward strand.
TCGCCGATCTGGATCTTCGCCGGGCCGGTGCCGGCCTGGTTGTCGTAGCTCACCGAGCCGGCGGCCAGCACCTGCTTGGCGATGTCGCACGAGCTGGTGAACTTGGCAGTGCCGGTGGGGTTGAACTGGAACGAGCACTCGTTGGGGTCGGCGACCACCACCACCTTGTTCGCGGCCTGCGCGGCGGCGAGGTCAGGGTTGGCCGCCTCGGAGAGCGCCTTGAACAGCGGGAAGTAGGTCAGCGCGGCGATCAGGCAGCCGGCCATGATGATCGGCTTGCGGCCGATCTTGTCGGACAGCGTGCCGAACACCACGAAGAACGGCGTGCCGATCAGCAGCGAGGCGGCGATCAGGATGTTGGCGGTGGCCGGGTCGACCTTGAGCTGCGCGGTCAGGAAGAACAGCGCATAGAACTGGCCCGTGTACCACACCACGGCCTGGCCGGCGGTCAGGCCGATCAGCGCGAGGATCACGATCTTCAGGTTGCGCCACTGGCCGAACGATTCCGACAGCGGGGCCTTCGAGGTCTTGCCCTCTTCCTTCATCTTCTTGAAGGCGGGCGACTCGTTCATGCTCAGGCGGATCCACACCGAGATGCCGAGCAGCAAGATCGACACCAGGAACGGGATGCGCCAGCCCCAGTCGGCGAACACCGGCTCGGTGAGCCAGGTGCGCGTGCCCAGGATCACCAGCAGCGACAGGAACAGGCCCAGCGTCGCGGTGGTCTGGATCCACGAGGTGAAGGCACCGCGCTTGCCGTGCGGCGCATGCTCGGCCACGTAGGTGGCGGCGCCGCCGTATTCACCGCCCAGCGCCAGGCCTTGCAGCAGGCGCAGCGCGATCAGGATCACCGGCGCGGCCACGCCGATGGCGGCGTAGCTGGGCAGCAGGCCGACCACGAAGGTCGAGATGCCCATGATCAGGATGGTGACCAGGAAGGTGTACTTGCGGCCGATCATGTCGCCCAGGCGGCCGAACACCAGCGCACCGAAGGGGCGCACGATGAAGCCCGCGGCGAAGGCCAGCAGCGCGAAGATGAAGGCGGAGGTGGGGTCCAGCCCCGAGAAGAACTGCTTGGCGATGATGGGCGCCAGCGAGCCGTAGAGATAGAAGTCGTACCACTCGAACACCGTGCCCAGCGACGAGGCGAAGATGACCTTCTTCTCCTCGCTGGTCATCGGCGTGGCGGCTTTTGCTGCGACTGCAGTGGCCATGCGTTGTCTCCTTTGATGCATAACGCCACTGACCAGTGGCGCCTGGAGGCAACTATGGGATCAGGCTCTGACCCTGCTCTGACGCGCAGCCAACGCGGGCTGACGCGGGGCTGAATCGGGGCTGACAAACCGGGGGCAAACCCCGACAGGCGAGGCCTTGACACCGGTCATGCAAACGCAGTCTCAGGGTTTACGCTGAACACCCGGCGTGGCCATCGCAAGCGTCTTCCAGCGCCGCGCCTCGAACCACGCATCGCCCTTCAGGCAGGCCGCCACCATCTCCAGCGAGTCCACGCCCCAGAACAGCCGCCCTTCGACCGCGATCGTCGGTACCCCGAACACGCCGCGCGCGATCGCGTCGTCGGTGGCGCTGCGCAGCGCCTGCTTCACGGCGTCGGATTCCGGGTCCTGCACCGGCGCCAGTGCCTGCGCCAGCGACTGCAGCCGCGCCGGCTCGTTGGGATCGGCGCCACCGTGCCACACATGGCGGAACACCGTCTCCACCGCCAGCCGGTTGGGCAACGCGCCCGCGGGCGCCGAGGCCACCAGCAGGCGCAGCAGCGCCAGCGGGTTGAACGGATGCACCGCCGGCAACTGCAGCGTGATGCCATGGCGATGCGCGATCCAGGCCACCTGGCGCATGGTCCAGTCGCGCTTCGGGCCGATCTCGGCCGGGCCCTTCTGGCCCCACTGCTTGAGCAGCCCCGCGAACAGGATGGGCCGGTGGTTCACCACGTACGAACAACCCTCCAGCGCCTGCGGCAGCCTCTCGAACGCCAGATAGGCGTAGGGCGAGATCGGGTCGAAGTAGAAGTCGATCGGGGTCATGGTCGAAAGAGCTCCAATCGCCGTTGCTCGATGGCGGTCCACACCGCGTTCTTGGCCTCGTCGTCCAGCGTGGACCACGCGGCGATCTCGTCGATGGAGCGCAGGCAGCCCTCGCACAAGCCGGTGGCAGGACTCATGCGGCAGATGTTGATGCAAGGCGAGGGCACCGGGTCCAGCGGCCACCGCGGATCCGGCTTCGCTGGTCCGCTACGGGGGTGGGTCATCCGGTCACGTCCTCCACGGGCGCCCCCGTCATGCGCTGCAGCTCGGCCGGCGACAGCGGGAACACGCCGTTGGGATGCCCGGCCGCGGCCCACACCTCGCTGAAGCGGAACAGCTCGCGGTCGATCAGGGTCACCAGCGTGCGGCCCGCGGGCGTGGCATGCGCCAGCGGCGCCACGCCGCCGATGGAAAAGCCGGTGCTCTCCTTCACGAAGCCGGCGTCGGCGCGCTTCAGCGGCCCGGTGATCGCGCTCACCTTCTTCTCGTCCACCCGCTTGTCGCCCGAGGTGATGACCAGCACCACGGCGTCGTCGGCGGCGCGGCGGAAGATGATGCTCTTGGCGATCTGGCCCACCTGCAGGCCCAGCGCGTCGGCCGCCTCCTGCGAGGTGCGTGCGGCCACGTCGAGCCAGCGCGGCGCATGGTGGTGGCCCAGCGCCTGCAGCGCCTGCGCCACGCGTTGAAAGCCCTCGGGCTTGTCTTCGATCGCGATCGTCATGCTGCCCTCTTCGCCAGCAAGGCCCGGCCCGCGCGCGACACCGGCGCGCGGCCCAGCACCTCGGAAATGAATGCACCCGCGTCCACCAGCGCCTGCAGGTCGATGCCGGTGTCGATGTCCAGCCCGTCGAGCATGAACACCACGTCCTCGGTGGCCACGTTGCCGGTGGCGCCCTTGGCATAGGGGCAGCCGCCCAGGCCGGCAATGCTGGCGTCGAAGGTGTGGATGCCCATCTCGAGGCAGGCGTAGATGTTGGCCAGCGACTGGCCGTAGGTGTCGTGGAAATGGCCGCTCACCTCCACCTCGGGGTAGTGCTTCAGCGCCCGCTCCATCACCGCCTGCACGCGCCGCGGCGTGCCCACGCCGATGGTGTCGGCGATGCCGCAGTGGTCCACGCCGATGCCCTGCATCAGCCGGACCACGCGCTCCACTTCATCGGGGCTCACCTCGCCCTGGTACGGGCAGCCCAACGCGCACGAGATCGCGCCGCGCACCTTCAAGCCCGCGTCATGCGCGGCGGCGGCCACCGGGCGGAAGCGCTCGATGCTCTCTTCGATGCTGCAGTTGATGTTGCGCTGGCTGAAAGCCTCGCTGGCGGCACCGAACACCACCACCTCGTCGGGCTGCGAGGCCAGCGCCGCCTCCAGCCCCTTCATGTTGGGCACCAGCACGCTGTAGCGCACGCCGGGCTTGCGCGTTATGCCGGCCATGACCTGGGCGTTGTCGGCCATCTGCGGCACCCACTTGGGGCTGACGAAGCTGGTGACCTCGATCTCCTTCAGGCCGGCCGCCTGCAGCCGGTGCACCAGCTCGATCTTGTGCGCGGTGTCCACCGGCTGCTTTTCGTTCTGCAGCCCGTCGCGCGGACCCACGTCGACCAGCGTCACTCGAGTAGGAAGCATGCTCTTACACCTGTGTTGAGATTTCGCAACCGCCACCCCCGGGGATGATGGGGAAGATCGGCGCCTTCTAGGGATGGTTGCCCATTCGTTCCGTTGCAAAATTGGCTGCAATTACTACAGGCCGCTACGAACGCTCCCCCCGCACCATGAATGCCCACCTGAGCCGACTGCAGATCGCCGCGCGCATTCATTTTTTCCTCAAGCGCGAGCTGGGGACCGGCATCGACGTGGAAACCATGCTCAAGCGTCCTGCTTACGCCGGCGAGGTGCTGGCCATGTGCGACAAGGCCCAGGGCACCGAGCTGGTCGAGCTGGCGCGCCGCTTCCGTGTGGCCACTGCCCAAGCCGAGCGCGGCAACCGCCCGGTGCCGCAGCCCTGGGCGGCCGACACCTCCGGCTTCGGCTTCACCCGCCCGCTGGAAGAAGCAGCCCCTCAAGCCGCCTCCTCCAGCCGCAAGAGCTCGCCGCCTTCAGGCACCTGATCGCCCACGCCATACAGCAGCTCGGCCACCCGCCCGTCGCGCGGCGCGGTGATCGTGTGCTCCATCTTCATCGCCTCCATCACCGCCAGCGGCTGCCCCCGCTTGACCGCTTCGCCCGGCTTGGCAAGAAACCCCACCAGCTTTCCCGGCATGGGCGCGGTCAGGCGCCCGCCTTCACCCGCGCCTTCGCCTGCGTGGGCGATCGGGTCGATCTCGCGCACCAGCGCCGAGGCCTGCGGCGCGAACACCGCGTACTGCTCGCCCTGGGCATACACCGCCAGGCGCACGCGCTGCGCGCCCAGCGTCACGTCGAAGCGGTCGGCCGGCAGTGCGGCGGCGTGCAGCGGCCATTGCTCCGCGCCGATCTGCAGGCGCAGCGCGCCGTCGTGCAGGCGGTGCAGCATCACGGTGTGGTGCGTGCCGGCGACTTCGAGGTCGAAGCGGCGCTGCGCGCCGCCGTGCAACCGCCAGCCGTCGCGGCGCGACCAGGGATCGGCCTGCTCCAGCCGCGCCTCGGCGGCCAGTGTGTGCGCCACCACGCCGGCCGCCGCCAGCGCCAGCGGCAGGCCCGGCGCCTCGAACAGCGCGGTGCGCTCGCGCTCGATCAGCGCGGTGTCCAGGTCGGCCTGCGCAAACGAGCGGCTTTGCACCGCGCGGCGCAGGAAGGCCACGTTGGTGTGCAGGCCCATGATGTGGGTGTCCGCCAGCGCCGCGTCCAGCCGCGCGAGCGCCTGCTCGCGGGTGTCGCCCCACACGATGAGCTTGGCGATCATCGAGTCGTAGTAGGGCGACACTTCGTCGCCCTCGCCAAAACCGGTATCGACGCGCACGGGGCCGCGCTGGAACGCCGCATGCGCCGGCCAGCGCGCCACCTGCAGCCGCCCGGTGGCCGGCAGGAAGTTGGCCTCGGGGTTCTCGGCGCAGATGCGCGCCTCGATCGCGTGGCCGGTGATGCGCAGCTGCTCCTGCCGCAGCGGCAGCGGCTCGCCGGCGGCCACGCGCAGCTGCCACTCCACCAGGTCCAGCCCGGTGATGGCCTCGGTGACCGGGTGCTCCACCTGCAGCCGCGTGTTCATCTCCATGAAGTAAAAGCGCAGGTCGCCGCCGGCGGTGGGCTCGGCGATGAACTCCACCGTGCCGGCACCCACGTAGCCCACGGCCTGGGCCGCGGCCACGGCAGCCGCGCCCATCTCGGCGCGGCACTCGGGGCTCATGCCGGGCGCGGGTGCCTCCTCGAGCACCTTCTGGTGGCGGCGCTGCACCGAGCAGTCGCGCTCGAATAGGTAGACACACTGCCCTTGCGTGTCGGCAAACACCTGGATCTCGATGTGGCGCGGCCGCGTGACATAGCGCTCGACCAGCACATGGTCGTCGCCGAACGAGGCCTTGGCCTCGCGCTGGCACGAGGCCAGCGCGGCGATGAAGTCTTCCGGCCGGTCGACACGCCGCATGCCCTTGCCGCCGCCGCCCGCGCTGGCCTTGATGAGCACCGGGTAGCCGATGCGGTCGGCCTCGCCCATCAGGAAGTCGGCGTCCTGCTGGTCGCCGTGGTAGCCGGGCACCAGCGGCACGCCGGCTTTTTCCATCAGCGCCTTGGCGGCCGACTTGCTGCCCATGGCCGCAATCGCCGCCGGCGGCGGGCCGATGAACACCACGCCGGCCTGCGCGCAGGCCTCGGCGAAGGCCTCGTTCTCGCTCAGGAAGCCGTAGCCCGGATGCACGCCTTCAGCGCCGGTGGCCCGCGCGGCGTCGAGGATGCGCTCCCAGCGCAGGTAGCTCTCGCGCGGCGCGGGCCCGCCGATCAGCACGGCCTCGTCGCAGGCCAGCACATGCTGGGCGTTGGCGTCGGCCTCGGAATACACCGCCACGGTGCGCACGCCCAGGCGGCGCGCGGTGGCCGCGACGCGGCAGGCGATCTCGCCGCGGTTGGCGATCAGGATCTTCTTGAACACCTTCGTTTTCTCCGTCAGGCGGCGTTGGGCCGCCGTGTCTTGCGGCGCCAGAGCGCCCCGATGAAGCGCGCCAGCGCGTGGATGGTCCACGCCATCAGCGCCAGCGCCACCCCCAGCAGCACCAGGAACACCCAGGGGCTGGCCCAGGCCAGCCACAGCGCGGCCGGCACCATCGCATCGCCGGCCAGCGACAACGCGAGGTTGGAAAACGGCTCGGGCGAGGTGTTGACGGCCGCGCGCGTGCTGGCCTTGGCGGCATGGGCGGTGGCGGCCAGCGCGCCGCCGGCCAGCGCCGCCACGGTGGCCGCCGTGGCATGGTCCCAGCCGAACACCGCAGCCGCCAGCGCGGCGCCGGCCGGGATGCGGATCAGCGTGTGCGCCGCATCCCACATCGAATCGACCCAGGGGATCTTGTCGGCCAGGAACTCGATCGCCAGCATCGTGCCGCTTGCCGCCAGCAGCGGCCACTGCTGCAACAGCTGCAGCCCCGGCGGCAGGTCCACCCAGCCCAGGTGGCCGGCCAGGCCGGTGAAGAACACCACCGCATAGAGGCGCAAACCGCTGGCCCAACCCAGGGCCGCGGCCAGCGCGATCAGCTGCGGGGTGTCCATGGGCCCCGCCTCATTGCGAGAGCCATGCCGGCGGGCGCTTGTTCAGGAAGGCCTGCGCGCCCTCCTTGCCTTCGTCGCTGGCGCGCACGTCGGCGATGCGGCGCGCGGTCTCGGCGCGCAGCGCATCGGTGATGGGCTGGCCCGCGAGGTCTTGCACGAGCGCCTTGCAGGCCTTCACCGCATTCGGCCCGTTGGCCACCAGCGCCTGCACGATCTCGTCGACCTTGGCATCCAGCGTGTCGGCCGCCACCACTTCGTGCACGAAGCCCAGCCGCTGCGCGGTGGCCGCATCGAAGCGTTCGGCGGTGACGAAATAGCGGCGTGCCGCCTGCTCGCCCATCGCCCGCATCACGTAGGGGCTGATGGTGGCCGGCAGCAGGCCGAGCTTGGCCTCGCTGAGACAGAAGTTCACGCCCTCGGCCGCCACCAGCACGTCGCACACCGAGGCCAGGCCCACGCCGCCGGCGTAGCAGTCGCCATGGATGCGGCCCACCACCGGCAGCGGGCAGCGGTAGATCGTCCACAGCATGTCGGCCATGGCCTGTGCGTCGGCGCGGTTCTGCTCCCAGGTGTAGTCGGCCATCGCGCGCATCCACGACAGGTCGGCCCCCGCGCAGAAGGCCTTGCCGTGGCCGCCCAGCACGATGGCGCGCAGGCTGCCGTCTGCCGCGAAGCCGCGGAAGGCCTCGGCCAGGCCGGTGATCACCTGGTCGTTGAAGGCGTTGCGCACTTCGGGCCGGTTGAGGAACACGCGCGCCACCGCGCCTTGGCGTTCGATCTGGATCGGGGAGCTCATCGCGTGTATTCCTCGTGAAAGGGGGATCAGCCTTGCGGTGCGATGCCCAGCCGCTGCATCAGCGCGCGGTCCTTCTCGGACTGCGGATTGCCGGTGGTGAGCAGCCGGTCGCCGTAGAAGATGGAGTTGGCGCCGGCCAGGAAGCACAGCGCCTGCAGCGCCTCGTCCATCTGCTCGCGGCCGGCCGACAGGCGCACCACCGACTTGGGCATCGTGATGCGCGCCACCGCGATCGTGCGCACGAACTCGAAGGGATCGATGGCTTGTGCGCCTTCGAGCGGCGTGCCGGGGATCGGGATCAGGTTGTTGATCGGCACCGACTCCGGCGGCGGGTTCATCGCGGCCAGCTGCGCGATCAGGCTGGCGCGGTCGGCGCGCGTCTCGCCCATGCCGAGGATGCCGCCGCAGCACACGCTGATGCCGGCCTCGCGCACGTGGCGCAGCGTGTCGAGCCGGTCGTCATAGGTGCGCGTGCCGATGATGCGGCCGTAGTACTCGGGCGAGGTGTCGAGGTTGTGGTTGTAGTAGTCGAGGCCCGCGTCCTTCAGCGCATGCGCCTGCTCGGGCTTGAGCATGCCCAGCGTGACGCAGGTTTCCAGGCCCAGCGCCTTCACCTCGCGGATCATGGCCTGCACTTTCTCCATGTCGCGGTCTTTCGGCTCGCGCCAGGCCGCGCCCATGCAGAAGCGGCTGGCGCCCTGGGCCTTGGCCGCCCTGGCGGCTTGCACCACCTCGTCGAGCTCCATCAGCTTGCTGGCCGCCAGGCCGGTGTCGTGGTGGGCCGACTGCGAGCAGTAGCCGCAGTCCTCGGCGCAGCCGCCGGTCTTGATGGACAGCAGCGTGGACAGCTGCACCGCGTTGGCGTCGTGATGCTCGCGGTGCACCTGCTGCGCGCGGAACAGCAGGTCGTTGAACGGCAGGTCGTACAGCGCCAGCACGCGCTCGCGTGTCCACTGCGCATCGGCAGGCAAGGGGCGCGGCTTGCGGGGCAGCGCGATGGGGGCTTCGGAAGACGGGGAGGAGCAGCTCATGACGGGCGCGATTCGGCTTGCAGCATGATCACCAGGTCCAGCTCGGGGCAAGGGCGGCCCAGGGCCGTGATGCCCGCGGTGATCTGGCCGCGGTGATGGGTGCCGTGGTTGAACACGTGCGCAAGTGTCGCTGCAAACGGCAGCGAGACCGCCGTGCCGCGCAGGTTGGCGTAGTCGAGCGTGCCGGACAGGCGCGATTCGTCCAGCGACTCGATCAGCGGTAGCCAGCGCGCCACACCCTCGGTCAGCCGCCGCGCCAGTGCCGCCCGGTCGGGCTCGACCTCGTCGCCCAGGCCCAGCTTGGGCGAAACGCCCTCCGAGAAGCGGCGGAACCACACCAGCTGCTCGCCCACCAGCAGGTGGTTCAGCGTGCGGTGGATGCTCTTGAAGAACAGGCCCAGGTCACGGCGGTAGTCGGCCTCCGGCAAAGACTCGACATGATGCAGCAGCACGCCGGTGGCCCAGACGTTGTAGCGGGCCATCGTGAGCAGGTGCGACTGCAGCGGCAACATCGCGAGCTCAGATCCGGAACACGCCGAACTTCGTCTCGGGAATCGGCGCATTCAACGCAGCCGACAGCCCCAGCGCCAGCACGCGCCGCGTGTCCGTGGGGTCGATCACGCCGTCGTCCCACAGCCGGGCCGACGCGTAGTACGGGTGGCCCTGCGCCTCGTACTGCCGGCGGATCGGCGCCTTGAAGGCCTCTTCTTCCTCGGGGCTCCAGGTGCCGCCCTTGGCCTCGATGCCGTCGCGCCGCACCGTGGCCAGCACGCTGGCGGCCTGCTCGCCGCCCATGACGCTGATGCGCGCGTTGGGCCACATCCACAAGAAGCGGGGCGAATAGGCGCGGCCGCACATGCCGTAGTTGCCGGCGCCGAACGACCCGCCGATGATCACCGTGAACTTGGGCACCTGGGCGCAGGCCACGGCGGTGACCATCTTGGCGCCGGCCCGCGCGATGCCTTCGTTCTCGTACTTGCGGCCCACCATGAAGCCGGTGATGTTCTGCAGGAACACCAGCGGGATCTTGCGCTGGCAGCACAGCTCGATGAAGTGAGCACCCTTGTTGGCGCTCTCGGAGAACAGGATGCCGTTGTTGGCGATGATGCCCACCGGCATGCCTTCGATGTGGGCGAAGCCGCACACCAGCGTGGTGCCGTAGCGCGCCTTGAACTCGCTGAACTCGCTGGCATCGACGATGCGGGCGATGATCTCGCGCACGTCGAACGGCTTGCGCGTGTCGGTGGGGATCACGCCCAGCAGCTCCTCGACCGGCAGCGCGGGCGGGCGCGGCGCGATGCACTGCAGCGGATTCGCCTTGCGCCAGTTGAGGCTGGCCACCGTGTTGCGCGCCAGCGCCAACGCATGCGTGTCGTTCTCGGCCAGGTGGTCGGCCACGCCCGACAGCCGCGTGTGCACGTCGCCGCCGCCCAGGTCTTCGGCGCTCACCACCTCGCCGGTGGCGGCCTTCACCAGCGGCGGGCCGCCCAGGAAGATGGTGCCCTGGTTCTTGACGATGATGGTCTCGTCGCTCATCGCCGGCACGTAGGCACCGCCGGCGGTGCAGGAGCCCATGACCACCGCCACCTGCGGGATGCCCTGGGCCGAGAGGTTGGCCTGGTTGTAGAAGATGCGGCCGAAGTGGTCGCGGTCGGGGAACACCTCGTCCTGGTTGGGCAGGTTGGCGCCGCCGGAATCCACCAGGTAGATGCAGGGCAGGCGGTTCTGCGCCGCGATCTCCTGCGCGCGCAGGTGCTTCTTCACCGTGATGGGATAGTAGGTGCCGCCCTTGACCGTGGCGTCGTTGCAGACGATCACGCACTCCACGCCGCTCACGCGGCCGATGCCGGCGATCAGGCCCGCGCCCGGCGCCTCGTTGTCGTACATGTCCAGCGCGGCCAGCGGCGCGATCTCGAGAAAGGGCGTGTCCGGATCGAGCAGCATCTCCACCCGGTCGCGCGGCAGCAGCTTGCCGCGCGCCAGGTGCTTGGCGCGCGGGCCTTCGCCGCCGCCTTGCACGATGCGCGCGAGCTGCGCGTTCAGATCCTCGACCAGGGTGCGCATCGCATCGGCGTTGCGCCTGAATTCGTCGCTGCGCGGGTTGAGCTGGGTGGCGAGCGTGGGCATGGCGGCTGAGATCCCGGGGGTGGCACGAGGCCAATGGGCGGATTCTAGGAAGCAGGGCGCCGCGGCGGGGCCGCATTCGGCGCCATCGTGGTTGCAAATCGTGCCAGGGGGCGGGACACTGTGCGCCATGGCCGAACGCAGCCCCGCCGCCGCCACGCCCATCGCCTTCGTGAAGGCAATGCTGCTGGCGTACGAGAAATACGGGCAAAGCCCGAGAGAAGCGCTGAAGCTGGCACAAATCACGCCAGCGCAGCTGCGCCGCAGCGGCAGCCGCATCACCGCGGGGCAGCTGGAAACCTTTGCCCGCACGGCGATGCAGCAGCTCGACGACGAGGCCCTGGGCTGGTTCTCGCGCCGCCTGCCCTGGGGCAGCTACGGCATGCTGGTGCGCGCCTCGCTCACCGCGCCCACGCTCGAGGTGGCGCTGCGCCGCTGGTGCCGCCACCACCGGCTGCTCACCGAGGACATCAGCTTCCGCCTGGAGCAACAGGCCGGCAGCGCCCGGCTGGTGCTCGAAGAGCATGGGGACCTCGGCGCGATGCGCGAGTTCTGCCTGCTGACCAGCCTGCGCAACGCGCACGGCGTGGCCTGCTGGCTGGTGGACTCGCGCATCGCGCTGCGCGAAGTGCGCTTCCCGTTCGCCGCGCCGCCGCACCGTCCGGTGTACCCGCTGCTGTTTCCCGGGCCGGTGCACTTCGGCGCGGAACCGGCCGGATTCAGCTTCGACGCGCAGTACCTGCAACTGCCGGTGCGGCGCGACGAGCGCGCGCTGCAAGCGATGCTGCAGCAGGCGCTGAAGCTGATCGTGCTGCCCTACCGGCGCGACCGGCTGCTGGTGCAGCGCGTGCGCGAGCTGCTGTGCGCGCGCGGCCACGAGCTGCGCAGCGGCGCCGCGCTGGCAGCGGCGCTGCACCTGTCGCTGCGCACGCTGCACCGGCAGCTGAAGGACGAAGGCGCCTCGCTGCAGGCGCTGAAGGACGAGGCGCGGCGCGAGCGGGCGGTCGACCTGCTGCGCCGGACGCAGCATCCGCTCAAGCGCGTGGCGCAGGCGGTGGGGTTCGGCAGCGAAAAGAGCTTTGCGCGGGCGTTCAAGCAATGGACGGGGGTGTCGCCGGGAGTGTTTCGGCAGCGGGAGCATGAGGTCGCGCACCGGCACGGTCGTGAAGCGCAGTAGCGACCGCACTTTCGTTTTTTTTGGTCATCCCTCGGCTCGCAGGCAACCGCACCGCGCATAATGAGCCGGTGCAAGCAGCCGTCCCGGCTTCCGCAGACCGGGTGTGTCGATTGCCCCTCGCAGTCCACAAGACATTGCACCGCGCGAAGCCCATGCACTCGCGCTGCGGGCCTACCGAAAGGCCGGATGATGAAAACCCGATCGAAGGCGCGGCAGACCGCACCGCAGCCGCCACCCCCCACGGCGCCGTTGGCGCGGCCCGAGCGCGCGGAGTTGCAGCGCCAGGGCGCGAAGGCGGCTGCCCGCGGCGAGAACGCTGCCTCGAACCCCCTGCACGAACCGCAGAACCTGCCGGCCGCGACGGGAGAGTCCGACGAGTCCTGGCAGCAGCGCCAGGCGGCGTGGCAACAGGGGCACGACGCGCAGTCCGGTCCGCCGGATGCAGCGTCGCCGGCAACCCCACACAAGGCAGACGATGGACACCGATAGCGACGCCACCGATCGTGCGCAGACCTATGAGCTGGTGTTCGTCCCGCTTCACCACGGGTGCTCGTTCGCGTTCCCTTGCAACGAAGCCGGCGTCGTCGAGTTGAACGACCTGACGGAGCAGGCGCGCAACAACTACCTGCTGGCGCGGGCCCTGGTCGGACGCGACTTTCAGATGCCGAGCGTCGTTTGCGCAGATTGACGGTGACGGCCCGCCGCTGAAGCCCGAGGTAAGGCTTGCGGCAACTTCGCAGGCTCGCCTAAGTGGGCGACAGTGCCTATGCTTGAGGCACTGTCATCACGTAGATCGCTGTCATGACCCAATGGCTCAGCGACTTGCTGGCCGCGAGCGCGCAGTTCATGCCGCACGGCCATTGCTACCTCTGGATGCCCGCGCTGCTGTGGCTGCACGTGGGCTCCGACCTGCTGATCGGCACCGCCTACGTGGGCATCGCGGCCCTGCTGTGGCTGCTGGTGCAGCGGCTGCGGCTGCCGTTCAGCCCGGTGTTCGTGGCCTTCGGCCTGTTCATCGCGCTGTGCGGCGGCACCCACTTCATGCAGGCCTGGACGGTGTGGAACCCCGACTACTGGGCCGACGGCCTGCTCAAGGGCGCCACGGCTGCCGCCTCGGTGGCCACGGCCGTGGGGCTGCTGTTCGTCAAGCCGCAGGTCGAGGAGGTGGTGCATGCGGCGCGCCTGTCCGAAGAGCGCCGCATCCGGCTGGAGAGCACCCATGCCGAGCTGGAGCTGCTGTACCGCAAGGTCAAGGAGCTCGACGAGCTGAAGAGCCAGTTCTTCGCCAACGTCAGCCACGAGCTGCGCACACCGTTGGCGCTCATCCTCGGCCCGGCACAGCAGCTGCTGAACGACGAGAACCTCACGCCGCAGCAGCGGCGCCAGATCCGCAGCATGCACGACAACGCAGGGGCCTTGCTCAAGCAGGTGAACGACCTGCTGGACCTCAGCAAGCTCGAAGCCGGCCGCATGTCGCTCGACTACGCCGAACTTGCACTGGCCCCCTGGTGCCGGCGCATCGCTGCGCAGTTCGAGGGCGTGGCCGAGCAGCGCGGCATCGAACTCGCGGTGGAGGCCGCGCCCGGCGAGGTGGCCGAAGTGGACGCCGACAAGCTGGAGCGCGTGCTGGTCAACCTGCTGTCGAACGCCTTCAAGTTCACGCCCCCGGGCGGCCGCATCCGCGTGTCGTTGCAGGCGCCAGACGACACGCTGGTACTGCGCGTGGCCGACAGCGGCCCCGGTGTGCCGCCCCCGCTGCGCGAGGCGATCTTCGAGCGCTTTCGCCAGGCCGACGGCGGCGCCAGCCGCACGCACGGCGGCACCGGCCTCGGGCTGGCGATCGTGAAGGAGTTCGCCGAGCTGCACGGCGGCGAGGTGTCGGTGGGCGACGGCGCCGAGGGCGGCGCGCTGTTCACCGTGCGGCTGCCGCGCAGGGCGCCGGCCGGCGCGCAGGTGCGCTCGATGCCGCCGACGCCGGGCGCCGGCGCGAGGGTGGCGCTCGAAGCCAGCCTGCGCGAGCTGCGGGCAGCGCACGCGGAGACCGGGCCACAGGCGGCTTCATGCCCCGCCGGCGCACCGCGGGTGCTGCTGGTGGAAGACCACGCCGAGATGCGCCGCTTCGTGGTGGAGCTGCTGGCCGGTGACTACGCGGTGAGCACCGCCGTCGACGGCGAGGAGGGCCTGGCGCGTGCCGAAGCGCTGCGGCCGGACCTGATCGTCACCGACGTGATGATGCCGCGCGTGAGCGGCGACCAGCTGGTGGCGGCGCTGCGCCGCAAGCGCGAGCTCGACACCACCCCCATCCTGCTGCTCACCGCCAAGGCCGACGACCAGCTGCGCGTGCACCTGCTGGAACAAGGCGCGCAGGACTACCTGACCAAGCCTTTCCTGCCCGGCGAGCTGCGCGCGCGCGTGCGCAACCTGGTGGCCGCCAAGCGCGCCGGCGACACGCTGCGCGGCGAGCTGGCCAGCCTGTCCACCGACCTGGAACAACTGGCGCACGACATCGCGGTGAAAAACCGGCACCTGCAGACCGCGCTGCAGGCCGCCGAGCTGGCACGCGAGCAGGCCGAGCAGGCCCACCAGGTGAAGAGCCAGTTCCTGGGCATGCTCTCGCACGAGATGCGCACACCCTTGTCCACCGTGCACATGACGCTGTACCTGCTGTCGCGCGACCGCACACTGCAGATGCCCGGGCCGATGAAGGCCAAGCTCGAGCGGCTCACGGTGGCCGCGCGCCAGCTTCACGCCCTCATCGAAGGCCTGCTGGCCTACACGCGGGTGGAAAGCGGCCGCATCATCCCGCAGCAGGAGCCGGTGGATGCGCTCGAACTGGCGCGCGAGACGGTCGAGGAATACCGCCTGGAGCTGCCGCCGGGGCCGGTGACCCTGGCGCTCGCGCCGGACGCGGCGGCGCCGCCGGCGATGAAGAGCGACCGCCGGCTGCTCAAGCTGGTGCTGAGCAACCTGGTGGGCAACGCGATCAAGTTCACCGACGAGGGCCGCATCACAGTGGGCTTGCAGTCCCGGCCGGGGCTGTGCGTGATCGAGGTGCACGACACCGGCATCGGCATTCCGCCCGAGGACCTGGACCGCGTGTTCCTGCCCTTCGAGCAGCTCGAGCCGGTCAGGCGCAAGAGCCTGCCGGGCGTGGGCCTGGGGCTGGCGCTGGTGCGCCACATCGTGCAGGCCCTGGGCGGCTCGCTCGAGGTCGTCTCGCAGCCCGGCGAGGGCAGCACGTTCCGCGTGCTGCTGCCGCTGGAACCGGCATCACCCTACCCCGCAACCCTTTTTCCCGCGTGAACACACCCGCCGCTTCCCCTCCTTGCTCCCACCACCGTCCGGTGCTGGTGGTCGACGACGACCCGGGCATCCGCGAGAGCCTGAAGGACCTGCTCGAGATCGAAGGCTACGAAGTGCGCACCGCCGAACACGGCCGCGACGGCCTGGCGCTGCTGCAGCGCGAGCGGCCCTGCATGGTGCTGCTGGACCTGATGATGCCGGTGATGGACGGCCGGCAGTTTCTGCAGGCGCTGCAGCAGGCCGGCGACCCGGCCACCGCCGACATCCCGATCACGGTGGTGTCGGCGCTGGACCAGGCACGCGACCTGAAGCACCGCTACCGTTGCGAGGTGCTGGGCAAGCCGATCGACATCGACCGGCTGCTGCAGGTGGTGCACCAGCACTGCAGCTGCCCACCCGCGTAGCGCCTTCGCCGTCGCCCCAGCGGGCGGGCGACACCTGCGGACCGGCAGAGCCGGATCCGCGGTGTCCGCTTCGTTGCCGGGCCTACTTGCCGCAGCCGAGCGTCGCGATGCGGTCGTAGGCGGCCCGCGCCTGCACCAGGCCGTAGCCGAACTTGGTGTCGCGGCCGGGGGCGCCCAGGTCCCTGGCGCTCAGGTCGAGGCTGGTGCGCATCTGCGCGCCGGTGCAGCCGGGGAAGTGGCTCCACACCAGCGCGGCCACCGCCGACACATGCGGCGTGGCCATGGAGGTGCCGTCGTAGAAGGCGTAGTTCGAGGCCTTGACGCTCACCGTGGCCGTTGCCCCGAGTTGGGTCTTCAACTGCGCGCCTTCGGTGTCGGACGCCGTGACCGATGGGATATGGGTCACCGTGGTGCCCAAGGTGCCGCCGAAGCCGCCGGCCACGTTGTTGTAGACCACCGCGCCCACGCCGCCGCTGGCCTGGCAGTTGGAGACCTTGGTCGCGAAGTCGATGCTGCCGCGCTGGATCAGGCACACCTTGCCGGCCATGGCCGGGTTCACCGCGTCGCCGAGCCCGAAGTCGGCCAGCCCACCGCTGGCGCTGGTCTTGGGCGAGCCGTCCATGCCGCCGGGTGCGTAGGTGGTGGTGCCCACCACGAGCGAGGACTCCGAGCCCTGCCCCATCGGCACCGTGGACAGCACCGCGACGCCGGGCGCGGCGATCTCCACCTGCTTGTTGTACTGCGAGAAGGAGGCCCACTGCATGTTCTCGTCGAGCGCGGCCACCGACATCACGCTGTTGTACGAGGCCGGATAGGACATGCGCGTATTGCCGTCGTTGCCCGCCGCGGCAATGGACAGCACCCCCTGGGACGCCAGCGTGTCGAAGGCACGCTGCTCGGTCTTGTTGGCGCGCGCACCGCCCAGCGACATGCTGATCACGTTGGCGCCCGCGGCCGCGCATTTGTTGGCCGCCGTGGCCAGCGTGGACGAGTAGGCCCAGCCTTCGGCATCGAACACCTTCACGATGTGCAGCTTGAGCCGGCGGTTGGGCGCCACGCCGACCACGCCGGTGGCGTTGTCGATCGCCGCGATGGTGCCGGCCACATGGGTGCCGTGGTGGTTCTCGTCGGTGTACCACCAGCCGGTGCCGCTGTCGTATTCGCCGGCCACGTCGTTGCCGTTCAGGTCCTCGTGCTGCAGGTCGTAGCCCGAGTCGATGATGCAGACCTTGCGGTTGGCGGCTTGCGTGTCGGGCAACTGGTCGGCCTGCACCATCTTGATGCCGTAGGGCACCACCTGGCCGGCCGCCGCGGCCGACGCGGTGGCCAGCGGATAGCGCTTCACGTCCTCTTCCACGTACTCGACGTTCGGGTTGCGCGCCAGCCCTTGCAGCGCCTGCAGCGGCACCTCGATGGCCATCGCGTCCATGCCGAAGATCTGGTGCTTCACCGTGCCCTTGACCGCGGCGGCCGCGGCCCGCACATGCCCCGCCGCGCCGGGCTTGAAGACGACGATCACGCGCGTGGTATCGGCTGCCGCAGCGGCCGTGCTCAACAGGCCGAAGGCGGCCATTGCCGCGGCCAGGGCCGACAGGGAACGTCTTTTCATGCCGTGTGTCCTTGGATAAAGGGTGGAGAAGCTTCGGCGCCGAGGCCGTGTGAGCCGCGGCGCCAGAGGCCGGCAGTGTGCAAGAGGCATGCCCTTGCGTGCCGACCCAAAGCTCGGTGAATACCCCGTTGCCGGTGTTTGCCCTGAGCGGGTGGCCCCCGATTCGCGGGAGCGCCGTTTGCGGCTGGCTACACTCACGCCCTCGCAGCCTCGTGCCAACACCGTGTCCCGCATCGCCGTCCTGCACCAGTACCTGCTGCCCAAGAAGGCCTTGACCGTGCTGATGGGCAAGCTGGCTTCGGCCGAGGCCGGTGCGCTCACCACCGCGGTGATCCGCTGGTTCGTGCGCCACTACGGCGTCGACATGCAGGAAGCGGCCGAGCCCGACATCGCGCGCTACCGCACGTTCAACGAGTTCTTCACGCGCGCGCTGAAGCCCGGCGCGCGGCCGCTCTCGCATGCCGACCTGTTGTGCCCGATCGACGGCGCGGTGAGCCAGTGCGGCCGCATCGAGCGCGACCTGATCTTCCAGGCCAAGGGCCACCGCTACACCACCACCGCGCTGCTGGCCGGCGACACGAAGCTCGCCACCGCCTTCGACAACGGCGAGTTCTGCACGCTGTACCTGAGCCCGAAGGACTACCACCGCATCCACATGCCCTGCACCGGCACGCTCAGGCGCATGGTGTACGTGCCTGGCGACCTGTTCTCGGTGAACCCGACCACGGCGCGCGGCGTGCCGGGCCTGTTTGCGCGCAACGAGCGCGTGATCTGCGTGTTCGAAGGCGAGCGCGGGCCTTTCGTGATGGTGCTGGTGGGCGCCACCATCGTGGGCAGCATGGCCACGGTGTGGCACGGCGTGGTGAACCCGCCGCGCCGGCCCGAGGTGCACACCTGGACCTACGAGGACAAGCCCATCACGCTGCAAAAAGGCGCGGAGATGGGCCGCTTCCTGCTGGGCAGCACGGTGGTGATGCTGTTCGCGCCCGGGCACATGCGCTTCAACCCCGCGTGGGGACCGGAGCTGCCGGTGCGCATGGGCGAGGCGATGGCCGAGTTCGTGGCGGGCTGACGATCGCCCTGCCGTCGGCGTGACGCCGGTGGGCTTGAACCGGATCCTGCGCTCGCGTGGCCAGACGGTCTGAAGCGCTGGCCCGGCTCAGCCGCGCGGGCCCATCAGCGCCTGGGCCAACACGGCCCCGGCCGCGGTCAGAAGCAGCGCCATCGACAGGTTGGCTGCGAAGAAGGAGATCAGCTCGATCCACAGGATGATGCCTTCCGGCACCTGGATGGCGCTTCGCATGGCCAGGTAGCCCGCCACCGACGCCGCGGCCGTGAGCACGACCACCAGCCCCGCGCGCCGGCCGCGACGGCTTCGCCAGCTGCGTTCGAGCAGCGGCACGCCATCGAGCCGCCCGAACGAAAGCAGCAGCCCCACCAGCAACCCCAGGAACAGCGCCGCCCGTCCCCATTCGCCGAACAGCTTCTCGCCTCCCACCGGCAGCGGCAGCACAAAGGTCAACAGCCCGAACACCAGGCTGAACGCCAGCTTGAGCGCGGTGGCCATCGCACTCAATGCCGCCGTACGGTGGCGTAGTAGGCCACCCACATCACGCGCCCGTCGGCGCCCAGCACCACGACGGGCTGTATCGACGGCGCTGTCTGTCCAAGCTCGTAGTGGAACTTGGCGCCGACCGGCCCCTTGTTCCGGGTGGACAAGACGAGGATGCGGCCTTCCCTGACCGCGCCCGGCAGCCGCTTCTGGTCGTCGGGATGGAGGCTTTTGACAAAGGCCTCGGCTTCCATCAACACGCCTTGGCCCCCGAGCTGCGAGCGCAACTGAGCCAGCGCCCCCTCGTCCAGCTCCGCGAGCCGCAGCGCCACCGACATGCCGTGGCCTGCCCAGTGGACCTGCTGCTGGACAAGGCCCTGCATCTCGGCGACGGCGATCTCGACGTCCTTGACCTGGTCGGGCTTGTCCGGCCCGAGCCCGATGCCCCTGGCGTACAGCCAGGTGGCAAGCTCGCGTCGTGCCTTGCCCCAGGGAGACTGCTTTCCCAGAAAGGCCTGGGCGTGCCGCGGCTCGCCGGTCTGCCAGTACAAGAGCCGGGCGTCGTCGTCCAGCGCGCTCTCCAGAACGTCGCGCACGTACACCGCACACGTTTTCGTCTTCAGCGGGTGGGCAATGCCTGACTCGAACCCTGGCTTCGGCCACTGGAACGACAGCTTCCGCGGTGAAAGGTTGCAGACGTTGTACGTGAGCCGCGTCCTGCCGTCGGGCAGCCGCTCGCGCAACGATGCAACGGCGGCATCAAGCCCTTGCGCCGCATCCTGGTGACGCTTCCCGCGGCGGTCGTGGTCGTCGGGCGGCAGCTCCAGCGCTGCGCTGCTCGAAGCGACCGCTGTTGCGAGTGCGAGAACACAGCCTTGGAGCATGCGTGCCATACCGACCCCCTCAGCCGCCGTACACCTCGTCCTCGCGCCAGCCCAGCTCGCGCATGTCCTCCACGCGGTAGGGCGCGTCGCTGGGCATCAGGAACTCGTCGAGCTGCGGCGGCTTGACGCTGGTGCCCGACAGCATGGCATGCACCTGCCCGCGGTGGTGGGTCTGGTGCATGAACAGGTGGGCCAGCACGTGGCTGGCGCGGTCGCGCTGCTGCTTGCCGCCGCCGCGGTCCATCACCACCACGGGGTCGATGGCCTCGGCGTCGAGCCGGTCGCACACGCGCATCAGCCGCTCGTCGGACAGCTGCTGCCGGTAGGCCAGCTCCTGGATCATGTCGGCCGGGGTGAAGGCCTCGTAGCGCGCCACCATGTCGGCCACGCCTTCCAGTGCATCGAGGTAGTAGGTGTCCACCGCGAGCACATGGTTGAGCGTGAGCGCCAGGCTGGGGAAGAACCCCGTGCGCGGCGCGTGGAACTCCTCGCGCGTGAGCTGGCCGATGGCCGCATGCAGCCGGCGGTTGGCCATGCGGTTGGCCCGCGCCGAGATGCAGTGGTGCTGCAGCAGGTCCATCGCCGGCTCAGGCCTTCTTCGGCTTCTCGGCCACCGGGGCGCCGGCGGCCTTCCAGGCGCTGAAGCCGCCTTCGATGTGCGCCACGTTGGGCATGCCCATGTCCTGCAGCGTCTTGGCGGCCAGCGCCGAGCGCCAGCCGGCGGCGCAGAACAGCACGAACTGCTTGCCCTCGGCCGCGAACACCGGCTTGTGATACGGGCTTTCGGGGCAGCACCAGAACTCGAGCATGCCGCGCGGCGCATGCATCGCGCCCGGCACCACGCCTTCGCGCTCGAGTTCGCGCACGTCGCGCACGTCGACGAACTGCACGTCGTCGCGGCCGTGCAGCGCGCGCGCCTCGTCCACGCTGAGGGTGCGCACCTCGGCCATGGCTTCGCGCACCAGTTGCTGCGCGGTTTTCTTCAGCGCCATCGTGTTGCTCCTCGGTTCAGAACGGCCCTTGGGAGAGCCAGCGCTCCATCTGGGCCCGGCGGTCGTTGCCCCAGAACGGCTCACCATCGATCACGAAGAACGGGGCGCCGAACACGCCGGCGGCGATGGCAGCCTCGTTCACCTGCTTCAAATGGTCTTTCCAGCGCGGGTCGCTCCAGGCGGCCTCGGCCTGCGCCGGCTCCAGCCCGTGCCCGGCGGCCAGCGCCTTCAGCTGCGACGTGTCGTGCAGCGCGACGCCGCGCGTGAAATAGGCGCGCAGGCCGGCGTGGGCCCAGGCCACGGCGCGCGCCGGGTCGGCCTCGTGCAGCCACCAGAAGATGCGCGCCGCGTTCTGCGTGGGGATGGGAAACGGCTCGGGCTGCCGGTAGGCCACGCCCTCGAAGCGCGCCGAGCGCGCGAAGTCGTGCAGCGCGTACTCGCGCTTGATGGGGTAGGACACCGGGCTCTTGATCTCGGCGGCCTGGAAGGTGGCGCCGAGCAAGATGGCATGCCAGCGCACGCTGCGCCCATGGCGCGCGGCCAGCGCCTCGATCCACTCGGACGCGATGTACGAGTAGGGCGACGAGAAGTCGAAGTAGAAATCGATGCGCAAGTCCATGCCAGCCCTTCGGTGCCTGTTCGGCTATTGTGCGGGCTTCGCCTTCGCCGCGCGAGGCCGCCACGAGCGGCCGCCGTCCCGGCCCCACCGGGCCGCTCAACAGGGAGAGACACCGCCATGGTCCATACCGGGATCCGCCACCTCTTCGCCGCCTTGTGCGCCGCCAGCCTGCTGGGCTGCGGCAGCGCACCGCCGGCTCCCCAAGCCGCCGCCGCCGTGCCCGACGAAGGCCAGCGCCTGCACGCGCTGCTCGAAGCCGAGTGGGAACACGGCTTGCGCGACCAGCCCGAGCGCGCCACCTTCGCCGGCGAACGCCGCTACGGCGACCGCCTGGCCGACCTGTCGCCGCAGGCCGTGGCCGCGCGCCGCGCGCACGAGCGCGAGTGGCTGCAGGCGCTCCACGGCGTCAAGCGCGAGGCGCTGGCGGGCGACGACCGGCTCTCGCTGGACATCGCGCGCTACGAGGCCGAGCTGCGCGTGGCCGAACAGGCGCATCCGGGCCTGCAGCTGCCGCGCCTGCATCCGCTGTTCGCGGTGCACGGCCTGCTCGCCGGCCTGTTGCGCAACCAGCCCGCGGAGACCGAGGCCGACCTGCAGGCCATCGTGGCACGCATGAACGCCTACCCGCGCCGCGTGGACCAGGAGATCGCGCTGCTGCAGCAGGGCCTGCAAACGGGCTGGCGCACGCCGCGGCCGGTGCTGCAGCGCGTGATCGAAGGCATCGATGCGCAGCTGGTGGCCGACCCGCGGCAGCACCCGGCCTACGAGCCGTTCAAGCGGCCCGCCACCGCGCAGACCCAGCGGCTGCGCCAGGCCTGGACAGCCCGGGCCGAACAGGCCCTGCGCGAGCAGGTGATGCCGGCGCAGCACAGGCTGCGCGCGTTCCTGGTGCAGCACATGCTCCCCGGCGCGCCGGCCACCGGCGCGCTGCACGAGCTGCCGGGCGGCCCGGCCGCCTACCGCCACCTGGTGAAGATCAACACCACCACCGACCTGTCGCCCGAGCAGATCCACGCCATCGGGCTGGAACAGCTGGCCCGGCTGCGGGCGGAGATGGACGGGGTGCGCCGCGCCACCGGCTTTGCCGGCGACTTTGCCGCGTTCGTGCACTTCCTGCACACCGACAAGCGCTTCTTCGTCGACAGCGAGGAAGCGCTGCTGGTGCGCTACCGCGACGCGGTCAAGCGCACCGAGCCGGAGCTGCCGCGCCTGTTTGCCGAGCTGCCGCGCGCACCGCTGGGCGTGCGCGCCTACCCCGCCTTCATGGGCCCCGACGCCGCCGCGAGCTACAGCGCACCGGCCCAGGACGGCAGCCGTGCCGGCTGGTTCAGCGTGCCCACCGTGGGCGTGGAGCGCAAGCCGGTGTGGGAGGTGGAGTCGCTGGCGGTGCACGAGGGCGTGCCGGGGCACCACCTGCAGGTGGCGCGCGCGGCCGAGCTGAAGAACCTGCCGAAGTTCCGGCGCAGCGGCGGCTACGTGGCCTTCAACGAAGGCTGGGCGCTGTATGCCGAGACGCTGGGCTTCGACCTCGGGCTCTACACCGACCCGTACAGCAAGTTCGGCCACCTGCAGATGCAGGCCTTCCGCGCCGCGCGGCTGGTGGTCGACACCGGCCTGCACGCCAAGGGCTGGAGCCGCGAGCAGGCCATCGAGTTCATGGTGCAGCAGGTGGGCCACGACCGCGGCAAGGCCAGCTTCGAGGTCGACCGCTACCTCGCGATGCCGGCGCAGGCGCTGGGCTACATGATCGGCCAGCTGAAGATCATGGAGCTGCGCGACCGCGCCAAGCAGAAGCTGGGGCCGCGCTTCGACATCCGCCGCTTCCACAACGCGGTGATCGACAACGGCTCGCTGCCGCTGCCGGTGCTGGAGCGCGTGATCGACGAGTGGATCGCCAAGCAGGCCTGACCGCTCAAGCGCCCGACGGACGGCCGAGCATCAGCACGGTGCGGTAGCGCATCGCCACGCGCCCCTCGACGGCATGGTGGTGGAACAGCTCCGCCACCGCCGCCTCAGCGCGCCGGCCGGCCTCGCTGTGGCGCGGCGGCATGTACGAGCGCGAGAACACCAGGCTGGCCAGGCCTGGCAGGTCCAGCCGATGCGCATGGTCGAAACGGCGCTCGTGCGGCGCATGGCCGAAGAACTGCGGCACCTTGGCGCGGTCGTCCTGCGCCAGCATGCGGTCGCGCGCGGCGCTGCCGTGCGCCGCGAACAGTGCGGTCAGCCCCTGCTGCAGCGCATCGTCGTCGTCGCGGTCGTTCCACACCAGCGCCACCTGGCCCGCGGGCCGCAGGATGCGCAGCGCCTCGCGGCGCGCCTGCGGCACATCGAACCAGTGGAACGCCTGCGCCGCGGTGACCAAGTCCACCGACGCATCGGCCAGGCCCGTGGCCTCGGCGCTGCCGGGCAGGCTGCGGTAGCCGGGCAAGGCGCCGAGGAGCGCGTCGCACGCGGCGCGCATCTCGTCGTTGGGCTCGATCGCGGTCACCCGATGGCCGCGCTCCAGCAGCGAGCGCGTCAGCTGGCCGGTGCCGGCGCCGATGTCGGCCACGTCGCTGCCCGGCCGCAACGCGCCGCATTCGGCCAGCGCGTCCAGCAGCGCAGCCGGATAGTCCGGCCGGGAGGCGACATAGTCGGCCACCTTGCCGCTGAAGAACGCCGCGTTCGAGGTCATGCGAGCGCGCGCCCGATCAGGATCTTCTGCACGTCGGACGTGCCTTCGTAGATCTGCGTCACGCGCACGTCGCGGTAGATGCGCTCCACCGGGAAGTCGCTCACGTAGCCGTAGCCGCCGTGGATCTGGATCGCGGCGCTGCACACGGCCTCGGCCATCTCGCTGGCGAACAGCTTGGCCATCGCCGCCTCCTTCAGGCAGGGCCGGCCCGCGTCTTTCAGGCTGGCGGCGTGCCAGATCAGCTGGCGCGCGGCCTCGATCTTCATCGCCATCTCGGCCAGGCGGAACTGCACCGCCTGGTGCTCGAAGATCGGCTGGCCGAAGGCCACGCGCTCCTTCGAATACTTCAGCGCCGCCTCGAAGGCCGCGCGCGCCATGCCCACGCTTTGCGAGGCGATGCCGATGCGCCCGCCTTCCAGGCCGGAGAGCGCAATCTTCAGTCCCATGCCCTCGTCGGCCAGCAGGTTGGCCGCCGGCACGCGGCAGTTCTCGAACAGGATCTGCGCGGTGTCGCTGGCGTGCTGGCCCATCTTGTCTTCCACGCGCGCCACGGTGTAGCCGGGCGTGGACGTGGGCACGATGAAGGCGCTGATGCCCTTCTTGCCCGCCGCCTTGTCGGTGACCGCCATCACGATGGCCACGTCGCCGGTCTTGCCGCTGGTGATGAACTGCTTCACGCCGTTGAGCACGAAGCTGTCGCCCTCGCGCGTGGCGGTGGTCTTCAGGCCCGAGGCCTCGGAGCCCACGTGCGGCTCGGTCAGGCAGAACGCGCCCAGCATCTCGCCGCGCGCCAGCGGCTTGAGCCACGTTGCTTTCTGCTGCTCGTTGCCCCAGGCCATGAGGATGGAGCACACCGGGCAGTTGTTGACGCTGACGATGGTGGAGGTGGCGCCGTCGCCGGCGGCGATCTCCTCCAGGATGATGGCCAGCGCCAGGTAGTCCAGCCCCGCGCCGTCGTACTCGGTGGGCACGGCCACCCCGTAGCAGCCCAGTTCGGCCAGGCCCTTGAGCTCCCGCTGCGGAAAGTGGTGCGTCTTGTCCCATTCAGCGGCCTTGGGCGCGATCTCGGCCTGCACGAAGGCGCGCACGGCATCTTGCACGGCGCGGTGGTCTTCACTCAACAGCATGCTTTTTCCAGCTTGAAAGGTCTTCTTGGTAGGCGGTGCACATCAGCACACGCGGCCCATGGGTATGGCGGGCCAGCTGATAACCGGTGTTGAAGCGCTGCAGGCTGCGGCCCTCGGCCCCCGCCAACGTCCAGCGCACGTTGGCAAAGGCGTGGTGCTCACCCATGGGCACGTGATCCAGCAGTTCAAAGTCCCAGCACGCTTCGTCGCCGGCAGTTCGGTACACCTCGCACAGCGCCTTCATGTTGGCGCGCATCGGCGCATCCTCTGGCCACCATGTGACACGCGCTGCACCGTCCCGCGTGTCGGTGATCGCACAGGGCGTGTGCCACAGATCGGCCACCCCCTCGCCATCGAGGCGGTTGAAGGCGTCGCGGTAGCGCTCGAAGAACTCGCGCGTCTCCTGCACGCTCATCAGGTGTCTCCGGTCTTGTGAGTCTTCACCACGCCAGCGGCTGGCCGTCGTGGTTCAGGAAGCTGCCGTTGTCCGCGGCACTCAGGTTGGCGAGCGTGCGCCGCATGTCGGCCACGCTCTGCGCCGGCTCCAGGGGAGCGCCGGCCGCGCCCATGTCTGTCTTGACCCACCCAGGATGGAAGGCAACACAGACCGCATGGCCGGCAAACGCGATCGACGCGTCCTTGAGCACCGAGTTGACCGCGGCCTTGGAGGCTCGATACAGCCAACCGCTGGTATTGCTGCGCCTGCCGAGCGACCCCATGTTCGAGGACAGTACCGCCAGCTTCGCCCCCGGCGCAAGCGCCTCCCCCAACTGCGCGATCACCCGCATCGGGCCGAGCACGTTGGTGCGCATCACGGCATCGAAGTCCATGTCCGAGGGCGGTTCCAGCCCGGTGGTGCGCGGCCCATAGACACCCGCGTTGTGGATCACGATGTCGAACGCGGCGCCATCGATCCGCCACGCCAGTCCCGAAACGCTGGCCGCGTCTGCGACGTCGAGCGCAAACGCCTCCGCCCCCAGATCGCGCAGACGTTGCAGGCCGGCCTCGTCGCGCGCCGTGGCGGTGACGCGGTGTCCTTCGGCCCGGTACTGGCGCACGAATTCGAGGCCGATGCCGCGGGACGCGCCAACGACGAGCACCTGCATCAGGCCGCCTTTCGGTCGAACGCCAGCCGCCATGCCAGCAGCAGGAACAAGGCACCGCCCACCCCATGGAGCCAGCGCGAGGCAGCGCTGGAGACACTGCCGCGCAGCCGCACGGTGAGCGCCGCCACGGTCAGCAGCCAGAGGCCGCCGGTGAGGTCGAACACCAGGCCCAGCGTCAAGAAGGCCGCCAGCGGCGAGGCGGCATCAGGGCTCACGAACTGCGGCACGAAGGCCAGGAAGAACAGCCCCACCTTGGGGTTGAGCACGTTGGTGAGCACACCCTGCAGAAAAGCGGCGCGGCAGCCGCCGTTGCTTGCCGCGCCCGCGCCGGTCTCCGCCGGCACCGGCTTCCGCGCCTGCCGCAGCATCTGCAGCCCCAGCCAGGCGAGGTAGGCCGCGCCCACCCAGGTGAGCAGCCGGAAGGCCTCGGCCGAGGCGGCCAGCAGCGCGGCCACGCCCAGCGCTGCGGCCACCGCATGCACCAGGCACCCGAGCGCGATGCCCAGCGCCGCGGCGGCACCGTGGCGGAAGCCGCCCGCCGCGGTGCGGCTGACCACCAGCAGCGTGTCGGCCCCGGGCGTCAGGTTGAGCACCACGCCGGTCAGCACGAAAAGCCAGAAGTCGTGGATGCCCAAGTCACTCATGCCGGCCTCAGACCAGCTCCACCGCCATCGCCGTGGCCTCTCCGCCGCCGATGCACAGCGCCGCCACGCCCTTGCTCAGCCCGCGCTTGCGCAAGGCACCCAGCAGCGTGACCACGATGCGCGCGCCCGAGGCGCCGATCGGGTGGCCCAGCGCGCAGGCGCCGCCGTGCACATTCACGATCTCGTGCGGCAGCTTGAACTCCGCCATCGCCGCCATGGTCACCGCGGCGAACGCTTCGTTCACCTCCCACAGGTCCACGTCCTTGGCCTGCCAACCGCTCTTCTTGAGCACCTTGTCGATCGCCCCCACCGGCGCGGTGGTGAACCAGTTGGGCGCCTGCGCATGCACGCTGTGCGCCACGATGCGGGCGATGGGCCTGGCGCCCATCTTGGCCGCGGTGGATTCGCGCATCAGCACCAGCGCGGCCGCGCCGTCGGAGATGCTGGAGGAGGTGGCGGCGGTGATCTTGCCTTCCTTGATGAAGGCCGCCTTCAGCCCCGGGATCTTGTCGAGCTTGGCCTTGAAGGGCTGCTCGTCGAACTTGACCACGGTCTCGCCCTTGGGCGAGCTGATCGTCACGGGCGCCATTTCCCAGTCGAAGCTGCCGTCTTCGTTGGCCTTCTTCGAGCGCTCGGTGGAGGCGATGGCGAACTGGTCCATCGCCTCGCGCGTGAACTCGTACTTGTTCACGCACTCCTCGGCGAACACGCCCATGGCCTTGCCGCGCTGGTAGGCGTCTTCCAGGCCATCGAGCGCCATGTGGTCGTAGAACTGGGTCACGCCGTACTTCACGCCCTTGCGGATGAAGCTCAGGTGCGGCGCGTTGGTCATGCTCTCCATGCCGCCGGCGACCATGACGTCGGCGGTGCCCGCGGCCAGCATGTCGTGCGCGAACATCATCGTGCGCATGCCGGAGCCGCACATCTTGCTCATGGTCACCGCGCCGGCCGAGTCGGGCAGTCCGGCCTTGCGCATCGCCTGGCGCGCCGGCGCCTGGCCCTGCCCGGCCATCAGGCAGTTGCCCATCAGCACCTCGTTCACCGCATCGCCGGGCACGCCGGCGCGCTCGACCGCGGCCTTGATGGCAATGGCGCCCAGCTCCCAGGCCTGCAGCGACGAAAAATCACCCAGCAGGCCGCCGATGGGCGTGCGGGCGGCGGAAACGATCACGATCGGGTCGGACATGGCTTACTCCTGGTGAGGTCGGTCAGACGAGGGAAATGCCGCGCTCCTCCTGGGCCACGCGGCGGATGTAGCTCTGGAACTCCGGGTCCTCGCCGCGCAGCAGCAGCGGCAGGGCGTTGAAAAAGTCGTCACGGCGGCACCACTCGCGCATGTAGTCGTCCCACGAGTTCCAGCGGCGCTGCTCGGTGGGGCTCATGTCGTCCTTGTAGGCCACAAGATACGCCCTTTCGAACAACGAGATCAGCATGTCGAAAATGATGCGCATGCGCTCGTTCTGCTCGGGCGTGGGGTTGGGCAGGGCCGGCGCGGTGTGCAGCTGCAGGTCGGCGTTGGTGAGCACCACCTTGAGGAAGTCGTTGTAGGCGTCCGAGAGGTGCTGGTAGGCCTCTTCGTCCTCGTTGTCGCGCTCCTTGCGCTGCTCGTGCAGGAACACCAGCACCGCGAACGGCAGGCCCACCACCGTGACGGCGTAGCTGGCCACCTCCAGCGCCTCGGCCAGCGTCATTCGGCCGCCTCCAGCGCCGGATCGGGGCTCACGGGGGCCGGCGCGCCGGGGCGCCCGCGCCGCTGCACGATGAAGCGCTTGGCCGTGTCATAGGGGAACACGTCGTGCACATGGCCGGCGAGGATGCGTTCCTTGTGCGCGTTCCAAAATGCCGCATCCAGCAGGTCGGCATGGTGCTTCATGAACACCTCGCGCACCTTGTCGTTGCCCAGCAGGAAAGGCCCGAAGGTCTCGGGGAACACGTCGCGCGGGCCCACGGCGTACCACACCTCGCCGGACATCTCGTCTTCCTCGTTGTGCGCCTGCGGCACCTTGCGGAAGTTCATGTCGGTGAGGTATTCGATCTCGTCGTAGTCGTAGAACACCACCTTGCCGTTGCGCGTGACGCCGAAGTTCTTCCACAGCATGTCGCCGGGGAAGATGTTGGCGGCCACCATGTCCTTGATCGCGTTGCCGTATTCCACGACGGCGTGCTCGATCTGCGCGGGCGTGGCCTCCTGCAGGTAGATGTTCAGCGGCACCATGCGCCGCTCGATGTAGACGTGGCGGATGACGATGGCGTCTTCCTCCTCCTCCACCAGGCTGGGGCAGAAGTGCTTCAGCTCGGCCAGCAGCTCCTCGTCGAAGCGGTGGCGCGGAAAGGCCACGTTGGAGTATTCGAGCGTGTCGGCCATGCGGCCGACGCGGTCGTGGGTCTTCACCAGGAGGTACTTGCGCTGGATCTGCTCGCGCGTGGTGTCCTTGGGCGGCGGGAAGAAGTCCTTGATGACCTTGAAGACGTAGGGGAACGAGGGCAGGTCGAACACCAGCATCACCATGCCCTTGATGCCGGGCGCGATGCGGAAGCTGTCGCTCGAATGCCGCAGGTGGTAGAGGAAGTCGCGGTAGAAGAGGTTCTTGCCCTGCTTGTGCAGGCCGATCGCGTTGTAGATCTCCGAGCGCGGCTTGTGCGGCATCAGGCTGCGCAGGAACTGCACATAGGCCGCGGGGATCTCCATGTCCACCATGAAGTAGGCGCGCGCGAAGCTGAACAGCATCTGCAGTTCGTCTTCGCCGAACAGCGCCGCGTCGATGTACAGGAAGCCCTTGCTGTTGTGCAGGATCGGCAGCGCGAACGCGGTCTCGTGGAAGCCGTTGACGATCTTGCCGATGATGTAGGCGCCCTTGTTGCGAAAGAACAGCGAGCTCAGCACCTGGATCTGGAAGTTGGTGCGCAGGCGCACGCCGCCGAACTGCTCGCGCAGCGCACCCAGCACCTGGTCGACGTCGCGGCCCAGGTCTTCGAAGTCGCGCTGCAGCTGGAAGTTGGTGACGATGCGCACCAGCGTCTCGTGCAGCGTGTCGCGCGTGGGGTAGTAGGCGCGGTAGGTGGGCTGGGCGGCGGGCTCGTCGTTTTCGATGTACTCGGTGCTCACCGCGGGCCGCACGAAGATGAAGTCGTTGCGGAAGTAGCTGCGGTGCAGGATCTTGGTGGTGACCGAGTTGAAGAAGGTCTCGGCCAGCTCGGGCTGGTGGTGCTCGATCAGCAGGCCGATGTAGTGCAGCTTGACCTGATGCCACACGTCCATGGGCAGCTCGCCGGCATGGAACTCGGTCTGCAGCCGCTCGGCGCCTTCGTCCACCCGCTTGTCGTAGTACTCGATGCGCTCGCGCTGCGCGCGCTGCTGGCCTTGCCAGTCGGCGGCCTCGAAGCGGGCCTTAGCCTGCGCGCTGGCTTCGCGAAAGAGGCGGTAGTGGCGGTTGAAGCCCTCCAGCATGGCCTTCGCGATCGCAAAAGCGCGCGGGTCGGTGAGCTGGTGGGGGAACATGGCCGCGCGCCGTTCAGGCCGAATGACGCCGCTTCAGCGCTGCCAGTGCCTGCTGGTAGGCGGGTTGCACGTCCTCGACGCTGGTCACGGTCATGCTCAGGTCCTCGAGCAGGCCGTTGTGCAAGCCGTAGACCCAGCCGTGCACCACCACCGGCTGCCCGCGCGACCAGGCGTCCTGCACGATCGTGGTCTGGCACACGTTGAGCGCCTGCTCCAGCACATTGAGCTCCACCAGCGCCGGCAGGCGCCGCTCGGCCGGCAGCGAGTCGAGCCAGTCCTGGTGGCGGTGGCGCACGTCCTGCACATGACGGATCCAGTTGTCGGCCAGGCCCACGCGCACGTCTTCCAGCGCGGCACGCACGCCGCCGCAGTTGGAGTGGCCCACCACGATGATGTGCTGCACCTTCAGCATGTCCACCGCGAACTGCATCACCGACAGGCAGTTGAGGTCGGAGTGCACCACCACGTTGGCCACGTTGCGGTGCACGAACAGCTCGCCGGGTAGCAGGCCCACCAGCTCGTTGGCCGGCACCCGGCTGTCGGAGCAGCCGATCCAGAGGTATTGCGGCGCCTGCTGCTGCAACAGGCGCGAGAAGAAGCCGGGCTCGCGCGCCTCGGTGCGGCGCGCCCATTCGCGGTTCTTGGCGAAGAGTTCGTCGAGTTGGGTCGTCATCTGCGGAGAATGGAATTGCTGCACCGCACAGTGTACGCAGGCAAGCCGCGGTTCAACCGTCCCAGGGCAGAGACAAGGCGGCCTGCCGGGCCAGCGCCTGCGCGCGCACGCTCTCGGGCAGCGGGGTGGTCTTGCGCCGGTCGGTGTCGAGATGCGCGCCCACCAGCTGGGTCACCGCGCACAGCGCGCCGCTGTGCGCGTCGAACATCTGGTGCGCGAAGCGGATCACCTTGTCGCGCACCTCCAGCACCGCCGAGCGCACCACCACCGTGTCGCCGGCATGCAGCTCGCGCTGGTACGCGATGCGCTGGTCCAGCGCCACCATGCCGCGCCGGTGCTCGCGCAGCCAGGCGGGCGACAGCCCGAGCATGGTGAAGAACTGCCAGGTGGCCTCGTCGAACTTGCCCACGTACCACATCACGTTCATGTGGCCCATGTGATCGCAGTGCCAGGGATAGACGGTGCCGCGGTAGGTTTCGACCAGGTCCGCCATCGCGTGCCTCACATGGTCTCGGAGAACAGCTCGCGCCCGATCAGCATGCGGCGGATCTCGCTGGTGCCGGCGCCGATCTCGTACAGCTTCGCGTCGCGCCACAGCCGGCCCAGCGGGTATTCGTTGATGTAGCCGTTGCCGCCGAAGATCTGGATGCCTTCGCCGGCCATCCAGGTGGCCTTTTCGGCACACCAGAGGATCACGCTGGCGCAGTCCTTGCGCACCTGGCGTACATGCTGGGCGCCGAGCTTGTCGAGGTTCTTGCCCACCGTGTAGCAGAAGCTGCGCGCGGCCTGCAGCACCGTGTACATGTCGGCCACCTTGCCCTGGATCAGCTGGAACTCGCCGATGCTCTGGCCGAACTGCTTGCGGTCGTGGATGTAGGGCACCACGTTGTCCATCACCGCCTGCATGATGCCGATGGGCCCGGCGGCCAGCACCGCGCGCTCGTAGTCCAGCCCGCTCATCAGCACCTTGGCGCCGTTGTTCAGCCCGCCCAGGATGTTCTCGGCCGGCACCTCCACGTTGTCGAACACCAGCTCGCCGGTGTGGCTGCCGCGCATGCCCAGCTTGTCGAGCTTTTGCGCGATCGAGAAGCCTTTCATGCCCTTCTCGATGAGGAAGGCGGTGATGCTGCGCGCGCCCCCACCGGCCGCACGGCCGCCCGAAGGTCGGTGAGCCCCCTCGGGGGGCAGCGCAGCGTGGGGGCCATCAGGTCCCGGCTCCGTCTTGGCGTAGACCACCAGCGTGTCGGCATCGGGGCCGTTGGTGATCCACATCTTGCTGCCGTTGAGCAGGTAGTAGCCGCCCTTGTCCTCGGCCTTGAGCTTCATGCTGATGACGTCGGAGCCGGCGCCCGGCTCGCTCATCGCCAGCGCGCCCACGTGCTCGCCGCTGACCAGCCTGGGCAGGTATTTCTTCTTCTGCGCGTCGCTGCCGTTGCGCTTGATCTGGTTCACGCACAGGTTCGAGTGCGCGCCGTAGCTCAGGCCCACCGAGGCGCTGGCGCGGCTGATCTCCTCCATGGCCACCATGTGCGCCAGGTAGCCCATGTTGGCGCCGCCGTATTCCTCCGGCACCGTGATGCCCAGCACGCCCAGCTCGCCCATCTTGCGCCACAGGTCCATCGGGAACTGGTCGCTGCGGTCGATCTCGGCGGCGCGCGGGGCGATCTCGCTGTCGGCAAAGGCGCGCACCGCGTCGCGCAGCGCGTCGATGTCCTCGCCGAGCATGAAGTCGAGGCCGGGAAGGTTCATGCGGATGTCTCCTGGGTGGAAGGTGTTCAGTGTTTGACGTCGCTGCGGCCCAGCACCGTCATCACGGTGGCGGTCATGGTCGCCACCAGCGATGTCTTCTGGCCGTCGTCCTGCCAGGCCTTGCCGTCCACCACGCTGATGGTGCGGCCGGCCTTCTGCACCACGCCTTCGAAGCGGAACCGCGGTCCGCGCGCCGGCGCCAGCAGGTTGACCTTGAACTCGATGGTCAGCACGGCGGCGTCGGCCGGCATCAGGGAAAACGCCGCGTAGCCGCAGGCGGAATCGAGCGCGGTGGAGACGATGCCTGCATGCAGGAAGCCGTGCTGCTGGGTCAGCTCGGGCCGGTGCGCCATCGTGATCACCACACGGCCGGGGTCCACCTCCGCCAGCGCAGCGCCCAAGGTGGCCATCACCGCCTGGCGGTCGAAGGAACTGCGCACGCGGGCGGCGAAGTCGGCATCGGCAGGTTGGAGCGGCATGGTAATTGACGTTTACGTAAACGTAAATCTGGATTCTAGCGAGGCCGCGGTGCGGGCGCTTGCCGGCGTCAGGCGCGCACGGGCTTCTTGGTCTTGCCCGCCGCGGCCAGCAGGCTGCGGCAGCGCTCCTCGTGCTGGGCGATCTCGGCCAGCGTGACCTCGATGTCGTCGAGCTGCTGCTCCAGCTGCTGGCGGTGCTCGTGCAGCACCTGCAGGAACGCCTGCAGCTGCTGGGTGGTATCGGCCGGCGACTCGTACATGTCCACCAGCTGCTTCACCTCCTGCAGGCTCAGGCCCAGGCGCTTGCCGCGCAACGTGAGCTTCAGCCGCGTGCGGTCGCGATGGGTATAGACGCGGTTGCGGCCGGCGCGCGCGGGCGTGAGCAGGCCCACGTCTTCGTAGAAGCGGATCGCGCGCGGCGTGATGTCGAACTCCTGCGCCAGCTCGGTGATCGTGAAAGTGCGGGCATCTTTCACTCCCGCGGCCGGCCTGGCGCGGCCGGCGCCGTCGGGTGTCACATAGGTTCTGCGGGGAGCGGCGGCCATGGTTAGACTGACGTTGACGTAAACGTAACTTTAAGGCCTGCCAGCGTGAACCCCAACGAGAGCGCCCTGCACTACCCCTTCGGTGACCGCCTGCCCGTCACCGGCGGCAGCCTGGAGGTGGCGCCCGGCGTGCGCTGGGTGCGCATGGCCCTGCCCTTCGCGCTGGACCACATCAACCTGTGGCTGCTGCGCGACCGCTTCGAAGGCCGCGAGGGCTGGAGCATCGTGGATTGCGGCATCACCAACGACGCCACCCGCGCCGCCTGGGAGCAGGTGTTCGCGCACGAGCTGGATGACGCCCCCAGGTCCGGGCAAACCCGGCCCGCCCCCCAAGGGGGATCGGGTCACCCGGCGCAGCCAGATCGACCCGCGGGCCTGCCGGTGCTGCGCGTGATCGTGACCCACATGCACCCCGACCACATCGGCCTGGCGCACTGGCTCACCGAACGCTGGAGCACGCCGGAGCATCCCTGCCGCCTGTGGATCAGCACCAGCGACTTCAACGCCGCGCGCATGGCCAGCCAGAGCACCACCGGCTTCGGCGGCGATTCGGCCGCCGAGTTCTTTGCCAGCCATGGGCTCACCGACCCGGAAGCGATTGAGAAGGTGCGTGCGCGCTCGAACTACTACGCCGGCATGGTGCCGCAGGTGCCGCGCCAGTTCCGGCGCCTGCTCGACGGGCAGCGCGTGGCGATCGGCGGGCGCGAATGGCACTGCATCGCGGGCTACGGCCACGCGCCCGAGCACATCGCGCTGCACTGCCCGTCATTGAAGCTGCTGATCTCGGGCGACATGCTGCTGCCGCGCATCTCCACCAACGTGAGCGTGTACGACCTGGAGCCCGAAGCCGATCCGCTGCCCTTGTACCTGGCGTCGATCGACAAGCTCACCGCCCTGGCCGCGGACACGCTGGTGCTGCCCTCGCACGGCAAGCCCTTCAACGGACTGCATGAGCGCGTGCGCCAGCTGCAGGCGCATCACGAGGAGCGGCTGGCCGAGGTGCTGCAGGCCTGCACAGCCCGGCCGAGCTGCGCGGCCGAGATGCTGCCGGTGCTGTTCAAGCGCGCGCTCGACCTGCACCAGACCACGTTCGCCATGGGCGAGGCGATCGCCCACCTGCACGCCTTGTGGCAGCAGGGCCGGCTGCGCCGCGAGCGCGGGCCCGACGGCGTCTTTCGCTTCGCGGCGACCGGCGCCGGATAAACGCCGGATAAAAAAAGCCCGTGGCACCAGGCCACGGGCTTCGGGGCTTGAAGCGCGCTCTGTCGAACGGCGCTCTCACGTGAATGACAGCAGAGCCCTCAGTGTGCGGTGCGCGCGCTCGTTTGGCGATCCCTCTTAAGGGGGAAGGCGCGCCCATTCAGCACGGGCGGCATCCGATCAGCGATAGCCGGCGCGGTCCATCATGCGTTGTGCCGCGGCGCTGTTCTTCAGCAATGCAGCCACCGGCAGCGCATCGGCCTTGAAGCTGCCCATCTGGTCGAGCGCGGGGTTGCGCAGCACCACGCTCTTGACCGCGGGCCACTCGTTGTTGCCGTTGGCGAAGTACGCCTGTGCTTCATCGCTGGCCAGGTACTCGAGGAACTTGACCGCGGCCTCGCGGTTCTTGGCCGACTTGGCCACCGCACCGCCGGAAATGTTGATGTGCGTGCCGCGGTCGGCCTGGTTGGGCCACACGAAGCCGATCTTGCCCACCACGTCCTTGTCCTCGGGCTTGTCCGAACGCAGCAGGCGCGCGAGGTAGTACGAGTTGCTCACCGCCACGCCGCATTCGCCGGCGGCCACCGCCTTGATCTGGTCGGTGTCGCCGCCGCGCGGCGGGCGCGCCATGTTGGCTACCACGTTCTTCGCCCACGCCTCGGCCTTGGCTTCGCCCAGGTGCTCGATCAGCGAGGCCGCCAGCGAGAGCTGGTACGGGTGGGCGCCGGAGCGCGTGCAGACCTTGCCCTTGTTCTTGGGGTCGGCCAGTTCCTCGTAGGTGTCCACGTCCTGCGGCTTCACGCTGGCCTTGTTGTAGACGATCAGGCGCGCACGGGTGGAAAAGCCGTACCAGGAGCCGTCGGGCGCGCGCAGCGTGGCGGGGATGCGCTCGTTGAGCACCGCCGACTGCACCGGCTGGAACAGCCCCGCGGCCTGTGCCTTGGCCAGGCGGGCGGCATCGACCAGCAGCACCACGTCAGCCGGGCTGTTCGCGCCTTCGTTGTTCAAGCGCTCCAGCAGCGCCTCGTCGCCGGCCTCGATGCGGTTGATCTTGATGCCGGTGGCCTTGGTGAAGTTGGCGTACAGCGCCTCGTCGGTCTGGTAGTGGCGCGCGGAATACAGGTTGAGCACCTTTTCCTGGGCCAGCGCGGGCTGGGCCAGCAGGCCGCAAAGGCCTGAGAACAGGGCGGCGGCCGCAGCCGCCAATCGGAACGACGGGATCATGAGGCGGGTCCTCGCGAAGCGTTGCAAACAAAGCCGCGACTGTAGCAGATGATCACGAATGCGAATTATTCTTCTTTGTCTTCGTTTGCTGCCGATCAAGCCCTGCTCAGGGTGCGTCAGGCCGCAAAGGCCACGACGTGGTCGACCTCCAGGCGCACGCCGATGCGCTCGCCCACCGCGTGGTTGTGGTGGCTGGGCACCAGCGAGAGCACCTCCTCGCCCGAGTCCAGCCTCAGCGTGTAGAGGAACTCGGCGCCGCGGAAGAGCTTGCGCACCACCGCGGCGGTGGTGGCGGCGCCGTCGTCGTGCACCACGTCGTCGGGCCGCAGCAGCACCTCCACCGCCTGGCCGTCGCGCCACTGCCGGTACTCCTCGGCTGGCAGCTCGCCGAGCGCGAACGCGATGCGGCGACCGCCTGAGCCGGCCTGCAGGCGGCCCTTGAGGAACACGCCGGCCCCCACGAAGTCGGCGGTGAAGCGCGTGGCCGGCCGGTGGTAGAGGTTGTAGGGCCGGTCCCACTGGTCGAGACGGCCCTCGTGCATCACGCCGATCACGTCGGCCATTGCAAAGGCCTCGTGCTGGTCGTGCGTGACCAGCACCGCGCCGGTGCGGCTGGCCTTGAGGATCTCGCGCACCTCGGCCGACAACCGCTCGCGCAGGTCCACGTCGAGGTTGGAAAACGGCTCGTCCATCAGCACCAGCGCCGGCCGCGGCGCCAGCGCACGGCCCAGCGCCACGCGCTGCTGCTGGCCGCCCGACAGCTCGTGCGGATAGCGGCGCGCATGCCCGGCCAGGCCCACCAGCGCCAGCATCTCGTCCACCCGCGCGCGCCGCTCGGCCGCGGGCCAGCGCGCCAGCCCGAACGCGATGTTGTCGGCGATGCTCAGGTGCGGGAACAGCGCATAGTCCTGGAACACCACGCCGACGCCGCGCGTCTCGGGCGGCTCCATCGCGCCGTCGCCGCTGACTGTGCGCCCCAGCAGGCCGATGCGGCCCTGGCGCAGCGGCACGAAGCCGGCGATCGCGCGCAGCACCGTGGTCTTGCCGCAGCCCGAAGGCCCCAGCAGGCAGGCGATGGTGTCGCCGGGCAGCTCGAACGACAGGTCCTGCACGGCCGGCGCATGCGCGCCATAGGCCACGCTGATGCCTTGCACCTGCAGCAGCGGCGGCGCGGCGCCTTCGTTGGGTTGGACGGACATCAAGGGGGTGAGAATGCGAATGCCTACAATTTTCACCGATGCGAAACGCCCCGGACTTGTTGCCGCGCAGATCCCTCGCTCGCAGCGGCCGGAGCCGCGGCGCGGCGCAGCCGCTGGTGCTGACTGCCTTGCTGGCCGCGCTGCTGATGGCGCTGCCGGTGGCCGGCGTGCTGGCCCACCTGGGCAGCGGCGCCACGCTGGCCGTCTGGCGCCACCTGGCCGACACGGTGCTGGTCGAGGCCACGGCCACCAGCCTCGCGCTGGGCGCGCTGGTCACGCTGGGCGCCATGCTGGTGGGCACCGGCGCGGCCTGGCTGGTGACGCAGTACGAGTTCCCGGGCCGGCGCTGGCTCACCTGGGCGCTGATGCTGCCGCTGGCGATGCCGGGCTACGTGGCCGCCTATGCCTACACCGACTGGCTGCAGTTCAGCGGGCC
Source organism: Pseudomonadota bacterium (assembly GCA_040758375.1). Lineage (GTDB taxonomy): Bacteria > Pseudomonadota > Gammaproteobacteria > Burkholderiales > Burkholderiaceae_C > CAMLIZ01. Next base: position 38,206 of record JBFLWE010000043.1, read on the forward strand.
GGTGCAAGGCGCATTGCGCGAGATGTTCGGCTGGGGGCCGCGCGAGTACTGGTTCCCCGAGATGCGCTCGGTGCCCGGCGCGGCGCTGCTGTTCGTGGCGGTGCTCTACCCTTACGTGTTCGCGCTGGCGCGGCCGGCCTTCATCGAGCGCGGCCCGCACCTGGTGGACGCGGCGCGCACGCTGGGCTGCTCGCCGCGCGCGGTGTTCTGGCGCGTGGCGCTGCCGCTGGCGCGCCCGGCCATGATCGCCGGCGGCATGCTGGCGCTGATGGAGACGTTGTCCGACTACGGCGCGGTGACCTACTTCGGCCTGCCCACCTTCACGCAGAGCCTGTACAACGCCTGGTTCAACCTGGGCGACCGCGCCGCGGCGTCGCAGCTGGCGGCGGTGTTGCTGCTGGTGGTGGCCGTGGTGGTGATCGTGGAGCGCCGCTCGCGCGGCGCGCGCCGCTTCACCACCACCGCGGTGCACGGCAACGCGCCGCGGCAGCGGCTCAAGGGCGCGGCGGCGCTGCGCGCCTTCGTGCTGTGCCTGCTGCCGGTGTTGGGCGGCTTCCTGCTGCCTGCCGTGCTGCTGCTGCGCCTGCACGCGCGGCTGGACACGGCGCCGCGCTGGGAGGCCTATGGCCAGTGGCTGCTCAACAGCATCACCGCCGGCGGCCTGACCGCCGGGCTGGCGGTGCTGCTGGCGCTGCTGATCGGTTATGCCGGGCGCCTGTCGCCCACGCCGCTGGTGCGCGGCGCCAACGGCTTGGTGAGCCTGGGCTACGCCCTGCCCGGCTCGGTGATCGCCATCGGCGTGCTGGTGCCGCTGGCGCGGCTGGACAACAGCGTGGACGCCTGGATGCGTGCGCAGTTCGACGTCAGCACCGGCCTGCTGCTCACCGGCAGCCTGGTGGCGCTGGTGTACGCCTACCTGGTGCGCTACCTGGCCGTGGCCTACCACGGCATCGACTCGGGCCTGGCGCGCATCACGCCCAGCATGGATCTTTCGGCCCGCTCGCTGGGCGCCACGCCGGGGCAGACGCTGGTGCGCGTGCATGCGCCGCTGCTGTCGCGCAGTGCGCTGGCCGCGGCGGTGCTGGTATTCGTGGACACGGTGAAGGAGCTGCCCGCCACGCTGGTGCTGCGGCCCTTCAACTTCGACACTCTGGCGGTGGTGACGCACCACTTCGCGCAGGACGAGCGGCTGGCCGAGGCCGCGCTGCCGGCATTGACGATCGTGGCGGTGGGGCTGCTGCCGGCGCTGCTGCTGTCGAAGACGACGGATAGAACGTGAGCCCCGGCCGCCTGGCGGCCACCCCCGAGGGGTCGCGCTAAGCGGCATCGCCCCTGGCCGCTACGCGGCCTGTCCCGGACGGACCTCAGTCGAACGCGGGGAGTGCGTCGTCCTTGAGCACACTGCGGTGGCGCTCGTAGTCGGGCAGCACCGAGCGCACCACGTCCCAGAACGCGGGGCTGTGGTTCATCTCGCGCAGGTGCGCCAGCTCGTGCGCCACCACGTAGTCGATCACCGGCAGCGCAAAGTGGATCAGCCGCCAGTGCAGCCGGATCGAGCCGTCGGCGCTGGCACTGCCCCAGCGGGTCTGCGCCGAGCTGAGCGAGAGCTTGCGCACCCGCACGTTCAGCGCCTGTGCGAAGTGCGCACAACGCTCTTCGAACACGCGCCGCGCCTGGCGCTGCAGCCAGCTCTGCACGGTGTCGCGGATCTGCTCGGGCGCGGCACTCTGCGGCAGTCCCACGTGCAGCACCAGCCGCGGCACGCCGGGCAGCGCCTCGCCGGCCGCATTGAGCACGGCGCCGATCGCACGCGGATCGAGCACCACGATCACCTGCTCGCCAAGGAACGGCACGCTCGCCCCATCGCGCCATTCGATGCGGCGCGACTCCATGCGCTGTGCGCGTTCGCGCTGCTCGCGCAGCTTGCGCAGGATCCAGCCAGATTTCTCGTGCAACGCCGACTCCACCTCGGTCATCGTGACCCAGCGCGGCGCGCTCACCGCCAGCCCCTCGGGCCCGACCGCGAAGCCGATGCTGCGGCGGCGCGCCCGGCGGAAGGCATAGGCCACGAGATGCTCGCCCAGCCGCAGCTCGCGCTCGGCGCGCGGATGGCGGAACACCGCGGGCGTGAGGCCGCCGGGGCGGATGGTGTCGCCGGGGCTCGCGGCCGCGGACGCGGCCTGCTCATTGCGAACCGGGGTCTGCGGCGCTGCAGTGGACACGGGCGCCGGCGGTGCATCGTCGAACAGCGACAACTGCTGCGAAGGATCGATTCCCACGGGCGCACGCGACATGGAGCGCGATTCTACGAAGCCGCGTGCGTCAGGACATGCCGCTCGGCGCCGGCGCGGGCGCAGGCGCGGGAGCGCACGGTGCCGGCGCGTACGCTTCGGGGTCCAGGCGCCGCATCTCGGCCTCGACCCAGGTCTCGACCTCGCGCATCAGCGCGTCGGGCTCACGGCCCACCGAAGGGATCGGCCGGCCGATCGACACCTCGATGAGCCCCGGACGCTTCACAAAGGCATTGCGCGGCCAGCAGCGGGCCGACGTCACGGCGATGGGTACCAGCGGCACGCCGGTGGCCACCGCCAGTCGCGCGGCACCGGCCTTGTACGCGCCCTGCTGGCCGCGCGCCGTGCGCGTGCCTTCGGGGAACATGATCACCCAGTTGCCCTGGTCCATGAAGCGACGGCCTTGCTCGGCCACCTTGTTCCAGGCTTCGGCGCGGCGGCGGCGGTCGATGTGCACCATGTCCAGCCGGCCCAGCGCCCAGCCGAAGAAGGGCACCCACAGCAGCTCGCGCTTGAACACGTAGCACAGCGGCCTGGGCATGATGGTGGTGAAGGCCAGCGTCTCCCAGGCCGACTGGTGCTTCGGCGTCAGGATCACCGGGCCGTCGGGCAGGTTGTGCATGCCGTGCAGCCGGTAGCGGATGCCGCAGATGTGCCAGGCGCCCCACATCGCCAGGCGCACCCAGCCGATGCACAGCCAGTACAGCGGCGTGCCGCGCATGAAAACCGACGCCAGCACCGCCATCGTGCCCCAGGGCACCACCGTGACGGTGAGCCACAGCAGATAGAGCAGCGAGCGCAAAAACCAGACCGCCTGCTGCATCAGCCGTCCCGCAACCCAGGCCCGCCAGCCTCGCCGCGGCGCAGCTGCTCGCGCTGCAGCAGGTGATCGACGAACGCGTTCAGGTCGGCATGCACCGTCACGCCAGGCAGATGGGCCAGCTGTCGCCGCAGATCCTCGTCGCCCGCCTCGCGCAGCTTGCCGGTGCGCACGAGGTGGCCCTCGCAGCCGGCGGCAATGCCGGCCTGCACGTCGCGCAACGAGTCGCCCACCACCGGCACGTCGCGCAGGTTGACGCCGTAGCGCTCGCCGATCTGCACCACCAGCCCCGGCAGCGGCTTGCGGCAGCTGCACTGGTCGTCGGGCGTGTGCGGACAGAAGAACACCGCATCGATGCGTCCGCCCTGGCGCGCGAGCAGCTGGTTCAGCTTGGCATGCATGGCGTTGAGCGCAGCCATGTCGAACAGGCCGCGGCCCAGGCCCGACTGGTTGCTCGCGATCACCACATGCCAGCCGGCATGGTTGAGCCGCGCGATCGCCTCCAGCGCGCCGGGCAGCGGCACCCATTCATCGGCCGACTTCACGTAGTCGTCGCGGTCCTCGTTGATGGTGCCGTCGCGATCGAGGATCACCAGCTTCACCACGGACTCCCTCATGCGGTGGCCTCGGCCCTCACGCCGCCAGCTTCGACAGGTCGGCCACGCGGTTCATCGCTGCATGCAGCGCGGCCAGCAGCGCCAGCCGGTTGGCGCGCAGCGCGGGATCTTCGGCATTGACCATCACGTGGTCGAAGAAGGCGTCCACCGGCGCCTTCAGCGCCGCCAGCGCCTGCAGCGACGCAGCGTAGTCGCCGGCAGCGAACGCCGCGTCGGCCTTCGGCGCCACCGCCTGCAGCGCCTCGTACAGCGCGGCCTCCGCGGGCTCCTTCAACAGCCCGGTGCTGACCGCGGCCGCCGCGTCGGCCGCAGCTTCGGACTTCTTGAGGATGTTGCCCACGCGCTTGTTGGCCGCGGCCAGCGAGGCCGCCTCCGGCAAGGCCGCGAAGGCGCGCACCGCCGCCAGCCGCCTGGGCATCTCGGCCCAGCGCTCGGGCCGCGCCTCGACCACCGCCTCCACCTCCTGCACGCTGTAGCCGGCCTCGCGCAGGTAGCCGGCCAGGCGCTCGCGCAGGAAGAAGCCCACCTCGGCCTGGGCCTGGCCATGGCTGTCGGGAAAGGCATGGAAAGCCTGCGCGATCAGCGCCGTCGTGCTCAGCGGCAGCTCGCGCTCCACCAGCATGCGGATCACGCCCAGCGCATGGCGGCGCAGCGCGAACGGGTCCTTGTCGCCGGTGGGCAGCTGGCCGATGCCGAACAGGCCGGCCAGCGTCTCCAGCTTGTCGGCCAGCGCGACCACGAGGCCCACCGGGTTGCGCGGCAGCGCGTCGCCGGCGAAGCGGGGCTTGTAGTGGTCTTCGATCGCTTCGGCGATCTGCGGCTCCAGCCCGTCGTGGCGGGCGTAGTAGCCGCCCATGATGCCCTGCAGCTCGGGGAACTCGCCCACCATGTCGGTCAGCAGGTCGGCCTTGGCGAGCGTGGCGGCCTGGTCGGTCTGTGCGGCCAGCGCCTCCCCGCCCAACTGCTGGCCGATCGCGCGGGCGATGCGGCGCACCCGCTCCACCCGCTCGCCCTGCGTGCCCAGCTTGCCGTGGTAGACCACCTTGTCCAGCGCCGGCACGCGCGAGGCCAGCGTCTTCTTGCGGTCCTGGTCGAAGAAGAACTTGGCATCGGCCAGGCGCGGGCGCACCACGCGCTCGTTGCCTTCGATCACGCGGCTGGGGTCGGCGGGACGGATGTTGCTGACGACGAGGAACTGGTTGGTCAGCCTGCCAGCCGCGTCGAGCAGCGGGAAGTACTTCTGGTTGGCCTTCATCGTGAGGATGAGGCACTCCTGCGGCACCTCGAGGAACTGCGGCTCGAAGCGGCACAGCAGCACGTTGGGCCGCTCGACCAGCGCAGTCACCTCGTCGAGCAGCGCGTCGTCCTCGATCGGCTGCAGGCCCTGCCGTGCAGCGGCGGCCTTGAGCTGCCGCACCAGCTCGTCGCGGCGCTCGGCAAAACTCGCGATCACCGCGCCGTGCTCGCGCAGCTGGGTCGCGTAGCAGTCGGCATCGTGCAGCACGACCGGGTCGTGCGCGGCCTCGAAGCGATGGCCACGGGTCTCACGGCCGGCCACCAGGCCCAGCGCATACACCTGCACCACGTCGGCGCCGTGCAGGGCCACCAGGCCATGGGCCGGACGCACGAAGTTCACGCTGGTCCAGCCGTCTTCCAGCTGGTAGCTCATCACCTTGGGGATCGGCAGCCTGGCCAGCGCCTCGTCCAGCGCCTTCTGCAGCCCCTCGGCCAGCGGCACGCCGGGCTGCGTGGTGTCGAGGAACAGGGTCTCGGCCTTGCCGTCCATGGCACGGCACAGCTGCGGCACCACCTCGGAACCCAGGCCCAGGCCGGCCAGCTTCTTCAGCAGCGCGGCGGTGGGTTGCCCGTCGGCCGTGAGCCCCACGCTCAGCGGCATGAGCTTCTGGCGCACCGACTTGTCGGCGGCCTGGGCCGCCACGTGGGTGAGGTGCAGGGCCAGCCGGCGCGGCGAGGCGTAGGCCGTGGCCACGCTGTCGGCGCCCGCCAGGCCTTGCGACTTCAGCTGCTCGGCGAGCACGCCGGCAAAGGCCTCGCCCAGCTTCCTCAGCGCCTTCGGCGGCAGTTCCTCGACGAACAGTTCGACGAGCAGGTTCCTGGTACTCATGTCTTCACGCCGCCTTCTTCGCCGCCAGCTGCTGCTCGACCTCGGCAGCCCATTCGCGCGGGGCCATCGGAAAGCCCAGGCGGGCGCGGCTGTCCAGGTAGCTCTGCGCCACCGCGCGCGCGAGGTTGCGGATGCGGCCGATGTAGGCGGCGCGCTCGGTCACGCTGATCGCGCCGCGCGCGTCGAGCAGGTTGAAGGTGTGCGCAGCCTTGAGCACCTGCTCGTAGGCGGGCAGCGCCAGCCGCTGCTGCATCAGGTATTGCGCCTGCTGCTCGTGGCTGGCAAACGCGCCCAGCAGGAACTCGACGTTGCTGTGCTCGAAGTTGTAGGTGCTCTGCTCCACCTCGTTCTGGTGGAACACGTCGCCGTACTTCAGCCCCGGCGCGTAGCCGAGGTCGTACACGCTCTCCACGCCCTGCAGGTACATCGCCAGGCGCTCCAGCCCGTAGGTGATCTCGCCGGTGATGGGCTTGCAGGCGATGCCGCCCACCTGCTGGAAGTAGGTGAACTGCGTGACCTCCATGCCGTTGAGCCACACCTCCCAGCCCAGGCCCCAGCAGCCCAGCGTGGGGTTCTCCCAGTCGTCTTCGACGAAGCGCACGTCGTTGCTCTTGAGGTCAAAGCCCAGGGCCTGCAGCGATCCGAGGTACAGCTCCAGGATGTTGGCCGGCGCCGGCTTGAGCACCACCTGGTACTGGTAGTAGTGCTGCAGGCGGTTGGGGTTCTCGCCGTAGCGGCCGTCCTTCGGGCGGCGGCTGGGCTGCACGTAGGCGGCCTTCCACGGCTCGGGACCGAGGGCGCGCAGGAAGGTGGCGGTATGGCTGGTGCCGGCGCCCACTTCCATGTCATAGGGCTGCAGCAGCGCGCAGCCCTGGGCGTCCCAATAGTCCTGCAGGCGGAGGATGAGTTGCTGGAAGGTCAACATGAAATCGAATCGGCGGCCCGGGCGGCCACGCTTCACAGGCGAGCCGCCGATTCTAGGGGGCGAGCCCCAGCGCACCTGCCGGTGCTGCCCCCGGGGGGTGGCTGCGGTCTCCGCAGCCGGGGGCTCCATGCAGCCCGAGCGCCGGGCCGCTCCCAAGCTCGGGCTGACCCCCGCGGGGGGTGGCTGCGGTACTCCGCAGCCGGGGGCACCATCTCAAAGGGTGCGCAGGAACGCCACCAGGTCCTGCTTCTCCTGCGCGCTGAGCTGCGTGCCCAGCACCAGGTTGAAGAACTCCACCGTGTCCTCCAGCGTGAGCAGCCGGTCGTCGTGGAGGTAGGGCGGCGAATCCTTGATGCCGCGCAGCGGGAAGGTCTTGATCGGCCCGTCCTGGCGTGCGGTGCGGCCGTTGGCCGCAAGGCCTTCCTTGTAGAAGCGCTCGGTGCGCAGGTTGTGCATCAGGCCGTCGGTGTAGTACGGCGGCGCGTGGCAGGCCGCGCACCGGCCCTTGCCGAAGAAGACCTGCTGCCCGCGCGCTTCGGCCGGCGTGGCCTTGGCCGGGTCGAGCCGGCCGAACAGGTCGAGCTTGGGCGCCGGCGGAAAGTCGAACAGCGCCTGCATCTCGCCCATGAAATGCACCTGGCTGCCGCGCTCCAGCACGTTCACGCCCTTGGCGGTGGCCCGCGTCGGGTCGCCGTCGAAATAGGCGGCGCGCTGCTCGAATTCGGTGAAGTCCTCCACCGTCTTCAGCGCACGCTGCGAGCCGAACAGCTGCTGCACGTTCACGCCGCGCAGCGAAGGCGTGTCGATGCGGTGGCGCAGCTCGTTGGGCCGGATGTCGCCCACCGTGTGGGTGGCCGCATTGGTGTGGCCGTTCACGTGGCAGTCGAGGCAGGCGACGCCGAGGTGGGGCTTCAGGCTGCGCCGGTCGTGCGTGGCGTTGAACTGCTGCTGCGGGAAGGGGGTGACGAGCAGGCGCAGGCCTTCGAGCTGCTTGGGGTTGAGCACGTCCTGGAACAGCCGCTGGAAGTTGTCCAGCGTGACGAGCTGGCCGCGCGACACGTCGCCCAGGTCGGGCCGCGTCGTCAAAAAGATCGGCGGCGGGAACTCCGGCAGCAGGTGCTGCGGCAGGTCGAAGTCGAGGTCGAAGCGCGTCAGGTCGCGGCCGGTCTGGCGCTTGAGGTCGTCGATCGTGGGCTGCGGGAACACCATGCCGCCTTCTTCATGGTGGGGGTGCGGCAGCGGCAGGAAGCCCGCCGGCCACAGGCCCTTGGCCTTGATCTCCTCCGGCGGCATCGCGGCCAGGCGCTCCCAGCTCAGGCCGGCCGGCAGCCGCACGCGCACGCCGGCCTGCACCGGCTTGCCGCGGCTCATCGTCACGCCCGGTGCCGGGCGGTCGGCCAGGTCGTAGCGCTGGGCCAGCAGGTCCTGCTGGCGCTTGGCGAACTGCGGCTTGTGCTGCTGCATGCGCTGGACCAGCGCATCGAAGTCCTCGGTGGCGGCGGCCAGCCCGGCGGCGGCGCCGGCGAGCAGCAACGCGCCCGCGGCGGCCGCGCCCAGCCGCGCGGTTCGGTGCTTCAGCTTCATCTCGGGTGCTCCTTGCCTGGTGGACGGCCGGCGCGCGCGAGCGCCAGCCCGCAGCCGACGCTACTGCGCACGCCCGTGGGCCGGCCATCCCTCCTGAGGGTGAGCCCGGCGGGCACGGCGAATGCCGTTTCAGCGGCGCCGCAGGAGCATGAGCAGCGCCAGCGCACCCAGCGCCAAGGGCCACAGCCCCAGCGCCGAGAGCCAGCGTGCATAAGGCGTCACGCCGATGCGGCCGCGCACGTCGGTCTCCAGCGCGCCCTCGGCCTCGGACGGCAGGCGCGCGGTGAGGCGGCCGCGGTGGTCCACCACGCCGGTGATGCCGGTGTTGGTGGCGCGCACCATCGGCCGCTGGAACTCCAGCGCGCGCATGCGGCTGAACTGCAGGTGCTGGTCCTGCACCATCAGCGGGCCGAACCAGGCCAGGTTGGTGGCATTGGCGAACACCGTCGCGGGCGCGTCGCCCACCACGCTGTCGACCATGTCCTCTGCGAACAGGTCCTCGTAGCAGATCACCGGCCGCACGCGCTGGCCGCCCACCGCCAGCGGCGCAATGCTGGTGCCGCGCGCCTGGTCGCCTATGGGGATGTGCATCAGGTCCACGAACCACTTGAAGCCCGGCGGGACGAACTCGCCGAAGGGCAGCAGGTGGCGCTTGCCGTAGTGGTAGGCCTGCTGCGGTCGGGCCAGGTCGCTGCCGGCCGACAGCCCCACCAGCGAGTTGGTGTAGCCCTTGTCGTCGTCGCCCAGGAAGATGCCCACCAGCGCGGCGCGTTCGCCGGCGGCGAAGGGCGCGCGCAAGGCCTGCGCCCAGGACGCGTCGAGGAACTGCGGCGGCAGCGGGATCGAGGACTCGGGCGTCACCACCAGCGTGCCCTTGGCCTGCTGCAGCCGGTCGACGTGCCACTGCAGGGTGCTGTGCACCCGCTGCGGATCGAACTTCTGGTCCTGGGCGATGTTGGGCTGCAGCAGCGTCACGCTGAGCCGCCCGCTGTCGCGCGTGAACTCCGCGGGCAGCGCGTGGGCGACCAGCGCCGCCGCGACTGGCGGCGCCAGCAGCAACCCCAGGCGCCGGGCCGGCCGCCCCGG
>JBFLWE010000044.1:0-46041 GCA_040758375.1 Pseudomonadota bacterium
GTGGCGCGTGGGCGGCCGTGGCGCTGCTGCTGGCGGTGGCGGCCCTGCCCCTGGTGTGCGGCCTCGCCGCTGCCGAGCGCCCCGCGGAAAGCACGTCGCCGGCGGCCGCGGTGCGCAGCGGCCCCGCCCGCACGCGCGCACAGGTGCTGCGCGATCCGCTGTTCCCGCTGGTGCTGCTCGCGGTGATGCCGCCGGCGCTGACCGGCAACACCGTGTTCTTTCACCAGGCGCAGCTGGCTGCGCAGCGCGCCTGGCCGCCGGCGTTGTTCGCCGCGGCCTTTCCGCTGATGGCGGCGGCCACGGTGGTGTGCTCGCTCGCGGCCGGCCGCTGGATCGACCGCGCCGGCGCGCTGGCGCTGCTGCCGCTGTACGCACTGCCCATGGCCCTGGGCTGCGGGCTGCTGGCCGGCGTGAGCGCCCCGTGGGCCGTGTTCGCCTTCATGGCCTTGTACGGCGTGTCCAACGGCGCCTCGCTGGCGCTGTTCGGCAGCCTGTGGCCGCAGCTGTACGGCAGCGCGCACCTGGGCGCGATCCGCTCGCTGGTGGCGGGCGTGCTGGTCACGGTGTCGGCGCTGGGCCCGGGGCTGGCCGGCCTGGCGCTGGACGCGGGCATTGCGCTCGCGCACATCGTCGCCGGCTTCGGCTTCTACGCCCTGGCCGTCTCGCTGCTGATGGCGCCGGTGTCGCGCCGGCTCGTCGCTCAGGCCTGCAGCCGCGCGAGCAGCGCACGCGCTGCGGTGCCCACGCGGTAGGCGTCGAGCGCGCTCACCTGCAGCCTGCGCTGCAGCCAGGGCAGCGGGTTCTCGGCGGGCGGCTCGCCCGGCAGGGCCTGCAGGTCGGGTGCCGACGCGGGGGGCTGCGCCGGCGCCGCCGCATCGGCGTGCAGCTGTTCGCGCAGCACGGCCTCGGCCGCGCGCAAGGCCTCGGCCGCCGCCGGCGACTGCAGCCCCTGCGCGCGCTGCACGAGCATCATGCGCACCACCGACAGGTGGGCCATCAGCCGGTGCGCATGGTCCAGCAGCTGCGCCAGCTCGGCCAGCGGCAGGCGCACACGCTCGGGCTCGGGCAGGCTGCGCTGCAGCGCCGCCGCCAGCGAACCCAGCGCCTCGTAGGCCTGCAGGCGCGCCAGCCGCTGCGCCACGCCGGCCGCGGCGCCGGGCTGCAGGGCCTGCTGCGCGTAGTCGCGCAGCGCCTGCAGCGCCCGCTCCACCGCGCCCGGCAGGCTGCGCCGCTCCCACGACGGCAGCACGTAGCTGAAGGCCCAGGCGAGCGCCGCGCCGATGAAGGTGTCGGCCACGCGCTCGGCGATGGCGAAGCCGTGCTCGGGCTCCAGCCAGTAGGCCTGCAGCAGCGCCATCACCGTGGCGGCCGCCGCGGTGACCAGGTAGCGCACGTTGATGAACGCATGGGCCGTGCCCACCGCCACCACGAAAGCCAGCGGCTGCAGCGCCGGCGCGCGCGACAGCGCCAGCACCAGCCCGCAGCCGATCAGCGTGCCGACCACGCGCGCGTTGCGCCGCACCAGCGTCTGCTCCAGCGTGCCGCGCAGCACCACCGCCACGCTGAGCACCAGCCAGTGCGGATGCGAGGCCCAGGGCAGCCAGCGCCCCAGCGCATAGGCCGCGCCCAGCGCCAGCGCGGCGCGCAGCGCATGGCGCAGCACCGGCGAGCGCAGGTGGAGCTGCGCGCGCACCGCAGAGAACGCCCAGCCCTCGGTGGCCACGAAGCGCTGCAGCTCCGGCGCCTGCAGCGGCAGCGCTTCGTGCAGCCCGCGCAACAGCGCATGCAGGTGCATCGCGTCGTCGGCCAGGCGCTGCAGCCGGTTGGCCAGCAAGGGCTTCAGCCGCAGCCGCGCGTCGCCCGGCGGCAAGGGCACGTCTTCGAAGACCTCGCGCAACTCCAGCGCGCCGGCCGCAGGCTGCGACCCGGCGAGCAGCGCCGCTTCGGCCTCGTCGAGCGCCAGTGCCACCTGGCGCAGGCCGCCGGCCAGGCGCTCGCGCAGGAAGCGGCCGGCCTCGTCCTCGCCCACCAGGTCCAGGTCGAGCCGGCTGGCGAGCAAGGTGTCGCGCAGCTCCACCGCGCGCAGCAGCATCGCGATCTGCAGGCCGGCGGCCGGCGCGCCGGGCGCGGCGAACAGCAGGTCGCGCGCCGCCTGCAGGCGCTCGGCGAGCAGCGCCTCGTCGCCCACCATCGTGCGCATGCGGCCCTGGTCTTCGTCGGGCAGCAGGCCGCCTTCGAGCAGGGCCGCGCGCGACCGCAGCAGCCGGGCCAGCGCCTGCAGCGCCGCCGCCAGCGCCAGCGTGCGGTAGCGCCGCTGCAGCAACGCGGTGGCCAGCGCGGAACAGGCGGCGAAGGCCAGCGCACCCGCGGCATGCCAGCCGGCCACCGCCAGCACCGGCGTGCCCTCGGGCACCGCCATCGTGAACACCAGCGCCAGCACCGCGGCAAACGACACCGGCCCGGCGCGTGGACCCCAGGCCAGCGTGAGCGTGGCCACCAGCGCCACCGCGGCGATGCCCAGCCCCAGGCCCAGCGGCCAGGGCCGCAAGCCGGCGGCCACCAGCGAGGCCGCCACCGCGAGCACGGCCGCCAGGCCCACGCGTTGCAGGTTGCGCCGCACGGTGCTGGGCTGGTCGGCCAGGCTGGCGCACACCGCACCGGCCAGCGCGAGCTTGGCACTGGCCGCACCGAACATCGCGGCGATGAAGCCATAGGCCAGCGCCACGCCGAAGGCCACCGCCATGCCGTTGAGCGCATGGGCGGGCAGCAGGGCAGGCAGGCGGCGCATCATGGCCTCAGACGAGCCGCCTCTGGGAGGCCATGCGCCCCCAGGCGCAGGCTTGCCTTGCGCTTTGCTGGAGCATGGGGCGGCGAACGAAGTGAGCGTGGGGGCAACATGGCCGGCGAGCATAGCTGTAAGGTTGCAGCAACCCGCGGCGTGCGAGACTCGTCGGGTTTCGAGGCGAAGGGGCGCTCAGACATGCACGGTTGGGACAGCATCGTCCGGCGGCGCCGGCGCTGGGCGCTGGGTGCCGCGCTCGCGGCGGCGCTCGCAGGCGCCTTCGGCGACACCGCGTTCGCGCAGCCGGGGCCGCTGCAGGTGCTCACCGAGGAGTACCCGCCGCTGAGCTTCACGCGCGACGGCAAGCTGCACGGCCTGGCCGCCGAGACCGTCGAGGAGATCCAGCGCCGCGCGGGCAGCAGCGCGCCGGTGCAGGTGCTGCCCTGGGCGCGGGCCTACCAGCTGGCGCAGAGCCAGCCCAACGTGGCCTTGTTCAGCACCGCCCGCACCCCCGAGCGAGAAAAACTCTTCCTCTGGGCCGGGCCGCTGTTCGTGGGCAAGACCAGCCTCTACGCACGCCGCGGCTCGGGCCTGCAATACGCCAGCCTCTCGGAAGCCGCCGCGGTGGACGCGATCATCGTGCCGCGCGAAGACTACAAGGTGCAGCTGCTCAAGGCCGCGGGCCTGAACAACCTGCTGCTGGCCAACAACCACGAGCAGATGGTGCGCATGCTGCTCACCGGCCGCGGCACGCTGATAGCGGCCAACAACCTCACGCTGCCGGCGCTGCTCGAAGGCGTGGGCGCCGGCCTGCAGGACCTGGAGCTCGTGCACACCTTCCACCGCAGCGAAGCCTACGTGGCCTTCTCGCTCGGCACACCCGAGGCCACCGTGCGCAGCTGGCAGGCTGCGCTCGACTCGATGAAGCGCGACGGCAGCTTTGCGCGGATTTATGCGCGCTGGCTGCCGGGGGAGGCGCCGCCTTGAGAGCGGGTCGCTCGGTCACGCCCTCAGGTTTCGCAAGACTGTGGACAGGTACTTCCCGGTACGGCGATCCGTTGATGCGGTGACAAGGCTGAGCGGGCATTCAGGAACGTTCTTCAGCTTGCCGGCACCTGCCAATATGGGCAGCCCATGGAAGACGAATCTCGGATCGTCATGGCGCATGGTCCATTTGCTGCCTGTGTGCTCGCGAATGACCTCGCCCACATAGCGGGCAGCGCCGTCCAGAAACGCGGCCTCTCCAGGTTTTCTGGTGTCCGCAGGGGTCGGATACCGTTCCAAGATGAGCGCTTCAAGCACGTCCAAGGATGCTTCGCTTCCATCCAGGCGACTCCTCACGCCAGGCGCAAGTGAGTCTTTGAACGCAGCGATGGTGTTGTCCATCTCCATTAGCCAGATTTCAAACTGGTCCTTCTTCGACAACTCACCCATGTCAGTTCCCTTGCCTGTACTTGATGCCAGCTTTGTCCAGAGCATCGAGAAGAGGTTGCGATGCCCGATCACGAAAAACCACTCGATTTGCCATCCCCGGTTCACGAGTTCAGCATCGCGCCTCATTTCCCATAGATTGTCCACAGTAAGAGCCTGGTAGCCCGTCTTGTATTCGATCCCTTTTCGAAGCCCTACGTCGGCGATATCCAGCCGCCGTGTTTGGTTGTGGCCGTCCACCGTCAAGCCGTCAATCGTGACCTCTCGGCTGCCCCATCCCAAGGTTTCATGAACGCGTTGGCCGCATCGTGAGCATCGCTCGCCCGCATTTGGTTCGCGTCATAGACCGCGGACCAACGCTCATATTCCCATTCGCCTCCCCGCGCCTTGTAGAAGTCCCATGTGGCGGCCTTGTGCTCCGGCGAACCCGCAGGCCCGAAGCCGCGGCTCCCAATGATCAGATCGTCCAGGCGGATCGTCTCAGCCGGAAACTCCTCGCGCCAAGGCGGTTCCACGTCCGGCGCTGCATACCCCGGCGTGCGCTCCTCGCGCGGCCCGTCGGCCGGCAGCCCCGGCGTGCCCTGCGGCGGCATCGGTGGCGGTACATGGCCCGGCACCTGGTAGCGCGCGATCTCCTGGTCGGTCAGCGCGACACGGCGTCCGCTGTCGTCCAGGAACAGCCGCGCGTTGTCGGTCTGCACCTGCCATTGCCCGTCCGCGCCCCGCACCTGCAGCTGCCCGTACAGCTCGCCCGGGCGCTGCACGAAGCGCTGCCTGTCGTTCAGGTCTGTGACCTGCTCCTGCGCGTTGGCGGTGACCACCAGCAGCCCCCAGGGCGACAAGCCGCGCACCAGGCTGACGCCGCGGGCCGCCAGTTCAGCCCCGTACTCCGCGACCGTGAGCACGCGCGAGGCCGCCACCGCCCCCAGGCCAATGTCCAGGCCCGCGTGCTGCGCGCCTTCTGCCGCCTGCTGCGCGTCGTACAGCGCCCTCTGCTCCGGCGTCATGCGCGGCGCCACGATCACGATGCGCGTGCTTCGGTCTCGTTCTGCTGCGCGATCTCCTGGGCCCGGAAGTCGGCCTGCGCGTTCGATGGGGCGGGTGCTGCTGCGGCTGCCGGCGGCGGCTGCACCAAGGTGCTGATGAAGTCCTGCGCGAACGCGAATCCCGCATCGTTCGGGTGGCCCAGCGTGCGGATGGCCGAGCCGGTGGCCTGCGCGAGCAGGCGGTACATGCTGGTCTCGGCGCCGGAGAGCTTGCCCGCGCTGACCTGCGCCGCAATGTCGGCCTGCAGCCCGCGCGTCACCTCGCCGGCCAGGCCCGAGGCCACGGCAGCGCTGAAGCCTTGCTTGAAGTCGCCACCGGCCAGCCGTTGCAGCGCGCCTTGCAGCGTGGCCTGTCCGGTGATCGCCAGCGCGCGCTGCGCATAGCTGGTGACGTTGCCCGCCGCATCCAGCCCCATGCCATTGAGCCCCGCGGCGCTGCCGGTGCAGGAACTGCAGGCCCCTCGGGCGAGCCGCTACGCGGCAGCGCGCTGCTGTCCTTCGTCAGTCCACAGCAGCTTGAAATTGAAGCCGGTGAGCTTGTGTTGCTGAACCAGCTTCACGAACTCGTCTGTGACGAGGTTATGGACACCAGGCCGCTGCGGTACGGTGAACATGAACTGACCGCGTACACGCTCAGGGTAGAAGGCGAAACGCGCGATCCGCATCACCTTTCCGGAGTCGAACCTGAGCAGCTCGGACTTCTGCTCGTCCAGCGCATCGACAACGTTCGTGATGTTGAAGAGCCAGTAAGGCGCTTCGTCGCATTCGAGCTTCAGCCATTGGCCAAGACTGTCGATGTGCGGTCCCAGCACTTGCTTGGCGCGCTCGCTGAAGACCGGAAAGCAGTCATAGTCAAGATTGGAGAAGTCGGCCAGCTGCGCACGCGAGGACCTGGGTGTGCATTCCGTGTTGCGGTCGATGCGGATACGCGGTTGCCGCTTGAAATGCTCAACTGTTTCCTGGTACGTGTTCGGTGTCACAGGCCCTTCGACGGTGAAGAACCAGACCCACTTCCGACCTGACTCGGAATCCAGTTCATAGACTTTCATCGTTCAACCTCCACGCTGGCGAACGCCCGGAAATGTTCCGCTCTGCAACTGACTCTTGATATCTCGCAGCACGGCTTCAGCCTCCTGCCTCGTCGTGACGCCACGGAAGGCATTTTCGACCGCTCTGTTGTAGTCGTCATTGTTCAATCTCGGATGGTAGGCCTCCGGCGCATCAGTTGGCGCGTTCGCTCCTGGCAACCACACGCCATTGACCGCGCTGTTGAGGTCGATGCCCAAGTTGCTCAAGAGTTGCCGCACCGCATCCATGCGCGCCCCGCCCGCGTTGCTCGGCACCATGTGATGCGGCTGATACCCACTGGCGGGCGGCCGGTCGCCTGCTGCCCTCAGGTTCTCGCCCAGGACCTCCGAGTTGCGCCTGTCGATCAGGATGTCTTCGGCGGTGACCGGCACCGCCGGAAACTCCTCGCGCCAAGGCGGTTCCACGTCCGGCGCTGCATACCCCGGCGTGCGCTCCTCGCGCGGCCCGTCGGCCGGCAGCCCCGGCGTGCCCTGCGGCGGCATCGGCGGCGGTACGTGGCCCGGCACCTGGTAGCGCGCGATCTCCTGGTTGGTCAGCGCGACGCGGCGTCCGCTGTCGTCCTGGAATAGCCGCGCGTTGTCGGCCTGCACCTGCCATTGCCCGTCCGCGCCCCGCACCTGCAGCTGCCCGTACAGCTCGCCCGGGCGCTGCACGAAGCGCTGCGTGTCGTTCAGGTCTGTGACCTGCTCCTGCGCGTTGGCGGTGACCACCAGCAGCCCCCAGGGCGACAAGCTGCGGGCCAAGCCCAGCCCGCGGGCCGCGAGGTCTGCGCCGTACTCGGCCACGGTGAGCACGCGCGAGGCCGCCACCGCACCCAGGCCAATGTCCAGGCCCGCGTGCTGCGCGCCTTCTGCCGCCTGCTGCGCGTCATACAGCGCCCTCTGCTCCGGCGTCATGCGCGGCGCCACGATCACGATGCGCGTGGCTTCGGTCTCGTTCTGCTGCGCGATCTCCTGGGCCCGGAAGTCGGCTTGTGCGTTCGGTGGGGCGGGTGCTGCTGCTGCGGCTGCCGGCGGCGGCTGCATCAAGGTGTTGATGAAGTCCTGCGCGAACGCGAATCCCGCATCGTTCGGGTGGCCCAGCGTGCGGATGGCCGAGCCGGTGGCCTGCGCGAGCATGCGGAACATGCTGGCCTCGGCCTGCCCCAGCTGGCCGGCGGCCACCTTGGCGGCGATGTCGGCCTGCAGCCCGCGCGTGAGCTCGCCGGCCAGGCCCGCGGCCACTGCGGCGCTGAAGCCTTGCGCGAAGTCGCCCCCGGCGAGCTTTTGCAGCGCGCCTTGCAGCGTGGCCTGCCCGGTGATGGCCAGCGCGCGCTGGGCGTAGCTGGTGATGTTGCCGGCCCGGTCCAGCCCCATGCCGCCCAGGCCGGTGGCGCTGCCGATGCCGGCGGTGAGGGCGCCGGTGGCCGCCGAGCGCAGCACGTCGCGAAAGCTCAAGGTGCCGCTGGCCACGCCGCTGAACACGCTGTGGAGCGCACTCACGGTGGCCGCCGAGGCCAGGGTGCCGGCGACGGCGCTGCCGGTGGCGCCGGCGGCCGCACTGCCCACCAGCGTGGACATGCTGCTGGCCGCGGCCGCCGAAGCGCCGGCCGAGCCGGCGGCGAACAGGCTGCCGGCGCCGCCGCAGGTGAGCCAGGTCATGAACGCGGCAAACACCACCGGCGCGGCCTTGTCGATCCAGTCCTCGTGCTGCACCACGTTGGCCGCGTGGGTCACGAAGCCCATGGCGGGGTCGAACCACACAGCCTCGCGCTGGTGCAGCTCGGGGTGGCCCTGCGCGTCGATCGTCACGACCTCGCCATGGGCGCTGAGGTGGCCGGGCGAGAAGCCTTGCTGGCCACCGCCTTCGCCGGCGTCGTACCAGCTGCCGTGCCTGAGCTCGAACAGGCCGCCGCCGATGACGGTGGTGCTCACCCGGTGCTCGTTTTCGCCGTGCACCGTGGTGGTGGTCTGGCTGCCGCCGTAGATCGACGCGAACGCGCGCGCGGCCAGGCTGTCCTGCTGGGCGTACCAGCGGGTGAAGGCGTCGACATCGAACACCGGCTTGTACGACAGCTCGCCCTCGCCGATGGACTGGGTTTCGTAGCGCCAGCCGGGCGGTGGGCAGGCCAGGTGCTGGGTCGGGCGGTTGGCCTGGGCCTGATTGACGGCCTGCGCGTACTGCTCGCGCACGGCGGCGGTGGCCTGTGCGAGCTGCTGCATGCGGCCGAAGCGCTCGGCACCGTAGCGCGCCGCCTGCGCGCGGGCGAAGTCGCTGCCCGGGCGCACGGGGTTGGGCGCGAAGGCGGCGACCAGCTCCCGGTTCAGCGGGTCGGCCAGCATCAGGTCGACGCTGGCGAGTTCGACGGCGCTGGCGGTGGGCACCGAAACGGCCGGTGCCGCGGCCGGGGTCGCCACGGGCACGACGATCTGCGGCGGCGGGAAGTTGGCGAAGGGGTTGGCGGGCGGCGCCGCGGGTGGTGGCGGCGCGGGCGGCGCCGGTGCTGGCGCCTGCTCGCTGCGTTGCTGTCGCAGCGCGCGTATTTCTTCGAGCGTGGCCCTGTCCTCCTCCATCAAGTGGCGCATGGACAGGCCACGCTCGTGTGCCGAACCGAGTCGCATTCTTGTACCTCCCTGGCTGGGCTGCGTTGACATCAGGGCGCAGCAGTGAGGGAGTCTGCGAAGCGAGGCGTCCACTGCCAACCTGGGAAGCTTCCCAGGTCGGGCCTTCAGCCTAGGGGGGCGCCGTAAACGGAGTTTTCAGCGCTCAGCGCTGATGCGGCAGCAGCCGCTGCAGATCCAACGCCTCCTGGTGCAGCTCGGCCAGCGCCGTCCCCAGCGCCCGGCCGCGCACGCGGTGGGCTTCGCACAGCGCGCGCGCCTGTTGCGCCATGTCGGCCAGCCGCGCCAGGTCGGCCGCCAGCAGCCGCTCGTCGCGGCGTGCCAGCTGCACGCGCTTGCCAGCGTCGAAACACCGTTGCAGCCGGTGCACCGGCTCGGCCAGCGCCTCGGTGCCGGGCAGGCGGCTTTCGACGGCCTGCACCAGGCGTTGCACCAGGCCGCCGATGTGCGTCAGGCGTTGGAACAGTTCGTCATCCGCGTCCATCGAACGGCCGATCAGCGCATCGCGCGGCGGTCTTGCAGATCCTGCTGCGCAATTTGCAGCGCCTGCTGCGAGCGTTCCAGCAGCTCGACCACCTCTTCGTCGCTCACCTGCTCGAAGTCGGCGTAATACTGGCCCACCGACTGGAAGCCCGAGGGCATGAGCAGGCACACAAGGTCTTCGGGCTCTACCGGCAGCGTGGCCAGCACCGTGGGCGGCGCCACCGGCACCGCCAGCACCACATGGCGCACCCCGGCCTGCGACAAGGCCCGCAGCGCCACGCGCACGGTACCGCCGGTGGCGATGCCGTCATCGACCAGGATCACCGTGCGGCCGCGCAAGGGCTCGGGCGCGCGGCCGCGTCGCAACAGGCGCTTGCGCCGGGCGATCACTTCCAGTTGCCGCGCCTCCTCGGCCTCGATCCAGCCGGGCGGCGGCTGCACCGCCTCGACGACGCGCTCGTTGAGGATGCGCTGCGGGTTCGGCCCGTCGACCACCGCGCCCAGCCCCAGCTCGGGAAAGCCCGGCGCCCCCAGCTTGCGCACCAGCAGCACGTCCAGCGGCGCGGCCAGCCGCGCCGCGATTTCGTAGCCGACGGGCACGCCGCCACGCGGCAGCGCCAGCACCAGCGGGTCGGGCTCATGCCGATGGGCCAGGCGCTCGGCGAGCTGACGGCCGGCGTCTTGCCGGTTGGCGAAATACGCCAGGTGTTCCACCGAGAACTGCATGCGGGCCATGTTGGCATCTCGGGCAAGGCACATACCCGGACGCACGGGTTCACAACGCTTCGTGCCGATGGCCCCCCGAAGCAAAGGGGCCCCGAGCTGCCGCAGCGGCACGCAGGTTGCCAGCGGCTCGGTGCGAACTGCAAATTCGAACACCGAGGAGATCTGGCATGCCGCCGACGTCGATCTTTGGCCGCCGGGCACGACCGCTGGGCTTGGCGACGGCCCTGCTGCTGGCCGCCTGCGCCTCCGACCGCGAGCCGCCGCTGCTCGACGGCGTGCGCAAGGCCAAGGCCTCGCAAGGCAAGGCGCCGGTGGTGGTGGCGATCCCCACGCCCGTGCCAGCGAACGACGACACCCCGCGCGTGGCCGGCAGCGGCACCTCGGGCGTGGCCGAGAAGCTGCCTTCGGTGATCTACTTCCAGCCCGACGCCTACGAGGTGGACGAAAGCTACCTGCCGGTGCTGGAGGCCTACGCCGAGCGCCTGCTGGCCGAACCAGGCCTGCAACTGCGCATCGACGGCCACACCGACGACAGCGGCCCGGCCGACTACAACCTGGAGCTGGCGCGCATGCGCGCGCAGATGGTGATGAGGGAGCTGCTGTCGATGGGCGTGCCGAAATCGCAGTTGCAGGTCGTGGGCCACGGCAAGGGCAGGCCCAAGGCGCGCGGCGCCAGCGCCAAGGCGCAGGCGGCGAACCGGCGCGTGGAGCTGAGCTACCGCTGAGCCAGCACCTTGGGCACCGCCGCGCCGCGCAGCCGCGCCGCCTCGGGCAGGTCAGCCCCCAGCAGCGGCCGCAGGTAGCTGCGGAACGCATCGCTCACGTCGGTGCCGCTCGGCGCGATGAACGCATCGTCCATCACGCGCGTCTTGGCCGCCACCGTCTCCAGCGGCATCAGGTCGTAGGCGTTGGCGTATTCGCCGGTGCGGTGGATCGCCACCGAGCCGTCGCGGCCGGCCCACATGGCGTACTGCACCGCCTTCTCGCCCACCTCGCGCGCCTCGCGCTGGTCCACCTCGGACACGCAGCCGAGGAACGAGCGCTGCAGGTAGCCGAAGGTGTCGCCGCGCACGCGCTTGATCTTCAGCTTGCTCTTGATTTCGTCGCACAGCAGGTCGGCCAGCGCGCCGGTGCCCGACAGCTGCACGTTGCCGTGGGCGTCGCGCTCCACCGCCTGCATCAGCTGCGTGGCGATGGGAATGCCCTGCGCGTCGTGGATGCCTTCGGACACGGCGATCACGCAGCGACCCAGGCGCTCGTGGACCTGCTTCACGTCGAGCAAGAAGCGTTCGAGCGAGAAGTCGCGCTCGGGCAGGTACACCAGGTGCGGCCCGTCGTCGGGGTACTTGCGCGCCAGCGCCGCGGCCGCGGTGAGGAAGCCCGCGTGCCGGCCCATCACCACGCCCACGTACACGCCCGGCAGCGCCGCGTTGTCGAGGTTGGCGCCGATGAACGCCTGGGCCACGAAGCGCGCCGCTGACGGAAAGCCCGGCGTGTGGTCGTTGCCCATCAGGTCGTTGTCGATCGTCTTGGGAATGTGGATGCAGCGCAGCGGGTAGCCGGCGCGCTGCGCTTCTTCGCTCACGATGCGCACGGTGTCCGACGAATCGTTGCCGCCGATGTAGAAGAACTGGCCGATCTCGTGCGCCTTGAGCACCTTGAAGATCTCCTGGCAGTACTTGAGGTCGGGCTTGTCGCGCGTGGAGCCCAGCGCCGCGGCCGGCGTGCGCGCCACCAGCTCGAGGTGGTGGGCGCTTTCCTGCGTGAGGTCCCACAGGTCTTCGTTGACGATGCCGCGCACGCCGTGGCGCGCGCCGTACACGCGCTCGATGCTGGCGAAGCGCCGCGCCTCCAGCACCACGCCGGCCAGCGACTGGTTGATCACCGCGGTGGGGCCGCCGCCCTGGGCGACGAGGATCTTGTTCGGGGACATGGTGCTGCCTTTCCGTTGGCGGAGAACGGGCCCATTGTGCGCACAGGCCCGGCGCGGCGGCAACGGTCTGGAAGTTTCAACCGAGTTCCAACGGACCGCCCTTTTCCAGCGCCTTCTGGTAGGCCGGGCGCGCGTGGATGCGCTGCAAGTAGGCCGCCAGCTTCGGGTACTGGGCATCCAGCCCGCCGCGCGCGGCCGAGGCCTCCACCGGAAAACTCATCTGGATGTCGGCGACGGTCATTTCCTCGCCTGCGAACCAGGTGCTCTTGCCCAGTTCGGCCTCCATGTAGGCCAGGTGGCGCCTGAGGTTGGGCGTGACGATCATGGCCTTGACCTTGTGCGCGATGCCGGCGGCAATGGGCCGCACCAGCAGCGGCGCCCTGCGCTCGATGCTGTCGAACACCAGCTTCATCAGCAGCGGCGGCATCGCCGTGCCTTCGGCGAAATGCATCCAGTAGGTGCAGCGCAGCGCCTCGGGCGTGCCGGGCTTGGGCTTCAGCCGCCCTCGGCCGTAACGCTCGACCAGGTATTCGAGGATGGCGCCTGATTCGGCCAGCGTGAGCTTGCCGTCGGTGATCACCGGCGACTTGCCCAGCGGATGCACCTTCAGCAGCTCCGGCGGCGCCAGCATGGTCTTGGCGTCGCGCTGGTAGTGCTGGATCTTGTAGGGAACCCCTAGCTCTTCGAGCAGCCACAGCACGCGCTGCGAACGGGAGTTGTTGAGGTGGTGGACGGTGATCATGGGCATGCCGGAGGCGTGACGGAGGCCGCAGCATGCCAGCGAAAGGCCGAGAGCACTGTCTCAGCCTCGTGACGCATCGAGCAATGTCTCACGCAGCGTGGCGACGATGCGGTCGATGTGGACGGCCGGCTTCCAGCCGGCTTCGACGACCAGGTGCTGCCAAAGGTCGACGTGCGTGAGCGCGAGGATCCAGTCTGCGGCCGTCTCGGGCGTCCAGCCGGCCTTCAGCACGCCCGCGGCGTGGAAGGCGCGCGTGATCAGCGTGAATCCGGCGCGCAGCTTGGCCAGCCGGCTGCCCCACGCCGCCGCCGCGTCGGCGTCGCCGCGCGCCGCTGCCGCCGAGAGCGCTCGCGCTACCGGCAGCACCTCGGGCAGGTAGTCGAACCAGGCTCGCAGATACGGCTCGAAGGCCTGTGCCGGCGGCATGGAGGTGCGAAGCGATGCCAGCCGTTCGCCGGCTCCGGAGCGCGCATCGAGGTGGTCCACCATCGCCATCAGAAGGCCAGCGCGGCTGCGAAAGAGCACGTAGAGCATCTGCCGGCTGAGCCCGGCCGCTGCCGCCAGGTCCACCAGCGAGAGTTCGGCGTCGCCACGTTGGCGCACGAGCTCGAGCGCCAACTCGAGCACGCGTTCGCGCGTCGTCTGCGCCGGCGCCGCGGCGCTTCGTGAAGTCCGTGCCATGGCCGGACTTTACACGCGTCAAACGCTGAGCTATTTTACGTATGTCAATTGACACGTGTAAATAGCCGCATCCCGCGGCGGTGTCCGACCCGAAAGGAGGCCGCGCATGTCCTTGTTCCACCTGGCGCTCGACGCGCATATCTTCATCGGCACCCTGGTGCTGGCCAGCTTCTGGACCGCCGCGCTGGCGGCCAAAGGGTCCGCGCTGCATCGCCGCGGCGGCAAGACCTACGTCACCGCAATGGCCGGGCTGCTGGGGGTGACCCTCGTGATGACCGTCGGCATGGTGCTCGACGGCGATCCTCGGCGCGCGATGTTCAACATCTACGTCACGCTGATCTCGGTGGTGTCGGTCTGGATGGCGTGGAGCTCGATCGCGTGGCGCCACGACATACGCCGCTACCTGGGCTGGCCCTACCGGCTGCTGTTCGGCGCGCTGGCCGCGTACGGGATGTTCGTGCTGTCGCTCGCGCCGCGCATGCCGCAGCCCGCACGGGCGGCGATGGTGACGGCCTTCGGCGTCCTGGGGCTCTCGATCGCCGCGGCCATGGCCTGGCGCCTGTGGAAGCGCGACGACAGCCCTCGCTGGTGGCTGGCCGAGCACCTGACCGCGATGGGCATCAACTTCGCGGCGACCCACGCCTCGTTCTCGCTCCTGGCCGGTGGCAGCGTCTTCCCGGCGCTGAAGGATCCCTGGGTGCGCACCGCCGTGCTGGTGGCGTGGATGAGCTCGGCGCTGTGGGTGCGGCTGTGGGCCGGGCGGCGTTTTCTTTCGCCGGCGTCCGTCGTGAAGCCGAAGGCGCTCGGGACGGCGTGAGGGCAGGCCGGGCCGCTGCGGTTCGCCGCGCCCGCACTGGTTGACCCTGCACCCGCTACAGGGTTTCCAATGGCGGCTCAGCTCAACGAGGCCCCAGACAAGATGTCCGCTCACTGCTGCCCCGGCGCCTGTTCCACCGCGCCCCCCATCGACCCGCGCTTTCGCAAGGCGCTGTGGGTGGCGCTGGTGCTCAACGCCCTGATGTTCGTGGTGGAGCTCGGGGCCTCGTGGTCCTCGGGCTCGGTCTCGCTGATGGCCGACTCGATCGACTTCTTCGGCGACGCCGGCAACTACGCGATCAGTCTGGCGGTGCTGGGCATGGGGGCTGCGGCCCGATCGCGGGCGGCGTTGTTCAAGGCGGCCACCATGGGCGCCTTCGGGGTGTTCGTGCTGGCGCGTACCGCCTGGCACCTTCACCTCGGCGCGGCACCCGAGGCGCTGACGATGGGCGTGGTGGGCTTCGCGGCGCTGGCGGTCAACGCAGGCGTGGCGCTGATGCTCTACCGTTTCCGCGGCGGCGACGCCAACATGCGCTCGGTGTGGATCTGCTCGCGCAACGACGCGATCGGCAACGTGGCGGTGATGCTGGCCGCGCTGGGCGTGTTCGGCACCGGCGGCGCCTGGCCCGACCTGGTGGTCGCCGCGGTGATGGGCACGCTGGCGCTGTCGGGCGCCACCAGCGTGGTTCGCCAGGCGCGCGCCGAGCTGCGCCTGGCGAATTCGTGATGTCGGCTCAAGCCGCCTGCAGCGCGGGCGCCGCGCGCCGCAGCCCGATGAACTGCAGCTCGGCCAGCACCGCCACCGCCAGCGCCTGCGCGATCACGTAGGCCTGACCCCAGCCCGTGAGGGACGGGCTGGTGAACAGCAGCTCGGCGCTGCCGAGCACCCACAGGCCGTTGCCCGCGATCACCGCCCACACCGCAGGCCGCCAGACACGCTCGCGCGTGCCCAGCCAGGCCACGAGCACGCCATAGGCCAGCGTGAACAGGCCAGCGCCTTGCAACAGCAGCGCCGGCAGCCCGAACAGCCCGGCGAGGGGGACGGCGGCAAAGGCCAGCAGCGCACCGCTGCCGCCGCTGGCCGCGGCATCGGCCAGCAGTGCACGGCGCAACAGGGTCGAGAGGGGAACGGTCGTCATCGCAGGCTCCTTTCGTCGGTTGGCGCCGCCATGGTCGCGGCGGCAGCCGCGGCCTGTCGATGACTTGGCAGGTAATGGCGATGCAGTGCGCTTGCCGTTATCGTCGCCGCCATGAACCTGATGAGCGCCCCTGTTTCCCCGCGCCCGGTGGGCGAGTTGTTGCGCGACTGGCGCCAGCGCCGCCGCATGAGCCAGCTCGACCTGGCCACCGAAGCCGAGATCTCCACGCGGCACCTGAGCTTCCTGGAGACCGGCCGCGCACAGCCCAGCCGCGAGATGGTGCTGCACCTGGCCGAGCGGCTCGAGGTGCCGCTGCGCGAGCGCAATGCGCTGCTGGTGGCCGCCGGCTTCGCGCCCATGTTCAAGGAGCGCCCGTTGGACGACCCCGCCTTGCAGGCCGCGCGCCAGGCCCTCGAGCTGGTGCTGCGCGGCCACGAGCCCTACCCCGCCCTGGCGGTGGACCGGCACTGGAACCTGGTCGCCGCCAACCGCTCGATCGGGCCTTTCATGCAGGGCATAGACCCCGAGCTGCTGAAACCGCCGGTCAACGTGTTGCGGCTGGCGTTGCACCCCAAGGCGCTGGCGCCGCGCATCGTGAACCTGCTGGAGTGGCGCGCACACCTGATCGCGCGCCTGCACCAGCAGATCGCCGCCAGCGCCGACCCCGGCCTGCAGGCGCTGCTGCGCGAGCTGCTCGACTACCCGGTGCCTGGCGCTGCAGGGCACCAGGCGCCGCAGCACGACTACGCGGGCGTGGTGGTGCCGCTGCAGATCGACGCGCCCGGTGGCGTGCTGAGCTTCTTCAGCACCATCACGGTGTTCGGCACGCCCGTGGACATCACGCTGTCGGAGCTGGCGCTGGAGGCCTTCTTCCCGGCCGACGAGGCCACGGCCCGCGCGCTGCGTCGCCTTGGCGACGGACAAGCCGCGGCTTCGGGCGCATAACCGCGCTTCGCAGGAGACGCGCCATGAGCGAAGACACCCACACCGCGTACCGCATCTGCCCGCTGTGCGAGGCGGCTTGCGGCCTGGAGCTGAAGCTGCAGCACGGCCGCGTGATCGCCATCCGCGGCGACGAGGCCGACCCCTTCAGCCGCGGCTACCTCTGTCCCAAGGGGGTGGCGCTGAAAGAGCTGCACGAAGACCCCGACCGCCTGCGCCAGCCGCTCATACGCCGCGGCGCCCGCTATGTGGAGGCGAGCTGGGACGAGGCCTTCGCCGAGATCGAGCGCCGCCTGGTGCCGCTGCAGCAGGCGCACGGCCGCCACGCGGTGGGCATCGCCATCGGCAACCCCTCGGTGCACAAGCTGGGCCTCACGCTGATGACGCCGCGCCTGCTCAAGGCCTTTGGCACGCGCAACGTGTTCACCGCCTCCACGCTTGACCAGATGCCCAAGCAGCTGTCGTCGGGGCTGATGTTCGGCCACTGGCTCTCGATCGCGCTGCCGGACATCGAGCGCTGCGACTGGCTGCTGGTGCTGGGCGCCAACCCCATGGCCTCCAACGGCAGCCTGTGGACGGTGCCCGACTTCCGCGGCCAGGCCAAGGCGCTCAAGGCGCGCGGCGGCAAGCTGGTGGTGGTGGACCCGCGGCGCAGCGAAACCGCCGCCATCGCCGACCGCCACCTGCCGATACGCCCGGGGGCCGACGTGTTCCTGCTGATGGGCATGGTGCACACCTTGTTCGACGAAGGCCTGGTGCGGCCGGGCCGGCTGGCCGCGCACCTGAACGGCGTGGACGAGGTGCAGGCCGCGGCGGCCGGCTTCGCGCCGGAGGCCGTGGCCGCGCGCTGCGGCATCGCGGCAGCCGAGATCCGCACGCTGGCGCGCGAGCTGGCGCAGGCGCCGCGCGCCGCGGTGTACGGCCGCCTGGGCACCTGCACGCAGCCCTACGGCACGCTCTGCAGCTGGCTGGTGGACGTGTTGAACGTGCTCACCGGCCACCTCGACGCCCCTGGCGGCGCCATGTTCCCCAAGGCACCGGCCTTCGCGGCCAACACGCTGGGCACACCGGGCCAGGGCCGCGGCATCGTCACCGGGCGGCACCGCGCGCGCGTGAGCGGCGCGCCCGAGGTGCTGGGCGAGCTGCCCATGGGCTGCCTGGCCGAGGAGATCGAGACGCCGGGCGAAGGGCAGATCAAGGCGCTGCTCACGATTGCCAGCAACCCGGTGCTGTCGGCACCCAACGGCCCGCGCCTGGCCGCGGCGCTGGAGTCGCTGGAGTTCATGGTCAGCGTGGACATCTACCTGAACGAGACCACGCGCCATGCCGACGTCATCCTGCCCGGCTTGTCGCCGCTGGAGGAGCCGCATTACGACGTGGCGTTTGCGCAGCTGTCCTACCGCAACCAGGCGCGCTACAGCGCGCCGGTGCTGCCGCCGCCCGATGGGCATGTGCCCGAGTGGCAGGTGATGGCCCGGCTGGCGGCCATCGCGGCCGGGCGCGGCGCCACGGCCGATGTGGTCGCGCTGGACGACGAGGCGCTGGCGGCCGACGTGCAGCGCCATGCCGGCGAGCACGCCCCCGCGGTGCTGGCCGCGCTGCGCGAGCAGCCGCCCGGGCCCGAACGCTGGCTCGACCTGGCCCTGCGCACCGGGCCTTACGGCGACGGCTTCGGCCGCAACCCCAGCGGCCTGGGCCTGCACACGCTCAAGGCCGCGCCGCACGGCATCGACCTGGGCCCGCTGCAGCCGCGCATCCCCGAGCTGCTGCGCACGCCCTCGGGCCGCATCGAGCTCGCGCCGGCGCCGCTGCTTGCCGACCTGGAACGCGCGCGCGCCGACCTCGCCAGCCCGCCGCCGGCGCTGGCCATCGTGGGCCGGCGCCAGGTGCGGTCGAACAACAGCTGGGTGCACAACCTGCCGCTGCTGGCCAAGGGCCCCGAGCGCTGCACCTTGCTGGTGAACCCGGCCGATGCACAGCGGCTGGGCCTGGCCGACGGTGGACGCGCGCGTGTCTCGCGCCAGGGCCGCGCCATCGAGGCGCCCGTACAGGTGAGCGACGAGATGGCGCCGGGCGTGGTGAGCCTGCCGCACGGCTGGGGACACGACCTGCCCGGCACGCAGCTGCGCGTGGCCGCCGAGCGGCCCGGCGCCAACCTCAACGCGCTGCTCGACGAGCATGCGCGCGACCCGCTGTCGGGCAATGCCGTGCTGAGCGGCGTGGCGGTGCAGGTGCAGCCGATCTGACAGCATCGCCCTACACGGGAATCGGCAGCCCCGGGCGCCGCGGCGTGGGCGGCTCCGACAGCCGCGCCGTGGCGCGCTCCTTACCGTGAAGCGGTCCATTCGTCACCGCTCGAAGAAGGAGTTCCCATGAGTGCCTCCCGCTCCCACGCCTCGCACGCCCCGCACGAACTGCACCTGCTGCACAACCCGGCCGTATGGCTGTGTGCCCTGGCCGCCGGCTTCATCACCGCCACCGCGCAGGCGGCCACCTCGCCCGACGACTTGAGCGTACCGGCCAACGCCGACTCGATGACGCCGCGCCAGGCCTACGAGCACGACAAGGCCTTCTGCAACAGCGGCCAGGCGACCCAGCCGCGCGCGCTGTGCCTGCAGGAAGCCGCGCGCGCGTATCGCGAAGCGCGCGCCGGCCGGCTCGACACCGGCACGGTGGCCCAGGCGGACAACAGCGACACGATGGGCCGCGCCAGCGCCAGCGGCACGTCGGCCGCGCGCAGCGACCGCCACTGATCCATCGTCTGCCCGGTCGCACGCCGCCCGGCCCCGGCCGGGCCGGTGCTACGCTCGCTTCGCACTGCAATGAAGGAGACGAGCGTGTTCAAGGCCTTGATGCTGACGCAGCAGCCCGACCGGCGCACCGACGCCGCGCTGATCGAGCTGGATGAAGACCGCCTGCCGCCTGGCGAGGTGAGCGTGCAGGTCGAGTATTCCAGCCTCAACTTCAAGGACGCGCTGGCCATCACCGGTCGCGGCGCCATCGTCAAGAAGTGGCCGCTGGTGCCCGGCATCGACCTGGCCGGTACCGTGACCCACAGCGACCACCCGGCCTGGCAGCCGGGCGACCGCGTGGTCGTCAACGGCTGGGGCCTGGGTGAAACCCACTGGGGCGGCCTGGCGCAAAAGGCGCGCTTGCAGGCCGGCTGGCTGCTGCGCCTGCCCGAGCCCTTCACCACCCGGCAGGCCATGGCGGTGGGCACCGCCGGCTACACCGCCGCGCTGTGCGTGATGGCGCTGCAGCGCCACGGCCTCAAGCCCGACAGCGGCGCGGTGCTGGTCACCGGGGCCGCTGGCGGCGTGGGCTCGGTCGCGGTGGCGCTGCTGGCCGGCCTGGGCTTTCAGGTCACGGCCTCCACTGGGCGCCCGCACGAGGCCGATTACCTGAAGCACCTGGGCGCCGCGGCCATCATCGACCGCGCGGAACTCTCCGCGCCCGGCAAGCCGCTGCAGAGCGAGCGCTGGGCCGGCGTGGTGGACACGGTGGGCAGCCACACGCTGGCCAACGCCTGCGCGTCCACCCAGTGGTACGGCGCGGTGGCGGCCTGCGGCCTGGCCCAAGGCGCCGACTTCCCCGCCACCGTGATGCCCTTCATCCTGCGCGGCATCACGCTGTACGGCATCAACTGCGTGTTCACCCCCAACGAAGAACGCAGCCGCGCCTGGCAGCTGCTGGCCGATCACGTGGCCGGCCCGAAGCTCGACGAGATGACGGTGGAGATCGGCCTCACCGAGGCGATCGCGAAATCGACCGACCTGCTCGAAGGCCGGCTGCGCGGGCGCACGGTGGTGGATGTGAGTCGCTGACATGGGGCCCCCACGCTCCCGCGGGTCGCGGCCCCCGAGGGGGCCCTTGCGGCGGACCGGCGAAGCCGGCTCCGCGCAAGACCTGGGCTGCGGCCGCTGGACGCGGCGCAGACGTCGTTGTCGTGCGGCCCTGGCTAGCGGAGCATGGGAATCTCGGCGTCGGCCAACGCGCGCACCCGAGCCGCCAGCGGCTTGTGCTGCCCATCCAGCGTGCAGATGAACAGGTGCAGCGGCCACTCCTGCTGCGCCAGGCGCTGCACCACCTCGCCCTGCTGCCTGCGCCAGCGCGCCCAGGGCTTGAGCTCCAGGCACAGCACGTAGCTCAGCGCCTGCGGGTCGGCGGGGATCACGCGCCGCGCCAGCCAGGCGCGCGCCACGCCCTTGGCCTGCGCGCGCACCAGCGCCTGCACCTGCTCCCACGCCTGGGCGGGCAGCTCGGGGGCGCGCAGCTCGTGCTCCACGTGCAGCTGCTCGAGTTGCGCCTCGCGCTCGGTTTCCCAGCGGTCGCGCTCGCGCCAGCGTTCGGCGTAGCGCTCGGCGCCGGCTTCGTCGTGCTGCTCGCGCAGGAAGGCGAAGGCTCTTTCGCAGCCCGGCTTGATGGCGTCGGCGTCGAGCGCCATCGCGCGCTCCAGCAGTTGCAGGCCGGCGGCCTCGCCGCGGTCGAGCCGCAGCCCCGCTTCGAGGTACAGCCCCAGCGGATGGTCGGGGTGCTCGGCGTTGAACGCGGCCAGGGCCGGCAGGTGGTCGGCCCGGGGTTGGAGTTGCAGCAGCAGGTTGAGCCGCTGCAGCCGCTGCTCGGCGCTCGGCTCGGCGATCTGCTGCAGCTCGGCCAGGCGCGCGCGCTTGGCCTCCCATTCCTCGAAATGGCTGCGCCAGCGTTCGGCCACCTGCGAATGCCAGGCTTCCTGGTGCGCGCGGCGCAGCAGCGGGGCCAGCTCACCCAGCCAGGCCTCGGCCGCCGAACCCTGCTGCAGCGGCTGGGGCAAGGGGCTGCCTGCCTCGGCCGCGTCACCCAGCGCAGCCAGGCGCTGGCGCAAGATGGGGTGGGTGTCGGTCACATCGGCCTGGCGGTCCAGCGCGCGCTGCAGCCAGTCGGCCGCGGCCGGGTCGGCGACGGCGGCGTGCGCGCGCGCGGCCCATCGTTCGGCCAGGTCGGTGGGCGGGACGGCCTGCTCACGCGCCACGCCGAACACTTCCTCCATGAAGCGCTGATGTGCCGCGATGGCGACGTTGGTGCGCTTGAGCGCGCCAGCCGCCACCTGCGCGCCCACCAGCTCGGCCGACGCGGCATCGGCCTGGTATTCGTTGGTGCGCGCCAGCACGAAGGTGTAGGCGTTGAAGTAAGGCGCATACCAGGCCACCATGCGCTGCAGCCGGCGTCCGGCGAAACCCTTCCACTGCTGCGCCAGCTCCTGGATGACGCCCCAGCTGATGCGCAGCCGGTAGATGAAGGCCGCAAAGCGGCCATGTGAGCCGGCAAGGTGGCCGTATTCATGCGCCACCACCGCCAGCGCCTCTTCGGGCGGCAGGCTCTCCAGCAGCGGCAGCCCGAGGATCAGGTAGTTGCGCGGAAAGCCGAACAGCCCGAACAGCGGGCGCTGCACCACGGCGGCGTTCACCTCGTCGGTGATGAGCACGTGGTGGAAGCGCGGGCCTTTCATGCGCTCGCGCATGCGGTCCAGCGCTTCGAACAGCGCCGGCGCCTGGCGGCGCGTGATCTCGCTGCCTTCGGGCGCGGGCAGCCGCGCGAACAGGGCCGACAGCGACGACTTCAGCAGCAGCCACAAGGGCACCGCGATCAGCAGCAGCAGCTTGCCCAGCTTGACCAGCAGCAGCAGCGCCTTGCCCCCGGTCAGCACGATCGCCGCCAGCACGCCACCCAGCAGCAGCAGCGCCAGCCCCGCGAAGCCGAGGATCAGCGCCAGCAGCGCAAACCCCAGCATCGCCAGCAAGGCCACCTTGGCCTGGTAGGCCCGCGGCGCCCGGGCGCTCTGCGCCTCCAGCCGCGCGACCATGCGCTCGAACTCCGCGCGATCCATCGTCGCCCTCTCCTCTCCTTCCGCTCCCGCGGGCGATTCTGCATGGCGGGCGGGCACGCGCCGGCTCGGTATCAACCCCGAGCCCCGCGGCGGCAGTCAACCCTCTTGCGGCTGCTCCCCGGCACCGTCCGTGCCAAGCCGGGCGACCCACAGGCCGTGCAGCCAGCCGCCCAGCGCCAGCCCGGCCAGCACCCACAGCATCTGCAGGTTGCCGGCTCCCAGCCCCGCGATCGCCGGGCCGGGGCACACGCCGCTGAAGCCCCAGCCCACGCCGAACAGCGCGGAGCCGGCAAAGGTGTCGCGGTGCATGCGGGCGGTGTGGGCTTCGAAGCCGCCGGTGAACAGCGGCGCCCGCCGTACGCGCGGAACGAGCTGGTAGGCCAGCAGCGCGACCGCGAGCGCCCCGCCCATCACCAGCATCAGGCCCCAGTCGCGCAACTGCAGGAACGCGAGCACCACCTCCGGCCGGATCATGCCGCTGAGCGCGAGGCCGAAGCCGAACAGCGCGCCGGAGGCCACCACCGCCAGCGTTTCACGAAGACCGCCGTGCCGCCGTCTCATGCGCCCGCCCCCAGCGCGGCCAGCAGCTGGGCTGTCAAGAAGCCGGTGGCCATGAAGGTC
This sequence comes from Pseudomonadota bacterium, assembly GCA_040758375.1. Taxonomy (GTDB): domain Bacteria; phylum Pseudomonadota; class Gammaproteobacteria; order Burkholderiales; family Burkholderiaceae_C; genus CAMLIZ01. The sequence continues at coordinate 22,895 of JBFLWE010000044.1, forward strand.
AGCACGGCCAGCAGCGACGGCAGCTTCAACGAGGCCATGCCGCAGATGCCGTGGCCCGAGGTGCAGCCACCGGCCATGCGCGCGCCAAAGCCGGCCACCACGCCGCCCAGCAGCAGCCGCCAGGCAGGCACCTGTGTGGTCAGCGGCTCGCGCGGCCCCAGCGCCAGCCACCACAACGCCGCGCCGAGCACCAGCCCCAGCGCCAGCTGCAAGCGCCAGCGGCGGCTTTGCAGCCAGCGCGGCTGGTGGAACACCGGCCGCTGCGACACGTACGACCAGGTCGAAGTGAACACCGAGCTCATGCCGGCCAGGCGGCCGGTGGTGAGGTACAGCAGGGCCACACCGAGGCCGATGACGAGGCCGCCCAGCAGGTAGTGCTGCCAGCCGAGGGGAAAGAGGTGCGCGATCAAGGGTGGGAACTCCGGGGAAGAAGACCGGCATTGTCCCGTCCTGCGCAGCGCCTGTTTCCTCCGTGGAATTTGAATCTCATTCTGTACATAAGTCCAAAAATGAATAAAATGAGAATCAAATGCCCGCTTCGTCTCCACCCCTGCTGGAAAGCGCCGCCCAGGCGCTGGCGGCGCTGGGCCGGCAGATCCGTCTTTACCGCAAGCGCCTTCGCATCACGGCCGTTGCTGCCGCCGAGGCCGCCGGGCTGTCGCGGGTGACCCTGCAGCGCATCGAGCGTGGGGAGCCCTCCGTCACCATCGGGGCCTATCTCGCGGTGATCGGCGCGCTCGGGCTCGAACTCAGCTTGCACGACCCGGCCGAGGCGCTGGCCGCTGCGGTGCCGTTGCCCGACAAGATCCGGGTGGCGGACTACCCGCAACTGAAGCAGCTGGCGTGGCAGCTCGGCGCCACCGAAGATCTCACACCGCAGGAGGCGTTGGCGCTGTACGAGCGCAACTGGCGGCATGTGGACCGTGCGGCCATGCCCACCCACGAGCACGAACTGGTCGCGCGGCTGGCGGCGGCGTTGGGCGGAGGGCGGCTGCTTGTTTGAACGTGAGCGCCACCGCCGCGTCGCGCGCGTGCTGCAGGCGCTGGACGCAGAGCTGCTCGCAGCCCACCACTGCCTGTTCGGCGGCGGCACGGCAACGGTGCTGCGCTACGGCGAATACCGCGAGTCGGTGGACATCGATTTCCTGGTGTCCGACCGAAAGGGTTACCGCGCGCTGCGCCAGCGCGCCACCGGCGGGCAAGGACTGGCCGCGCTGGCCCGCTACCCCGATGTGCTGCAACCGGCACGCGAGGTGCGGGCCGACCAGTACGGCATCCGCAGCCGGGTGCGGCTGGACGACACGCAGATCAAGTTCGAGATCGTGCTCGAGGCCCGCATCGTGCTGGAAGCACCCGGCCCCGACGACCGCGTTTGCGGCATCGCCACGCTGACACCGCTGGACATGGCGGCCAGCAAGCTGCTCGCCAACGCCGACCGCTGGGCCGACGACGCGGTGTTCAGCCGCGACCTGATCGACCTGGCGATGATGGCGCCGCCACGCGCGCTGCTGCAGCAGGCGATCGCCAAGGCCACCGACGCCTACGGCGACAGCATCGAGCGCGACCTGGCACGCGCGATCGAGCACCTGCGCGAGCGCCCGCAGCGGCTGGAACGCTGCCGCCAGGCGCTGCAGATGAGCGGCGTGCCGGCCGCGCTGCTGTGGCAGCGCATCCGTGCGTTGCAGCCGCGCAGGAAAAAAACCTAGCCGCGCGCGCACAACGCCCGTTCGAACGCGCCAAGGCCTGCCCGCAGCGCTCACCAACGCTTTCGTTGCAGATACAATAAGAATCATTCTCATTAATGTTACGAAAGAAGATCCCCATGTCCCCGCTGTCCCTGCCCACCACCCCTTTGCGCCCACTGGCCACGGCCCTCGCCGCCGCGCTGGCCTGTGCCGCGGCGCAAGCGCAAACCGCCGCTGCGCAGGCGGACGAAGGCGAGGCGCAGCAGGTGGTGGTGACGGCCACGCGCGGCAGCAAGGCGGTGGAAAAGATCCCGGGGGCGGTGACGGTGATCACCGCGCAGGAGATCCAGACGCAAACCCTGGTGGCGGAAGACCTGAGCCAGGTGCTGGCGGTGCTGGCCCCTTCCTACGCGCCCTCGCGCCAGAAGCTCACCAGCTTCGGCGAGTCGATGCGGGGCCGCAATGCGCTGATCCTGTTCGACGGCATTCCGCAGAGCAACCCCTTGCGCAACGGCGCGCGCGAAGGCTACTTCGCCGATCCCTCGCTGATCGAGCGCATCGAGGTGATCAGCGGCGCCTCGGCCGTGCAAGGCCTGGGCGCCACCGGCGGCATCATCAACTTCATCTCGCGCACGCCGCGCGACGAGGGCACGCGCCAGCGGGTGGAGCTGAAGTTCGGCACCCAGGGCCGCAGCGCCGACCAGCTCTGGAAGGCCGGCTACACGCTGGAGCACAAGAGCGGCTTCGATGCGCTGCTGTACCTGGGCGGCACGCTGCGCGGCGTGGGCGTGGACGGCGACGGCCGGCGCCTGGGCATGGAAACGATCCAGGGCGACACCCAGGACTCGCGGGCGCACGACGTGTTCCTGAAGCTGGGCCACGACTTCGGCGCGCAGCGCCTGCAGTTCTCGCTCAACCAGTTCCGGCTCGACGGCGACGGCGACTGGCGCGCGGTGCCCGGCGACCGCAGTGCCGGCGTGCCCACCAGCGCCGAGCCGGGCAGCCCGGACGGGCAGGCACCGCGCAACGACGTGCGCACCGTCTCGCTCGACTGGACCCACGCCAACCTGGCCGGCGGCCAGGCGCGCGCCCAGGTGTACAAGCAGGACTTCAGCGCGCTGTACGGCGCGGTGGCCGCCACCACCTTCCAGGACGAAAGCATCGCGCCGCGCGGCACGCTGGTGGACCAGTCGGAGATCGTGGCCGACAAGGCCGGCGTCAAACTGAGCTGGGTGCGGCCCGACCTGTTCATGCGCGGCCTGGAGCTCACCACCGGCCTCGACTGGCTGAGCGACACCTCCAAGCAGCGCCTCGCGCTGACCGACCGCACCTGGGTGCCGCCGCTGAAATTCGAGAGCACCGCGCCCTTCGCACAGCTCGAGTACGAATTCGGCGACTTCACCGTGCGCGGCGGCGCGCGCCACGAAAGCGCCACGCTGCGGGTGGACACCTACGGCACGCTGGCCTTCTACAACAGCACCGAGGTACAAGGCGGCGAGCGCAGCTTCGAGCAATGGGTCAAGAGCCTGGGCGCGGTGTGGCGCCTGGGCGGCGGCTGGTCGACCTTCGTCTCCTACAACGAGGGCTTCGGCCTGCCCGACGTGGGCCTGGTGCTGCGCGCGGTGAGCACCTCGGGGCAGTCGGTGGAGCGCCTGATCATGCTGGAGCCGGTGGTCACCGACAACCGCGAGATCGGGCTGGCCTGGCGCGGCCGGCTGGGCAGCTTCTCGGCCTCGGTGTACGACTCGCGCTCCGACCTCGGCTCGCAGATCCGGGTGGACGCGGCCACCGGCGTGGGCTCGGTGCAGCGCGTGCCGGTCCGCGTGAAGGGCTTCGAGTTCGCCGGCGAGCTGAAGCCGCACCGCGACTGGACGCTCTCGGCCGCGCTGGCCGTCACGCGCGGCAAGACCGCCGCGCGCGCCGGCGAGCCGATGGACGTGGCGCTGGGCGCGCGCTCGCAGGGGCCCGACAAGCTGGTGCTGGCGGCGGCCTGGCACTTCATGCCGCGCGCCAACGCCCGGCTGCAGGCCACGCACCTGCGCTCGCGCAGCATCAACGAGTCGCGCCCGGTGGTGGGCACGGCGCGCATCGCCGAGCGCTTCGAGGGCTACACACTGGCCGACCTGGCCGCCACCTACGGCACGCGCTGGGGCGAGTTCGGCCTGGGCATCGAGAACCTGTTCGACCGGCAGTACGTGGGCTACTACGCGCAGTCCAATCCCGCCGGCTCCGACGACGACCACTTCGCCGGCCGCGGTCGCACCTTCACGCTGAGCTGGCGCCACACCTTCTGAACGGGCCGCAGGCGATGAAGGCGCGCAAGGCCTGGCTGCGAGTGCACCGCTGGCTGGCGCTGGCGCTCGGCCTGCCGCTCGCGCTGACCGCCCTGCTGGGCGCGGCGCTGGTGGTGCTGAAGCCGCTCGACCGCGGGTGGCATGCCGGGCTGTTCGAGGTGGCGCCGCGTGCCGCGGGGCCCCGGCTGCTCGAGCGTGCGCACCAGGCGCTGGTGGCCGAATTCGGCCCCGGCACGGCGGTGACCTTCCGCCCGCCGCGCGCGCCGCACGACAGCCTGTGGGCCCTGGTGCGCGGGCCCTGGCAGGGCACGGTGTACTTCGACCCGTCCACCGCGCAGCAGCTGGGCCGCCGCGGCGAGCACGAGGGCGCGTTCAACCTGCTGTTCGAGCTGCACAGCTCGCTGCTGATGGAAGACACCGGCAAGGCGCTGCTGGCCGCGCTGGCGCTGGCCTATGCCGTGATGCTGGCCACCGGCCTGGTGATCTGGTGGCCGCGGCACTGGCGCCAGGGTTTCGCATGCGCGTGGCGCCGCGGCAGCCTGCGCGCGCTGTTCGACCTGCACCGGGTGGGCGGCGCCCTTGCCGGCCTGCTCATCGCGGTGCCGGTGCTCACCGGCGCCTACATGGCCTGGCGCCCGCTGTCGTCCACCGTCACCGCGCTGGCCGGCGGGCAGCCACTGGCGCCGCCCGCCGTGCCGGCGGCGCCGCAGGGCGCGCGGGCCTCGCTGGATGACATGGTGGCGCGGGCGCGCGGGCTGTGGCCGCAGGCCGAGGTGGGCTATGTGCAGGTGCCGGCCGACGACCGCAAGCCGCTGCGCGTGCGCCTGCGGCTGCCGGACGATCCGCATCCGAACGGCTTGAGCTCGGTGTGGATGCATCCGCGCACGGGCCAGTTGCTGGAGGCGCATCGCTGGAATGCGCTGGACCCGGGCGCGCGCGCCTACGCCACCCTCTACCCGCTGCACATCGGCGAACTGTGGGGCTCCGGGCACCTGGTGGCCAACGCGCTGGCCGGGCTGGGGCTGGCGGCGCTGGGCGGCACCGGCCTGGCTCTGTGGTGGATGCGGCGCCGGCCGCGCGCGGCGCGGCTGCCGGCCGCCTGACGCTCGGCGGCGCGGGGCGATGTCGATTTCCGGCTCGCTGCTTCGTCGTGCAGGTGGCGGCCTTCGGCCTTGTCGGCCGGCTGCGCCCTTGCACCCACAGGAGACTTGCCATGACGATCCAAGCGAAGAAGATCACCCCTTTCCTCTGGTACGCCACCGAGGCCGAGGAAGCCGCGCGCTTCTACACCGCCGTCTTCCCCGACGCGCGCATCACCAAGGTGGTGTCCATGCCCAGCGAGTCGCCCAGCGGCCCGCCCGGCACCGTGAAGATCGTGGACTTCGAGCTGTTCGGCCAGCCGTTCACGGCCATGAGCGCCGGGCCGCTCGACCCGTTCAACCACTCGGTTTCCTTCGTGGTGAGCTGCGACACGCAGCAGGAGATCGACCGCTACTGGCATGCCTTGCTCGAAGGCGGCACGCCCGAGCAATGCGGCTGGCTGCGCGACCGCTACGGGCTGTGCTGGCAGATCGTGCCGGCGATGCTGCCGGAGATCATGTCCCACCCCGACACGGCGCGCGTCAAGCGCGCCACCGACGCGATGCTCCAGATGGTGAAGCTCGACATCGCGGCGCTGCAGGCCGCGTTCGACGGCACCGGCGCCTGAACGCCGGCGCCGGGCCGCTTCACTCCGAAGGCCTGTCCCGCGCGCGCCGCGGGATGGCCCACCTCGCGCGTGAAGACCGCGTTGTCCGACGCCTCGGCCATGGCCCGCTGGCGCCGGGCTGCAGGCTCCGATTCAAGAAGGCTTCAGGCTGCCCACGCGGTATCTGGGCAGCAGCGAGTCGGCGTAGGGCGAATGCGCTCGTCCGCGCATCTTGGTGCGATAGGCCTGGGTGGCTTCCTTGCCGCACCAGGCCCGCAGCACGGCGGGGTCGGCCGGGTGCTGCGCCACGTAGGGTGTGAGGTCGTAGACCTGGCCGTCGATGGCCATCCAGCAGTCGGTGGCGGTGGCATGGCGGGCCAGCTCGGCGAGTGTGAAGGCGGCAGCGCCGGCCGCCGGCGCGGCTGGCTGCGCCACACCCGATGGCGGCGCGCGCAGCGTCGCGGCCCAGAAGCCGCCCACGCCCAGCCAGAACAAGGCCGTGGCCAGCACGAACAGTTTTTTCATGATCGGAAGTCGAAGCGCTCGACGTGAATCGCCTGCGCCGGCACGCCCTGCTCGCGCAGGCGCGGGCTCAGGTCGTCGACCAGCGCGGCAGGGCCGCACACATGCACCTGCCGCTGCGCCAGCCCCTCCACCTGCGCCAGCAGGCCCTGCAGGTCGGCCTTTGCAGCGCCGGTGGCCTGCGTGATCAGCTGGAGCCGGGGCGTGCAGGCCTGCAGCAGGCGCAGCTCTTCCAGGAACGCGGCCTCCGGCTCGCAGCGGTACACATAGACCAGCGCGGTGGGCTGCGCGCAAGGCCGCTGCCGCAGCGCCGCGATGAACGGCGTGATGCCGATGCCGCCAGCCACCCAGAGCTGCGGCTGCGACACGGCATGCTGCTGCAGGAAGCTGCCGAACGGCCCTTGCAGCCGCACCAGCACGCCGGGCCCGATGCGCTGGATGCGAGACGAGCAGGCGCCCAGCGCCTTGATGGCGAGGCGCAGGCTGCCGTCGGCACCGATGCCGCTGACGGTGAATGGATGAAATTCGCCGCAAGCCTGGTAGTCGAGGCTGTCGAGAAAGCGCGCTGCGACGAACTGGCCCGGCGCCGGCCGCAGGGCGCCGGCCAGCGGCTGCAGCGTGGCCTCGATCGCGCCGCCGGCCGGGTGCGCCACCTGCGTCACGCGGTACGGCAGCGCCGATGCGCCGCGGTCGGTGACCACGATGCGCCAGCCGAGCAGGCCGGCTGCCACCGCCATTGCCAGCAGCGCCAGGCCTTCATGGCCCCGCAGGGCGGCCACGTGCGCCAGGCCTGCCAGCACCCCCAGGCCCAGCAACTGGTGCGTGGCGCGCCAAGGCCGGTAGGCCAGTCGTGGCGAAAAGGTGGCCAGCAGGCCGGCCATGAGCACCAGCAGCGCAGCCCAGCCGGCGTCGACCGACCACCCCTGCTGCGCCGGTGCCAGGCGCGCCCAGCCTTGCGCGGGCTGCGACTGCTCGACCGCCCAGGCGAGCGCCAGCGGATGCGCCAGCAGCAGCAGATAGCCCGCCATGCCGGCGCGGTGGTGCCAGCGCAGCATGGTTTCCCACCCGCCCAGCGCGCGGGCGAGCCGCGGCTCGCGCACCATCAGCGCCAGGCTCAACAGCAACAGCGCCACCCCAGCCCAGCCGAAGAGCGCGCCCATGTGGTTCCAGTTCAAGACCGCCCCTGCAGACACAGCGTTGCCACGCTATACCGGCATCGGCTGCCGGTGCTTGCGCCGCATCAGCGCAACCTCTGCATGCGCTGCGCCAGCACTGCCTCCGACAGCTCGCCCATGCGGCTCGAGACCAGCCGGCCCTCGGCATCGAAGAACAGCGTGGTGGGCAGCCCGCGCTGCTGGAAGACCGCGCCGGCGCGCATCGACGGATCGAGCAGCACCTGCTGCAAGGGCAGGCCCTGCTGCTGCAGGTAGCCCCGCACCGCCTCGGCCGTCTCGCCCTGGTTGACGAAGACGAAGTTCACCTGCGGATGAGCGGCCTGCGCGCGCTGCAGCAGCGGCATCTCGCGACGGCAGGGTGGGCACCAGGTGGCCCACAGGTTCAGCACCGTGGGCTTGCCGGCATAGCTGCGCAGGTCCACGCTGCCGCCTTCGAGCCGCGCCAGCGACAGCGCGGGCAGCGGGGTGCGCTGCGCCTGCTGCGACCACAGCCAGACGGAGCCCGCGCTCCACAGCGCCAGCGTGGCGAGCCCGCCCGCCGCCAGCGCACGGCGCAGCGCGGGCTGGCGGCGGACCGCCGCCACCGCGTACAACGCAGCGGCAGCCCACCCGATCGCCGGGTCGAAGCCGCCGTCGCGGATGTCGAGCACGCTCCAGGGCTGCGCGAGGTAGGCCTCGCGCCAGACCCACACGAACGACAGCCGCGCCGCCACCAGGCCCAGCAGCAGCATGCGCCACAGCGCCGGCTCCGGGTCCACGTCGGCGCGACGGCCGGCGCGGCGGCCGACCCACAGCCCCGCCATCGCTGCGAGCAGCAGCAACAGCGGTGGCAGCGGTAGAGCGAGGGGGCCGAGCTGGAGTGCGCCGTTCATGCGCCGAGTATCGACGCGGCGGCCCCTCGGCCGCGAGGCTCAGGTCCGGACCGCTTCAACGCGCTCAGTACTTCGGCGCCTTGCCCGCTTCGCCGCGCGCGGCGCGCTCGCGTTCCTTGGCTTGCTGCTTGCAGTTGCGCTGGGCGTCGCCTTCCTGGTCTTCGCAGCGCTCCTTGGCCACCTCGTACTCGGCCTCGGCCTTGATGTCGGCGACCTTGGCGCGGTCGCGTTCGCTGCCCGAGAAGCGTGCGTCGAGCTCGGCCTTGGCCACCTTTTCCTTGGCCTTGGCCTCGGCCTCGCAGACGTCCTTGGCGTTGCCGCTCATGGACTTGCAGGCCTCTTTGTCGGCCTTGGCGGTCTGCTCGATGCGGTCTTCTTCGGCCTGCTTCTGGTCACGCGACATGCCGGTGTTCTGGGCATAGGAAACCGAAAGCGCCAGCAGCCCGGCGAGCATCAGGGGGGTTTTGCGCAGTGACATGGATCTGCTCCTGTGTAGAAGAACCGCGCCACTCTCGCGCGCCGCGCGCAGCGCGTATGCCAGCGGGCAGCGCAAGCGGCAGTCGGCTTGCGCCTACAGCGCCGCAGGCAGCGGGCCCCGGTGTAACCCCGATGCCCGGTGCACCGCGCTCGGCTACGATCGCCGTACCATACAGTTATGTATGGAAACAATAGCCCTGCGAGGTCTGCCATGGCTCCGTCTCCTGCCGCCGCCGGCGGCCTTTACCAGCGTTTTGCCGACGCCTGGCTCCTCGATGGCGTGCGCACGCCGATGGTGGACTACTGCGGCGCCTTCGCCGAAACCAACCCCATCGACCTGGGCATCAAGGCCGCGCGCGCGGTGCTGCAGCGCTGCGGCGTGCCAGGCGCGCAGGTCGATTCCGTGCTGGCCGGCAACATGGCGCCGGGCGGCTTCGACCAGTTCTACGTGCCGCGCCACATCGGGCTGTATGCCGGCGTGCCGCTGGAGGTGCCGGCGCTGATGGTGCAGCGCATCTGCGGCACCGGCTTCGAGCTGTTTCGCCAGGCGGCCGAGCAGATCGGCAGCGGCGCGGTCTCGTGCGCGCTGCTGGTGGGCACCGAGTCGATGACGCGCAACCCCATCGCCGCCTTCGAGCACCGCCAGGGCTTCAAGCTCGGCGCACCGCCTGCGTTCAAGGACTACATGTGGGAGGCGCTCACCGACCCCGCGGCCGGCATCTCGATGATCCAGACCGCCGAAAACCTGGCCCGGCGCTACGGCATCACGCGCGAGGAGGTGGACGCCTTCGCCGCGCGCAGCTTCGAGCGCGCCGTCGCGGCGCAGGCCTCGGGCTGGCTGGCCGGCGAGATCGTGCCGGTGGAAAGCGAGACCTTCGAGCTGCCAGGCTACAGGCCGCGCCGCCTGCGCCTGGCCGGCAAGGCCACGCTGGCCGAGCGCGACACGCATCCGCGGCCCTCGCCGCCCGAGGTGCTGGCCAAGCTGCGCCCGGTGTTCGACGGCGGCGTGCAGACCGGCGGCAACAGCTCCGCGCTCACCGATGCGGCCGCGGCCGCGCTGGTGGTTTCGGGCGAGGCGCTGCGTGTCGCAGGCCGCCCTGCGCTGGGCCGCGTGGCGGCCTGCGCGGTGGTGGGCGTGGCGCCCGAGTTCATGGGCATCGGTCCGGCGCCGGCGATCCGGCTGCTGCTGCAGCGCCACGGGCTGCAGCTCGACGACATCGCGCGCTTCGAGATCAACGAGGCCCAGGGCGCGCAGACGCTGGCGGTGCAGCGCGAACTGGGCCTGGACCCGGAGCGCCTGAACATGCACGGCGGCGCCATCGCGCTGGGCCATCCGCTGGCCGCCACCGGCGTGCGGCTCACCATCACCGTGGCGCGGCAGCTGCAGGCCGCGGGCGCGCGCTGGGGCATCGCCTCGGCCTGCATCGGCGGCGGCCAGGGCATTGCGCTGCTGATCGAGAACCCGCAGGCCCGGCCATGAGCAGGCTGCACATCCACCGCGTGCTGGTGCAGTTCGGCGACTGCGACCCGGCCGGCATCGTGTTCTTTCCCAACTTCTCGCGCTGGATGGACGAATCGTCGCTGGGCTTCTTCATGGCCTGCGGCGTGCCGCCCTGGCGCGAGCTGGTCAAGACGCGCGGCATCGTGGGCACGCCGCTGCTGGAGATCCACACCCGCTTCCTGCGGCCGGCCACCTACGGCGAAACCATCGAAGTGCACACCACGGTGGAGGAATGGTCCGCCAAGACCTTCCGTCACCGCCACCGTGTGACACGCGACGGCGAGCTGCTGTGCGAAGGCACCGAGGTGCGCGCCTTCGTGGTGCGCGACCCGGGCAACCCCGAGCGCATCAAGGCGATCGCGGTGCCCGAGGACATCAAGGCGCTGTGCGTTTGAGGCGCGCGCGCCCTACATCGACAGCGAGCCCTCGCGGAATCCGGTCTTGTCGAGCCACACGTTCAGCAGCACCGGCTTGCCGCCGCGCGCCAGCTCGCGCGCGCGCGCCAGCGCGGCGGGCACCTCCGCCATGCGCGTGACCAGCAGGCCTTCGGCGCCGAAGCCGGCCGCCACCTCGTGGTAGGCGGTGCGCGCGAGCACGGTGGCCACGTCGTCCTTGAGCAGCTTGACCTGCTCGCGCGCAATCTGCGTCCAGCCGGCGTCGTTGCCCACCACGGCGATCACCGGGATGCCGTGGCGCACGAAGGTGTCGAACTCCACCAGCCCGTAGCCGCAGGCGCCGTCGCCGTAGAGGATCCACACCTCGCTGCCGGGCCGCGCCAGCGCGGCGCCCAGCGCGAAGCCCGCGCCCACGCCCAGCGTGCCGAAGGCGCCCGGGTCGAGCCAGCTCAGCGGCGAGCGCGGGCGCAGCACGTAGGCGGCCGTGGCCACGAAGTCGCCGCCGTCGGCCACCAGCAGCGCCTGCTCGCCGGCCTGCTGCTCCAGCGCGCGCAGCAGCGCGATCGGGTTCACATGCGCGCCGGGGGCCTGCGCCTGCAGGTCGATGTCGTGCTCGTGCTCGGCATCGCGCTGACGCAGTTGCTGCACCCAGCCGGCCCAGCGTGCACCGGCGCGCGGCTGCGCGTCGGCCAGCGCGCGCACGAAAGCGCCCGCATCGCCCAGCGCGGTGACCTCGGGCCGCCGGTTCAGCCGCGCGTCGCGCAGGCTGCGGTTGGCGGCGATCAGCGTGGCGCTGCGGCGCAGGTGCTTGCCGTAGTCGAGCCTGAAGTCGCAGGGCACGCCGGCCAGCAGCAGGCAGTCGGCCTCGCGCAGCGCCTGGCGCCGCCTGTGGCGCAGCTGCAGCGGGTGGTCGCGGCCGAGCAGGCCGCGCGCCATGCCCGACAGGTACACCGGAATGCCCAGCCGCGCGACGGCGTCCGCCAGCGCCTGCGCCTGCGTAGCGCACACCAGCGCCTGGCTGCCCACGATCATGAGTGGGCGCTGCGCGCGGGCCAGCGCCTCGTTCGCCGCGCGCCGCGCGGAGCCGCTGGCCTGCGGCAGCGGCGGCTCGCGCAGCGGCTGCGGCGCCGCGGCGTCCTCGCTGCCGTCGAACAGGCGCCGCACGTGGCGCTGCAGGTACCAGCGCAGCAGGCGCGCGCCGGCGCCCTGGCCCTGGCCGCCGGCCTCGGCATACCACTGGCGGATCAGCGCCTCGTCGTACAGCAGGTCCACCGGGCATTCGAGGAACACCGGCCCCGGCACGCCCTGCTGCGCCAGCGCAAACGCCTCGGCCACCGCGGGCGCCAGGTCGCGCACGCGCTTCAGCTTGAAGAAGCGCTTGACGTGCGGCGCCACCAGCGGGCGCTGGTCGATGTCCTGCAGCGCGCCGCGGCCTTGCAGCGCGGTGGGCGCGGCGCCGCCGATCAGCACCAGCGGCGACTGCGCGAGCTGCGCGTTCTTCAGCGCGGTGATGGTGTTGGTGATGCCCGGCCCCGCGGTGACGGCGGCCACGCCGGGCCGGCCGGTGAGCCGTGCGCTGGCGTCGGCAGCGAACACCGCGCTCGCCTCGTCGCGCACGTCCACGATGCGCAGGCCGCGCGCCTTGGCCGCGCTCAGGATGGGCGAGATGTGGCCACCGCAGAGCGTGAAGATGGTGCTCGTGCCCTGGGCCTGCAGCGCCTGCGCGACGCGGTCGCCGCCATGCTGCGGCCCGTCGCTCACGCCCACAGCACAGGCTCCTGCACGCCGTACCAGTCGCCCAGCCGCTCGGCCACCTGCGCCTCGATGCGCGCGCGGCGGATCTTCATGGTGGGCGTGAGGCAGCCGTTGTCGATGGTCCAGGGCTCGCGCGCCACGACGATCATGCGCAACCTTTCGTGCTCGGCCAGGCGCCGGTTGAGCCGGCCCAGCAAGGCCGCCAACTCCGCGCCCACCTGCTGGCGCAGCGCCGGCTCGTGCAGCCGCGGACGCAGGTGCTCGGCCAGCACCACCATCGCAAACGCCATCGGCTGGCCCACGCCGGACACCAAGGACAGCTCCACCATCGGGTGCGCATTGAGCTCGTTTTCGATCGGCGCCGGCGCCACGTACTTGCCCTTGGCGGTCTTGAACAGCTCCTTGACGCGGCCGGTCAGGCGCAGCAGGCCGTCGGCCCCGCGCTCGCCCAGGTCGCCGGTGCGGAAGAAGCCGTCCTCGGTGAACGAGGCGGCCGTGAGCTCGGGATCGCGGTAGTAGCCGCTGAACTGCCCGGGCGACTTGATCAGGATCTCGCCCTCGTCGCTCAGGCGCACCTGCACACCCGGCATGGGCACGCCCACATGGCCCGGCGCATTGAACCGCGCGTTCGACGAATGCGAGTACGAGCTGTCCTCGGTCATGCCGTAGCCTTCGTGCAGGTTGAGGCCCAGCCGCCGGTACCACGCGATGAGCTCGGACGGTATCGGCGCCGAGCCGCTGCCGGCCACCACCACCTGGTCCAGCCCCAGCCCCTTGAGCACCTTGCGCGCCACCAGCCGGCCGACGAGGGGGATGCGCAGCAGCCGGTCCAGCCGCTCGGGCGAGATCTTGGCGAACACGCCCTGCTGGAACTTCAGCCACAGGCGCGGCACCGAGAGGAACAGCGTGGGACGTGCGCGCTGCAGGTCCTGGATGAAGGTGTCCAGCGACTCCGCAAAGAACACCTGCGTGCTGCCGTCGACCAGCGAGGCCGCCTCCACCCACGAGCGCTCGTAGCTGTGGGCCAGCGGCAGGTACGACAGCACGCGGCTGGGCGCGTCGGCGCCGATGCGCTCGCGGATGTCGCGCGCGATCGCTTCGCCCACGCGGCTGATCGCGCCGAAGCTGACCATCACGCCCTTGGGCACGCCGGTGGAGCCCGAGGTGTAGATCAGCATCGCCAGGTCTTCGGGCGCGCGCGCGGTCTGGCCTTCGAGCGGCGGCGTGCGGGCCACGATGTCTTGCCAGGTCTCGAAGCCCGTGGGCGGCGCGAGCGGCAAGGCGATGCAGGGCAGCCCTGCCGGCACGCCGCGGCGCTGCTGCTCCCACGCGTCGAGCTTGCCCACGAAGAGCAGGCTGGCGCCCGAGTGCCCCAGCACGTGGTGCACGGTGTCGGCGGTCTCGGTGGGAAAGATCGCCACCGTGGTGTGGCCGCTCATCCAGATGGCCAGCTCGGCCATCACGAAGTGCGCGCAGTTCTTCGACAGGATCGCGATGCGCGCGCCCGGCTCGAAGCCGCGCGCGCGCAGGTGGGCCGCCATGCGGCGCGCCTCGTCGAGCACCTGCGACCAGGTGTACTCCACCACCCGCCCGCCGGCCAGCGGCTGCGTGAGGTACACGCGGTGGGCCAGGACGCGTTCATGCTCGTACACCCGGTCGAGGATCATGGGGCAGCCTGCGGCAGATGCGATCGGCGCACCCTAAGCCATGGCGGGCAGCCGCCCGTTGAGGCGCATCAACTCCGGCCTGCGCCGGGCCGGGCCTGCAGGAACGACGCATGCCAGGCGTCGGCGCAGGCCGTCCCCACGGCCGCCCGCACCGCCTGGTAGCTGCGCCGGTCCTTCAAGGGCCACTGCTCGTGCGGCACTTCCTGCAGATAGAAGAAGTACTCCCACAAGATCGCCTGCCAGCTCGTGCAGCGCACGCGCAGGCCGTCGATCACACCCTCGGGCTCCATCGGGCAGGCGCCCGGCGGCACACCGTCCAGCTCGTAGCCGCCGGCCACCGGCAGGCAGGGCTCGCAGTCGAGCAACACGCCGTCGAGCCGCACGAGAAAGCCATAGTCGGTGACTTCGAAGCCGCTGGCGCCGTGCGCGCGCAGCAGCGCCTGGAAGCGCGCCATATGTTCGGCAGGCACCGCGAGATCGACGTCTTCGTGCTCCCGCGTCACGCGGCCCAGGCGCGCGTCCACCGCCCAGCCGCTTTCGAGCCACAACGGCAGGCCCTGCGCCTCGGCCTCGGGCAGCAGGCGGTGGATCAGCGCGATCTGTCGGTCGTTCTCGGACAAGGTTTCTCCAGTAAGGGTCGGTCCCAGGACGGCCTGCCAAGAGAGCTTGACCCCCGGCAAAGCGGCATCCGCACGCGATTTGGTACGGTGGCCGCAAAGGAGACCACCATGAGCAGCGTGATGCCGATAGCGGTACGGCCCGCGAACACACCCTACCAGCGCCTGGGCGGGCACGAGGCCGTGGTGCGCCTGGTCGACGCGTTCTATCACGCGATGGACACGCGCCGCGACGCCCGCACCATCCGCGCGATGCACGAGGCCGACCTCACCCGCACCAAGGCCGTGCTGGTGAAGTACCTGTGCGAGTGGCTGGGCGGCGAGCACCTGTACTCCGACGAGTTCGGCGCGCCGGCGCTGCGCCGGCGCCACCACCGCTTCGACATCGACGAAGCCGCACGCGACGCCTGGATGGCCTGCATGCGCCAGGCGCTCACGGAAACCTGCGCCGACAAGGTGCTGCGCAGCGAGCTGGAGGCCGCGTTCTGGAAGATGGCCGACTACCTGAAGAACACCGAGGCGCCCAAGCGCCAGCGCGGCCCGCGCCTGGCGGCGGCAACCCCTTCGCTGCCCGGCGCCACCGAACCTCTGCACGGCGCTCGCCGGTGACGCAATTCGTTACCCGCAGACACCCCCAATCTCGCAATTGACGCTGCGCCAGCCATCGCCTACGTTGCAGTGATGAACTGCAGCACCGGGTGCCGATTCGGTACGCGGAGGGAGATGCGATGCCTGCAACGACAACAACAACGCGCGCGCCGCAGCTGGTGGGCCGCGCGCCCGCGTTCCTGCAGGCGCTGACGCTGATCGAGCGCATGGCGCGCTATGACGCGCCGGTGCTCATCCAAGGCGAGACCGGCACCGGCAAGGACCTCGCCGCGCGCGCCATCCACTACCAGTCCGCCCGGCGCGACCGGCCCTTCGTGCCGCTCAACTGCGGCGCGGTGCCCGACACCTTGATCGAAAGCGAGCTCTTCGGCTGCGAGCGCGGCGCCTTCACCGACGCGCGCCAGGGCCGCACCGGCCTGGTCGCCGCGGCCGAAGGCGGCACGCTGTTCCTCGACGAACTCGACGCGCTGGCGCCGCGCGCACAGGTGTCGCTGCTGCGCTTCCTGCAGGACTGCCGCTACCGCCCGGTGGGCGGCACGCGCGAGTGCAGCGGCAACGTGCGCATCATCGCCGCCGCCAGCCCGCGCCTGGACCAGCTGCTGCAAAACGGCGCCTTCCGCGACGACCTGGCCTTCCGCCTCAACGTGCTGCTGCTGCAGATGCCGCCGCTGCGCGAACGGCCCGGCGACGCGCAGGTGCTGGCCGACCACTTCATCGAGCGTCACGCGCGCCATTACGCGCTGCCGCCGCGGCGGCTGTCGCCCGCCTGCCTGGCCTGGATGGCCAGCTATGGCTGGCCCGGCAACGTGCGCGAGCTCGACAACCGCGTGCAGCGCGCGCTGCTGCTGTCCGACGACGCCACGCTCGACCTCGGCCCCGGCACGGCGCACGCGCCGCCGCCAGCCGCTGCGCCCGCCTCGGCCACGTTGCCCACGATCGATGCGCTGTGCGCCTTCAACCAGGCGCGCGAGCAGACGCTGCACAGCTTCGAGCGCCATTACCTCGAGCGCCTGATGCAGGCCACCGCCGGCAACGTGACCCATGCCGCCCGGCTGGCCGGCAAGGAGCGGCGCGCGCTCGGCAAGCTGCTCAAGAAGCACGGCATCGAGCGACCCACCGGGTCCTGAGCCGCCCACCGGGTCGGCGCCGCCGGGTCGCAGCCGACCCACCCCACCGGCCAGCCCGATTCCCATCCCTTGCAGATCAAGCACTTGCGTGCGCGCAAGTCGCTGGCACGCCCCTCGCATTGAAGCGCCACAACGTTGCTGGAGAGGTCGTTGCACGATGCGGCAGGAGCGGGTAAGCACAGAACGGCTCAAGCCATCCTGGCCTATCTCGCCCGCCACCCGCGTGCCGCCGACACGGAGCATGGCATTGCGCAATGGTGGTTGCCTGAAATGGGCGTGGAGGCGCCGCTGGCCCAGGTGCAGCAGGCGCTGCAAGCCCTGGTGCAAAGCGGTGAGATGGAGCGCGTGGTGCTGCCCGATGGCGGCGCGATCTACCGCGCACCGACGCCCTGAGCGTCTTGTGCACGCCCCCACCCGACTGCACTGACCATGGCCGGCTTCACCGCGATCGCCAGCGTCGGCAAAAGCATGGAGCGGCTGCTCGCGCAGGCCTTCCTCGAGCGCCCGCCGGTGCCCGGCAAGACCACCAAGGCGGTGCTGCTGCGCACCGAAGACCTGGACCCGGTGCTCGCCAAGCCGCTGGTGGGCGACCACGGCCTGTCGATCCTGTTGTACCGGGTCGATTTCAACAAGACCATGCGCGCCGCCTGGTCCGCCGTGGGCCAGGCCGACGGCCGCGGCCACCTGGCGCTGGACCTGCACTACCTGCTCACGCCCTGGGCCGACAACGCCGAGCACCAGCACATGATCATCGGCCGCGCGATGCAGGTGCTGGAGCGCCGCTCGTCGCTGTCGGGCCCCTTGCTCTACGAACCCGCGCTGCCCAACACCGCGCAATACGCCGACGAGCCGCGCGCCAGCGCCACCGACAACGTGCAGCTGCTGCTGGAGGAGGTGTCCACCGAGGCGCTGATGCGCACCTTCGATTCACTGCCCAGCGACTACCGGCTCTCGGTGCCCTACGTGGCGCGCGTGGTGCGCATCGACACGCTGGCCGACGTGGTGGCGCCACCGGTGATCGACGCCGACGTGCGCATGAGGGTTGGGTAATGGACGCCGTGCTGCCCCAACGCCTGCGCGAGGAAAACACCGTCGAGGTGTCCCACGTGCAACACCGGCTCGCGCTCGGCGTGGAGTGGCTCGACGCGGTGAGCGGCCTGCCGGCCGAGGGCCGCTGGGTGAGCGAGCTGCAGGCCATCGGCGCGCGGCCTTGCGTGCAGCGCACCGAGCCGCACCCGCGCGGCCGCCATGCGCTGCGCGCCGCGGGCCGGCTGGCCAGGCTGCTCGAGCGCGCCGCCAAGGACAAGGTGGCCGTGCCGCCGCCCAGCGCGGAGGCCGACCCCACCAACTTCGTGCTGCGCGCCTGGGGCGAAGCCACGCCGCGTGCCGAGGGCTACGCCACCGGCAACGACCCGCGCCGCTACGTGCCGCGCCGGCTGTCGTTCACGCCGGTGCAAGCCGCCGGCGTGCCCACCGCGCAGCGCGACAACATCCGCGCCGTGCGCCTGTGGCCGGGCACCGCCTATCCGCTGGCCGCCCACACCAGCGCCTTGCGCGGCCGTGTGCGGCGCGGGCCCTCGCTGCCCGCCTCGCACCCCGTGGCCTGGGCACGCATCGTGGTCACGCGGCCCAACGGCGGCCCGCCCGACTTCGCCACCGAGACCCAGCTCGCCTGGGGCCACGGCGACGACCGCGGCGAGTTCCTGGTGGTGCTGGGGCCCGAGGCCGTGCCGGGCGGTGCCGCGCTGCCGGCCACGCTGCCGCTGCGCGTGTGGGTGTTCCTGCCCCCGGCCGACAGCTTCGACCCCCAGGACCCACTCGCGAGCCTGCCGCTGGAAGTGAGCGGCACCGCCGCCACCAGCGCGCTGCTCGACGGCAGGCAAGTGCCTGCCACCTATGTGCAACGCGGCCCGATCGACATCGCGCCGCCACCCGGAAAGGTCTTCACGATGAACGACAGCGACTTGCGCTTCACGTAGCGCCGACCGGAACACGGCCCTACAGCCCGAGCGCCGGGCCGCTCCCAAGCTCGGGCTGACCCCCGCGGGGGGTGGCTGCGGTACGCCGCAGCCGGGGGCTCCATCCACCGAACCTTCACCCAACGGGGAACCACCATGCCCGAGTACCTTGCACCAGGCGTCTATGTCGAAGAGGTCAGCTTCCGCGCGAAGTCGATCGAAGGCGTTCCGACCAGCACCACCGGATTCGCCGGCGCCACGCGCTACGGCCCGGTGCAGTACGACGGCGGCCCCTCCACCACCAAGCCGCGGCTCATCACCTCGTTCACCGAGTACGAGCGGGTGTACGGCGGCATCGCACCGCTGCAGCTGGCCAGCGGCGAGCGGGTGAACTACATGGCCCATGCGGCGCGCGCCTTCTTCAACAACGGCGGCAAGCGCTTGTATGTGTCGCGCGTGTTCGCCGCGCCCGAGGGCGAAGACGTGGACGACAGCTGCGCGCGCCTGGCCGTGGTCACCACGCTCGGCTCGGCCGCCTGGGTGGCGCGCTGGCCGGGCGACGACGGCAACGTGCTGGTCGATACGCGCGTGGTGCGCAGCAAGAACCTCGCGTTCAAGCACCCCGACGACCCCACCGACATTCTCGACAAGCACCTGTGGGGCGTGCAGGTGAAAACTGCGCGCGCCGGCGCGGTGGTGGAGCTCACCGCCGGCGGCGGCACGCCGCCCACCGGCAACGACCCGCTGGTGGCCGGCAGCCTCTATGTGGTGGAGGTGGACAACAACGGCCGCCAGACCTTCATCGACAGCAGCGGCAACCCCGCCGCGCCGCTGGCCGACGACAGCCAGCTCAGCCTGGTGGAAGTGCGCGTGATCGTGCACGGCCCCGAGGGCCGCATCGACACCTACGAGCAGCTGGGCACCCACCCGCAGCAGCGCCGCTACATCGGCAAGGTGCTGGAGCGCGACGACCCCGAGGACGAGAACGCGCTGGTGTACCTCGACTGGGCGCCGGGGGCCAACCGCTTCGCTGCCGCCTCGCTGATGGTGGGGCTGCAGGCCGCGGGCAAGCGGCTGTCGGGTGGCAAGGACGGCGAGCTGCCCTCGCCCGACGCGCTGCGCGGCCAGGAGGCCGACCCCGACATCGTGACCCGGCGCGCCACCGGCCTGGAGGCCCTGGGCGAGCTGGACGACATCGCCATCGTGTCGCTGCCCGACGGCGGCGCGATGCCCGATTTCGAAACCTCGCAGGCCTGCGCCGACCACCTGATCGCGCATGCCGAGTCGGCGCGCTACCGCATCGCGGTGGTGGACGCGCGCGCCAACAGTTCCATCTCCGAGATCCGCGAGTTCCGCGGCAAGTTCGACAGCAAGTACGCCGCGCTCTACCACCCCTGGATCGAGGTGCTCGACCCGCTGTTTCCCACGGTGCCGGGCGTGCCGCCGCGCAAGCTGATGCTGCCGCCCTCGGGCTTCGTGTGCGGCATCTACGCGCGCAACGACATCGAGCGCGGCGTGCACAAGGCGCCGGCCAACGAGATCGTGCGCGGCTTGACCAAGTTCGAGATCAACATCAACAAGGCGCGGCAGGACGTGCTCAACCCCGAGGGCGTGAACTGCCTGCGCTTCTTCGAAGGGCGCGGCAACCGGGTGTGGGGCGCGCGCACGATGAGCTCCGACCCCGAGTGGAAGTACGTCAACGTGCGGCGGCTGTTCATCTACGTGGAGCACTCGATCGACAAGGCCACACAGTGGGCCGTGTTCGAGCCGAACAACGAGCGCCTGTGGGCCAACATCCGCCGCATGGTCGAGGACTTCCTGTTCGTGCTGTGGCGCGACGGGGCCCTGGTGGGCGCCAAGCCCGAGGAAGCGTATTTCGTGCGCTGCGACCGCACGACCATGACGCAGAACGACCTCGACAACGGCCGAATGATCTGCCTCGTGGGCATCTGCCCCAGCCGCCCGGCCGAGTACGTGATCTTCCGCGTAGGCCAGTGGACGGCCGACTCGAAGGCCTGACCGTCGATAGGAGAGACCCACCATGGCCACCCAACGCAACAACCCCTACGGCGCCTTCAACTTCCTCGTTTCGCTGGGCACCGGCGACGAGGCCAGCGTGATCGCCGGCTTCTCCGACGTGTCGGGCCTGGGCACGGAGATCAACTACTCCGAGTACCGCAACGGCAACGACCTGGTGAACACGGTGCGCAAGATCGCCAACACCTTCAAGCAGGAGGACGTGACGCTCAAGCGCGGGCTGATCGGCTCGACCGACCTCTTCCAGTGGGTGAAGGACGTGCGCGAAGGCGGCGACGGCCGCCGCACCGTCACCATCACCGTGCTCGACGAGGCGCGCAACCCGGTCGCCTCGTTCAAGCTGGTGAACGCCCAGCCGAAGAAATGGGTGGGCCCCACGCTGGCGGCCAAGGGCGGCGGCGAGGTGGCGATGGAAGAGCTGCACATCGCCCACGAAGGCGTGACCTACGAATAAGGCAGGACGCTCGCGCCATGCTCGCCCCCGCCCGCTCACCGCTCGGCGCCCCCGGCGTGTTTGCGCTGCCGGAGCTGCTGCAGCCCTCGCTGCACCCGGAGCGCATGGACGTGTGCGCCTTCGTCGGCGTGGCGCCGCGCGGGCCGGCGCGCGTGCCGCTGGTGGACCAGGAACACCTGCTCGGCTGGCGCATGGTGTGCGACGACCGGCCCTTGAAGCGCAGCGTGCCGGTGCTGGTGCGCAGCTTCGACGAATACGTGCAGTGCTTTGGCGGCTTCGAAGGGCCGGGCATGCTGCCGCAGGCGGTGGCCAGTTACTTTGAACAAGGCGGCAAGCTGGCCTGGGTGGTGCGCGTGGTGCACGAGCGTGTGGCGCCCTTTCATGACCGCTGCGCGCAGGGCGTGCTGGCTGGCGCTTTCACGCAAAAGCTGGCCTTCATGGCGCGTAGCGAGGGCCAGTGGGGCAACCAGCTCAGGCTCAGGCTGTCGTTCACGACCGCGCCGCTGGGCTTCACGCTGGGCGGCGGCGGGCGGCCGGAGGTGGAGCCGCGCGCGCCGCTGCTGCCGGGCACCACGCTGCGCCTCACCGACGCCGACGGCCACTCGATGCTCACGGTGTGCGAAGCGCTCACCCGCGTGCGCGATGCCGCGCGGGCGCGCGAGCGGCTGGTGCTCACGCTCAGCATCGATCCGCCCTACACGCCGGTGCGCGCCGAGGTGGTGGAGGCGGCGCTCGACATCGCCGACGGCGCCGGCCGGCGCGAGCGCTTCGAGCGCCTGGCCCTGGTGGCCGACCATCCGCAAAGCATGGCCAACGTGCTGTGCGAGCGTTCCGCCCTGGTGTGGCCGCACCCCGACTGGGCGGGCAGCACGCTCACGCCCAGCGACACCGAACTGGAGCTCATCGTCGCCAGCACCGGCGCCTTCAGCGGCGGTGACGACGCCTGGGACCAGCTGATCCCGGCCGACTTCTTCGACGACACGTGGAGCGCGGCGGAAGACACCGCCGGCGGCGGCATCACGGCGGTGACCGCGCTCGCGCAGGCCACGCAGCTGGTGGTGCCCGACCTGTACCTGCCTGCCCAATGGGCCGGGCTGGAATTCATCGACCCGGTGCCGCCTGCGGGCGCCGGCGCCGAGTTCGGTGAATGTGTCGACACGCCGCCGCAGGCCGGCGTGCCCAGCAGCCCGCCCAGCGCGCTCACCGGCCTGGTGATCGACCCGCGCACGCAGGCCGGGCTGGCCGAGATCGTGGCGTTGCAGCAGCGCGTGCTGGAGGTGTGCGAGAGCACGCAGAACCTGATCGCGCTGTTCGACGTGCCGCCGGGCCTGTCGCAAGCGCGCATCGAAGGCTGGCGCGCGCAGTTCGACAGCGCCTGGGCCGCGGCCTACCATCCCTGGCTCATCCCGGCGCGCCGCAACTTCGAAGACACCGACCCCGCGCAGGCGCGCGAGCGCCGCATGCCGCCCTCGGCCGTGGCGGCCGGCATCATCGCGCGGCGCGAGCTGGCGCTGGGCATCCAGTACGGCCCCGCCAACGAGATCGCGCGCCAGGTCGTGCACGTGGCCGAGCCGCAGCCCGAAGGCCGCGCCGACGCCCTGCACCCGCTCAACATCAACTGCTTCGTGCGCGAGCCGCAGGGCATTGCGCTGATCGCCGCGCGCACGCTCTCGCGTCAGAGCGACTGGCGCCAGCTCTCGGTGCGGCGGCTGATGCTGATGCTGCGCCGCACCTTGCTGGCGCAAACCCAGTGGGCCGTGTTCGAGCCCAACGGCCCGGTGCTGTGGCGCGACCTGAAGCACGCCATCGAAAGCCTGCTGCGCCAGCTGTTCCGCGCCGGCGCGTTTGCCGGCCGCACCGAGGCCGAGTCGTTTTTCGTGCGCCTGCGCACCGACATGGCCACGCTCGATCGCGGCGAGCTGATCGTCGAGATCGGCGTGGCCCCGGCCGAGCCGCTGGAATTCATCCTCGTGCGCCTGCGCCGCGACGGCGACGGCACCCTCAACCTCGAAGAGTGAGCCCGCCATGCCCGAGCTGATGCTGCTCACCTCGTTCCGCTTCGAAGTGAAGCTGCTGCGCTCGCCCGATGTCGTGGCCGGCCGCCAGCAGCCCGCGGGCGCCGGGGCCGGCTACACGCCACCGCAAGGCGCTGCCGAGCTGGGCAGCGGCGCCTTCCAGGAATGCAGCGGCCTGGAAATCGAGATGGACATCCAGGAGTACGTGGAAGGCGGGCGCAACAACGGCACCGTGCGCCGCGTGGGCCGCGCCAAGTACCAGCCGCTGCTGCTCAAGCGCGGCATGTTCTTCGGCACCGA
>JBFLWE010000045.1:0-45463 GCA_040758375.1 Pseudomonadota bacterium
GGCGGCGGGGGAGGCGGCGGAGGGGGAGGGGCCGTGCGGATGTAGACGCCACCACCGTCGTTGATGAGCATGATGTTTCTCCTGGGATGACAGCGAAGTTCAGGGGTCGAGGCCGGTGGCCCAGCGCATCAGCCGGGCCACGGGGCCGAAGAGGGAGCGCGGGATCGGCTGCTCGAGCGGCACCTCGTCATACAGCCGCTCGGCCAGCGAGGCGTCGGATTCGGTGGGCACCAGGGCCTCGGCGGCGAAGCGGCGGATCTGCGCGGCCACCTCGCCTTCGCCGCGCGCCACCACGCGCGGCAGGTCCTTCTCGCCCAGGTACTGCAGCGCCACCGCCACGCGCTGCGAGTGGATCACCGCCGAGGCGGTGCGCACGCGGTCGGCCAGGCCGGCATACACCATCTCCATGTGCGCGGCGCGGCGGCGGCCGGCGTTGATGGGGTCGCCTTCTGCATCCTTGTGCTCGCGCTGCAGCTCCTCGGTGGACATGCGGTGCTGCTTGAGGAACTCGTAGCGCTGGTGCGCGTAGTCCACGCCGGCCATCAGCGCGTAGATCAGCGCCGCCCAGGCGAACACGAGCAGCACGGTGCGCGCGCCCACCGCCATGGTGGACGCCGCGTCCACGTGGCCCAGCGCCAGCGCGGTGGGGATGAAGTTGCGGATCACCACATACAGCAGCGCGGCCAGCAGCAGCGTCTTCACCACCATCTTCAGCAGGTTGAAGAGGTTGTGCGTGGAGAAGATGCGCTTCAGGCCCTGGGCCGGGTTGAGGTGGTTGACGTCGGGCAGCACGCGGCTCCAGACCATCAGGCCGCCCACCTGGAAGAAGCTGCCGGCCAGCGCGCCGGCCAATGCGGCCGCCGCCGGCGCGATCACGCCCCACAGCAGCACCTGCTGTGCATGGCCCAGCAGCTCGCCCATGCGCGCGGTGGGGTCGGCCAGCAGCGCCGCGCTGGTGGCATGGCGCCACAGCTCCTGCAGCAGGCCGAAGCCTGCGGTGCCGCCCAGCCACAGGCCGAGCACCACGGCCACGAAGGTGGCCGTGGCGGCGATGTCGGGACTGAAGCTCACCTCGCCGCGGCGCCTTGCTTCCCGCAGGCGCCGCTGGGTGGGTTCGTGCTGCTTCTCGGTCTCTGCCATGGCGCTTCACAAGGTGTGGCGCAGGAAGTCCAGCACGCCGTTCTCGGGCCGCAGGAAGATCTGCAGCGAGTCGTACAGCAGGAACAGGAACAGCAGCATCATCAGGTGCGCCAGCAGGCTCTTCAGCGGCTGCGAGAACACGAACACGTTGAGCTGCGGGGCGATGCGGCCCACCAGCCCCATGCCCAGCTCGGCCAGCAGCAGCACCAGGATCACCGGCGAAGCCAGCTTCACGATCAGCTGGAACAAGGTGTCGCCCTGGCGCACCACGAACTCCTGCAGCACCGCGCCCAGGTCGGGCATGAAGGAGGTGACCGGCCAGATGCGGTAGGAGTCCACCACCACGCCCAGCAGCGCCAGCAGCCCGCCGGCGGAGACGAACAGCGTGATCACCAGCCAGGCCAGGAAGGTGCCCGTGGGCCCGCCTTCGTGGCCGGCGGCCGGGTCGAAGAACAGTGCATTGGACGAGCCGGTCTGGAAGTCGATCAGGTCGCCCACGCTTTCGATCGCCCAGATGAAGATGCCGAAGCCCAGGCCCAGCAGCAGCCCGATCAGCACCTCCTTGGCGGTGAGGAGCAGCCACAGCGCGGGCGAGGTGTCGGGCATCGGCCCGGCCACCGGCGACATGAAGATCGCCAGCGTGAGCAGCAGGCCGCCGCGCGCCAGCCCGTTGACCACGCGGCCCGAGAAGAAGGGCAGCACGGTGAACAGCGCCAGCAGCCGCGGCAGCGTGAGCATCACCGGGCCGAAGAAGGCTTCGGCCGCGGCGATCTCGGCGTGGGTGGCGGGCATCGGCCTGTCAGCTCGCGCGCCGTGCCGCCCAGGCCTGCGCGGCGCTGTCGTCGGACGCCCCTTCGAGGCGGCGCTCGCGCCGCTGCACGCGGTCGAGCTGCAGCCGCTGCGCCAGCTCGCGCGCCTTGTGCGTGTCGATCGCGGCTTCATGCAGGCGGCGCCGCGCCTCCTCCAGCGTGGTCTGGCGCTCGGCGGTGAGCGACTCGGCCAGTTGCAGGTCGCGCTGGGCCTGCTCGATCTGCAGCTGCATCTGCAGCGCCCACGCGTCGGCGTCCTTCAGGCGGCCCACGCCCCCGGCCGCGTGGCCGAGGCCTTGCAGCGAAGCCTCCCAGTGCGCCACCTTCTGGCGCTGGCGCTGCTGCAGCGCGAGGCGGGCGGCCTCGGCCTGCGCGCGGCTGTGCTCGTACTGGCGCTGCTCCTCGCCGAAGCGCTGCAGCGCGGTGCGCTCGCGCAGCTCGCGCAGGTCGATCAGGCGTTTGAAGTCCACGCTCATCATCGGTCTCCCATGAGGCGGCGCAGGCTCTGCACGGTGCGGCCGTAGTCGCCGAGTGCATCGGGCGCCTGGGTGAGGAACTCGCGCAGTGCGGGCCGCAGCGCGATCGCGCGGTCGGCCTGCGGGTCGCTGCCGGCCTTGTATTCGCCGATCTGCACCAGCAGCTCCACTTCCTGGTACTTGGCCAGCAGCGAGCGCAGCGCCGAGGCGGCCTCGCGGTGCCCGGGGGGCACCACCTGGGGCATCACGCGGCTCACGCTGGCCAGCACGTCGATCGCCGGGAAGTGGTTGGCAGCGGCCAGCTTGCGCGACAGCACGATGTGGCCGTCGAGGATGGAGCGCACCTCTTCGGCGATCGGGTCGTTGTCGTCCTCGCCTTCGGTGAGCACCGAGTACACCGCGGTGATCGAGCCCTTGTCGCCCTGGCCGGCACGCTCCAGCAGCTGCGGCAGCATCGAGAAGATGGAAGGCGGGTAGCTGCGCCGTGTGGGCGGCTCGCCGCTGGCCAGGCCGATCTCGCGCTGCGCGCGCGCAAAGCGCGTGAGCGAGTCCACCAGCAGCAGCACGCGTCGGCCCTGGTCGCGGAAGTGCTCGGCGATGGTGGTGGCCACATAGGCCGACTTGATGCGCTCCATCGGCGGCCGGTCGGAGGTGGAGACCACCATCACGGTGCGCGCCAGGCCTTCGCGGCCGAGGTTGTGCTCGATGAACTCCTTGACCTCGCGGCCGCGCTCGCCGATCAGCGCCACCACGTTCACGTCGGCGGTGGAGCCGCGTGCCAGCATGCCCAGCAGCGTGCTCTTGCCCACGCCCGGCGGCGAGAACACGCCGATGCGCTGGCCCTCGCCGAGCGTGAGCGTGCCGTCGATCGCGCGGATGCCGGTGGCCAGCGGCTGCCCGATCATGCGGCGCGCCAGCGGATTGAGCGGCTCGCGGTGCACGGGCAGGCGCGCGGCAGCCAGCAGCGGCCCGCGCCCGTCCATCGGGTCGCCCAGCGCATCGAGCACGCGGCCCAGCAGGCCGTCGCCCACCGGGCACGAGAAGGCGCGGCCCGAAGGCACCACCTCGGTCAGTGCGGAGATGCCGGTGGTGGGGCCCAGCGGCGTGAGCAGCGCGGTCTGGCGCGCAAAGCCCACCACCTCGGCCAGCAGCGGCGGCTCGCCGGGCGTGACCAGCTCGCACAGCTCGCCCACGTGGGCCTGGATGCCGGAGGCGTCGATCAGCATGCCCACGGCCTTGCTCACGCGCCCGCGCATCGCGGCGGGCGTGACGCGGCCGAAGGCCTGTTCCAGGTCGGACAGCAGGGCCAGCGCCTCGGGGGCGAGCACGCCGGCGTCGGCGCGGTCGGTCATGCGCGCGCTCCTTCGCCCGCGCGCTCGCCCTGGCGCTGCACCGCGCGGCGGAACACGTCGAGCTGCGCGTCCAGGCCGATATCGACCGTGCCGCTGGCGGTGTGCACCGTGCAGGCGCCCTCGGGCAGCGAGGCGTCGGCCTGCACCGAGACCGCCAGCGCCCAGTTCTGCTGCAGCTTCAGCCGGTCGAGCGCGCGGCGCAGCGCGGCCTCCTGGGCAGGCGCCACGCGCACGCTGACGAAGGCTTCGGCGCGGATCAGCGCCTCCACCCGCAGCAGCGCCGCCTGGTACAGCAGGGCGGGGTCGGCGTCGGCCATGAACTGGCCCACCGCCTTCACCACGATCTGCGCCATCGAGCTGCGCAGCTGCGCCAGCTGCAGCTGGGTGGCTTCGGCCTGCGACACCAGCGTCTGCGCCACCTCGGCGCGTGCGGCGCGCACGCCGTCTTCATAGCCCTGGCGGCGCCGGTCCTCGGCCTCACGCGCGGCCTGCGCGAGCAGGCGCTGGCCCTCCTGGCGCGCGGCCTCCAGCACCTGCGCCGCATCGAGCAAGGCGGTGTACTCGGCCTGCTTGAGCACCTTGCGCTCGCCGAGCAGCTGCAGGTTCTCGCTGGTGATCAGAAAAGCCAGTCCCATCGCGGCAGCCTTTCGGGCACGATGCACGAGAGCATCAGTTCATCGAGTTGCGCGAGCTGGCGCGGGCGCAGCGCGGGCAGCGGCAGGCGCGCGGCACGGCGCGGCAGCTTCAGCCGCACGCGCGCGAGCGCGCTGTCGCCCGTGCTCGCGGCGGCGGCCTGCAGCAGGCGGTAGCCGCGCGCCAGCACCAGGCGGCCGATGCCCGCGGGCCGCTCGCCCAGCGGCTGGGCGTCCATCTTCAGCGCGGTGGGCACCGGCACGCGGTCGAGCGCGAACTCCACCGCATCGGGGTCGAAGCGCAGCGCCTGGCGGCGCAGGTGCAGGCCGAGCTCGTTGCGCAGCTTCAGCAGCGGCAGGTGGGCGCACAGGCCGGTGTACAGCGCCAGCCTGCGCAGCGAGGGGCCGTCGAACAGGGCCAGCCGCGCCAGCCGCGCGTCGAAGTTGAACAGCGGCTCGCCGGCCAGGCCCTGCCGGCGCAGCAACGCGCCCAGCAGCGCCTGCGCCTCGGGGCTCCAGCGCTGCGGGCGGCGGTGGCGCAGCGGCCAGCTCTGGGGCAGCCAGCTCGGATGCAGGCCCTCTTCGGGATGCAGGTTGAAGCGCGCGACGTGCCGCATCAGCGCCATGGGCGGCGCATGGTGTGGGCTGGCTGCGGCGGCAGGCGTCACGGCGGGCTCCGTGCTTCAGCGCTTGACCAGCTGGCGCCGCGCCCAGGTGCGCCAGTCCAGCCCCTGGCGCTTCAGCAGCGTGGGCAGCGCGGCCACGCACACGGCCGCGGCCAGCAGCAGCACGATCAGCACGATCGCGGCGCGCTCGGAGATCAGTGCCGGCGGCGGTGGCGCCGCGCCGGGCGCGGCCGCGGCTGTGCCCTGCACACGGCGCGCCTCGAACAGCGAAAGCGAGACCTGGTCGTGGTTGAGGCCTTCGATGCTGTGCGCCACGAGGTCCTTGATGGTGGGCGCGAGCAGCCGCATGTCCACCTCGGGCCGGTGCTTGATGAACACCGCCGCCGACGAGGGCCGTATCTTGTCGTTCAGCGGGTCGTTGGCGGGCACCACGACGTGCACCCGCGCGTCCACCACGCCGTCCACGCCGCGCAGGGTCTGCGACAGCTCCTGCGACACCGCGAAGATGTAGCGCATGCGCTCCTCCGACGGGGTGGACACCAGGCCCTGCTTCTGGAACACGTCGCCCATCGTGATGGTGCGTGCCTTGGGCAGGCCTTGCGCGCGCAGCACGGCGAGCGCGCGGCCGAGCTGGTCTTCCTCGGTCTGCACCTGCCATTCGTTGTTGTCCAGCCGCTCCTTGCGGGCCTGGATGTGCTCGGCCGACAAGGTGGCCAGCATTTCGTTGGCCTCCTGTTCGGTGAGGCCGGAATACAGCTCCACCTTGCAGCCCGCCAGCAGCAGGGCCAGGGCGAGGGCGGGCAGTGCGCGCAGCATGATCATCGCGGCCTCACTGCGCGGTGGCGCTCTTGAGCATCGTGCCGAACAGCCCCACCACGGCGCTGGTGAGGCCGGTGGCCAGGCTGTACTTCAATGTGACGTCGTGCGCTTCGAGCGTGACGTCGGCCATGGCGTACATCGTGCGGATGGGGTCCGAGTGGTCCACCTGCGTGAGCAGGCTTTGCCGCATCTCGGCAAAGGAGCGCGGCGCGGGGCCCAGCATCTCGCGCGCGAACGACTGGGCCTGCTGCAGGTCGATGTGGGGTATCGCATTGCCGGACGCGCTCCAACTGCTCAGAGGCTGCGCGCCTTGCGGCCCGCCCAAGGCAAGCGCCGCGGAAATCTGGGTCACAGCATCCATGCTTGTCTCCTGGCCCGTGCGGCTTGCGCGGGCCGCCAGAAGTGGACAGAGGCGCCGGGGGTGCCCCGCCGGCGGGGCCCCTCCCGGCTGCAGCGGGCTTACTTCGTGTACTGGCCCGCCTGGCGCAGGTCGTCGCCCACGTTGCGTGCGACGTTGGTGTTGGCCGCGTTCGCGCCGGTCACCGAGGCGGTGACCATCGAGGCCAGCGACACCTTGTTGGAGGCGTCCTGCGCCGCCAGAGCGGCGGCCTGGAATGCGGCGGTGCTGGTGTTGATGCTGTCGACTGGGCTTGCCATGTGCTTGCTCCTGAACAAAGTTGATGAACGGTCCTGCTTTGGTGAATGCCCCGGCCGGGGGGCCGGGACGTCTTCCGCGCTGCCGGACCAGGCGCGCGAATCCGGTGATCAAGGTGTCCTGGGTGCGGCCCCTGCGCTGACGGTGAGCTGGTCCACGCCGATCGACTTGAGCTCGGCGCCCGAGCGCAGCACCGAGCCTTCGTAGTAGCGCGTGCCGTTGGCGAGCTGGATGTGGCGCCCGCCGCGCCCGTCCTCGGTGATGCTGACCATGCGCGCGGGCAGCAGCGCCTGCCAGGCGGCCCACTGCGTGGCCGCTTCGTCGGCGTTGGCGCGAGGCTTGGGTTCGCGGTACTGCACGCGGTCGGAGACCAGCACGTTGGGATGCAGGTCCTCGCCGAGGCGGCGCAGCTTCTGGCGCACCGCGTCGCTGTCGGTGACGCCGGAGGCCACGAGCTGGCCGCGCCCCGCATAGGTGAGCGCGATGCCCGGGTCGTCGACGTAGCGGCGCGCCTGCTCCACGATGTCGTCGGCCGCATGCACGCTCATCGCCACCTGCCCGCCCAGCGACCGCACCGCCTGGGCCAGCGCCTGCCGGCGCAGGCGGGTCTCGACGAAGCCCTTGAGCAGCACCTGGCCGCCCGGGGCCGCCACCGCCTCCACCTCGGGAAACGCGGCCAGCGTCTTCTCCAGCGCGGCCAGGTCCAGGTGCGGCGCATTGGCATCGGCAGCTTTGCCGCCGCGCTGCCAGGCGGCCACTGCGGTGAGGCCGGCCAGCGCCAGCAGCAAGGCGGTGGCGCCGCCGCGCCACCAGGGGCGTCCGGCGGGCGCGGGCCGGGGCGGCCGCGGGCCGTCCTCGTCGAGCATGCTCGGCGACCAGGCGAACATCGGGTCGTCGGCCTCGCCCTCGGGGTAGCTGCGGTCGAGCTCGAGCTCGATCGGCCCGACGGCGACGATGTCGCCGGCCACCAGGCTGCGGCGCTGGCCGCCCAGCGGCTGGCCGTTGAGGTGCGCCTCGCCGCCGCCGGCGGCCTGCACCGAGATCACCAGCTCGCCGACGTGGATGACCAGGTGGCGCGGCAGCACCTCGCTGCCGGGCAGCATGACTTCGCAGCCGGGCGCCGAGCCCAGGGTGTTGGCGCCGGGTTTCAGCGCCATGGTGCGGCCCTTGAGGGCGCCGCTGAGGAACCTGAGGCACCAGGCGGGCTGGGGCTTGGGCAATGCACTCATGTTCAACCTCCTGCCGCCGGGGTGCCGGGCACGACCATCCGCGGCGTCAGCATGTAGAACCGTTCCATGTTGGCCTGCTTCTTCTCGGTGTGGCGGAACAGCGCGCCGAGCACGGGGATGTCGCCCAGCAGCGGCACGCCGGTCACCGCGTTGATCGTTTCCTCCGAGGTGAAGCCGGCCAGCAGCAGGCTGGCGCCGTCCTGCATCAGCGCCTGCGTGTTGACGGTGCGGCGGAAGATCACCGGGATCTGGTCCACCGCCTGGTTGGGGCTCAGGCTGCCGTCCTCGATGGCGATGCTGAGCATCACGCTGCGCCCGGTGCTCTCGTCGACGATGAGCGGCGTCACGCGCACCGAGGTGCCGGAGGTGATGCTGAACAGGCCCGCGTCCTGGAAGCCCTGCACCCGCACGTGGATCTCGCTCAGGTTCTCCAGCACGGCCTCGGTGTTGTCGATGGTCAGCACCTTGGGCCGCGCGACGAAGTTGGCCCGTCCCTTCTCGGCCAGCGCGTTCACGCGCGCCAGCAGGAAGGTGCGCGCCTCGTGGCCGAGGGCGGCGGTGAACATGGCGCCCGCGGGCGCCAGCGGATTGCCGTTGAGATCGCGGCCGGCCACCTGGCCCGCCTCGGTGGTGGCGTTCTGCCAGGTCAGGGCGGGCCGCTCGCCGGTGCCGGTCTGCAGGTCTGCGCGGCGGCCGTGCAGGCGCCAGTCGATGCCCAGGCTGTCGAGCGTGTCGGTGCTGATGTCCATGATGGTCAGCTCGATCTCCACCAGCCGCGGCTTCACGTCCATCTGCTCGATCAGGCGGGCGTACTGCGCCATGCGCTCGGGCGAGTCGCGCACGATCACCGCGTTGAGCCGGCTGTCGGCCTGGAAGCTCGGCAGCGTGCCGTCGTAGCTGTCGCCGCCCACGTCGGCCTCGCCCGCGTTGGCCGGGGCGCCGTATTCCACCTTGGGCGCGTTGACCACGTCGCCGGTGCGCAGGCGGATCTCGCGCTCGGGCCCCACGCGAATGGGCAGGCCCGACGAGCGGCCGCCGGCGCCGGCGATGGCGTCGCGCCCGCGGCTGAACAGCCGCCGCAGCGTGCTGGCCACCCCGGGCACCACCACCGCGGCGCCCGAGCGCCGCAGGTGGAAGTCGCCGGCCCAGGCGTAGCGCAGCGGGAAGATGCGGATCTCGCCGGCCTGGTTGCCGGCCGTGCTGCGCTCCACCGCCTTGACGGCGCGGCGCACCATCTCCACGTAGCGGCGCGGGCCCGAGACGAACACGGTGCCTTCGCGCTCGCTCACCGCCAGCGGATAGCGGCGGTCGGCAATCTTCAGCTGGCGCAGCGCCTCGTCGATGCGCCCGGCGCTGTCGGGCGCGATCGGCAGCACTTCGCTGCGCGCTTCGGAGGCCGGCTCGATGTAGAGGAAGGAGCCGTCGTAGTACCAGGTCAGCCCGTTGGCGTCGCAGATCGAGGTGAGCAGCTGGTGCGCCGAACTGTGCAGGTTGAACTTGCCGCTGATCACGCCGGTGACCTTGGGATCGACCACCGCGGTGGTGCCCTGCGATGCGGCGAGCTCGCGCAGGAACTCGGCCACCGGCTTCTCGTTGGCCATCATGCGGAAGGGCTTGTTGCGCCAGGGCAGCTCGGCGCCGAAGGTGACGGCGCCTGCGAGCAGCAGGGCGAGTGCGAGGCAGCGTGCGAAGGTCTTCATGACAGGGTGCCCACCACCTGGAAAGCGCGCTCGGCGAAGCGCAACACGTCGCGGCCCAGCACGCCGGAGGCGAGCACGATGGTCACCAGCACGGCGATCAGCCGCACCGACTGCGCGATGCTCTGGTCCTGCACCTGCGTGACCGCCTGCAGCACCGAGATCACCAGGGCCGTGATGGTGGCCACCGCCACCACCGGCAGCACGGCCCACAGCACGATCAGCAGGCCGTCGCGGGTGATGTCGAGCACGTTCTGGGGCGACATGGGTTGCTTTGTCCTCAGGCGGTCTTGGGGTTGGTGATCCAGCCGACGGGCTGCAGGGTGACGTCCTCGTCGATCTCCTGGTACGACAGCACGGTCAGGTGCGGCGCCACCGGGTCGATCAGGGTCTTGACATAGCGGCGCACGTCGGCGGAGGTGATCGCCACCACCTGCGGCGCCGCGGGGTCGGCGATGCGCCGCACCTGCTCGCGGATCTCCTGCTTCACCGCGGGGCTGAGCAGCAGCATGTTTCCGCGCGGCGAGCGCTCGATCGCGTTCTGGATGCGTTCGAGCAGGCTCGACTCGAACAGGATGGCCTGCAGCTCGCGCCGGGCGCCGGCATGGCGGCTGGTGATGAAGCGGCCCAGGTCGATGCGCACCATCTCGGTCAGCGCGATGTTGTCGGTCTCGTGCGGCGTGCGCTGCACCAGGCTTTCGCAGATGGCGCTGAGGTTGCGCAGCGGGATGCCTTCCTGCAGCAGCCGCCTCAGCACCTCGGCCATGCGCTGCGGCGGCACCACGCGCGCGGTCTCGGCAGCCAGCTCGGGCGCATC
Organism: Pseudomonadota bacterium; assembly: GCA_040758375.1. Classification (GTDB taxonomy): domain Bacteria; phylum Pseudomonadota; class Gammaproteobacteria; order Burkholderiales; family Burkholderiaceae_C; genus CAMLIZ01. The sequence goes on from JBFLWE010000045.1 coordinate 10,253, forward strand.
GCGCTGCAGCAGGCGCAGCAGCCATTGCACCTGCTGCAGGCCGATCATCTGGGCCGCGTGGCGGCGCGTCACCTGCTCCACGTGCGCGGCCAGCGCTTCCTCGGGCGCTTCGGCCTGCAGGTCCACCAGGCCCTGCGCCACCGGCACGTCCTGCACCAGCAGGCTGTAGGCGTCGTCGGGCAGGCCGGGGTCGTGCTGGATCTGCATGCGCGGGAACACCGGTCCGAGGTCGTTGTCCACCGCGGCTTTCACCTGGCCGAGCCGGCGCGCGAGCGCATGGCGGTCGAGCCGGCCGCGCAGGTTGGCCGCCAGGTGCAGCGCCAGCGGCGCCGCGATCTGTTGGGCCTCGGCCTGCGCTTCGGCAGCTTCCTCCTCGTGCGCGATCCAGGCCGGCATGCGGCGCAGCCGGCGCAGGCGGCGCGTGGCCAGGCCCAGCCCGAGGATGAGGACGGCCAGCAGCGCAAAGGCCCACTTGGGAAAGCCGGGCACCGCCAGGAAGCTGGCCACCGCCAGCCCGGCAACCAGCAGCGCGCGCGGATGCGCCAGCAGCTGGCGGCCCATCTGCGAGGCCAGCTGCGTGTGGCTTTCGCGCGTGTCGTCGGTGCTCACGCGGGTGATCACGATACCCGCGGCCACCGACACCAGCAGCGAGGGAATCTGCGACACCATGCCGTCGCCCACGGTGAGGATGGCGTAACGCTGCAGCGCGCCGCCCACGCTCATGTCGAGCATCAGCGTGCCGATGGTGATGCCGGCGAGGATGTTGACCAGCGCGATGATGATGCTGGCGATCGCGTCGCCCTTGACGAACTTCATCGCGCCGTCCATCGCGCCGTGCAGCGTGCATTCCTGCTCCAGCTGCTGGCGGCGCCGCTGCGCCTCCGACGACGAGAGCACGCCGGCGCGCACGTCGGCGTCGATGCTCATCTGCTTGCCCGGCATGGCGTCGAGCGCGAAGCGCGCCGCCACCTCGGCCACGCGCTCGGAGCCCTTGGCGATGACGATGAACTGCACGATCGCGATGATCAGGAACACCACGCCGCCCACCACGACGTTGTTGCCCACGATCAGCTTGCCGAAGGTGTCGATGATGTGGCCGGCGTGTGCGTGCAGCAGGATCAGCTTGGTGGAGGCGATGTTCAGCGCCAGGCGGAACAGCGTGGTGAACAGCAGCAGCGACGGAAAGGTCGACAGCGACAGCGCCGACGGCACGTACATCGCCACGATCAGCAGCACCAGGCTGATCGCGAGGTTGGTGGCGATCAGCAGGTCCAGCAGCGGCGTGGGCAGCGGCAGCACGAACAGCGCGACGATGGCCACCAGCAGGCCCGCGAGCACCAGGTCGTTCTGGCGCGCGGCGACCCCGAGCAGGTCGCGCATGCGGCTGCCGGTGCGCAGGGGTTGGGTGGTGACGGCCATCGCGGATGTCGCTGTGCATGAAGCTGTGCGGCGGACTCTAGGAGCGTGACGCAGCTCACGACAACACCGAGTTTTCGTAGCGCGGCCCTTGACGCCGGGCGTGGCAGTGCCGCTACGAGATCACGTAGTTCCGTGTGCGTGGCGCTTTGATTACGCTGCCTCCCGCCCTCATGAAACGCGACGCCATGCCTTCCACGGACGCCACCGGTGCCCGCACGGTCACCGATCTCGGCAGCGCTTCGGCGCTGCCGCGTATCGCACCCGCGATGGCGCAGGCCTTCGCGCGGCTGTACAGCGGCAGCGGCCCGTTGCGCTTCACGCTGCGCGAGAGGGGGCACCGGCTGCGCTTTCGCGCGCTGCCGCGCCGCGAGCGGCAGCTCGAGTGGTTCCGCTTCGCGGTGGGGCCGCATGCGGGGCTGCTGGCCGTCGACCGTCTCGCGGTGGCGCGCACGCTGCAGGAGCGCGAAGCCGATCAACTGCCGCGCGAACTGCGCTGCGTGCTGTGGGCCGATGCGCTGCACGAGCTGACGCAGGCGCTGGAGCGCCTGACGCGCCTGCGTTTCGAGTGGGGCCTGCCCGCCGACGCGCAGGAGGTGTCAGTGCGCGAATCGCGCCACGAGGTCGGCTTCGAGTGCGAGCTGCCCGGCGGCGAGCGCTGCGAAGGCCTGCTGCAGTTCGACGATGCGGCCGGCTTCGAATGGCTGCAGCCCTTGCTGCCGCCGGCCCCGCGCATGCCACGGCCCGGGCTCGACCGCCTGCGCATCCCGTTGCCGTTCTGCCTGGGCAGCACGCAGCTCGCGCTGCGCGAGCTGGCCGACATCCGCCCCGGCGACCTGCTGGCCATCGAGCGATGGCGTGCCGCAGGCCAGGGCATCGAGGTGGCGGCCGAGCTGCGCGGCGCCGCACGCCGGCTGGTCGCGCACGCCGAGGGCGCCCACATCACCCTGCAGCAGATCAAGGACCTGAGCATGAACACCGATACGCCGGTCGCCGACGACAACGCGGCACTGCCGCTGGACCGCCTCGACGCACTCGAGGTGACGCTTCGCTTCGAGGTGGGCGAGCTGGGCCTCACGCTGGGCCAGGTGAAGAGCCTGCAGCCGGGCCATGTGTTCGAGCTGGAGCAGCCGCTGACCCGCGCGCTGGTGCGCATCCTGGCGCACGGCAACGTGCTGGGCAAGGGGCACCTGGTGGCGGTCGGTGAGCGCCTGGGCGTGCGCGTCACCGAGTTCGCGCCCGGCGAGATCTGAAGAAGCGGCCGCCGCCATGGGCTCGAACCTGCCGGAGCCGCTGACCCTCGTCGCGTTGATCGTGGCCTTCGGCGTGGCGCCCTTCGTCGCGCTGATGATGACCAGCTACACCAAGCTGGTGATCGTGTTCGGCCTGCTGCGCACCGCGCTGGGCCTGCAGCAGACGCCGCCCAACATGGTGCTCAACGGGCTGGCGATCATCCTCACCATCTACATCATGGCGCCGGTGGGCATGGCGGTGTCCGATTCGCTCAAGGGCCGCCAGTTCGGGGTCAAGGGCGAGGGCTTCGGCGACATCGCCGCGGTGATGGAGGCGGCCAAGGAGCCGGTGAAGACCTTCCTGCAGAAGCACACGCAGGAGCGCGACCGCCGCTTCTTCCTGAAGTCGGCCGAAGCCGTGTGGCCGCCCGAGCGTGCCGCGGCGCTGTCGCCCGACGACTTCATGGTGCTGGTGCCGAGCTTCACGCTCAGCGAGCTCACGCGCGCGTTCCAGATCGGCTTCGTGATCTACCTGGTGTTCGTGGTGGTGGACCTGATCGTGGCCACGGTGCTGCTGGCCCTGGGCATGTCGATGATCGCGCCCACCACCATCTCGCTGCCGTTCAAGCTGCTGCTGTTCGTGATGCTCGACGGCTGGACGCGGCTCATTCACGGATTGGTGTTGTCGTACCGATGAGGGCTGGAACAGACGGGGCCTCGCCGCACCCCGGCGTGGCCTGGATGGACGACGAGGCGCTGGTGCCGTTGCCCCATGCGCATGACCTTCAGGGCGGCGGTCTGCTCGTCGAGCTGCTGAGCGCGCGCCATGCTGCCGAACGGCGCGAGCGCCTGCGCGCCGCGCTCAAGGCGGCCGGCTTTGAATGGCTGGCCTACGGGCGCATGCGCATGCAAGGAGGGATGCCGGTGGCCACCAGCTTCTTTCCCGCCTACGCACACCCCGACTGGACCGCGCTGTACTTCGGCGAGCGCCTGTACGAGGCCGACTTTCGCCACGTCGAGGCGGCGCCGTGCGGACTGCCGCGTGCGTGGGCGCTGGAGCAGATGGCCGAGCGCGGCCTGGGGCCCGAGGCCGCGCCGCGCCAGCGCGGTTTCGTGCAGCTGCTGTGCGCCAGCGGGCTGCGCCGCGGGGTGTTCATGAACCTTGCGTCGCCTGGCGGCCGGCATGAGCGCACGGTCGTCTCGCTGTCGTCCTCGTTGCCCGGACCGCTGACGATCGGGCAGGCCACGCTGGGGCAGGCCGTGCTGCTGGCCCTGGCGGTGCACGAGTTCCTCAGCGTGCACGTGAGCACGGGTTCGGCAGGCGCGGCGCCGGGCCCCCTGTCGCCGGTGCAGGAAGACATCCTGCGTCGGCTTGCGCTGGGCGAGAGCGATCGCCAGATCAGCCAGCACCTGCAGCTTTCGGCCCACACCGTGGACTACCACCTGCGCTGCCTGCGCCGCCGGTTCGGCGCGCGCAACCGTGCGCAACTCGTGTGCGCAGCGCTGGAGGCGTCCGGTACCTGAAGCCGGCCGATCACGCTTGCCCGGCGTCGGGCAGCGCATCACGTGCGGCCGCCTGCATCAGCTGGATGCGGTTGCGGACCCCGAAGCGCTGCCGCAGGCGCCGCAGGTGGTAGTCGACGTTGTGCAGCGACAACTGCAGGCGGTCGGCGATCTGCTTGTCGGCCAGCCCGTTGGCGAGCAGCGCGAGGATCTGGCGCTGCAGCGGCGTCAAGGCGGGGCGCGCAGAGTGAGGCGACGCGGCGGCTGCCGGCGGCGGCGCATAGCGGCTGTAGAACTCGTGCAGGCACATCGCCAGCGTGAGCACGCGTCCCAGCACTGCGTCATCGATCCAGGCGCTCTCGCGCGAGTGCGAGAGCAGGCTCACGTAGCCTCTCTCGTGCCCTTGACCGGGCAGCGACAGCATCGCGCCGCAATGGATGCCGCAGGCATCGAGGTCGTCGACGAAGCGCTGCAGCTGCTGCCCGTTGCCCTGCGGGGCGGGTTGCTCGCGCAGTGTCTTCAGCGTCCACACGTAGGGCAGCGCGGAGTGCAACGCCCTCGGCAGCCGGGGGTCCACACGGTGGTAGCCGTTGTGGAAGTAGCGCCGCACCCAGGACTCGTTGGCATAGCTGACGCAGAACGACAGCGGCACCACCTGGTCGCCCACCTGGCGCATGCGGCCATAGCCCAGCCATTCGAAGCCCGACGCGCCGAGCATCTCGGTCACGGCGGTCCGCCGCGCGGCGGCGCTGGGTGCGGCCAGCAACCGGTCGAGCAGGGTCGGGCGGAATTGGCTGGGCGTGCCTTCGTGCGGGTGCGCGATACCGGCCGGCTCGTCGTGGACGAACACGGGGTCCGGCCGCCCATGGCTCGGTGCGAGCGGCGGCGGCATGCCCCGGAACCCGGGAGTACAAAGCGTCTGGCTGGCCACGGCGGTCCCCTGTTTCATCGGACTTGAGGGGATACAGCGCAAAGCGCCCATGACAGGGCTCAAGCGGTTGCACCGCGATACAACTGCTACAGCCCGCAGCGCTGCAGTGCCTGCCTCGCCGTGTGCGGCCCGTCGCGCTCGGGCTCGATGGGCTGCCGCTCGTGGCTGGCCTGCAGGATCGGCAGCGCCTCGCGCCAGCGCGCGCACGCGGCATGCATGTCGGCCTGGCGCCGTGCCGGGTCGCGGCTGCTCTGGGCGCGTGCCTGCAACGCGTTGCCCGCCACCAGCAGCGCCCAGCCGTGGTAGTACTGGGTGCGCATGGTCTGCAGTTCGTCGGGCGGCAACATCCCGTAGCGGCGCACCGCGTCTTCCGCCGCCATGACCGCGGCCTCGGGGTCGCCAGCGGCGATGAGCGTGTCGGCCAGGCTGCTTTGCGCGTCGGCCACGCCCGCGAGGCCCAGCACGTCATTCGGGCCGCGGCGCGCCAGCTCGAGCTGGATCTCCAGCGCCTTGCGTTGCGGCACCAGCGCCTCCTTGTGCCGCCCCATGCGCGCCAGCGCGGAGCCTGCTTCGCTGTGCATCTTGGCGTAGTTCGGTGCCAGCACCATGTGGTGCGGATGGCGCTGGTAGGCCGGCGTCATCGCCTCGATGGCCTTCTGCAGCTCGGCCAGCCCTTGCGCGGTGCTGCGGGCACCGAGGTCCTGGCTCATGTAGTACAGGCCCCGGATGCCATACACCGCGGCGAGGTTGGCCACCACGTCCACGTCGTCGGGCTTGAGCGCCAGCACCTTCTTCAGCTGCTCCTCGGCCAATTGCGAGGTGGGCAGGAACGGCTCGGTCTGCTCGCTGTGGTGATAGAACTGCGTGAGGTAGATGTACTGGTTGGCCAAGGCGCGCTGGTAGGCGTAGTTGCCCGGCTCGGCGGCCACCAGCTCGCGGCCGATGCGCACGCCTTCCAGCGCGACGGCTTCCGACTCCTTGAACTTGCCGTCGTCGTCGAGCAGGCCGCCGATGCGGGTGTGCAGCAGCACCAGTTCGTGCTGTGCGGGCAGGCGGTGCCGGCTGCCCGGGGCGGCCAGGGGCCGGGCGAGTTCGAGCGCGCGCTGGTAGCTGGTGGCCGCCTGCTTGCTCAAGCCCAGGCTGGACATGTTGCTCGCGCCCTGGATGTCGCCCACTTGCCGGTAGCCCGCGGCCAGCTCGAGCTGCAGCATGGGATCGCCCTGGGCCTCGGGGCGCAACTGCTCCAGGTAGCCCAGCGCTGTGTCGAGCAGCTTCTTGCGCGCGTCGAGCGAGCCGGGCACGCGCTCGATGGCCTTGTACACGTCGAAGATGAACACATTGGCCAGCTTGCGCACCGAAGCAAAGTGCCGCTCGGCGCGCTCGCGCTGGCGGTGGGCCTCGTAGGCCTGGTAGGCTGCAAAGCTCAGGCCGGCGACGAGCGCCAGGTTGGCCACCAGCGCGGCACCCACGGCCGCGCGGTGGCGCAGCACGAAGCGCCCGGCGCGGTAGCTCCAGGCCCCGCGCCGCGCCTGCACCGGCAGGCCTTCGAGATGGCGAAACACATCGTCGGCCAGCGCCTCGGCCGAAGGGTAGCGGCGCGCCGGATCCTTGCGCAGCGCCATCATCACCACCGCATCCAGGTCGCCCTTCAGGCGCCGCTTCAAGGGCCGCTCGGCCACGCCCTGGCTGGGAGCCGCCGGCTCGGTGTCGCAGATCGCCTTGCTCAGCGCGTAGTCGTTGCCGGTGGTGGCCGCCGGGTAGGGGCTGGCGCCGGTGAGCAGCCGGTACAGCACCACGCCCAGCGAGAAGATGTCGCTGGCCGGCGTGACCGCATCGCCCTTGACCTGCTCGGGGCTGGCGTATTCGAGCGTCATCACCCGCTGCACCGTGGCCGTGTGCGGCGTGGGCGTGGCGATCTGCTTGGCGATGCCGAAGTCCACCAGCTTGACCACGCCATCCTGCGTGACCAGGACGTTGGCCGGCTTCAAGTCACGGTGCACCACCCCCTGGCGGTGCGCGTAGTGCACCACCTGGCACACGGTGCGGAACAGGCGCAGCCGCTCCTCGACGGACAGCGCATGCGTGCGGCAGTAGGCATCGATCGGCACGCCCGAGACCCGCTCCATCACGAAGTAGGGCACGCCCTCGTCGGTGATGCCGCCGTCGAGCAGCTTGGCCAGGTTGGGGTGGTCCAGGCTGGCCAGGATCTGGCGCTCGGCCAGGAAGCGTTCTTCCAGGCCCGAGCGCTGCAGGCCCTGGCGCATGAGCTTGACGGCCACCTGCTGGCGGTACTGGCCGTCGGCGCGCTCGGCCAGGTACACCTGGCCCATGCCGCCGCCGCCGAGCAGGCCGAGCAGCCGCCAGGGCCCCACGCGGCGGCCGATCCAGCTTTGCTCGGCGTGCGCCTGCAGCGCGTGCAGCGTCAGCTCGGCCGGCGGCTGGTCGAGCAGGCTGCCGGTGGCGCCGGCGGCGGCCACCAGGGCGTTGAGTTCGGCGCGCAGGGCGGCGTCGCCGCCGGCTGCTTCGTCGATGAAGCGCTGGCGCTGCTGCGGCGGCCGTTCCAGGGCGTCGGCCAGCAGGCCCTTCACCCGCTGCCAGCGCGTGCTGTCGAGCGATTCGTCCATCGAGCTGAATTCGAAAGGCGAGGCGTGCGAGGGTATCCCGAGCCCGGGGTGCCCGATGCTACGAGGCTTCGTAGCGCGAGGGCTATGTTTCGCGGGATTGGCCTGCAGCGCCCAGTTCGCGCAGCAACCAGGCGCGCGCGGTGGCCCACTCCCGCTTCACGGTGGCCGGCGAGACACCCAGCGCCTCGGCGGTTTCTTCCACGCTCAGCCCGCCGAAGAAGCGCAGCTCCACCACGCGGCTTTGCTGCGGGTCGAGCTGCTCCATGCGCTGCAGCGAGCGGTCGAGCGCCAGGATGTCGAACAGGCGGCCGTCGCCATCGGGGCCGGGCAGCTCGCCGTGTTCGTCCTGCAGCGCGTCGAGGCTCGCGATGGCGATGCCGCCGCCGCGCTTGGCCGCATGGCGGCTGCGCGCGTGGTCCACGAGGATGCGCCGCATCAGCTTGGAGGCCCAGCCGAAGAACTGCGCGCGCGAACTCCAGCGCACCGAGCGCTGCTCGGCCATGCGCATGAAGGCCTCGTGCACCAGCCCAGTGCCTTGCAGGGTGTGGCCGTCGCGCTCCTGGCGCATCTGACCGCGCGCCATGCGGCGCAGCTCGTCGTAGACCAGCGGCACCAGGCGGTCGAGCGCGCGGTCATCCCCTGCCGACCAGCTGTGCAGCAGCTCGGTGATGGGGGGTGCGGACGCCGGCGGCGGCGGTGGGCTGGCATCGGCGGCCGCGGTGATGCCGTTGTCGGGCGAGCACATGCGCGAACCCTTGCTGAGGTGACCGTCTCCAGGCAGCAGAAGGTATCAGGCCCGCGGGCGGATGGGTACGCCCCAGCGGCTGCCCGACAGGCTTATTGCACAGATTCACACCGCCTGCGCCCGCGGTGTGCTAGGGCTCGGGCAGCGCGAGGGCCGGGTGGACCGGTTTCAGCCCACGGTTTGCACGAGCACCGCTTGCGCCAGGTACAGCGCGTCGTCCGGGGTCGCCGGCCCCTGCATCTGCGCCAGCAGCGCGCCGAGCGGGTGGCCGGGCTGGAGCAGTCCGTCGTAGACCGGCACGCCGATCTGGCGCTGCAGGCGCTGCACCAGCTCGGCCGGCAACTCGTCACACTCGATCGCGTCGTACAGCCGCGCCAGCATGCGCACGCCGCTGCCTTCGCCGTTGAACAGGCTCTGGTCGGGCTGCACGCGCGACACCCGGGCGCCGAGCAGGCTGGCAGCCTTGTCGAAGTCGGCAGCCGCCCGGCAGGCGGGATCCACGCACAACACGGCGATGTTCTTCCCACGCAACAGCGGCTGCGCCAGGCCCGACTGGGCGGCGCGGCGCAGCGAGACGGCGGTGTCCACCAACGAGCGGGCATCCGCCGGGGTGAGGCCTTCCGCGGAAAGCAGTCGTTGGTTCAGAAAAGACTTCATGGAACGGCCAGCAGGGGCAAGGCAGCGTGACAGCCGAGGCCATGGGGGTCTCGACGCATGCCGCAAGCGTAGAGGGGGAATCCATTGGCGATTTGCGCCGCGTCAACCCCTTGCGCCTTCTTTTGTGCTGTTGCCGTTCGGACACACGGCGTTCACCCAGTGTTACCGAGCGACATCGGGGGTTGTCACCCGGTTGACCCTGCCTCACCACACTCTCGGTCATTCGATCCAATTGCTGCTGTCCGAACGCCATGCTTGCCACTGCACAGACCCATGCCTCCCCCCGCTTCGCCGCCGCTGCGGCCCCGCAGGACGACAGCGCCCGCATCGGCGACACGCTCAAGCTGCTGGCCGACAAGCTGCCGATCCAGCGCCGGCTGGTGCGCGCCGGCGACACCATCTACCGCGCCGGCGAGCACTTCGAGTGCCTGCACATCGTCAACTCGGGCTTCTTCAAGATCGTCAACGCTTCCGCCGACGGCCGCGAGCAGGTGGTCGGCCTGCACTTCAAGGGCGACTGGCTGGGCTTCGACGGCATCGCCAAGGGCCAGTACGGCTGCGATGCAGTCGCCATGGACACCGGCGAGGTGTGGTCGGTGCGCTACGACGCGCTGATGCGCGCCTGCACGCTCGACCCCAAGCTGCTGGGGGTGTTGCATGCCGAGATGAGCCGCGAGATCACGCGCGACCGCGACTCCCTGCTGTCACTGTGCACGCTGTCGGCCGATGCCCGCGTGGCCGACTTCCTGCGCTACTGGGCGCAAAGCCTGGCCCAGCGCGGCCTGCGCACCGACCAGATCACGCTGCGCATGACGCGCGCCGAGATCGGCAACTACCTGGGCATGACGCTGGAAAGCGTCAGCCGCGCGCTGTCGCGCCTGGCCAAGCACCAGGTGATCCGCTTCGCCGAGAAAGGCCGGCGCGAGATCCAGATCCCGCAGCTCGCGGCGCTGACCGAGTTCATCCATGGCAGCGCGCGCCCGGAAGGCGCCATGCTGCAGTGATCTGCTAGCGACCGCCACGCCGGACCGCCAGCACGCGGGCGATGGCCTCGGCCAGCGCCTCGCGGGTGAACGGCTTGCGCAGCAGCTCCGGCGCACCCCCGGCAGCCGGGCGCTCGCCGCTGAGCAGGTCGGAGGCATAGCCCGACATCAGCAGCACCGCCATGCCGGGATGGCGCTCGCGCACGCGCTCGGCCAGCTCGGTGCCGCGCATGCCGGGCCCCAGCACGATGTCGCTGAGCAGCAGGTCGAAGCCGGCGTCCTCGGCCTGCAGCAGCGCCAGCGCCTGCTCGGCGCTGCGCAGCGCCGTCACCTCGCAGCGCCAGCCTGACAGGAAGGCCTGCACCACGCGCAGCACCTCGGGCTCGTCTTCCACCACCAGCACCCGCAGCCCCGGCGGCACGGCCGCACGCGCGTTCTTGTGCCCTGGGCGAACGGTGTCGTCTTCGCGCACGCGGGGGATGTAGAGCGTGAGCGTGGTGCCCTGGCCGGGCGCGCTGTCGATCGTGATGCCGCCCTTGGACTGCTTGACGAAGCCGTACACGGTGGCCAGGCCCAGCCCGGTGCCGCGGCCGGCTTCCTTGGTGGTGAAGAAGGGCTCGAAGGCCCGCTCCTTCACCGAATCGGGCATGCCGGTGCCGGTGTCGGCGATCGCGATGGCCACGTAGTCGCTGTCCAGCGGCGCACGGCCCAGGCTGTCGGCCAGCTCGCGCCGCAGCGCGGCCGGCAGCAGCTCGCAGCGCCGGGCGCTGAACGACAGCGCGCCGCCGTCGGGCATGGCGTCGCGCGCGTTGATCGCGATGTTGAGCAGCGCCGACTCCAGCTGGCCCGGGTCGGCCGTGCAGGGCGGGCAGCCCGGTTCGACCAGCACGCTGATGCGGATGCGCTGGTCGAGCGTGCGCTTGAGCATGTCGGCCAGCGACTGCAGCATGGCGCCCACGTCGATGCGCGTGGGCTGCAGCACTTGCCGGCGTGAGAACGCCAGCAGCTTGCTGGTGAGCTCGGCGCCGCGTCGCGTGGCGCGGGCGGCCGAGGCCAGCAGCTGCTGCGCGTAGTCGTCGCCTTCGAGCGCAGGCAGCTCTTCCATCACCTGCAGGTTGCCCTGGATCACCGTGAGCAGGTTGTTGAAGTCGTGCGCGATGCCGCCGGTCAACTGGCCCACGCTCTCCAGCCGCTGCGCGTGCTTGAGCGCCTCTTCGCTCTGCGTGCGCTGCAAGATGGTGGTGAGCAGGTTGGCCAGCGACTCGAGGAAGCGCGTCTCGTCGTCGCCGAAGCGCTGCGCCTGGCGCGAACGCACGGTGAGCGCGCCCACCACGCGCCCCTTGTCGAGCAGCGGCACGCCCAGTGCGCTGACCAGGCCGTGGCGCAGGTAGGCCTCGGGCGGGTGGAAGCGCGTTTCGCTGGCGTAGTCGCTCACCACGACCGGCTTGCCGGCCTGCGTGACCACGTGGCCGGGCGGAGTGTCGGGCCGGTTGGGCAGCAGCGCGCCCACCGGCTCCTCGGGCAGCAGGCCTACGCCGCTGACCACGCGGAAGGCGGTGCCGTCGGGTTCGAGCAGGTACACCTGCGCCAGCTCCACCTGCAGCGCCTGGGCCGCGGCCTGGGGCACTTGCTGGATCAGCACCTGCGGGTCGCGCGTGTCCACGGCCAGCCGGCTCAACTGGGCGATGTGCTCGGCATAGCGGGCGCGCTGCAGCGCCTGCTTGACCCGCGGGTAGGCGCCGATGTCGCGGATCGCCGCCACCACGTAGGGCAGGCCCTGGTCCTGCAGCGGGCTCAACGCGATCTCCACCATCACCTCGCTGCCGTCGCGCCGCTTGGCCACCAGGTCCATCTGCGTGCCCATGGGGCGCGGGCGCGGGTTGCGGTCGTAGGCGTCGCGGTAGGCGGCGTGGCGCGAGCGGATGCTGTCGGGCACCAGCTCCTCCACCGACAGGCCCTGCAGTTCCTCGACGCTGTAGCCCAGCAGGCGGGCTGCCGAGGGGTTGGCCAGCACGATGCGACCGCCGCGGTCGACCAGCAGCAGCGCGTCGGGGTAGGCCGAAAACAGCGAGCGGAAGACGGTGTTCTCGTCGACGCCGGAGGACTTCATCCGGCCTCCACGGGGGGCACGAGCAGGTAGCCGGCGCCGCGCACCGACTTGATCAGCTCGGGGTTTTCGGGGTCGGCCTCCAGCTTCTTGCGCAGCCGGCCCACCTGCACGTCGATCGTGCGGTCGAAGGGCGCCGCCTCGCGCCCCCGCGTGTTCTCCAGCAGGAAATCACGCGACAGCACCCGGCCCGGATGGCGGGCGAACACCGCCAGCAGGTCGAATTCGCCGCTGGTCAGGCCCACCTCGGCGCCGGCCGGGTTGAGCAGGCGGCGCGCGGCCGTGTCCAGCGTCCAGCCGGCAAAGCGCAGCCTGTCGCGCGAGGGCGCCGGCGCCGCGGCTGCCGCGGACGCCACCTCGGGGGCAGGGCCCAGCCGGCGCAGCACCGCCTTGATGCGGGCCACCAGCTCGCGCAGGTCGAAGGGCTTGGTGACGTAGTCGTCGGCGCCGACTTCCAGGCCCACCACCTTGTCGATCGGGTCGCCGCGGCCGGTGACGATGACCAGCCCGCAGCGCCAGTGCTCGCGCAACTGGCGCGCGATCACGAAGCCGTCTTCGCCCGGCAGGCCCAGGTCGAGCAGCACCAGCTCCGGCTTGTCGGCCGCCATCAGGGCCAGCAGATCGCGGCCGGTGTGCAGCTGGGTGACCCGGAAGCCGTGGCCCTTGAGGTAGTTGGCCAGCAACTGGGTGATGTCGGGCTCGTCGTCGAGTACGGCAAGATGGGTGGGTGTCATGGCGGCTGGGAACCTGTTCGGCACCCATTTTGCCCAGCGCGGTCGGGAGCCGGGGAAACCCCGCGGATTGAGCGGGATCAATCCGCGAGCGCCCGGTGGGCGGCACCATCGGTCTCACCCTGACCTCTACCCTGGAGCACAACATGAAGATCCTGCTCGCCGTCGACGGCAGCCCCTGCACCCGCCGCATGCTGGCCTACATCGCGGCCCACGACGAGCTGTTGCGTGCCGGTCACGAGTTCACCGCGCTCACCGTGGTGGCGCCGATCCCGCAGCATGCGGCCAGCTTCCTGTCCACCGACGTGATCCACGCCTACTACGCCGAGCAGGCCGAGGAAGTGCTCAAGCCGGTGCGGGCCTTTGCCGAGCAGCAGGGCTGGACGCTCGACGCGCGCCAGGTGGTGGGCCACGCAGGAGACGCCATCGCCGAGCTGGCCGAGTCGGGCAAGTACGACCTGGTGGTGATGGGCAGCCACGGCCACAGCGCGCTCACCGGCGCGGTGCTGGGATCGGTGGCCACCCGCGTGCTGGCCAAGTGCAAGGTGCCGGTGCTGCTGGTGCGCTGAAGACGGCTACAGCAGGGTGGCGCAGTACGCCGCCGCCCGCTCCCACAGGCCGTGGCCCAGCGCCCAGACCGAGCCGGCGGCCACGGCCAGCCCCGACAGGCGCACCGGCCAGGTGATCTCGGCCGCGGCCCCGGCGGCTCGGCCGCCGCGAAGCGCCGACAGCCGCTGCAGCAGCATGGGCCCCACCACCAACCCGGGCGACGAGGCGATGGCGAAAGCGGCCATGGCCGCGGCGCCTTCCCAGGCATGGTTGGCCAGCAGCGACAGCAGCAGCGCCGATTGCAGCAGCGCACAGGGCCAGGCCACCCAGGCGCCGCCCAGCAAGGCGCCGCGCACCGGGGCGCCGAGCTTCTTCCAGTGCACCGGCTGCAGCGCGGCCGGTGCCGCTGGCAGCGTCGTGCGCCACAGGGGCATGCGCCCGCGCACCAGCATCCAAAGGCCCAGGGCCAGCGCCGCCAGGTGCAGCAGCGTCCACAGCGGGCGCAGCGCCGGCACGGCGCCCAGCCACTGCTGCAGCGCGCCCATGCTGGAGGCTGCGACCGCGCCGGCCGTGGCATAGCCGAGCACGCGGCCGACCTGGAACGCCGGCTGCACCGAGGGGCCGGGGCCGCAGGCGCGCAACGCGCCCGCACAGGGGGCGGCGCACATCGCCGCGCAGTGCGGCGTGCCCGCCAGGCCCATCAGCCCGGCCGCCAGGATGAGCGCGCCGGCGTCCATTCAGATGATGCGCGAGAAGCGCTCGCGCACCTGGTCGGCCTGCAGGTAGCGGTCGAACACCATCGCCACGGCGCGCACGAAGTACCAGCCCATCGGCGTGACCTGCACCGCATCGGGCTCGATCTCCACCAGGCCCATCTCGGCCAGCGGTTTCAGCTGCTCCAGCTCGCGGCGGAAGTAGTCGGGCACGCGGATCAGGTGCGCCAGTTCGATCGACTCGAACTCCAGCCGGCCCTGGCACATCAGCGCCATGATCACGGCGCGCCGCACCAGGTCGTCGCGGCTGAGCGCCAGGCCGCGCACGGTGGGCAGCAGGCCCTGGCGCAGCGCGTCGTAGTACTCGTCCAGCGTCTTGGCGTTCTGGCTGTAGGTGGCGCCGATGCGGCCGATGGCCGAGACGCCCAGCGCCACCAGGTCGCAGTCGGGCTGGGTGCTGTAGCCCTGGAAGTTGCGGTGCAGCCGGCCCTGGCGCTTGGCCACCGCCAGCGGGTCGTTGGGCAGGGCGAAGTGGTCCATGCCGATGTAGCAATAGCCCTGGGCGAGGAAGCCGCGGATCGCGGCATCGAGCATGCCCACCCGCGCGCCGCCGTCGGGCAGCTCGGCCGCCACGATGCGGCGCTGCGGCTTGAAGCGCTGCGGCAGGTGCGCGTAGGCGTACAGTGCGATGCGGTCGGGCCGCAGCTCGGCCACCTGGGCGATGGTGCGCTCGAAGCTGGCGGGGCTCTGGCGCGGCAGGCCGTAGATCAAGTCCACGTTGATCGACTCGTAGCCCAGCGCACGCGCCGAAGCCATCAGCTCGGCCACCTGCTCGTAGGGCTGGATGCGGTGCACGGCCTTCTGCACCTCGGGGTCGAAGTCCTGCACGCCGAAGCTGATGCGGTTGAAGCCCAGGCGGGCCAGGTGGGCCAGTCGCTCGGGCGTGGCGGTGCGCGGGTCCACCTCGATGGACATCTCCGCGCCCGGCGCGAAGTGGAACGCGCGGCGCAGAGCCGCCATCAGGCGCGAAAGCTCCTCGTCGCTCAGGAACGTGGGCGTGCCGCCGCCCAGGTGCAGCTGGGTCGCCACCTCGTGGTCGCCCAGGGCCTGCACGTACAGGCTCATCTCGCGCTCCAGCGCGTCGAGGTATTCCGCGGCGCGCTCATGGTGGCGCGTGATGACCTTGTTGCAGGCGCAGTAGTAGCAGACCGATTCGCAGAACGGGATGTGCACGTACACCGACAGTGGCGGCCGGCCGCCGACGGCCGCGCCCTGCGCGCGCGCCCTCAGCGCCTGCAGCTGCTCGGCCGGGCCGAAGGCTTCGACGAAGCGGTCGGCGGTGGGGTAGGAGGTGTAGCGCGGGCCGGTGGTGTCCAGCCGCTGCAGCCACTGCCGCGGGAAAGGCAGGGCGGGCGCGGCGGCGGCGTGGGTTTCAGCATGCATGGCCGTACTGTCGCGTCGGTGGAGGCGCCTCGCCTTGATCTGACTCAAGCGCGCGGTGCTCGGCGTGGCAAAGAATGCAGCATCCTTTGAGGCTGCTCATGCTGACACCCCCCGATCCCGTGACCTCTTCACCCGAAGCCGAGGAGCGCGCCGCGCTGAAGACGCTGAAGGTGGCCTGTTCGAGCTGCAACCTGCGCGAGCTGTGCCTGCCGGTGGGCCTGAGCGGCGATGACCTCGCCCGGCTCGACTCGCTGGTGGCCACGCGCCGCACCGTGCCGCGCGGGCAGACGCTGTTTCGCATCGGCGACAAGTTCGAGGCGGTGTACGCGGTGCGCACCGGCTTCTTCAAGACGCGCGTGAGCGCCGAGGACGGTCGCGACCAGGTCACTGGCTTCCAGATGGCCGGCGAGCTGCTGGGGCTGGACGGCATCAGCACCGACCGCCACAGCTGCGACGCCGTGGCGCTGGAGGACTCGCAGGTCTGCATCATCCCCTACGAGCAGCTGGAGACGCTGTCACGCGAGTTCACGCAGCTGCAGCACCAGTTCCACAAGATCATGAGCCGCGAGATCGTGCGCGACCACGGCGTGATGCTGCTGCTGGGGAACATGCGCGCCGAGGAGCGGCTGGCCGCGTTCCTGCTCAACCTGACGCAGCGGCTGCATGCGCGCGGCTTCTCTGCCTCGGCACTGGTGCTGCGCATGACGCGCGAGGAGATCGGCAGCTACCTCGGGCTGAAGCTGGAGACGGTGAGCCGCACGTTCTCGCGCTTCCAGGACGATGGGATTCTGGAGGTGCGGCAGCGGCATATCCGCATCGTGGACCAGGCTGCGTTGCAGCGGCTGGTCAATGGGCCGAATTGCATTTGAGGAGGGGCCGGGCCGAAGGGGCCGCAGAACCCCTCAGTGCACAGCCACGTGCTGCCGCTCACCGTCACCCTCTGCCGCCCGGCCCAGCCCGGGCAACAGCACCTGCGTCAACGCCGTCGCCACCGAGGTCGTGAACCAGAAGATCAGGAACGTGACGGTGTAGACCGCCTGCACCGGCCAGTCGAGCGGCGTGGTGCCGAACCACTGCAGCTCGCGCGGATCGACCACCACGAACACCAGCGCTTCCTGCACCCCTGCGATCAGAAAGGCCGGCCACAGGGCCATGAGCACCCTGTGCATCCAGGGTGAGGGGGTTGCGGTCTGCGACTCCATGGAACTACCTCCGCTTGGCTTGCCGGCCATGTTGGGCCGGCGCAGTGACCGTCGCAAGCCGAAAAAACCCGCCCCCGGTTGGGGTTTCTGAGGCTATCGGGCGGCGGCGGCGGCCACGTGGTTGCGCGCTTGCAGCGCAGGCGCGGTGGAGAGCTCGGCGGTGTCGGCGGCCTGGGGCGCGACGGCCGGCACGCTCACCACCGGGTCACTGCCGTTGACGGCGATCACCGTGGTGACCACGCCGGCCACCACCACGGCGGCCGGCCCGCCCAGCACCAGCCAGAGCATCTTGACGCGCCACCAGGGCAGCTGCGGCGGGGACGGGGGAGTCGTCGTGGCGGGCTTCATGGGGTTTTCCTAACGGGGGACGACGAAAGTGGACTTCTCGTGCACGCTGGCGGCCGGATGTTCGCCGCCGGCCAGGCGCTCGATCTCGAAATGGATCGGGTGGATGCCGGCACCGGCCGCCTGGGCGGCTTCATAGGGCACCTGCACCGCCACCGGGAACCAGCGCGCCTGCGCTGATTCCACCTGCACCTCGGTGGCGCCGCTGATGCGCGCGCCGGGCAGGCCGTTGACCCGCACACGGTAGCGCTGCGTGGATTCGGTGGCATTCATCACCTGCAGGCGGTAGACGTTCTCGATGCGGCCTTCGTCGACGATGCGCGCCAGCGAGGCGCGGTCGCGCACCACGTCCACCTTGAAGGGGCTGCGCAGCGCGATGCTGACGAACAGCGCCGCCGTGATGGCCAGCAGCACCGCGCCGTAGATCAGCACGCGCGGACGGAACACGCGCTTGAGCATCTGCGCGCGCGTGAGCTTCATCGCCAGGCCGTTCTGCGTGACATAGCGGATCAGCCCGCGCGGATAGTGCATCTTGTCCATCACGCCGTTGCACACGTCGATGCAGGCGGCGCAGCCGATGCATTCGTACTGCAGGCCCTTGCGGATGTCGATGCCGGTGGGACAGACCTGCACGCACAGGCCGCAGTCGATGCAGTCGCCCAGGCCCTGGGCGCGATGGTCGGCGCTGCGCGCACGCGTGCCGCGGGGGTCGCCGCGGTCCGTGTCGTAGCTGATGATCATGGTGTCCTTGTCGAACATCGCGCTCTGGAAGCGCGCGTAGGGACACATGTACTTGCACACCTGCTCGCGCAGGAAGCCGGCGTTGCCGTAGGTGGCAAAACCGTAGAAGAGCACCCAGAACCATTCCCACGGCCCGAACGACAGGTTCACCGCCTCGGCGGCCAGCGTCTTGATGGGCGTGAAGTAGCCCACGAAGGTGAAGCCGGTCCACAGCGACAAGCTGATCCACACCGCCTGCTTGCCGCCTTTGCGCCAGAGCTTGTCGAAGCTCCAGGGCGCCGCGTCGAGCTTGATGCGCTTGTTGCGGTCGCCCTCGAACAGCCGCTCCACCCAGAGGAAGATCTCGGTGTAAACGGTCTGGGGGCAGGCGAAGCCGCACCACAGGCGGCCGGCCACTGCGGTGAAGAAGAACAGCGAGAAGGCGCTCACCACCAGCAGGCCCGTCAGGTAGATGAAGTCCTGCGGGTAGAGCACCAGGTCGAAGATGTAGAAGCGCCGCGCCGCCAGGTCGAACAGCAGCGCCTGGCGGCCGTTCCACGGCACCCAGGCGAGGCCGTAGAACAGCAGCTGCGTGAAGATCACCAGCGCCCAGCGCCAGCCGGCGAACCAGCCGTGCACCGCGCGCGGATGGATCTTCTGCTGCTTGGCGTACAGCGAGACGAGCTGTGCCGAGTCGTTGGATTCCGGAACGATCGGGATCACTCGCGATCCAGGCCCAGCGAACACCGCGGATCCGGCTTCGCCGGTCCGCTGGTGTTGCCCCCTGGAGGGGGCGGCCGAAGGCCGTAGGGGGTGGGTCATTGAACTGCGGCGGTGGTGATCTTCGATTGCGACAGGTTCCACACGTAGGCCGCGAGCACGTGGATCTGTTCCGGCGACAGGCGCGTGGCGTGCGCGGGCATCATGTTGGTCTTGCCGTTCATGATCATCGAGACGATGGTTTCCTCGCCCCAGCCGTGCAGCCACACCTTGTCGGTGAGGTTGGGTGCGCCCAGCGCCTGGTTGCCCTTGCCGTCCATGCCGTGGCAGGCGGCGCAGGCGCCGAACTTGGCCTTGCCCAGCTGCGCGGCGATGTTGTTGTGCGGGCTGCCCGAGAGGCTGAGCACGTAGTTGGCCACGTTGCGCACGTCTTGCTCGCCGCCGATGGCCGCCGCCATCGGCGGCATGGCGCCGGTGCGGCCGGCGGCGATGGTTTCCTTGATCTTGTCGTGCGAGCCGCCGTAGAGCCAGTCGCTGTCGGTGAGGTTCGGGAAGCCCTTGCTGCCGCGCGCGTCCGAGCCGTGGCAGGTGGCGCAGTTGTTGACGAACAGGCGCTCGCCGATGCCCATGGCCTGCGGGTCCTGCGCCAGCTTGTCGGCCGGCTGGCCGGCGAAGGCGGCGTACAGCGGCGCCGTGGCGTCCTGCGCCTTCTTCACCTCGGCTTCGTGCTGGGCCACGCTGCTCCACTTGAGCGTGCCCTGCGAGCTGCCCAGGCCCGGGTAGAAGATCAGGTAGCCGAAGGAGAACAGCACCGTCGCGACGAACAGGCCCATCCACCACATGGGCAGCGGGTTGTTCAGCTCGCGCAGGTCTTCGTCCCACACGTGGCCGGTGGTGTTGTCGCCGGCCATGACCTTGCGGCGCGCGGCGATCATCAGCAGCACCAGGCAGGCGATCAGGCCGATGATGGTGAACGCGGCGACGTAGACCGACCAGCCGCTGTTGAAGAAGTCGCTCATGAGCGGTCTCCTTCATCGGCAAACGGCAGGCGCGCGGCGGCCTCGTGTTCGGCACGCCGCCTGGGCCACCAGGCCCAGCCGACGATGGCGCTGAAGATCAGCAGGCTGACGAGCGTGACAGCGCTGCGCAGATCGTTGATGTCCATGCTTGTGTTCTCCGGATCACTTCACGTGGGTGCCCATCACCTGCAGGTACGCCACCAGGGCGTCCAGCTCGGTCTTGCCCTTCACCGCGGCGGCGGCGCCGTCGATGTCGGCCTGCGTGTAGGGCACGCCCAGGCGCTTCAGCGCCACCAGCCGCGGCGGCACGCTGGCCGGGTCGATGGCGGTCTTCTCCAGCCACGGATAGGCCGGCATGTTGGACTCGGGCACCAGGTCGCGCGGGTTGTTCAGGTGCAGGCGGTGCCACTCGTCGCTGTAGCGGCCGCCCACGCGCGCCAGGTCGGGGCCGGTGCGCTTGCTGCCCCACTGGAAGGGGTGGTCGTAGACGAATTCACCGGCCACCGAGTAGTGGCCGTAGCGCAGCGTCTCGGCGTGCAGCGGACGGATCATCTGCGAGTGGCAGTTGTAGCAGCCCTCGCGCAGGTACACGTCGCGGCCCGTGAGCTGCAGCGCGTCGTAGGGCTTGAGGCCCGGCACCGGCGTGGTGGTGGAGTGCTGGAAGAACAGCGGCACGATCTCCACCAGGCCGCCGACGGCAACCGTGACGAGGATCAGCACGATCATCAGGAAGTTGCTGGTCTCGATGCGCTCGTGACCGCGGGGTTGTGCATGGTCAGCCATGTTGTGCCTCCCAATGAGCCGCCTCAAGGGAGGCACGCGCCCCCTCGGGGGACAGCGAACGCATGTGAGCGTGGGGGTTCATGTTCTTCTCCTTCAAGCAGCGGCGGCTGCGGGCAGCGGCGCGGCGACCGGGCGGCCCTTGCGCACCGTCATCACCACGTTCCAGCTCATCACCAGCATGCCGGCCAGGTACAACAGGCCGCCGGCGAGGCGCACCACGTAGAACGGGAAGGTGGCCTTCACGCTCTCGACGAAGCTGTAGACCAGCGTGCCGTCGGGGTTGAGCGCGCGCCACATCAGGCCCTGCATCACGCCGGCGATCCACATCGCGGCGATGTAGAGCACGACGCCCAGCGTGGCGATCCAGAAGTGCAGCTCGATCGCCTTGGTGCTGTGCATCTTGGTCTGCCCGAACATGCGCGGGATCAGGTAGTACAGCGAGCCCATCGTGATGAAGCCCACCCAGCCCAGGGCGCCGGAGTGCACGTGGCCCACGGTCCAGTCGGTGTAGTGCGACAGCGCGTTCACCGTCTTGATGGACATCATCGGGCCCTCGAAGGTGGACATGCCGTAGAACGACAGCGCCACGATCAGGAACTTCAGGATCGGGTCGTCACGCAGCTTGTGCCACGCACCCGACAGGGTCATGATGCCGTTGATCATGCCGCCCCACGAGGGCGCCAGCAGCACCAGCGAGAACAGCATGCCCACGCTTTGCGCCCAGTCGGGCAGGGCGGTGTAGTGCAGGTGGTGCGGGCCGGCCCACATGTACGTGAAGATCAGGGCCCAGAAGTGCACGATCGACAGCCGGTATGAGTACACCGGGCGCTCGGCCTGCTTGGGGATGTAGTAGTACATCATTCCCAGGAAGCCGGCGGTGAGGAAGAAGCCCACCGCGTTGTGGCCGTACCACCACTGCACCATCGCGTCCTGCACGCCGGCGTAGGCGGAGTAGCTCTTCCACAGGCTCACCGGCATCTCGGCGCTGTTGACCAGGTGCAGCAGCGCCACCGCCAGGATGAACGAGCCGAAGAACCAGTTGGCCACGTAGATGTGGCGCACCTTGCGCCTGCCGATGGTGCCGAAGAACACGATCGCGTAGGCCACCCACACCAGCGTGATCAGAACGTCGATCGGCCACTCGAGCTCGGCGTATTCCTTGCCGCTGGTGTAGCCCAGCGGCAGCGTCACGGCGGCCAGCACGATCACCGCCTGCCAGCCCCAGAAGGTGAAGCGGGCCAGTGCGGGCAGGAACAGCGGCACCTGCGAGGTGCGCTGTACCACGTGGTACGAAGTGGCAAACAGCGCGCAGCCGCCGAACGCGAAGATCACTGCATTGGTGTGCAGCGGGCGCAATCGCCCGTAGCTCAGCCAGGGAATGCCGAATGTCAAATCCGGCCAGGCGAGTTGCGCGGCGATCAGCACGCCGACCAGCATGCCCACCACGCCCCACAGCACGGCTGCAAGGGCGAACAGGCGGACAGGAGCGTCGTCGTAGCTGGGCGCGGCGAGTGATGTGGTGGCCATCGTGCGCGTCCTTTCTTGAGGCTTGAGAGATCTCATGCCATTGTTGCCCGTAGGGGTTTTCCAGCGGTTGATGACGATCAAGCGCTTGGCGCTTCGTCGGAAAGAATGCGTTCGCCCTCGCGCTGCAGGTCGTCGAACTGCCCGTTGTGCAAGGCCCAGGCGAACACGCCCAGGATCGCCAGCACCAGCAGCACCGACAGCGGAATGAGCAGGAAGAGGATGTCCAAGTGCGGGCTCCTATCTGGCCAGCCGCAGCGCGTTGAGCACCACGAACAGGGAACTCGAGGCCATGCCCAGACCGGCCGCCCAGGGCGGCAACAGGCCGGCCAGCGCCAGGGGCACGCAGGCCGCGTTGTAGAGCGCGGCCCAGGCAAGGTTCTGGCGGATCACCCGCACCGTGCGCTGCGCGAGCTGGCGCGCATGGGCCACGTCGGCGATGCGGCTGGACAGCACCACCGCATCGGCCTGGGCGCGCGCCACCAGCGCGCCATGGCCCATGGCAAACGAAACGTCGGCCTGCGCCAGCACCGGCGCGTCATTCACGCCGTCGCCGACCATCGCCACGCGTTCGCCGCGGGCCTGTGCCGCGCGCAGCGTCGCCAGCTTGCGTTCGGGCGTGGCGGCGCCCACCGCATGGCCGACGCCCAGGCGCTGCGCCAGCAGGCGCACGCGCTCCTCGGCGTCGCCCGACAGCAGCGTGAGCTGCAGCCCTTGTGCTTGCAGCGCCTGTACCGCGGCTGCGGTGTCGTGGCGCAGGCTCTCGTCGAATTCGAGCCGCAGCAGCGGCTCGCCCGGCGGGCCGAAGCAAACCTGCAGCGAGCTCGCGCTGCCCTGTCCGGACGAGAAGCCCAGCCATGCGGCGGAGCCCAGGCGCCAGGGCTGGCCGCGTTCGTCCTGCGCCTGCAGGCCCGCACCCGCGTGTTCCTGCACCGCCTGCCACGTGCCGGCCGCTTGCGCAACCGCGGGCAGCGCCTCGCACAGCGCCTGCGACAGCGGATGCCGCGAGTGCGCAGCCAGCCGTACGGCTTGCTCCAGCAGCTCGGCCTGGCGCTCGGCACTCATGCTCACCAGCGGCGTGGCGCCGCGCCACACGGGGCGGGTTTCGGTGAGCGTGCCGGTCTTGTCGAGAAACACCTGCTTCACCTGGGCCAGCGTTTCCAGCGCTTCCAGCCGGCGCAGCAGCACACCCCTGCGCGCGAGCCCGCTGGCCGCGCTGAGCAAGGCTGCGGGCGTGGCCAGCGAGAGCGCGCAGGGGCAGGTGACGATGAGCACCGACACGGCCACCCACACCGAGCGCTGCGGGTCGATGGCCTGCCAGGCCAGCGCAGCAGCGGCGGCCAAGGCCAGCACCGCCCACAGGAAAGGCCCCGCCCAGCGGTCGGCCGCGCGCACGGCGGCCGGCCGCTGCGACAGGGCCTCGCGCATCAGGGCCACGATGGCCTCGTAGCGGGTGTCCAGCCCCACGCGCTCGACGCGCAAGGTCACCGGCGCGCCCAGGTTCAGGCTGCCGGCGATCAGCGCATCGCCTGCGGCCTTGGCCACCGGATGCGACTCGCCGCTGAGCAGCGACTCGTCGGCCTGCGTGGCCGCGTCGAGCAGCACGCCATCGGCCGGGAAGCTGTCGCCCACGGCCACGCGCACGCGGTCGCCGGGCACCAGGCGCTGCACGCTCACGGTGTCGAGCCGGCCCTGGTCGTCGATGCGTTGCGCCGTCTGCGGCAGCACGCCCAGCGCCTGCTCCAGCACCTCGGCCGCGTGGTGCCGCGCCTTCATCTCCAGGTAGCGGCCCAGCAGCAGGAAGCTGACGAACATGGTCAGCGAGTCGAAGTAGGCCTCGTGGCCGAACACCCCCGAAGGGTCGAAGGCTGCGCCGCTGCTGGCCACGAAGGTGACCGCGATGCCCAGCGCCACCGGCACGTCCATGCCGATGCGCCGCTGCTTCATCGCGTGCCACGCCCCGCCGAAGAAGGGCCCTGCCGAGAAGAACATCACCGGCAGGCTGAGCAGCCAGCTGCCCCAGTTGAACAGCCGCCGCATGTCGTCGGACAGCTCGCCCGGCCCGGCCACGTAGGAGGGCGTGGCCAGCATCATCACCTGCATCATGCAAAAGCCGGCCACGAACACGCGCCACAGCAGGCGGCGCGCTTCGGCCTGGCGCAAGGCGCGCGCCGCCGCGGCGGTGTCGGGCACCGCCTGGTAGCCGGCCGACTGCACCGCCGCCACCAGCGCCGAGGCGCGGGTGCGCGCCGGGTCCCAGCGCACCAGCGCGCGTTGCGCGGCCGAGTTGACCTGCGCTTCGATCACGCCTTCCACGCCTTGCAGCGCCGCCTCGATCGTGCCGGCGCAGGCGGCGCAGTACATGCCGCCGATCTGGAACGACGACTCGGCCGCCTGCGCGCCGCGCAGCTCGCCGAAGCGGGTGAAACGCTGCAGTTCGACCGGGTCGTCGATGACGGCTGGCGCGACCGCCGCAGAGACAGAGGAGGCAATGGCATTCACGGCCACCGCAATCTATCGGCGCGCGCGCGCAAGCGGCATGACGCATGTCAAGCGTGGGCGTGAGCGATCTCAATTCGTGGCAGCCGGCGTGCGAAGTTGAGACAAATCAAGCCTCCGCCCGCCAAGACCCTGCACGCTGCGCACCGATAGGAGACGCCATGCGCATCGAATTCCTCGGCGGCACCGGCACGGTGACCGGCTCGAAATACCTGCTCGACCATGCGGGCCGCCAGCTGCTGGTGGACTGCGGCCTGTTCCAGGGCCTGAAGCAGCTGCGCCTGCGCAACTGGGACCGCCTGCCGATCGAGGCCTCGAAGATCGACGCGGTGCTGCTCACGCACGCCCACATCGACCACAGCGGCTTCGTGCCGCGGCTGGTGAAGCTGGGGTTCAAGGGGCCGGTGTACTGCACCCAGGCCACGCGCGAGCTGTGCGAGCTGCTGCTGCCCGACTCGGGCCGGCTGCAGGAGGAAGAGGCCGACTTCGCCAACCGCCACGGCCACTCGAAGCACAAGCCGGCGCTGCCGCTGTACACCGAAGACGATGCGCGCCACGCGCTGCAGCGCTTCGAGGTGCTCGACTTCGACCGCGACCACAGCGTGTGGCGCGGCTGGACCTGGCGCCTGCGCCGCGCGGGCCACATCCTCGGCGCCAGCAGCGTGCACGTGTCGTGGGGCCACGGCAGCATCCTCTTTTCAGGCGACCTGGGGCGCAGCGACGACCTGGTGATGCGGCCGCCGGCGCCGCCCGACGCGGCCGACTACGTGGTGGTCGAGTCCACCTATGGCGACCGCCGGCACCGCGGCGGCGACGTGCTGGCCGAGCTGGCGAGCGTGATCAACCGCACGGCCGCGCGCGGCGGCATGGTGGTGATCCCTGCCTTTGCGGTGGGGCGCGCGCAGCAGCTGCTGCATTGCGTGCACCTGCTCAAGGACTCGGGGCGCATCCCGGCGATGCCGGTGTACCTGAACAGCCCGATGGCGGCCGACGCCACCCGCATCTACCAGCACCATCACGACGAACACCAGCTCGACGACGACCACTGCCAGGCGCTGTACCGCGAGGTGAAGGTGGTCAACACGGTGGAGGAATCCAAGGCGCTGAACAACCTGAAGTTTCCCTCGATCATCGTGTCGGCCAGCGGCATGGCCACCGGCGGCCGCGTGCTGCACCACCTGAAGGCCTATGCACCCGACCCGCGCAACACAGTGCTGTTCGCCGGCTTCCAGGCCGCGGGCACGCGCGGCGCGGCCATGGTGGGCGGTGCCGACGCGGTGAAGATCCACGGGCAGTACGTGCCCGTGCGGGCCGAGGTGGTGCAGATCGACCTGCTCTCGGCCCATGCCGACAGCGAACAGGTGCTGGACTGGCTGGCAGGGCTGCGCCACGCGCCGCGCCAGGTGTTCGTGACCCACGGCGAGCCGGTCGCGGCCGACACCCTGCGGCGCACGATCGAAGAGCGCCACGGCTGGCCGTGCCGCGTGCCCGACTACCTGGAGTCGGTGACGCTATGAATGGGCCCACCCCCTACGGCCTTCGGCCGCCCCCTTCAAGGGGGCAACACCAGCAGCCCGGCGAAGCCGGATCTGCGGTGTTCGCTGGGCTGAGGCCGCTTCGCTCAGCTGAGTGCCGGCCCCACGCCGATCGGCGCCGGTGCCCAGCGCACGATGCGGCTGAACAGCGGCTGGTAGGCGTCGTCGGCCGCGTGGCCGGTGAGCGGGTCGCGGTTGGCGGCAAAGGCGTCGTCCAGCACCGACCACTCCGCTTCGCTCAGCTGCGCCTCGGCCGCCGGCAACAGCAGCTTTTCTTCGGTGGCCATGTGCTCCAGGTAGGCCTCGACATAGCGCTGCAGCGCCTGCTCGAACACCGCGCGGCGCGGCTCGCCCATCACCTCGTAGGCCAGCAGCGTGTGGCCCAGGTCGCGGATGGCGCGCTCGCCCTGCGCATGGTCCTGGTCGAGCCGGTCCATCACCGGCGCGAGCTCGGGGCAGCGGCGGCGCAGCTGCGGAAACAGCAGCTCGCTTTCCTTGGGGTGGTGCAGCCGCTCCGGAAACTCGTCCACATAGAACAGCATCGCGCGCAGCAGCCCGAAGTCGGGTTGCGTGCCAGTGCGGCGGTGCTGCTCCACCAGCAGCAGCATCGAACGCAGCATGGCCGCGAGGGCCTGGTGCTCGTTGCGGATCACGTTCAAGGCGAGGTGTTGCACGGTGCGCTCCGTTGGCGGAATAGGTCGAGCATCTCATTCGCTCCGGCGTTGCCGGTGACCCAGATCAAAAACGAGGTCCCGACTGCCTGTGTCGCGGTTGTCGCAGGTCAATCCCTTTTCGGCATCCCATGTGCACAGTGGCGCACACCCCTCACCACCCGACAAGGCTGAAGATGGAGATGACAGCACTTGTGACGATGCCGGCCGTCGCCCGAAGCCGGCGCAAGGGACGCCCCGATGTCGCCGGCGACACCGAGCGCCTCGAAGCCGCACTGCTGCAGGCGTGCCGGCCGGCCGTGTTGTCGGCCGAAGGCGCGCATGCGCTGGCCGGCGAAGCGGTCGAGTGCCGGGTGCGCGCCGGCGATGCGGTGTTCTCGCGTGACGACGCGGCCACCGATCTGTGGCTGGTGCTCGAGGGGCGCGTGGCCCTGGGCGCACGCGACGGCAGCGGAGAACTGCAGCAGCGGCGCTGCGTCGAAGCCGGCGGCTGGCTCGACCTGGCCAGCGCGCTGCTGCACGGCGCGCACCTCGAAGATGCCGAAGCACAGACCGATGCACGCCTGTGCCAGCTGCCGCTGCATGCGGTGCTGCGTTGCGCGCGCGTGCAGCCTTGCGTGATGCCGGCGCTGGCCACCGCCATGGCGGGCGAACTCGCCGTGCTGGTGGACGCCACCCGCGGGCTGATGACCAAGGACGTGCTGGCGCGCTGCGCCACCTGGCTGCTCGACCACGCGCGGCTGGACCCGCCCAACGGCGAACGGCGCACCGGCACCGTGCAGCTGCAGCAGCGCAAGCGCGCGGTGGCGCAGGAGCTGGGCACCACCGCCGAGACCTTCTCGCGCACGCTGGGCCACCTCAGCCGCACCGGCCTGATCGGTGTGCACGGCTATTCGATCAACCTGCTGGACGTGCAGGCACTGGAGCGGTTGGCCCGGCGGGCTTGACCCATCTCAAGACCAGCGACGGGGCGCTGTCTATATTTCGGGGAATGGCGCCCCCAAGCTCACTTCGTTCGCAGCTGCCCGACCGCGGCCATGGCCTGCCTGAGGCGGCTCGTCGCCGGCCATGATGTCCCCCTTGCGCTGGCCGCTGGCCACCAAACTGCACGCGCTGGGCGTCACCTTCCTGGTGCTCGCCATGGGCTCCATCGCGCTCACCTTGTGGGTGTCGTGGCAGCTCGAGGGCGGCGCCGCGGCGGTCAACGAAGCCGGCCGCATGCGCATGCAGACCTATCGGCTCGCGCTCACGCTGAGCGATCCGCAAGAGGCTGCGAAGCGCCGCGCCGCCGCCGAAGCCATGGATGCGAGCCTGGAGCGGTTGCGTGCGGGCGACCCTTCGCGCCCGCTGTTCGTGCCCTGGAATGCCGACACGCGCGAGCGTTTTGCCGAGGTGCGCTCGCGCTGGCACGCGCTGCGTCCCGCCTGGACCAGCGAGCAGGCGCGTCCGCCGCTGGAGGAGGTGGACGCCTTCGTCAGCCGCATCGACCGCTTCGTCGGCGAGATCGAGCAGCAGCTGTCCGAATGGACAGGCGTGCTGCGCGCGGTGCAGCTCACGCTGGTGGCGCTGGCCATCGCGAGCACGGTGGTGTTCTTCTACGCCGGCCACCTTTTTGTGCTGGAGCCGCTGCAGCGCCTGCAGCGCGCGGTGGCCCGCATCCGCGACGACGACTTCTCCGCCCGCGTGGACGATCGGTCGCCCGACGAGTTCGGCCAGCTCGGCCACGCCTTCAACACCATGGCCTCGCACCTGGAGGCGCTGTACCAGCAGCTCGAAGCCAAGGTGGCGGAAAAGACCGAGCGGCTGGAGGTCAAGCGCGAGCGGCTGGCGGCGCTGTACGAGGTGAGCGCCTTCATCGGCGAGGCCGACACGCTCACCGAGCTGGCCGACGGATTTGCGCGGCAGGTGCGGCGCATCGCGCGCGCCGACGGCGTGGCCGTGCGCTGGTCGGGCGCGGGCAACGAGCGCTACCTCATGCTGGCCGCCGACGGCCTGCCCGGCGCGCTGAAGCAGCGCGAGCAATGCGTGCCCACGGGCGACTGCCACTGCGGCCAGCCGGCCCTGCAGGCGCGCACCCGCGTGATCCCGATCGCGAACGCCACGCAGGCCGACCGTTGCGGCGCGCTCGGCTACCGGCAGCTGTTGTCGGTGCCGGTTGTGCTGCACCAGAAGGTGCTGGGCGAGATCGACCTGTTCTTCAAGGTGCCGCGCGAGGTGGGCGACGAGGAGCGCTCGCTCTACGAGGCCATGGCCAGCCACCTGGCCAGCCGCATGGAGAGCCTGCGCACCGCCGCGCTGGAGAAGGAGACCGCAGTGGCCGAGGAGCGCACGCTGCTGGCGCAGGAGCTGCACGACTCGATCGCGCAGTCGCTCGCGTTCCTGAAGATCCAGGTCTCGCTGCTGAAGGAGGCGGCGCGCAAGCAGGACCACACCCGCATGGAGCGCACCATCGGCGAGCTGGAAGCCGGCGTGAAGGAAAGCTATGCCGACGTGCGCGAGCTGCTGCTGCACTTCCGCACGCGCGCCAGCAGCGAGGACATCCTGGGTGCGTTGCGCACGACGCTGCAGAAGTTCGAGCACCAGTCGGGCGTGCACGCGCAGCTGCGCTCCGAAGGCCATGGCCTGCCGCTGGCGCCCGATGTGCAGATCCAGGTGCTGCACGTGGTGCAGGAGGCGCTGTCCAACATCCGCAAGCACGCGCGCGCCAGCGAGGTCAGCGTGACGGTGCAGCAGGCGCCGCAGTGGTGCATCAGCGTGCACGACAACGGCCGCGGCTTCGACATCGACGCCGCACGGCCCGAGACCCACGTGGGGCTGCGCATCATGCGCGAGCGCGCCGAGCGCATCGGCGCGCAGGTGCACATGGTCTCCACGCCCGGGGCTGGCACCACCATCAGCCTGGTGCTGCCCTCCGATGCCGCGGCGCTCCACACCACAGAGCCTGAACATGAACACGCCGATTCGCCTGCTGGTCGTTGACGACCACACCCTGTTCCGGCGCGGGCTGATCGCCTTGCTGCAGCAGTACGCCGACTTGAGCGTGGTGGGCGAGGCGGCCGACGCCGGCGAGGCCCAGCGCAAGGCGGGCGCGCTGCAGCCCGACGTGATCCTGCTCGACAACCACCTGCCCGGCGTGCGCGGCGTCGATGCGCTGCCGGGGCTGAAGGAGTCGGCGCCGCGCGCCAAGGTGCTGATGCTCACGGTCAGCGAGGACGAGCACGACCTGGCCGCCGCGTTGCAGCGCGGCGCCCAGGGCTACCTGTTGAAGACGGTGGACGGCGAGGTGCTTGCGCAGAGCATCCGCCGCACCGTGCACGGCGACTCGGTGGTGAGCCCCGAGATGACCAGCAAGCTCGTCACCGCGTTTCGCGCGGCCAATGCGCCGGCGCCCGAAGCCGCGCCGCCGCCTGCCGACCCGCTGGCCGCCTTGTCACCGCGCGAGCAGGAGATCCTGCACCACATCGCCCGCGGCGCCAGCAACAAGGAGATCGCGCGCGCGCTCGCCATCGCCGAGACCACCGTCAAGATCCACGTGCAGCACATCCTGCGCAAGCTCGGCCTGAACTCGCGCGTGCAGGCGGCGGTGTTCATGGCCGAGTGCGGGGCAGGGGAGCGCTGACGGGCTGCCTCCTGCGCAGGCGCTTCAGCGCAGCAGCGCCCACTCCTGGCACACCTGTTTCATCTGCGCCGACAGCTCCGAGAGGTTGCTCGCCGGCAGCTCGCCTTGCAGCTCCTGCACCAGCGGCAGCGACCAGCCCTGGCGCACGATGCGGTCGAACTGCTGTGCGTTGAAATGGGCGAACTTGCGCCGCACCTGCACCTGGGCGAGCAGCTTGTCGATCTCGCGCAGCGCCTCGGCCAACTGGTTGGCCGTCTCGTGCGTGCTGCGGTGCAGCAGGGCTGCGAGCGCCTCGGATTCCGGTGCGTCCAATCCACCCAGTTCCTCGCGCAAGCCCTGCGGCCATGCGTGTTCCGCGGTACGCAGCAGTGCCGTCACCACGCGCAGGCCGTTCATGATTTCGGCGACGGAGCGGGCGGTATCGGACATGGGGTATCTCCGCAGGGGCCATCATCTTGCTCCGGCCCGAGGGCCGGTGCGCGCATGAAAAGCGGCTTCTCCGTGAGTTTTCGACGACCCGGCGCCGGAACTGGGGCGCGTCAGCGGTCGTGGCAACGATGGCAGTCGTTGGGGTCGGCGACGAGCAGCCACACCAGCGCCATCAGCGCCGGCACCGCGAGAAACCAAGCGTCGCTGTCCATGAGCCAGCGGCCGGCCAATCCCGCTGCGGTGCCGAGCGCCACGCAGGCAAGGAGCAGCAAGGCCCTGGTTCTGGCAGTCGGCTTGCTGCGCATGGTGGAGGCGGTCTCGGCGCTGGTGGTGGGCATGGCGTGGCCTTCACAAGGAACCCGTGGAGCGCAGCGCTTCCAGACGCAGCGCGAGCTTCTGATGCGCCTCGTGTCTGCCGCTCAGGCGCCACGCTTGCCGCGCAACACCTCGGCGGCAAGACGATCGAGATTCTGCTCGTTGGCAGTGGCGACGAACTCGGCAATGCGGCGGTAGTGGTCGGCCGTGTCGAAGGTCTGGCGCCACATCACAACGGTACCGTCGTCCATTGGCTGCAGCTCGATGGTCAGCACGAAGTGATGGCCGGTGAAGTGCTCGATCTCGAACAGCTTGTCCGGTTCGATGCGGGTGAAGCGGCTTTCGTTCGGGTGGTTCTTGCCGTCGGGCCCGTGCATGGTCAGCAGCCATCTTCCGCCGGGGCGGAACTCGAACTCGTGAACGGTGTTGGTGAAACCTGCCGGCCCCCACCATCTGGCGATGCGATCGCGATCCTTCATCGCGGCAAAGACCTCGGCAGGGCTGGCCGGCAGCTGCCTGGTCCGGGCGTCGGAGCGGTCGTCCATTGCTTCTCCTTGATGCGTCAAACGAAGCCACATGTGCACCTTGGACTTGAACCCCTCGGCGGTGGCGATCGCCATTGGTTCGGTGCCAAAGGCCCGGAAGCCGGGTTCGGGCGAGGGGCCGGGCATCAGTGCACGAGGAAACGGGCGACCGCGGCCTCGTCCCACTCGATGCCCGCGCCCGGCGCATGGGGCACGATGGCCTTGCCATTCTTGATCTGAAGCGGCTGCGCCAGTATGGGCGAGGCCCAGTCGACGAACTCCAGCCAATGACGTGTGGGTGTGGCCGCCATCAGGTGCACGCTGACCTCGGGGAAGAGGT
Source organism: Pseudomonadota bacterium (assembly GCA_040758375.1). GTDB lineage: Bacteria > Pseudomonadota > Gammaproteobacteria > Burkholderiales > Burkholderiaceae_C > CAMLIZ01. Next base: position 42,132 of record JBFLWE010000045.1, read on the forward strand.
GCGTGGAGATCGGCATCCCGGCGGCATCTGCCAGCGCAGCCGCCTGCAGCCAGCCGCTCACGCCGCCGATCTTCATCGCATCGGGCATGCCGAGGTCAGACGCGCCGAAGCCCAGGCTCGCGGCCATCTCCGCCGGCCCCCACCAGTTCTCCCCCATCTGGACCGGGCTCGTCGACGCCTCCCGCACCCGGGCGTGGCCCTGGTAGTCGTGTGCCAGGCACGGCTCTTCGATCCAGTACAGGCCTTCGTCGGCCAGCGCCCGCACGCGACGCACGGCTTCTGGCACCGTCAAGGCCTGGTTGTAGTCGGACATGAGGTGAACCCCGTGCCCCACGGCAGACCTTACAGCCCGCACGACGGCGATGTCGGTCTTCAGGGCGGGGTAGCCGAGGCGAACCTTGATGGCGGAGAAGCCGGCCTCCACCAGCGCCTGCGCCTCGGCGGCGGCGAGATCGGCTCCCACCAGGCCCAGCCCGCAGCTGTTGTAGGCGTCGATCTCCACGAGCTCAGCGCCCAGGGCGCGCGCCAGAGGCTGGGCTTGGCTTCGTGCCACTGCGTCCCACGCGGCCATGTCTATGCCCGCCAGCGCCATGCCCACGACCCCCTTCGCACCGAGCAGGCGAAACCGGGCCTGCAGCGCGCGGTGGAGCTCGACGGGCGCGACCGACATCCCCTGGACAACCGCCTCCAGGTTGAGCAGCAGCTCGCACACCGGCTTCAGCACCAGCGGTGTGTAGCAGAACAGGTAGGTGCGCCCGGTCACGCCTTGGTGGGTGTGAAGATCGAGCAGCGCGAGCGGGGCGATGCGAATGGTGCCGCTGCTGGTTTGCAGCGGTATGCGCATGGGGACATGGACCGCACGCACCGTGAGGCTTCTGATGGTGAGCTGACCAGGAACGCTCATGGACCTGCCTCCGAAGGATCGTTGCAAAGAAGGTCGACCGAAAACCGCTGGAGGTCGGCAACGAGTCCTTGCCCGAGGCGGCCGACTGGCTGTGGCTCACCGACCAGCAGCGTGCCATGCAAGGCCCAGTCTGCAATGGTGTCCGCGGCTTGGAACCGCCATCCCGGAAAGTGCGACTGCACGATTTCGAAACCGTGCGTGACCCCATCGATGCATTCAAGAATGGACGCCGGGTCGCTTCCGCGCGGCGGGGCCTTGTGGAAGTGGAAGACGACCTCCGGCTCGATCTTCGGCTCGGTGAATCGGGAGATGCTGCAGGAGCGGGCGGATCTGGTGGGCTTCATCCGGGGCCGCCTTCATCCGTAGCGCGATGGCGCGGAGCTGGTCGGGTGTGAGCATGTGAACACCTCCTCCGAGACGTGGCGATGGAGGGTCAGGCCTCGGGTGCGTGGCAAACCGCTTCGATATTGTGACCGTCCGGACCAATGACGAAAGCTGCGTAGTAGTTCGCGTGGTAGTGCGGGCGCAGGCCAGGCGCACCATTGTCCCTTCCACCTGCCGCCAAAGCCGCGCGATAGAAGGCTTCGACTTGTTTGCGGCTTTCAGCCATGAATGCCAGGTGCAGATGCGCCGGTTTCTCCTGAGTCTGGTACAGGCACAAGGAAGCTTTTCCGTTGGGCTGGCTGAGCTCGACACCGTTCGGCGGCCACTCCGTGACGACCGTTACGCCGAGTGGTTCGAGCGCCTTGAGGTAGAACGCCTTGCTCTGTGCGTAGTTGCTGACGCCGAACTTCACGTGATCAAACATGAGCTCTCCTGAAGTGTGTGAGCCTGCGCGGCAGCTGGCCGCTTGCCGGCGACTGCGGCTCGATGGAGGGGCTATGCGTCACTGCGACGTGGCCGGCCGGCCGGCGGGTGTAGAGGCCAACGGTGGCACGGCACGATGGTCTAGGCTCAGCACGCGAGCAAGCCGCCACCGACCGTCCTGGAAGCGCCACAGATTGATAAACCTCGCCAAGGTGCTCGTCTTGGCGCCACGCTCGTCAAAGCGATGCATCCCGATCTGTGCCGCGCCGTACCCCTGGATCGGAAAGACCCGCAGGCTGCCGGGCACCAGCGTTCTCTTCACGCCGCGCCTTCCCGGACAAGAAGCGGTGAGGCGGCGGGTGTTTTCGCGTACTTGTTCTCCCACCGACAGCCCGGTCTGGTCGTGATAGAACTCAACATCGTCTGCAAAGATGGCATTCGCCTTCGCGGCATCGCATGTCTCGAAGGACGCCTCAAAGAGCGCACGATCCATCTGCGCAAGCGCATCGAACAGCTCTCCGGACTGCAAGCCGCTCTCCCCCAAAGGCTGCGCAGGCGCGTGCCTTTCGCCGTCGCGGGCTGCGGTCGCGCTGGGCTGATCGCGCGAGCTGGCGCAACCGAGTGCCACGACCGCACAGACTGCTCCAACCACAAGGAATCGCAACGCCGTCTCCTGTGACGCCTAACGCGTGAAAGCGACTTCCCCATCCCCAACTGGTCGCTTGGCGGCGAACGGCATCGAGTGCCACGATGGGGTTGCGAATCTCATCAACTCGTCCGAAAGGGGAAGTCCATGGCCATTGTCTTCGTTGGTTTCGATCTCGCCAAGGACGTCTTCGACGTCCACGGGGTGGATGGGTACGGCAAGCCTGCGAGCGGCATGACCCGGCTTGCCGGGGCATGGTCGACCGATGGACCGGTCAGGCACCGTTGCCTCGCTGCTCGAAGGCAATAAGGTTTCCATCAGGATCCTTGGCTACGAACCAACGCGTGCCCCAATGCGTACGCTCGGGCGGGAACAAGGCAACTCCAGCAGCGTTCAGCTCTGCATAGCGCTGTTCGATATCGTCTACGCGAAGGTGCACTGTGGGTCGCGCGCCATTGATCCCATGTGTCTTCGATTTGTCTTCCGCGGGATGATCTTCGGCAATCACGATGGTCATCGCGCCAGAGGTCAGACCTGCACCTCTCGGTTCACCCGCGCCGCCCCACTGAAAAATGACATGCCATCCGAGTGCGTCGCGATAGAACTTGAGTGATTCTTCGAATGATCTGGGTTGCACGAAGACATGATCGAATCGATCTTGCGGCATGACGCCCTCCTGGGGCTGCAGGCTAACGAATGAAAGGGACTTCCCCGTCCCGAGCTGCCGCGTGGCGGCGAACGGCAACGAGTGCCACGATGGGGTTGCGCAATCTCATCAACTCGCTCGAAAGGGGAAGTCCATGACCATTGTCTTCGTCGGCATCGATCTCGCCAAGAACGTCTTTGCCGTCCACGGGGTGGATGAGCACGGCAAGCCGGCACTGGTGCGCCCCAGCGTGCCGCGCGCCAAGCTGCACGCACTGATCGCCTCGCTGCCGCCGTGCACCGTCGGCATGGAAGCGTGCTCCGGCGCGC
>JBFLWE010000046.1:0-45349 GCA_040758375.1 Pseudomonadota bacterium
CGCACCGGTGGCCACCACTGCAAAGGAAACGGTGGACAACCCCTACGGCCTGGAAGCCCTGTGGAAGCAAGGCGACTTCGTCGCCAAGGGCACGCTGATCATCATGGTGATCATGTCGCTGGGCAGCTGGTACATCATCTTCACCAAGCTGTTCGAGCAGCGCAAGCTGATCAAGAGCGCCAACCAGGCCCGCGACTTCTGGAAGGCCGGTTCGGTGAAGGCCGGCGTGAACACGCTGGGCGAAGGCACGGCCTTCCGCTACATCGCCGAGCAGGGCCTGAAGAGCGCCGAGCACCACGAAGGCACGCTGGTCGACCAGATCGACCTCAACAGCTGGATCGGCATGAGCATCCAGCGTGCAGTGGACAACATCAACAGCCGCCTGCAGGACGGCCTGGCCTTCCTGGCCACCGTGGGCTCCACGGCGCCGTTCGTGGGCCTGTTCGGCACCGTCTGGGGCATCTACCACGCGCTCACCGCCATCGGCATCGCCGGCCAGGCGTCGATCGACAAGGTGGCCGGCCCGGTGGGCGAGGCGCTGATCATGACCGCCTTCGGCCTGGCCGTCGCGGTGCCCGCGGTGATGGGCTACAACTGGCTGATCCGCCGCAACAAGACCGCGATGGAGCGCGTGCGCGCCTTCTCGTCCGACCTGCACAACGTGCTGCTGGCTGGTTCCGCCAAGGTCGTCCGCTAACCCCTAGGCTGTCTTCGAGGGGGCCATCATGGCAATGAACGTCGGAAGCGCCGACGGCGACGAAGAGGAGATGAACTCCTCCATCAACACCACGCCCCTGGTGGACGTGATGTTGGTGCTGCTGATCATCTTCCTGATCACGATTCCCGTGGTCACGCAGTCGATCCAGCTCGAGTTGCCCAAGGAACGCAACGTGCCCACGCAGACCAAGCCGGAGAACATCCTGCTGGCGGTGAGCAAGGACGGCGACATCTACTGGGGCACGCGCCACGTGCCCAGCATCGACCGGCTGGTGGAAGACCTGAAGAAGGAGTCCACCAAGGAGCCGCAGCCCGAGGTGCACATCCGCGGCGACCAGGACGTGCGCTACGAGAGCGTGGGCCGCGTGGTGGTGGCCTGCCAGCGCGCGGGCATCGCCAAGGTGGGCTTCATCACCGAGCCGCCGCCGAACGGGCAGTAAAGGAGTTCCAAAATGGCAATGAGTGTGGGATCCGGCGGCGAAGACGGGGTGATGGTCGACATCAACACCACGCCGCTGATCGACGTGATGCTGGTGCTGCTGATCATGCTGATCATCACCATCCCGATCCAGACGCACGCGGTGAAGATGAACATGCCGGTGGGCCCGAGCGCCCCGCCGCCGAAGCCGCCGGAGATCATCCGCATCGACGTGGACTTCGACGGCACCATCGGCTGGAACGGCGTGATGATCGCCAGCGACGCCGAGCTGCAGGCCAAGCTGGCCAACGTGGCGGCTCAACCCGACCAGCCCGAGGTGCACCTGCGGCCGAACAAGCTGGTGACCTACAAGCACGTCGCGCACGTGATGGCCAGCGCGCAGCGCCTGGGCGTCACCAAGATCGGTCTCGTTGGTAACGAGCAGTTCCTGCAGTAAGCTCCCCTGGGACATGCGCCGTTGGATGGGTGCATGTCCCTTTTTCTTTTCGAGGCTCGCATGACCAAGCCCTTGCGCCTTCTGCCTGCCGCCCTGCTGGCGGCGGGTCTGTTGTTCAATGTCTCGCCCGAAGGCCGGGTCGGCATCGCCACTGCCCAGGCCCAGGTGGCCGTCAAGCCCGAGATCGCCAAGGCCCTCAAGGCCGCCGCCGACCTGATGCGCGCGGGCAAGTTCAAGGACGCGCTGGCAAAGGTGCGTGAAGCCGATGCGGTGCCCAACAAGACACCAGCCGAGCAGCTCACCATCGAGCGCGCGCGCGGCTCCGCTGCACTGGGCGCGCGTGACTACGACACCGCCAGCAAGGCCTTCGAGCAGGTGATGGCCTCGGGCAAGCTCTCGGCATCGGAGCAGGCCCAGATCGCGCAGGCGCTGGCCTCCGCCGAGTACAGCGCGGGCCGCTACGCCAAGGCCATCAAGTGGGCGCAGCAGGCCGGCAACAGCCCCGAGATGCGCGACCTGATCGCCGCCGCCTCGTTCCAGATCGGGGACTACGCCAGCGTCGCCCGCCAGGTCAGCGCCGACATCGAGGCCGCCGAAAAGGCCGGCCGCAAACCCAGCGAGCGCGACCTCGATCTGCTGGTCAACGCCTACCAGCGCATGAACAACCACGCAGGCGTAAGCCGGGCGCTGGAGAAGCTGCTGGCCCACTACCCGAAGAAGGAAACCTGGGCCAACATCCTCTCACGCCTGCCGCGCAAGCCCGGCTTCTCCGACCGCTTCTCGCTGGATCTCTATCGCCTGCAGCTGGCCACCGGCAACCTGACCAAGCCCAACGACTACATGGAAGCCGCGCAGTTGGCGCTGCAGGCCGGCTACCCCACCGAAGGCAAGGCCATCGTCGAGAAGGGCTTTGCCAGCGGCGTGCTGGGCACCGGCGCCGAAGCCGACCGCCAGAAGCGCCTGCGCGACCTGGCCGTGAAGCAGGAAGCCGAAGCCCGGTCCGCGCTGGAAAAGGAAACCGCCGAAGCCGAGGCCGCCAAGGACGGCAATGCGCTGGTGAAGGTGGGCTATGCCTACGTCACCATGGGCCAGGCCGACAAGGGCATTGCGTTGATCGAAAAGGGCATCGCCAAGGGCGGCCTGAAGCGCCCCGAAGACGCCAAGCTGCGGCTTGGCATGGCCTTGCTGCAGGCGGGCAAGAAATCCAAGGCGGTGCAGACCCTGCGCGGCGTGCAGGGCAGCGACGGCGCTGCCGACATCGCCCAGCTCTGGGTGATCCAGGCCAACTCCTGAATTCCTTGACCACCCCCGAGCGCCTTCAGCGCTCCCCCTTGTATGTCGGCCCCCGGCCGCGGGTACCGCGTCCGCCCCCCGAGGGGGCGAGCAACTGCCTTCGGAGCGGCCGGGCGACAGTTGCTCAAGGGGGCGACGCTAGCAGACTGGCGGCGCCCCTGGGCCAGCGGGCTGCTAACCTACGACGCATGCCGCCCGATGCCTTCGGCGCCCCTTCGAGCGTCGATTCCGAAACCCGCGCCACCGCCGACGACCACATGGCCTTGCGCCTGTGGTTGCGGCTGCTGGCGTGTACCAACCTGATCGAAGCGCCCTTGCGCACGCGGCTGCGCACGCAGTTCGAAGGCTCGCTGCCCCGTTTCGACCTGATGGCCCAGCTGGACCGGCATCCGCAAGGGCTGAAGATGCGCGAGCTGTCTCGCCGGCTCATGGTGACCGGCGGCAACGTGACGGGCCTCACCGACAAGCTGGTCGCCGAAGGGCTGGTGGAACGGCATGAAGACCCCAGCGACCGCCGCGCCTACACCGTGCGCCTTACATCCGAAGGCAAGCGCCAATTCCGCGCGATGGCCAAGGCCCACGAGGGCTGGGTGGTGGAGCTGTTCGGCGGTTTGAGTCCGCAGCAGCAAACGACCCTGTTCGACTTGCTGGGTGAACTGAAGCGCAGCCTGCCGCCGCCCGAGGCGTCAAGCTAATACATCGCGCCCGATGATCAGGCGCTGCACCTCGGTGGCGCCTTCGTAGATGCGCAAAGCGCGGATCTCGCGGTACAGCGACTCCACCACCGAGCCGAGCTTCACGCCCAGCCCGCCATGCAGTTGCAGCGCACGGTCGATCACCCGCTGCGCGTTTTCGGTGGCCACCATCTTGGCCATGGCCGCCTCGCGGGTGGTGCGCTGACCCTTCATGTCGCGCAGCCAGGCGGCGCGGTAGGTGAGCAGCGCCGCGGCGTCGATGTCGGCGGCCATGTCGCCCAGCGTGGCTTGCGTGAGCTGGAAGTCCGCGAGCGTCTGGCCGAACATGCGGCGCTGCTTCGAGTGCCGCAGCGCCTCGTCGAGCGCCCGCCGCGCGAAGCCCAGCGCCGCCGCCGCCACCGAGGCACGGAAGATGTCGAGCGTGCGCATCGCGAGCTTGAAGCCTTCGCCGGGCGTGCCGAGCAAGGCCGACTTCGCAATCTTGCAGTTGTCAAACCGCAGCCGGGCCAGCGGATGCGGCGCCATCACCTCGATGCGCTCGGCGATCTCGAAGCCCGGCGTGCCGGCCTCGACGACGAAGGCCGAGAGGCCGCGTGTGCCCGGCGCCTCGCCGGTGCGCGCGAACACGCAGTACACGTCGGCGATGCCGCCATTGGAGATCCAGGTCTTCTCGCCGTGGAGCACGTAGTGGTCGCCGGCCTCACGGGCCTCGCAGGCGATGGCGGCCACGTCGGAGCCGGCGTCCGGCTCCGAGAGGGCAAACGCGGCAATCCACTCGCCCGTGGCCACGCGCGGCAGCACGCGCTGCTGCTGCTCGGGCGAGCCTGCCAACGTGATCGCACCGCTGCCCAATCCCTGCATCGCGAAGGCGAAATCAGCCAGGCCATCGTGGCGTGCCAAGGCTTCGCGGGCGACAACCAGCGAGCGCGAGTCCAGCATGTCGAGCGCGCCGCCGAAGGCCTGGGGCACGCAGTAGCGCAGGAAGCCGGCGCGGCCCAGTGCACGCACAAGACCGCGGCAACTTGCGTCGGCGTCGGCATGGTCCACCTGCCCCAGGTGCTCGGCGCCCCAGGCATCGAGCGCGCCCGCCAACGCGCGGTGGCCGTCGTCGAAGAAGGGCAGTTCCAGATGCGCCAGCCGCGACATGTCAGTTTCCTTCGAACTTCGGCGTCTGTTTCGCAGCGAATGCGTCGAAGGCTCGCTTGAAGTCGTGCGTCAGCATGCACAGCGCCTGCGCCTGGGCCTCGCTCTCGATCATTTCCTCGATGCCCATCGCCCACTCCTGGTTGAGCATGGTCTTGGTGACCGTGTGCGCGAACCAGGGTCCGTCGGCCAATTGGCGCGCCATGGCCTGCGCGGCCGGCAACAACGCTTCGGGCGCATGCAGCGCGTTGAAGAAGCCCCAGGCCGCGCCTTCTTCGGCGCTCATCGAGCGGCCGCTCATCAGCAGCTCGCTCGCACGCCCCTGCCCGATGACACGCGGCAGCAGCCCGCAGGCCCCCATGTCGGCACCGGCCAGGCCCACGCGCGTGAACAGGTAGGCCGTCTTCGCGCGCGGCGTGCCCAGGCGCAGGTCGGCCGCCAGCGCGATCATCGCGCCGGCGCCGGCGCACACGCCGTCGATCGCGGCGATCACCGGCTGCGGCGCACGGCGGATGGCCTTGACCAGGTCGCCGGTCATGCGCGTGAAGCGCAGCAGCTCGGGCGCCGGCATGCGGGTGAGCGGCTCGATGATCTCGAACACGTCGCCGCCGGAGCAGAAGTTGCCGCCCGCGCCCTGGATCACCACGCAGCGCACGTCGCTCGCATACACCAGCGCGCGGAACAGGTCGCGCAGCTCGGCATAGGAGTCGAAGGTGAGCGGGTTCTTCTTGTCGGGCCGGTTCAGCGTGATCGTGGCCACGCGGCCGTCATCAGTGCATTGCCAGAGGAAGTGGCGCGCGGCGTAGTCGCGTAGCGGTCGCTTGTCGTCGTTCATCTTCATGCCCTCACATCACTTCGCCACCGGCCACCGCGATCGACTGGCCGGTGACGGCCTCGCTGCCGGGCGCGCACAGCCACAACACCGTTTGCGCCACCTCCTGCGGCTGCACCAGCCGGCCCTGCGGATTGTGCTCGGCCAGCGTGCGGCGCGCGGCCTCGGCATCCAGCCCGGTCTTGCGCACGATGTTGTGCACCGCGCCTTGGAGCAGCGGCGTGTCGGTGTAGCCTGGGCACACCGCGTTGACCGTCACGCCCTTTTGCGCCAGCTCCAGCGCCAACGCGCGCGTGAAGCCCACCATCGCATGCTTGGCGGCGCAATAGGCGCTCACGTAGGCATAGCCTTTGAGGCCCGCGGTGCTCGCCACGTTGACGATGCGCCCGCCGCCGGCCTGCAGCAGCCCGGGCAGCGCCGCCCGGCTGGCGTGCACGCAGCCCATCAGGTTGACGTCGAGCATCGCGCGCCAATGGGCGGCATCGGTCCTCGCGAAGGGCCGGCTCTCGGCCTGGCCGGCGTTGTTGACCAGCAGCGTGACCGGCCCGCGCTCGTGCGCCGCGGCGGCCACCGCCGCCTGCACGGCGGCTTCGTCGGTCACGTCCACCGCCACGCAGCCGTGTGCTGCCGGGCCGGGCAGGCGCTCGCGCACCTGTTGCAGCAGCGGCAGCCGCCGGCCGGCCAGCGTGAGCACCGCGCCGGCCGCGGCCAGCGCCTGCGCGATCGCCGCGCCGATGCCGCTGCCTGCGCCGGTGACCAGCGCATGGCGGCCCTGCAGGGGCGGCGCGCTCACTTGCCGGGCGCCTGGTACTGGCGCCGGAGGTTGGTCTCGTACTGGCGGCGGCCCGAAAGGTACTGCACCGGCCAGGCAATGCCTTCGTAGCCGATCTTCGCCGCCTCGTGCAAGGTCCAGGCGGGGTCGGCCAGGTGCGGCCGCGCCACCGCGCACAGGTCGGCGCGGCCGGCGGCAATGACCATGTTGACGTGATCGGCCTCGAAGATCGCGCCCACCGCAACGGTGGGAATGCCCACCTCGTTGCGGATGCGGTCGGCGAACGGCGTCTGGTACATGCGGCCGTACTGCGGCTTCTGCTCGGGCCACACCTGGCCCGAAGAGCAGTCGATGAGATCGGCGCCCGCGTCCTTGAAGCCCTGCGCGATGGCCACCGCCTCGTCGGCGGTGTTGCCGCCGGGGTGCCAGTCATGGCACGACAGGCGCACCGAAATCGGCCGGTCGGCAGGCCACACCGCGCGCACCGCGCGAAACACCTCCAGCGGAAAGCGCAGCATGTTGGCGATGCTGCCGCCGTAGTCGTCGGTGCGCCGGTTGGTCAGCGGCGACAGGAAGCTCGACAGCAGGTAGCCGTGGGCGCAGTGCAGCTCCAGGATGTCGAAGCCCGCGCGTGCGCCGCGTTCGGCCGCGGCCACGAAGTCGGCGCTGATGCGGTCCATGTCCGCGCGCGTCATCTCGCGCGGCATGGGAAACCCCGGCAGGTACGGCAGCGGCGAGGCGGACACCAGCGGCCAGGGGTCGTCGATCGGCACGTCCTCGCCTTCCCACGGCACGCGGGTCGCGCCCTTGCGCCCGGCATGGCCGAGCTGCAGGCCCATCTTGGCCGGCGTGCTGCCGTGCACGAAATCGACGATGCGCTGCCAGGCCTGCGCCTGCTCGTCGTTCCACAGGCCGGCGCAGCCCGGTGTGATGCGGGCCTCGGGGGACACGCAGGTCATCTCGGTGTACACCAGCCCCGCGCCGCCGAGGGCGCGCGCCCCCAGGTGCACCAGGTGGAACTCGCCCGGCACGCCCTCTTGCGCCGAATACATGGCCATCGGCGACACCACCACGCGATTGGGCAGTGTGAGGCCGCGCAGCTTCAGCGGCGTGAACATCGGCGGCGGCGGCTTGCGGCCCGCGGGCAGCTGCAGGCCCGCCCGCTCGGCGAACCAGCGTTCGTAGCCCTCGAGCCAGGCCGCGTCGCGCAGGCGCAGGTTTTCGTGCGAGATGCGCTGCGAGCGCGTGAGCATCGAGTACATGAACTGCTCGGGGGCCAGCTGGTCGGCATAGCGCCGGCCCACCACCTCGAACCACTCCATCGCGTTCCAGGCCGCGTTCTGCAGCCGCAGCACGTCGACCGCGCGCACCTCCTGGTACTGCGCCAGCACCTGCTCGATGTGCCCGGGCGCATCGCCCAGCGTCTTGAACTGCTGCACCAGCTCGATCGCGTCTTCGAGCGCCAGCTTGGTGCCGGAGCCGATCGCGAAGTGCGCCGTGTGCACCGCATCGCCCATCAGCACCACATGGCTGCGGCCGTTGAAATGCGACCACTGCTCGCAGCGCACACGCTGGAAATTGAGCCAGGCGGAGCCGCGCAGGTGGCGCGCATTGCTCATCAGCCTGTGGCCACCGAGATGGCGTTCGAAAAGCTTCTCGCAAAAGTCGATGGAGGCTTCGGTATCGGCCTGGTCCAGGCCGTGCGCCTTCCACACGTCTTCCGGTGTCTCGACGATGAAGGTGGTGGTGTGGGCGTCGAACTTGTACACGTGCGCCTGGAACCAGCCATGCTCCGTCTTCTCGAACAGGAAGTTGAAGGCGTCGAAGAGCCTGGTGGTGCCCAGCCAGATGTAGCGGTTGGGCCGGGTCACGATGTCGGGCCTGAACACCTCGGCATACTTCTGCCGGATGCGGGAGTTGATGCCGTCGCTGGCGACCACGAGGTCGGCATCGGCGAACTCCTCGTCCGACAGCACCTCGCGCTCGAACTGAAGCTCCACCCCCAGCGCCTCGCAGCGCGCCTGCAGGATGTTGAGCAGCCGCTTGCGGCCGATGCCCACGAAGCCGTGGCCGCCCGAGCGCAGGCAGCGGCCTTTGAAGTGCAGCTCGATGTCGTCCCAATGGTTGAAGGCGTCTTCGATCGCGTCGGCCGTGGGCGCGTCCCACTGGCGCATGCGCTCCATCGTGGCATCGGAGAACACCACGCCCCAGCCGAAGGTGTCGTAGGGGCGGTTGCGCTCGACCACGGTGATGCGGTGCCCGGGGTCGAGCTGCTTCATCAGGAGGGCGAAGTACAGGCCCGCGGGCCCGCCGCCGATGCAGACGATGCGCATGATGCGTGATTGTGCGCCCGAAATACTTTATAAGTAAAGTAATTCGGTGCAATGCCAGAATCGTCGCATGACCGCCCTGCCCGACTTCGTGGAACCTCTGGACGCCGGCCTGTACGCCATCGACACCGGTTTCCACCGCCCGCGCTTCGACGCCGCCTACCTGATGGTGCACGAGGGCCATGCCGCCTTCATCGACACCGGCACCAACCATGCCGTGCCGCGCCTGCTGGCCGTGCTGCAGGCATTGGGCCTGTCGCCCGAGGCGGTGGACTGCGTGATCCCCACGCACGTGCACCTCGACCACGCTGGCGGTGCCGGGCTGCTGATGAGCAAGCTGCCGCAGGCGCGCCTGGTGGTGCACCCGCGCGGCGCGCGCCACATGATCGACCCCAGCCAGCTCTACCAGGGGGCGCTGGCGGTGTACGGCCAGCAGGAGATGGACCGCTCCTACGGCACGCTGGTCGCGGTGCCCGAGGCGCGCGTGCAGACGACCACCGACGACATGGTGCTGTCGCTGGCCGGCCGCGAGCTGCGCTTCATCGACACGCCCGGCCATGCCCGCCACCACCACTGCATCTGGGACGAAGCCAGCCGCGGCTGGTTCACCGGCGACACCTTCGGCTTGAGCTACCGCGAGTTCGACACCGCGCACGGCGCCTGGATCCTGCCCACCTCCACGCCGGTGCAGTTCGAGCCCGCTGCGCTGCGCCGCTCGATCGAGCGCATGCTGCAGCGCGATCCGCAGTGGATGTACCTCACCCACTACAGCCGCGTCGGCGACGTGCCGCGCCTGGCCGCGTTGCTGCTCGACCAGGTGGACGCGATGGTCGCGCTGGGCCAGCGCCTGCGCAACGCGCCCGACCGGCACGGGCGGCTCAAGCAGGCCCTGCTCGCGCTGTACCTCGAACGGCTCGCCGTGCATGGCTTCGCCGACGCACAACGCGCTGCGCAACTGCTGGCCATGGACGTCGAGCTCAACGCCCAGGGACTGGGCATCTGGCTGGACAAGCAGCCCTAGTCACCACGCCGTCCACAGCGCCGCGATGCCGATCGCTGCGAACAGCAACGCCGCGACCACGTGGATCAGCCGCACCGGCAGCCTTCTCGTCACCCGGTCGCCAAACAGCACCACCGGCACGTTCGCCAGCATCATGCCCAGCGTGGTGCCCGCCACCACGGCCGCCAGCGCGTCGTAGCGCGCCGCCAGCGCCACCGTGGCGATCTGCGTCTTGTCGCCCATCTCGGCGAAGAAGAATGCGATCAGCGTGGTGACGAACACGCCGTGCGCACGCGCCTGCGACCCGCCTTCGTCGAGCTTGTCCGGCACGAGCACCCACACCGCCATCGCCAGGAACGACAGCCCCAGCACCCAGCGCATGGCCTGCGGGCCGACGAGGCCGGTGATCCAGGCGCCCAGTGCGCCGGCGGCCGCATGATTGAGCAGCGTCGCCACCAGGATGCCCCACACGATGGGCGCGGGCCGGCGGAACCGGGCCGCGAGCACCAGCGAGAGCAACTGCGTCTTGTCGCCGATTTCCGCCAGCGCCACCAGGCCGGTGGACACGAAGAAAGCTTCCATCTGAATGAGTCCCACGGCCGGACCGAGCACCGATGACCGCACCGCGTCTCCGGCCGAATCAGGAGGCAGCGCAGCCAAAGGTCTCGCCAATTGCCGCCTGCGCCATGTTCCGGTGGTGGAACAAGTGTGTTGACGCAGGGCCCTCGCGCTTCGGGTTCCGAAGGGAGGGAGGCTACTCCCCCATGACAGACCGCGATTGTAGGGGCGGGTGCGGCGCGCTACCCTTGCCTTGCATCAACGGAGACACCGGCATGAGCGAATCGGCGACTTCCACCCCTGTGACCGGCGGCTGCCTGTGCGGCCGCGTGCGCTACGAAGCGCGCATTGACGATCGCAAGGGCTACTACTGCCACTGCCGGATGTGCCAGCTGGCCTTCGGCAACGTGCGCGTGGCCTACTTCAACCTGCGGCGCGACCGGGTGCGCTGGACCGGCGAGCCGCCCACCGAATATGCCTCGTCGAAGATCGCGCGCCGAGGCTTCTGCGGCACCTGCGGCACGCCGCTGTCGTTTCACTTCCTCGACAGCGAACGCATGGACTTGTCGGTGGGCAGCCTCGACGACCCGGGCGCGCTGAAACCCACCGAGCACTGGGGCGTGGAGTCCCGGGTGGCCTCATGGCACGTGCCCGACGGCCTGCCCGAGCACCGCATCGACGAAAACGAACGCATCATGCAGCGCTGGCGCCAGGCCTACGGCCACGACACCCAGCCCGGCGTGGATACGGCGAAGACGCAGGCGTAGCGCTCAAGCCGGCTGGGTGGCCGCGCGCGGAGCCAGCGGCGCCTCGCGAATGGGCAGGTGCACCAGCGCCGCCCCCACGGCCAGCAGGATGTCGGCGTACCACATCCAGTCGTAGCTGCCGGTCCACTCGAAGGCTTTGCCGCCGAAGTAGGCGCCGAGGAAACCGCCCAGTTGGTGCGCCAGCATCACCAGGCCGAACAACGTGGCCATGTTCGCCGGCCCGAAGAACTTGGCCACCAGCCCGGCCGTGGGCGGCACGGTGGACAGGAAGGTGAGCCCCAGCACCGCGGCGAACGCGAGCATCACCGCAGGTGTCTTGGGCGCCAGCAGGAACAGCAGCACGGCCACGCCACGCGTGGCGTACACCAGCGACAGCAGCGACTTCATGCGCCAGCGGTTCACCGCCCAGCCCATCGAGAAGCTGCCCACGATGTTGAACAGGCCGATCACCGCCAGCGACCAGGCGCCCACCTCCGGCGGCAACGAACACGCCGCCACCACACCGGGCAGGTGGGTGGCGATGAAAGCCACGTGGAAGCCGCAGACGAAGAAGCCGGCACACAGCATGCGATAGCTCGGCGTCGCGAAGGCCTGCGCGATCGCGGCCCGCGTGCCCAAGGGCGCGGCCGGGCCGGCCGCGGACGGCGAGGCCCCGGCTTGCGGCGCGCCGCGCAGCACCCAGGCCGCCGGCAGCGCCAGCAGCGACATCACGGCCAGCGTCTGCACCGCCGCCATCCAGCCCGCGGCCGTGGTCACCGCCTGCGCGATCGGCGCAAACACGAACTGGCCGAACGAGCCGCCGGCGTTGACCAGGCCGGTCGCCATGCCGCGCCGCTCGGGTGCGATCATGCGCGTGGTGGCGGCCATCAATACCGAAGGGCCGGCCATGCCGGCGCCACCGGCGGCCAGCACCCCGATGGCCAGCACGAGGCCCCAGGTCGACTGCATGTAGGGCACGAGCGCCGTGCCCAGCGCCACGAGCAGCACGCCCACGAGCAGCACCCGCCCCGCTCCTATGCGGTCGGCCACCATGCCGGCCAGCGGCTGGGTCAGGCCCCACCAGAGCTGGCCGAAGGCGAAGGCCAGGCTCACGCTGGCCAGGCCCAGCCCGGTGGCTGTGTTCAAGGGACCGACGAACAAGCCCATCGACTGCCGTGCGCCCATGGTGAGCGCAAACGTGCCAGCGGCCGCCAGCACGATGAGCCAGAACGCGGCTTGGCGCGGCGCACCGGTGGTTGATGAAGTCACGCTTGGTCCTCCTCGTCGGGCGCGTCCAGCAGCGCCATGCATTCATCGAGCAGTGCATGCAGGGTCGCCACCCGCTGCGGGCCCAGCCTTGCGTTCAACGCCAACTGCGCCTGCTTCCAGGCCCGCTGGCCCTCGGCGCGCTTGGCACGGCCCGCTTCGGTGGCTTGCACCAGGCGGCTGCGTGCGTCCTCGCCCGGGCCCAGCTCGACCCAGCCCTCGGCGATGAGCGGCTGCAGGTTGCGCGTGAGCGTGGACGCATCCAGGCGCATCTGGGCCGCCAATGCCGATGGTTTGATCGGCCCCATCAGCACCACGTGGGACAGCAGCGAGTACTGCGTGTTCTTCAGGCCCGTGGGAGCCACGTAGGCGTCGTAGTGGCGGGTGACCGCACGGCTGAGCTGCCGCAGCTTGAGGTTGGTGCAGCCGCGCGGCGCGACGACGCTTTCTGCATGGGTTGTCATGGAATCGATTGTAGCTACAATAATTGCATATGCAATGGTATGGAGATGCGCGATGAACGCCGTGGCCACCCCTTCCGTAGAAGACACGCTCGCCCAATGGGCGGCACGCGAGGCCGAGGTGCTGGCCCGCCGCCAGCAGGTCGGGCTGGGCCGGCCCGAGCAGTTCGTCGGCCGCAGCGGCATGGAGGTGTTCGAGGCCATGCTGGCCGGCGAGATCCCGGCGCCGCCGATCACCCGCACGCTCAACTTCACGCTGGTGCAGGCCGCGCATGGCGAGGCCGTCTTCCAGGGCCGCCCGCTGTTCGATCACTACAACCCGCTGGGCACCGTGCACGGCGGCTGGATCGCCACCTTGCTCGATTCCGCGCTCGGCTGCGCAGTGCACACCACGCTGCCAGCGGGCAAGACCTACACGACGCTGGAGCTGAAGGTCAACTACGTGAAGGCGCTCACCGACAAGGTGCCGCTGGTGCGCGCGGTGGGCGAAATCATCTACGCCGGCGGGAAGATCGGCACCGCACAGGCGCGCATGGTCGGCCCCGATGGCGCACTGTTCGCCCACGCCACCACCACCTGCATCGTGCTCGACGCCCGCGGCTGAGAGAGCACGGTCTTCCCACCCGATGCGACTGCTTCACACCATGCTGAGGGTCGGCGACCTGCAGCGCTCCATCGACTTCTACACCCAGGTGCTGGGCATGCAGCTGATGCGCACCACGCGCCGGCCCGAGCAGCAGTACGACCTGGGCTTCGTCGGCTACGGCCACAACCCCGAACATGCCGAGATCGAGCTGATCGAGCGCGAGGATTGAGCGCAGGAAAACCTGCTTCTCGTCAAATCACTGTCACGCGGGCCGGACACAATGGCCCGATTGCTGACACGAACCGGCCGCATCACTGGGCGGAAACTGGAACCCGTCACCGGTGTCAGCGAACCCGCCTTGCGCGGCCTGAAGGCCTCATTCACAAGGCGGTGAAACAAAGCCCGTCGCCGGCATGGCGAACGGGCTTTTTTCTTGGTCTGCCGCGACAGGGGTGTTACGGCGTGGTGCGCGGGGCCGAGGCCGCGTCGGTGGTGCCGGTGGCCGAGCCGGTGCCCGTGGTGGAGCCGCTCATCGAGCCGGACGTGCTGCTGCTGTCACCGGCGGTGCCGGTGGTGCTGCCGGTCGTGCCGGTGGTGGTGGAGGTCGAGCCGCTGGTCGTGCTGTCGGTCGAGGTCGACGAGCCGGTCGTGCCGGTCGGCGAGGTGGTGCTCGTGCCGGTGGCGCTGCCACTCGCGGCGTCGTCTGTCCGCTGGTTGCAGGCCGACACGGCGAAAGCGCCGACCAAGGCAGCCATCACGGCGGTGAGACGCATCATCGAAATAGAACGCATGGCAAAGTGCTCCTGCAGGGTTGGGACGAGCCCGGCTCAGCACACGGCGTGCCCAGCCGCGCCTGTGACCCCTGCAGCCCGCCGCGACGAGGCGTTCCCCCCGGGAAAATACGCAGCTTGTGACCAGTGGAATCGTGGGTGACGAATCGCTCTCGCCCTTCGTGCCGGCTTTACGGCAAAGCGTGCACCCCGACGACTGTGACGCCCCGCCGCGTTCAGCCACGCAGCCGCGTCGACTCCTCGGCCAGGCGACGGATGCGGACCCAGTCGCGCGCGTCCACCGCGTCTTGCGGCGTGAGCCAGGAACCGCCGCACACCTTGACGTTGGGCAGCGCCAGGAACTGCGGCGCGGTGTCCGGCGTGATGCCGCCGGTGGGACAGAAGGCCACGTCGGGGAAGGGCCCCGCCAGCGCCTTGAGCATCGGGATGCCGCCCGCCGCGGTGGCCGGGAAGAACTTGAGGAACGAGTAGCCGTCGGCCTGGGCCTGCATCACCTCGCTGGCCGTGGCCACGCCGGGCAGCAGCGGCAGGCCGATCTCTTTGCAGGCGCGGCCGACCTCGCTGGTGTAACCCGGGCTCACCGCGAAGCGGCAGCCGATGGCGCGCGCGGCCTGTGCGTCGGCCACCGAGCGCACCGTGCCGGCGCCCACGATGGCCTGCGGCACCGCCTTGGCGATCGCTTCCATGGCCTGCAGCGCCACCGGCGTGCGCAGCGTCACTTCGAGCACGCGCACGCCGCCGTCGACCAACGCTTGCGCGAGCGGCACCGCGTCCTCCAGGCGCTGGATCACGATGACGGGAATGACCGGGCCTTCGGCCGCGAGTTCGAGGGTGTTCATGGGGTTCATTGCGGTAGCCAGGTGCAGGCGCCTTCTTCGGCGCTGGAGACGTTGCGGCGCAGGCCGGCGAAGAGCTCGCGGCCCAGGCCGTGCGCGTTGATCTCGGCGCGCTCGGGGGCGAGCGCCGCTACCTCGCGCGCGGCCCATTCGGCCTCGGGCACCAGCGCGTCCAGCGTGCCGGCCACCGCGTCGAGCCGGATCAGGTCGCCGTCGCGCACCTTGCCCAGCGGGCCGCCGGCCAGTACCTCGGGGCTCACGTGGATCGCGGCGGGCACCTTGCCCGAGGCGCCGCTCATGCGGCCGTCGGTGACCAGCGCCACCTTGAAGCCCTTGCCCTGCAGGACCGCCAGTGGCGGCGTGAGCTTGTGCAGCTCGGGCATGCCGTTGGCGCGCGGGCCCTGGAAGCGCACCACCGCCACCACGTCGCACTCCAGTTCACCGGCCTTGAAGGCCTGCATCATCGATTCCTGGTCGTCGAACACGCGCGCCGGCGCTTCGACCACGTGGCGGTCCTCGGGCACGGCCGAGACCTTGATCACCGAGCGGCCCAGGTTGCCGGTGAGCAGCTTCAGGCCGCCGGTGGCGCTGAAGGGCTCGGCGGCCGTGCGCACGATGCTGGCGTCGCCGCTTTGCGCCGGCAGCCGCTGCCATACCAGGCGCCGGCCTTCGAGCTGCGGTTGCTCGGTGTAGGCGCACAGGCCGCGCGCGTCGACGGTCATCACGTCGGTGTGCAGGCAGCCCGAGTCCATCAGCTCGCGCAGCACGAAGGCCGGGCCGCCCGCGTCCTGGAACTGGTTCACGTCGGCCTGGCCGTTGGGGTACACGCGCGCCAGCAGCGGCACCACGTTCGACAGCTCGGAGAAATCGGTCCAGTCGATCAGGATGCCGGCCGAGCGCGCCACCGCCACCCAGTGGATCAGGTGGTTGGTCGAGCCGCCCGTGGCCAGCAGTGCGACCATGGCGTTGACGATGGCGCGCTCGTCGACCACGCGGCCGATCGGGGCGAAGCGCTTGGCCTTGGTGATGGCCAGCGCCGTGCGCACTGCCTCACGCGTGAGCTCTTCGCGCAAGGCCATGTGCGGATGCACGAAGGCCGCGCCCGGCACGTGCAGGCCCATCGCCTCGAGCAGCATCTGGTTGCTGTTGGCGGTGCCGTAGAAGGTGCAGGTGCCCGGCCCGTGGTAGGCCTTCTGCTCGGCTTCCAGCAGCTCGGCACGGCCCACCTTGCCTTGCGCGGCCAGCTCGCGCACCTTGGCCTTCTCGCTGTTGGACAGGCCCGTGCTCATGGGGCCGCCGGGCACGAACACGCAGGGCAGGTGGCCGAAATGCAGCGCGCCGATCAGCAGGCCGGGCACGATCTTGTCGCAGATGCCAAGCAGCAGCGCGGCATCGAAGACGTCGTGGCTCAGTGCGATCGCGGTGCCCATCGCGATGGTGTCGCGCGAGAACAGGCTCAGCTCCATGCCCGGCAACCCTTGCGTGATGCCGTCGCACATGGCGGGCACGCCGCCGGCCACCTGGGCCGTGGCCGCATGGCGCCGCGCCTCGTCACGGATCACCTCGGGAAAGCGCTCGTAAGGCTGGTGGGCCGAGAGCATGTCGTTGTAGGCGGTGACGATGCCGATGTTCGGCGCTCGCTCGACCACGATCTTGATCTTGTCGTGCTGCGGCAGGCCGGCAAAGGCGTGGGCCACGTTGGCAGGGCTGAAGCGGTCGGCACCGCGCTCGCGCTTGGCAAGCTGGTCCAGGCGGGCCAGGTAAGGCCGGCGGGTGGCAGCGCTGCGCTCCTGGATGCGCTGGGTGATCTCGACGATGGCTGGTTTCATGCGGGCGAGAGGGGTTCGTCAGAGGGTTTGTAACCTTGACACCGATTATCAGGTAACTTGGTTACATGGTCAATTCAACGTCGGGCCAGAAGGTATTCGAGGATCAACCCGCGTGCCCGGTGCCACGCGACAAAACGATTCACGCGCATCGGCACGATGCGGAAAAATCAAGCCAGGCACCCGCTGCCCCGGGCACGCTGCGCCCTGTTGCAAACCACTTCGCGATGAACGATCTGGCCGAAATCTCCGTGACGCCCCTGCGCGACCCCGCCGCGCTGCTGCTGCGCGCCATGGCCGAATGGGGCCATCAAGACGACCTCTGGGTGTTCGGCTACGCCTCGCTGATCTGGCGCCCGGAGTTCGAAGCGGTGGAGCACCAGCCGGCCACCGTGCACGGCTGGCACCGCGCCCTGCGCATGCGTTCGCGCGTGAACCGCGGCACGCCCGAGCGGCCGGGCCTGGTGTTTGCACTGGTGCCCGGCGGCTCCTGCCGCGGCGTGGTGTACCGCATCGCGCGCGACCGCGCCGAAAGCGAGTTGCAGCGCCTGTGGGCGCGCGAGATGCCCACCGGTGTGTACGACCCCCGCTGGCTGCCCTGCCGCACGCCGCGCGGCACGGTACAGGCGCTCGCCTTCACCTTGAGCCGGCGCAGCCCGAGCTATGTGCCGGCGCTGTCGGACGACGAGATGCTGCAGATCCTGCGCCTGGCGCGGGGACGTTACGGCACCACCTTGCAGTACCTGTTGGAAACCGCCCACTGCCTGCGCGAACGCGGCGTGCGCGACCGCGAGATCGAGCGGCTGGTGCAGCTGGCGCGCCGCCACCAGCTCGTGTGAACCATCACAACGCCGGCGGCTGCACCGGCGCCTGCGCCTGGTGGGCGCGCACCGCGCTGAGGTCTTCGAGGGTGTCCACGTCGACCAGCACGCCGGGGTCGTCGACCTCTACGCCGTGCGCCGGATAGCGCGCCGTCAGGCGCCGTGCACCTTCATCACCGCTGAGCGTGGCGAGCTCCGAGTACAGCTCGGCCGCAAACGCCACCGGATGGCCGCGCCGGCCGCGGTACTGCGCGTAGGCCACCGGATGGTGCTCCAGCGCCAGGCCCACGGCCACCAGCGTCTCGGGACGCACCAGCGGCATGTCGGCCGGCAGGATCAGCCAGCCCGGCGAACCGGAGCAGGCACACACCCCACTGGCGATCGAATAGCCCATGCCCAGCTTGCCGCCGCCATCAGCCTCGGGCAGCACCACCACCTCGTCGCGGGAGACATACCGCCGCGCCGCCGCCTCCAGCGGCGCGGTGGTCACCACCATGCAAGGCAGGTGGCTGGCGATCGCGTTCTTCAGCGTGCTCGCCAGCACGCTGGCACCGCCGATGTCCTGTTCCAGCTTGTGGCTCTCGCCACGGAATCGGCTCCCTCTGCCGGCGGCCAGCACGATGATGGTGGGTCTAGACGTCATGACCTCGCGGCCTTGTTGTTGAACTGCAAACTCCCTAGGCGATCGCGCCGGGGCAACCGTCTTTGCATCAAGCATCGGCTGCGCAGCCCATGCAAACCAGTGGGACGAGTACCTAAGGGCCTTCCCCTGTTTGCATGAAACCAAAGTGAAACTGCGCGGACTCGGCCGCGCAGTTTTTTCTTGAAGGCCCCGCTGTTCACGGGCCGTGGCAATTGACTGGCCTGATGCCTTCAGGTCAGCCGGAACGGCAACTCGCGCATCGGCTTCCCGGTGATCTGCGCGATCGCGTTCGCGAACGCAGGCGCCAGCGGCGGCAGGCCCGGTTCGCCCATGCCGGTGGGCGGCTCGTCGCTGGGCACGATGTGCACCGAAATGGCCGGCATCTGCGGCATGCGTGCCACCGTGTAGTCGCCGAAGTTGCCCTGCTCCACGCGGCCGTCTTTCAGCGTGATGGCGGCGCCGGGCAAGGTGGTGCCCAGGCCCATCAGGGCGGCGCCCTGCACCTGGGCCTCCACGTTCAAGGGATTCACCGCACGGTTGCAGTGCACGCCGGCGGTCACGCTGTGCAGCACGGGCTGGCCGTTGTCGAGCGAGGCCTCCACCACATAGGCCACCACCGAGCTGAACGATTCGTGCACCGCCACGCCCCAGGCGCGGCCCTTGGGCAGGGCCTTCTTGCCGTAGCCCGATTGCTGGACGGCGAGGTCCAATGCAGCCAAGTGGCGTGGGTGCTTGTCGCCCAGCAGCCGCCGGCGCAAGGCCACCGGGTCCTGCCGCGTGTTGCGCGCGATCTCGTCGATCAGGGTCTCCATCACGAACGCGGTGTGCGTGTGGCCCACCGAGCGCCACCACAGCACCGGCACGTTCACCTTGGGATGGTGGATGTCCAGTGCCAGCGGCAGCTGGTAGGGCGTGTCAGCCACGCCTTCGATCATCACGCCGTCGACACCGTTCTTGACCAGGTACTGCTCGAACGGCGTGCCCATCAGGATGGATTGGCCGACGATGCGGTGCTGCCACGCCAGCACATTGCCCTGCTCGTCATGGCCGATCTCCACGCGGTGCAGGTGCACCGGCCGGTAGTAGCCGCCGCGGATGTCGTCTTCGCGGCTCCACACGACCTTCAGCGGCGCGCTGTGCCCGCGCTCGCGCCAGGCCTTGGCGATCTGCGCGGCCTCCATCACGTAGTCGGAGCTGGGCACCGCGCGGCGGCCAAAGCCGCCGCCGGCCATCATGGTGTGCAGCGTCACCTGCTCGGGCTTCAGCCCCAGCACGCGCGCCACCGTCATCTGGTCGATGGTCTGGAACTGGCTGCCCAGCCACAGTTCGGCGCTGCCGTCCTTCAGCTCGATGGTGCAGTTCAGCGGCTCCATCGGCGCATGCGCAAGATAGGGAAAGAAGTACTCGGCGCTGATCTTCATCGGCGCCTCGGCCAGCTTGGAGACATCGGCCTCGCGCACCTTGATGCCGGGCCGGCTGGCAAGCTCACGGTACATGGCCAGCTGCAGCGCGCTGTCGACCCTCTCCACCCCTTCGGTGTTCCATTGCGGCTTGAGCGCGTCACGCCCCAGCTTGGCGGACCAGTAGCCGTCGGCCACCACCGCCACGCCGCTGGCGCCGCGGTCCAGCGGCACCTGCAGCACCTCCACCACGCCCTTGACGGCCCTGGCGGCGGCCGCGTCGAACGAGGCCACCTTGGCGCCGAACACCGGCGGCCGCGCGATCAGCACGGTCTTCATGCCGGGCCGCTGCACGTCCAGCCCAAAGGCCTGCCGGCCGGTGGACTTGGCCGCGCCGCTCAACTGGCGCACCGGCTTGCCCACGATGCGGTAGTGCTTCGGATCCTTGAGCGTCACCACGCCGGCCGGCACCGGCTGCTGCATGGCCTCGGCCGCCAGCTCGCCCAGCGTGGCCTTGCGGCCGCCGGCGCTGGCCACGCCGTTGGAAATCTGCACCTGGCTGGCCGGCACCTTCCAGCGCTGGGCCGCGGCGGCGACGAACATCGCGCGCGCACGCGCGCCCAACTCGCGGTACTGCTGCCAGGAGTTCTTGACCGAGTTCGAGCCGCCGGTCATCTGGATGCCGAAGCCGGGGTCCTTGTAGGCCTCGCCCGCGGGCGCCAGCTCACCGCGCACACGGCTCCAGTCGGCGTCCAGTTCCTCGGCCACCAGCATCGGCAGCGAGGTGGCAACGCCCTGCCCGAAATCGAGACGGTTCACCAGCACGGTGACGTCGCCATTGGGCGCCACCTTCAGGAACGCGGCGGGCGACTGCTGCGGCTTGAGTGCGCCACCCTCGGTTTGCGCATGGGCCGGGAACACCGCCAGGCCGAAGCTGCCCACGCCGACGCCGGCGCTGATCTTCAGGAACTGCCGGCGGTCCAGGCCGGCGTCCACCGCCCGCTGCGTCTTCGCCACGCGGGCCATGAGCTGCGAATAGTTCATGCGGCACTCCCTGTCATGCCAGCGCCGCGGCGGCGTCCTTGATCGCGGCGCGGATGCGCGCGTAGGTGCCGCAGCGGCAGATGTTGCCGGCCATCGCGCCGTCGATGTCGGCGTCGCTGGGCTTCTTGTTCGCTCGCAGCAAGGCGGTCGCGCTCATGATCTGGCCGCTTTGGCAGTAGCCGCACTGGGCCACGTCGTGCCTGATCCACGCGGCCTGCACGGCCTTGCCGACGCGGTCGCTGTCCATCGCCTCGATGGTGGCCACGCTCTGCCCTTCCACCGCGGAAATGGGCGTGGTGCACGAGCGCACCGCCTGGCCGTTGAGGTGCACCGTGCAGGCGCCGCACAATGCCGCACCGCAGCCGAACTTGGTGCCGGTCATCTGCAGGTGGTCGCGCAAGGCCCACAGCACCGGGGTCGAGGGATCGGCGTCGACGTTGACCGCCTTGCCGTTGAGCTTGAAGGACGCCATGCAAACCTCCTGTGTGTTCTCGGTTCGTCGAAAGCGCACGGATGCTAGTGCCGAACGAAAGACTTTGCTTCACGCATACTCGCCGCATGGACAAGCACTCACTGGCCGCCCTGCGCAAGAGCTACGAGCGTGCAGAGCTCAACGAAGAGGCTTCCGAAGCCGATCCTTTGAGACAGTTCGATACCTGGCTGAAACAAGCGATCGAAGCGCAGTTGCCGGAGCCCAACGCGATGACGTTGGCCACCGTGGGGCCCGACGGGCGGCCTTCCACGCGCATCGTGCTGATCAAGGGTTTCGACGAGCGCGGCATCGTCTGGTACACCAACTACCAAAGCCGCAAGGGCCGTGAACTGGCGGTGCATCCGTTCGCCGCGCTGCAGTTCCATTGGGTGGAGCTGGAGCGTGTGGTGCGCATCGAAGGCGGCGTGGAGAAGGTCAGCGCCGAGGAGTCCGATGCCTACTTCGCGAGCCGCCCGCTCGACTCGCGCATCGGCGCCTGGGCCTCGCCGCAAAGCGAGGTGATCGCCTCGCGTGCGGTGCTGGTGGCCAACGCCGCCAGGTACGGCGCGCAGTTCGCGCTGCAGCCTCCGCGCCCGCCGCATTGGGGCGGCTTCCGGCTGCGGCCCGACCGCTGGGAGTTCTGGCAGGGCCGCAAGTCGCGCCTGCACGACCGCCTGCGCTACCGACCCGATGAGCAAGGCGGCTGGATCAGGGAGCGGCTCGCCCCCTGAGAGACGCCCCGCAACCGATCAGAACGTCACGCGCATGCCCGCCATCAGCGCGCGGCCCGGCAGCGGCGAAAGCGGGCGCACGGTCGCCAGAGTGCCGGCGTTGTAGGCCAGTTCGTCGCCCAGGTTGTTCAGCCTGGCGAACAGCAGCGCATCGGCATCGCCCAGCTTGAGCTTGTAGCGGGCGGACAGGTGCACCATCGTCCACGCCGGCGTGGGGCTGTCGTCGCCGGGCACGCGGCTTTGGCGCGCCGCATGCTCCAGTTCGGCACCAGTGGTCCACGCGCCTTGCTGCCACTCGAGCGCGACCTTGGCGCGCAGCGGCGCAATGCGCGGCAGCGGCTCGCCGGTGGCCCGGTTGTCACCGCGCACCCAGTCGACATGGCCTTCGAGGTCCAGCGTGGCGCCGCCCTCCAGCAGCCGCTTGCGCGCCTCGAGTTCCAGCCCGTACAGCTGCGCCGGCACGCCGCGGAAGGCGTACACCGGGAAGTGCGCACCCTCGTCGTCCACGAAGTCCGGCTCGCCGGTGCGCATGAGCGCGATGTAATTGGAGAAGCGGCTGATGAACGCGCCCAGCCTGGCATGGTCTTCAACGCGCTTCCACTGCAGGCCCAGGTCGAGGTTGCGCCCGCGTTCCTTGGCCTGGTTCACATCGCCGCGCTCGTAGCTGCCGGTGGCCGCATGCACGCCGTTGGCGAACAGCTCGTACGAGGTGGGCGCGCGTTCCGTGTACGCGGCATTGGCGCTGAGCTGCCACTGCGGCGTCAGGTGCAACACCGCAGCGGCCGAGGCGCTGCGCGGCGAGAAGCGGCGCGTCTGCGCCGGACCGAAACGGGCCTCGGCCGGGTCGGCGTCGCCGTCCGAGGCCACGCGGGCCCGCTCCAGGCGCACGCCGGCGCTGAACTCGCCGAACGCCGGCAGCGCCCACTGCTCCAGCACAAAGGCCGCGGCCTGCCGCGTGCGCGTGGTGGGCACGAACGCCTCCTCGCCCAGCGCCTGGAAGCGCGAGGTCTCGGCCTGCAGACCGAACACGCCCTGCAGGTGGCCGGCGCCCAGCGGCCGGCGCGCGTGCACCAGCTCCAGCCGGCCGTCGCCGCCGCGGTTCTTGAAGGTGGTGCCAATGTCGCCGCTACCCTCCACCTCTTCGTGCTGGTAGTCGGTGAACCCGAGCTGCCCGCGCACGGTGCTGAAGAATCCGCCCAGTGCACGCGCCTCGCCGGCCAGCGAGAGCTTGTCGCGCCGCATGCGCAGGGTCACGTCTTCCTCCGCCACCACGCCGTAGTCGTTGCGGTAGGTATCGACGCTGGCCCCCAGGTAGCCGCGGTCCCACACCGCGGAGGCGCCCACGGCGCCACCCTGCGCGTCGCTTTGCGAATTGGCCACCCGCGAGCGGCGCTCGCTGCTGCCGTCGTCCAGCGGCCGGTCGAAGGCAGGCACGCGCAGGTCGTCGGTGCGCCGCTGGAAGGCATCGGCATGCAGCGCGAAGGCCCCGCTGCCCGCTTCGAGCAGCCCGGAAGCACCGCGCTCGCCGGCCGCGCCGCCTGCGCGCAGCTCGGCTGCACCCGACACTCCCGCCAAGGGCGCGCGCGGAATGCGGTTGTCGATCGCGTTCACCACACCGCCGATCGCGCTGCCGCCATACAGCAGCGCCGCGGGCCCGCGCAGGACTTCGAGCCGTTCCACCACCAGGGGATCGATCGGCACCGCATGGTCGAAGCTCAGGCTCGAAGCGTCGAGCGAAGCACCGGCGTTCGAGAGCAGCCGGATGCGGTCGCCATCCTGCCCGCGGATCACCGGCCGGTTGGCATTGGGGCCGAAGTAGCTCGACGACACGCCCGGCAGGTCGGCCAGCGTCTGGCCGAGTGAGCTGCCGCGCGCTTGCACCAGCCGGTCGCCCGACAGCGTGGAGCTGGGCGCCGCCACCTCCGCGCTGCCCAGCGGGTTGCCGGTGATGACGACAGTGGCCGAAGGCGCAGCCGCCGCCGTGCGGGCGGCGTTCGCGTCGTCGCTCTGCGCATGGGCGGCGCATGCCGCGACCAGGCTGGCGGCCGCGGCCAGCGCGCGGGGCCGCGGGAAAGATGCGTTGTTCTGCATGGAAAGTCCTCGCCGGCACAGCGCCGGCGCTTCGAATGAAGCGGTGTCAAAGCGCACCCGGCCCGGCATCGGGCGGTGCGAAGCGGCAACGGCAGGCCTTGCGGCCTTCAGGCGAGGACGGGCGGCGCGCGCGCTTGGTAAAGGCCGCGTGGCCCGGCAGGCACGAGCGGCTGCACGGCGCCTGCCCGGGCCTTGCTGGCCGGCGCGGGCGCAAGCTCCGGCGCACTGGTTCCGGGCGCCGAGGTCTGCGCCAGCTGGTCGAACAGTTGGCACGCCGGCGACTTCTCGTCATGGCCGGCCACCACCTTGAGCAGGTCTTGCGCCAGCCCCGCGGCCTGCACGGCGTCGGAGCGCATGCCGCCGGCGCCGCGGTGGACCACACCGTGCGCCAGCGCCAGCCACTGCGCCGCCAGCAG
The DNA here is from genome assembly GCA_040758375.1 of Pseudomonadota bacterium. GTDB lineage: Bacteria > Pseudomonadota > Gammaproteobacteria > Burkholderiales > Burkholderiaceae_C > CAMLIZ01. The sequence continues at coordinate 24,346 of JBFLWE010000046.1, forward strand.
CGCCGACAGCGCCAGGCCGATCAGCCAGCGCTGCAAAGCGGAGCGTTCATGTGTGAGGCGGCGTCGCACGGGCGAGATGGTAGGCCAATCCCGCCTGGCCGGCAGCAGACCCTCGCGTTCAGCGCTTCAGCCGCGCGGCAAAGGTCTTGCGGAACTTCTCCACCTTCGGGCCCACCACGAAGGCGCAGTAGCCCTGGTCCGGGTGGTTGGCGTAGTAGTGCTGGTGGTAGTCCTCGGCGCGCCAGTAGTTGCGCACCGGCTGCAGCTCGGTCACCACCCGTCCGCCATGGGCCTGGTTGGCCTGCGCGACCACCTCGCGCGCCACCTGCTCCTGCCCGGGACTGTGGAAGTAGATGCCCGAGCGGTACTGCGTGCCCACGTCGTTGCCCTGCCGGTTCGGCGTGGTCGGGTCGTGGATCGCGAAGAAGATCTCCAGGATCTCGCGGTACGAGATGCGCTGCGGGTCGAAGGCCACGCGCACCACCTCGGCATGGCCGGTGCTGCCGCTGCACACCTGTTCGTAGCTGGGCTGCTCGGCCTGGCCGTTGCTGTAGCCCGATTCGACGGCCACCACGCCGTCGACCTGCTCGTACACCGCTTCCAGACACCAGAAGCAGCCGCCGGCGAGCGTGGCGTGTTCGACAAGGGAGGCCATGTGCGTCCTTTCGTTCCAGGCCTTTGATTGTCGTCACAGGTGCCAAGACCTTTCAGCCCGCGCTGTCCCGCGGACGACGGGCCGCACCGCGAAGCGCGCCTATCATGCGAGGCTGCAAGACAGGAGACGAACGATGAGCCGAAGCTTCAGCTTCCAATGGGACGACCCCTTGCTGCTCGACACGCAGCTGAGCGACGAGGAGCGTGCCGTGCGCGACGCCGCCCGTGCCTATTGCCAGGACAAGCTGCAGCCTCGGGTGCTGATGGCCGCACGCCACGAGAAGTTCGATCGCGAGATCATGAACGAGATGGGCGCGCTCGGCCTGCTCGGCTCCACCATCGAAGGCTACGGCTGCGCCGGCCTCAACCATGTGTGCTACGGCCTGGTGGCGCGCGAAGTGGAACGCGTGGATTCCGGATACCGCAGCGCGATGAGCGTGCAGAGCTCGCTGGTCATGCATCCCATCCACGCCTACGGCAGCGAGGCCCAGCGCCAGAAATACCTGCCCAAGCTGGCCACCGGCGAGTGGGTGGGCTGCTTCGGCCTCACCGAGCCCAACCACGGCAGCGACCCGGCCAGCATGGCCACGCGCGCCAAGCCGGTGGACGGCGGCTTCGTGCTCAAGGGCAGCAAGATGTGGATCACCAACTCGCCGATCGCCGACGTGTTCGTGGTCTGGGCCAAGCTGCAGGACGCAGGCGGCAACACCGGTGGCCAGGAGGCGATCCGCGGCTTCATCCTCGAAAAGGGCATGAAGGGCCTGTCGGCGCCCAAGATCGAAGGCAAGATGAGCCTGCGCGCCAGCATCACGGGCGAGATCGTGATGGACGAGGTGTTCGTGCCGGCGGACAACCTGCTGCCCAACGTGAGCGGCCTCAAGGGGCCCTTCGGCTGCCTGAACAAGGCGCGCTACGGCATCGCCTGGGGCGCGCTGGGCGCGGCCGAGTTCTGCTGGCATGCAGCGCGCCAGTACACCCTGGACCGCAGCCAGTTCGGCCGCCCGCTGGCGGCCAACCAGCTGGTGCAGAAGAAGCTGGCCGACATGCAGACCGAGATCACGCTGGGCCTGCAGGCCTGCCTGCGCGTGGGCCGTCTCATCGACGAAGGCAACTGGGCGCCCGAGATGGTGAGCCTGATCAAGCGCAACAGCTGCGGCAAGGCGCTGGACATCGCCCGCACCGCACGCGACATGCACGGCGGCAACGGAATCCATGACGAATATCACGTCATCCGCCACATGATCAACCTGGAGACGGTGAACACTTACGAAGGCACGCATGACATCCATGCGCTCATCCTCGGGCGCGCACAAACAGGGTTGCAAGCCTTCTGCTGAATGAACAGCCTCTTCGTCCTGCTTGGTATCGAAGCCTGGAAGCCGCTCATTGCGGCGCTGCTCCTTCCCCCCGTCCCTTTCCTGTTCACCGCGATGGTGGGCACGCGCCTGGTGTTCTGGCGCCGCACCATCGGCTGGCTGGTCGTGGTGCTGTCGGTCGTCGCACTCTGGCTGAGCAGCTGCACCGCGGTGTCGCTGTGGCTGCAGCAGGCGCTGCTGCGGCCGCCGGCCGCGTTGAGCGCGGACGCCCGGGCCGCGGTCAAGCGCGATGCGGCAGGCAAGAACCCTGCGGTGGCGATCGTCGTGCTGGGCAACGGACGCGAGCTGCTCGCGCCGGAATACGGGCTCACGAATCTGCAGCATGCATCGCTGGAACGCCTGCGCTACGGACTCTGGCTGAGCAAGGAGACCGGCGCGCCGGTGGCCTACAGCGGCGGCGTGGGCTACGGTCAGCCGTCCGGTGCGCCCGAGGCCGAGATTGCCGCCCGCATCGCAGCGCAGGAGTTCGGCCGCCCGCTGCGCTGGACCGAAACCGAGTCGCGCGACACGCGCGAAAACGCCGCGCGCACGGTGCCGCTGTTGCGCGCCGCCGGCGTGACGCAGATCGTGCTGGTCACGCACGGCTACCACATGCGGCGCGCCGTGCGGGCCTTCGAGCAGGCTGCGGCGGTCGGTGGTGCGCCGATGCAGATCGTGCCTGCTCCGATGGGCCTTGCCCAACACGAGTCGCGCCAGGCCTTGCGCTGGATGCCCACCAACGAAGGCTTCACCCGCACACGCAACGTGCTGCGCGAAGCAGTGGGCCTGGTCTCCGGCGCCTAGGAAAAACGAAACCCCTCCCGCCTTTTACAGCGAGAGGGGGTGGGCCCTTGGGCCGTGAGGCTCCGGAAGTATTTGTGTCCGGGGCCCCTGGTGCGCAGAGACTGCGCCCGGTTGTTTGCCTGCTCGCGGCAGGCGGTTCAAAGGTAATCCAAGCGCGCCTGCAGATCAAGACTGCGGCGCTATGACGGCGCCTCGACCGATTGGTTGGTTGCGAGCGGTCAAGTGTTGTTCTTCATCAGCGCATCGAACAGCGGCTGCATGCGCACCTGCACCTCGCGGTCCATCACGATCGCGCGGCCCCACTCGCGCTGCGTTTCACCGGGCCACTTGTGGGTGGCATCGAGTCCCATCTTGCCGCCCAGGCCGCTCACCGGCGAAGCGAAATCGAGGTAGTCGATCGGTGTGCCATCGACCAACGTGGTGTCGCGCACCGGGTCCACCCGCGTGGTGATGGCCCAGATCACGTCCTTCCAGTCGCGGATGTTCACGTCCTCGTCGGTCACGACGATGAACTTGGTGTACATGAACTGGCGCAGGAAGCTCCACAGCCCGAACATCAGCCGCTTGGCGTGGCCCGCATAGCTCTTGCGGATCGAGATCACCGCCATGCGGTAGCTGCAGCCTTCGGGCGGCAGATAGAAGTCCACGATCTCCGGAAACTGCTTCTGCAGGATCGGCACGAACACTTCGTTGAGCGCCACGCCCAGCACGGCCGGCTCGTCGGGCGGCTTGCCGGTGTAGGTGGAGTGGTAGATCGGATCGCGGCGGTGGGTGATGCGGTCGATCTCGAACACCGGAAACCAGTCCTGTTCGTTGTAGTAGCCGGTGTGGTCGCCGAACGGGCCTTCCAGCGCATGCAGGTAGCCGCCCTTTTCCTTCAGCGGCACGCCGTGCTCGCTGCGCCCCTCGAAGCCCGGCGTGGCCGGCGGAATGTGGCCCTCGAGCACGACCTCGGCCGTGGCCGGGACTTGCAGCCTCAGCTCGCCCTCGCCCACGCCGCAGGCGGCCACCTCGGTGCGGCTGCCGCGCAACAGGCCGGCAAACTGATATTCGGACAGGCTGTCGGGCACCGGCGTCACCGCCCCCAGCATCGTCGCCGGGTCGGCGCCCAGCGCCACCGCCAGCGGAAACGGCCGGCCCGGCGTGGCAAGCGAGAAATCGCGGAAGTCCAGTGCGCCGCCGCGGTGCGCGAGCCAGCGCATGATCACGCGCCGGCGACCGATCACCTGTTGCCGGTAGATGCCCAGGTTCTGGCGCAACCGGGGGTTGGGCACCGACTGCGGCCCGCGCGTGATGACCAGGCCCCAGGTGATCAGCGGACCGGCATCGCCCGGCCAGCACCACTGCACCGGCCACTGCCCAAGGTCCACCGTTTCGCCATCCAGCACCACTTCCTGGCAGGCCGCTTGGCGCACCACCGCCGGCTTCATGTCCCACAGCGACTTCGCCATCTGCAGCAGTCGGCCGGCGTCCTTCAGGCCCCGCGGCGGCTCCGGCTCCTTCAGGCTGGCCAGCACCCGCCCCACCTCACGCAGTTCCGACGGATCGGCGGCCCCCATGCCAAGGGCCACTCGTTTGGGGGTGCCGAACAGATTGCTCAGCACGGGGAATTTGTAACCGGTGGGCGCTTCGAACAGCAGCGCAGGCCCACCCGCCTGCAGCACACGATCGCTCAGCGCCGTCATTTCCAAGCGAGGAGATACCGACTTTTGGACGCGTTTGAGCTCGCCGGCCCCTTCGAGCTGTCGAAGAAAGTCTCGGAGGTCGCGGTACTTCATATCCAAATGTAATTAGAGATAAGTCGTTTATTGTTGACTGGTTATGAATCAGCTTCCTAGAATGCCGGCGTTCCTGAAACATTCAGGGTAAACCCGCGCCCCGTCCCGCAGAGATGGAATCCGGGCGCAACGCTGCCAAGAGGCTGCGGCCGTCGATGCCGTGTGTACGAACCGGCCCGACAAGGCCAGCAGCCGATTATCAACGTCGCTGACGTCGTTGGCCTTCACGCTCCAGTGAGAGCGCGAGGTGCCCGCGCGCGGCGGCGAAGAAAGGAGTGCTATGACAGCGCCACGCTTCCTTCGTACCCTGCCGGGAGCCTGCGGCCGTTCGGTTGCGGTGTTCCTGCGCGATGTGGGCCATGGCCTGCTCGAGGTGAGCCACAACACGCTGGCCCTGGTGGGCCTGGCCGTGGTGGCGGTGCTGGTGTTCGCCGGCGGCCGCGCCGACGTGCGGGCCTCGGTAGAGCAGTACGCCTACCAGTGGTTGCATGCGCGGCAGGAGGCCCGGGCCGAGCGCGAGGGCAACCTGCTCGCCGCCCTGACCGAGCCGGGCGCGGTGGCCCGTGCCACGGCCGCCGACCCGCGCGCCCTCACCCGCCAGCAGGCGGCGGTGGCGCAGTGGATCTCCCAGCGCTACCGCGTCGCGCCCGAGCCGATCAGTCGCCTGGTGCAGGAGGCCTGGAGCATCGGCCAGCGCGCGAGCCTGGACCCGACCCTCATTCTCGCGATCATGGCGGTCGAATCCAGCTTCAATCCTTTTGCGCAAAGCTCGGTGGGCGCGCAGGGGCTGATGCAGGTGATGACGCGCGTGCACGATGCCAAGTACGAGGTGTTCGGCGGCCGTCATGCGGCGTTCGACCCGGTGACCAACCTGCGCGTGGGCGTGCAGGTGCTGAAGGAATGCATCCAGCGTGCCGGCGGCCTGGAGGCCGGCTTGCGGTTCTATGTAGGCGCTGCCAACCTGCCTGACGACGGCGGCTATGTGGGCAAGGTGCTGGCCGAGCAGATGCACCTGAAGAGGGTGGCCGGCGGCCAGCGCGTTTCGCCCTATGCGCCGTTGCCTACCACCACCGTGCGCCCGGCCCCCGCTGCCGAGCCGGCGGAAGGCACCACCAAGGAAGCCGAACGCACCGACAGCATGCAGGTCGCTCTGGTGCGCTGAGTGCGTCCGCTACACTGGCGGGCCGCGCAACTGGCGATAGGGCAGCAAGCCCGAGGTGGTTGACCACCGTGGAGCGCGGACGGCTGCGTCAAGGCGGCCGTTGACCGCCGTTCGCCTGGGCAGCCCTCGGCCCGCAGCCCCTTCGTTGCTGAAGCGGCCGGCGGGCGATGGCCCTTCAACGATTGAAGAGGACTGCCATGTTCGACCGTTCCCGATCCACCGTTGCCAACGTCGACCCTGAACTCTGGGCCGCGATCCAGGCCGAAAACCGCCGCCAGGAAGAGCACATCGAACTCATCGCCAGCGAGAACTACACCTCGCCGGCCGTGATGGAAGCCCAGGGCTCGCAGCTCACCAACAAGTACGCCGAGGGCTACCCCGGCAAGCGCTACTACGGCGGCTGCGAGAACGTCGACATCGTCGAGCAGCTGGCGATCGACCGCCTGAAGCAACTGTTCGGCGCCCAGTTCGCCAACGTGCAGGCCAACTCCGGCTCGCAGGCCAACCAGGCCGTGTTCTTCGGCCTGCTGCAGCCCGGCGACACCATCATGGGCATGAGCCTGGCCGAAGGCGGCCACCTCACGCACGGCATGTCGCTCAACATGAGCGGCAAGTGGTTCAAGGTGGTGAGCTACGGGCTCGACGCCAACGAGGCGATCGACTACGACGCGATGGAGCGCCTGGCCCACGAGCACAAGCCCAAGCTCATCATCGCGGGCGCCTCGGCCTACAGCCTGCGCATCGACTTCGAGCGCTTCGCCAAGGTGGCCGCCGACATCGGCGCCTACTTCATGGTGGACATGGCCCACTACGCGGGCCTGATCGCCGCCGGCGTGTATCCCAACCCGGTGCCGCATGCCCACGTGGTGACCTCGACCACGCACAAGAGCCTGCGCGGCCCGCGCGGCGGCATCATCCTGATGAACGACGAGGCCGTCGCCAAGAAGATCAACAGCGCGATCTTCCCCGGCATCCAGGGTGGCCCGCTGATGCACGTGATCGCCGGCAAGGCGGTGGCGTTCAAGGAAGCGCTGTCGCCCGAGTTCAAGGCCTACCAGCAGCAGGTGGTGAAGAACGCCGTCGTGCTGGCCGAGACGCTCACCCAGCGCGGCTTGCGCATCGTCTCCGGCCGGACCGAGAGCCATGTGATGCTGGTCGACCTGCGGCCCAAGGGCATCACCGGCAAGGAAGCCGAGAACGTGCTGGGCCTGGCGCACATGACCTGCAACAAGAACGCGATCCCCAACGATCCGCAGAAACCCATGGTCACCAGCGGGATCCGCCTGGGCACGCCGGCGATGACCACGCGCGGGTTCAAGGAAGAGCAGGTGCGGCAGACGGCGCACCTGATCGCCGACGTGCTGGACGCGCCCCACGACGAGGCCAACCTGGCCAAGGTGCGCGCCAAGGTGGCCGAGCTCACGCGCGACTTCCCGGTGTACCGCTGACGACAGACCGTCGTGCGCTGCCCGTTCTGCAGCAACGCCGAAACCCAGGTCGTCGAGACCCGGGAATCGGACGAAGGCGACGTCATCCGGCGCCGCCGCCGCTGCCTCAAGTGCGACAAGCGCTTCACCACCTACGAGCGGCCGGAGATCGCGCTGCCGTCGGTGGTGAAGAAGGACGGCGCGCGCGAAGACTTCGACCGCGCCAAGCTGCGCGCCTCGATGATGTTGGCGCTGCGCAAGCGGCCGGTGAGCGTGGAGCAGGTCGATGCCGCGCTGGAGCGCATCGAGGACAAGCTGCTGACCAGCGGCGCGCGCGAGGTGCCCTCCACCCGCCTGGGGGAGCTCGTGATGCGCGAGCTCAAGCGCATCGACAAGGTGGCGTACGTGCGCTTCGCCTCGGTGTACCGCAGCTTCGAGGACGTGGACGAGTTCCGCCAGCTCATCCGCGACATCTGATCCCCCCGCCGCCCCCCCTTCGGGGGAGCCGGCCTCACCACCCCCTTCAAGGGGCCCTTGTTCTAGGGCCCTGTTCCCCACCTCCAGGGGACGCCCGCAACCTGCCTTTTCCCTAGAGTTCGCCCCGTTCCGACAAGGAACGGGCAACAGGAGGAAAAGCACATGCGACAGGTTCGAGGCGTCACGCTGGTGGAGGCGTGCGTGGTGCTCGCGGTGAGCACGGTCATCCTGACGGCGGCCGCGCCGGCCATGCGTCGGCTGATCGACCAGCAGGTCTTGCGCGGCGCCGCGCACGAGCTGCGCACCGACTTGCAGTTCCTGCGCGCGGCAGCCGTGGGCCGCGGCCGCACGCTGTGGCTGGCGGTGCATGGCAGCCAGGGTGGCAGTTGCTATGTGCTGTACGCCGGCGAGCGCGGCGACTGCAGCTGCCAGGCCGACGGCAGCGCCGCCTGCGGGCCGCAGGCCGAGTCGCTCAAGGTGGCCGGCTTTCCGATGACCGGCGCCGTGCAACTGCAGGCGAGCACGGGCCTGTTCGGCATCGAGCCGCTGCGCGGCACGGTGACGCCCGCCGCCACGCTCAAGCTCATTGGCCGCGGTGGCGAGGCAGTGCACCAGGTCGTCAACGTGATGGGCCGCGTGCGCACCTGCTCGCCGCGCGGTGCGCTGCCTGGCTTCAAGGCGTGCTGAAGGAGGCGACGATGTGCGAGAACACACTTGCCGCCGCGCGCCGCAACACGAGCGGCTTCACGCTGATGGAGCTGCTGATCGCAATGGCCGTTGCCGCCATCCTGGCCTCGATCGCCTTTCCTTCGTTCGCCGACGCTATGCGCCGCGCACGCCGGGCCGAAGCGATCAGCACCCTGCTGCAGCTGCAGCTCGCGCAGGAGCGCTGGCGCAGCGACCACTCGCGCTACAGCAGCCAGCTGGGAGAGCTTGGCGTGCCGCAGGCCAGCAGCTCGGGCCTGTACCGGGTGGCCATCACCGAAGCGGACGAGGCAGGCTACACGCTGACCGCCACCGCCGCTTCGCTGCAGGCCGGCGACGGCCCCTGCCGCGTGCTGAAACTGGTGCAGCGGGGCGGACGGACGACGCGCTCGTCCGTCGACGCGACCGGCACCGAGACCACCACGCTCCACAACCGGTGCTGGCAATGAAGCGGCAGCAAGGACTCTCGCTGGTGGAACTGATGGTCGGCGTCGCGATCGGGCTGATGGTCGTCGCGACCGCCTCCACGCTGATGGGCCACCAGCTCCACGACGCGCGCGCGTTGCAGGTGGAGCACCAGGTCGACCAGGACCTGCGCGCCGCCGCCGACCTGATCGTGCGCGACCTGCGCCGCGCGCACGAAGCCGAGGTCGACGGCCGCGCGCTGTCCTATACCTGGCCGGACCCTGCAACCGGCAGCGCCGAACCCTCGGGCGTGAAGCTCGAACGCGGCACGCTGCGCCTGCGGATGGGCGACGGCGGCTGGCAGGCGATCACCGACCCAGAGGTGGTACGCATTTCCGGCTTCGACATCAAGCTCGAGAAGCAGCTGCTGCCGCTGGACGACTATTGCGCCGCGCCCTGCCCGCCGGGCGCGGCCGCCAGCTGTCCGCCGGTGCAGGAGCTGCGTGAAGCGCGCTTCACGCTGACCGGCCAGGCAGTGCAGGACCCGCGCGTCAAGCGCTCGCTGCAGGCCAGCGTGAAGCTGCGCAACGACCGCGTGCTGGGGAGCTGCGGGGCATGAGCACGCGGATGCACAAGCCGCAGCGCGGCGCCGCCACGCTGGCCATCGTGATGGCGCTGTTGCTCGTGATGGGACTCACCGCCGCCTCGCTGCAGCGCGGCCTGGTGTTCGAGCATCGCGCGGCGGCCCACCAGTTGCGGGCCACGCAGGCGCAAGAGGCCGCCGAGGCCGGGCTGGAGTGGGCGCTGGCCAGCTTGAACGGCCCACGCATCGACACGCAATGCCGGCCCAGTGCCGACGGGCAGGCGCTGCGCGAGCGGGTGTTGTCGTTGATCGATGCACGCGAGGGCCGGTTCGTCCCCGGCTTCGACGCCACCCGCAATGGTGCGCCGGGCTGCGTGCGCGCCGACGGTGGCTGGCAATGCCGCTGCCCCGCGCAGGGCCACGCCGAGCTGCCCGCCGTGAGCGGCGATGCACTGCATCCGGCCTTTCGGGTCGAGTTCGGCGGCGCCGAGCCGGCCGCGACAGCGCTGCGTGGTCTGATCCAGCTCACGGCGCACGGCTGCGCACATGGCGGTGCCAACGGTGCCTGCAGCGATGCCGCGGGCGCCGAACCGGGGCATGCGGTGGCCCGTGTGCAGGCCGCCCTGCTGCCGGCGCTGGCGGCGCTGCCCGCCGCACCGCTCACGGCCACGGGCGACGTCGATTTCAGCGGCGCCGCGGTGGGCCTGCACAACGCGGATGCGCGCACGGGCCTGCTCGTCCAGGCCGGCGGGGTCCTGCAGATAGACGACGCGCACCTGTCGCCCCCGCCTGGCACGCCGGGCGATGCGGCCCTGGTCGAGCGCGACGCGAGGCTCGCCGCGCAAACGCAGGACAGCCTCTTCAAGCGCTACCTCGGCATGCCCCGCAGCGCCTTCGAACACCTGCCCGGCGTGCACACCCTGCACTGCAGCGACGACTGCACGAGCGCGCTGCAGCAGGCCGTGCGTGCCGGCCGCCGCATGCTGTGGGTCACCGGTGACCTGTCGTTGCGCGACGCGACGCTGGGCAGCGCCCCCGAGCCGCTGCTGCTCGTCGCAGACGGTGACATCCGCCTGGGCGCTGGCGTGCGCTTCACCGGCTTCCTGTTCGGCCGCTCGCTGCAATGGCAGGCGGGCGGCGGCAACGACTGGCTGCGCGGCGCCGCAGTGCTGGCCGGCCCGGTGGGCGCCAGCGGCGCGCCGGACCTGGTGCGCGACGCCGAGGTGCTGCACACCTTGCACACCCTCACCGGCACCTACGTGCGCGTGCCGGGCAGCTGGAAGGACACGCTCTGATGAACCGCCCGCCCCGTACCCGCCAGCGCGGCCTCTCGCTGATCGAGGCTCTGGTGTCGTTTGCCGTCGCCGCCATCGGCATGACGGCGCTCGTCGTCAGCCAGGCGAGCCTGCGCCACAACGCCGACACAAGCCGCCAGCGTGCCGAAGCCCTGCGCCTGGCCCATGAACAGATGGAGCACCTGCGTGCCTTTGCCTCCTTCGAGGACTACCAGCAGCTGGCCGGGCAGTCGGGCGAGCATGACGCCGACAGCCCTGCCGGCACGCGCTTCGCCATCCGGCGCGAGCTGGACGGGTCCGCAACGGCCGCGGCGCTGGAGGCCGCGGTGAACGCACGGTGGACCGAGCGCAGCGGACGCACCGCCCGCGTGGCCCTGCACAGCGTCATCGCCGGGCTGGACCCGGCGCTGTCCGGCGCGCTGCTGGTGCGGCAGGCCGCCTCCACCGCCCACCTGCCGCATGGCCGCTCGCTGGCCATCCCGCCGCAGGCCACGGACCTGGGCGACGGCCGCAGCGCGTTTTCGCCCCCCGGCGCTGCAGGCATCACCTGGATCTTCGACAACCGCAGCGGCATGGTCACCTCGGTGTGCGAAGCGCCAGCGGCGACACGGGCGCTGTCCTTCGATGCCGGCCCGGACCGCTGCCTGGCCCGCCAGGGGCTCGTCGTGAGCGGCCATGTGCGCTTTGCCACCGGCGCCTCCGCAGTGCAGCCGAACGCTGCCGCGCTCGACCTCGAGATGCGCCTGTCCACGCAGGACGGCCACGCCCAGTGCTTCGACGATGCCTCCGCTCAGGCCCCGCGCAACCGGGTCGTCTACCACTGCCTGGTCACCCCAGCGCCGCACAAGACCGCCTGGTCCGGCCGGCTCGACGTGGTGCCTGCGGGATGGACCCTCGGCCACGAAGACCCGGCCTACCGCGTCTGCCGCTACTCGGCCGACCTGGACGGCCGCGACGGCATCGGCAACCACGAGCACCCGCTCGACTATCGCGGCGTGGCCGGCGCGCTGAGGCACCAGAATTTCCTGGTGGTGCGCGGGTCCCAGCCCTGCCCCACCGAGGGCGTGCGCACGGTGGAGCAGGCGCCCCAGCCTCAAGACACGCCGCAAGGCTGAGCCCGCAGCGCCACAATCGCCGCATGCCGCAAGACCCGTTCTCCGACGCCGACCGTGCGCTGATGCACGAGGCGCTGAAGCTGGCCGAGCGCGCCATCGGCCTGAGCGAGCCCAACCCCCGGGTCGGCTGCGTGCTGATCGGCGCGCAAGGCCAGCGCGCCGAAGGCCACACCCAGCCCGCCGGCCAGGCGCATGCCGAAGTGGTGGCGCTGCGCGCCGCGCGGGCCGCCGGCTGGGACCCGCGCGGCGCCACCGCCTACGTCACGCTGGAGCCGTGTGCCCACCACGGCCGCACGCCGCCTTGCTGCGACACGCTGGTGCAGGCCGGCGTGGCGCGCGTGGTGTGTGCGGTGGGCGACCCCAACCCGCTGGTGGCCGGCGAAGGCTTCGCGCGCCTGCGCGCAGCCGGCGTCCAGGTTGACACTGGCCTGCTGGAGCACGAGGCACGCGAGCTCAACATCGGCTTCTTCTCGCGCATGCAGCGCGCCCGCCCGTGGGTGCGCATGAAGATCGCCGCCTCGCTCGACGGCCGCACCGCCTTGCCAGACGGCCGCAGCCAATGGATCACCGGCGAAGCCGCGCGCGCCGACGGCCACGCCTGGCGGCGCCGCGCCGGCGCGGTGCTCACCGGCGTGGGCACGGTGCTCGAAGACGACCCACGGCTGGACGTGCGCCTGGTGCCCACCGCGCTGCAGCCGCTGCGCGTGGTCGTCGATTCGCGCCTGGAGACGCCGCTGCACGCGCGCATCCTGCAGCCGCCGGGCACGGTGCGCCTGTATGCCGCCGCGCCGCACGAGCAGCGCCGCCAGGCCTTCGAGGGCCGCGCCGAGGTCACGCTGCTGCCCGCCGTCCATGGCAAGGTGGACCTGGCGGCGATGCTGGCCGACCTGGCCGCACGCGGCGTCAACGAGCTGCACGTGGAAGCCGGCCACAAGCTCAACGGCTCCTTCGTGCGCGAGGCGCTGGTGGACGAGTTCCTGGTGTACCTGGCGCCCAAGCTCATCGGTGCCGGCCGCGAGATGGCGGCCTTCGGGCCGCTCGCGGCCTTGAACGATGCCGTGCCGTTGCGCTTCGTGGACACCGTGCAGATCGGTCCCGACCTGCGCATCCGCGCGCGCCGCGCCTGAGGGCTTCGAAGGGCTGCGCGACAATCGGCCCCATGTTCACCGGCATCATCAGCGCCGTCGGCCGCATCGCCGAGGCACAGGAGCTGGGCGCCGACGCCTCGCACGGCAAGCGCCTGACGATCGAAACCCCCGCGGGCTACCTCGACGACGTGGCGCTGGGCGACAGCATCGCGCTCAACGGCGCCTGCATGACGGTCACCGGCTTCGACGCCGCCGCCGGCCGGTTCACGATCGACATCTCGGCCGAAAGCCTGCGCCTGACCGCCGGGCTCGACCGGCCCGGCCCGGTGAACCTGGAAAAGGCCTTGCGCGCCCACGACCGTCTGGGCGGCCACCTGGTCAGCGGCCATGTCGACGGGCTGGGCACGGTGACGCATTTCGCACCCGTGGGCGAATCGTGGGAACTGCGCATCCAGGCGCCGAACGAACTGGCGCGCTACCTCGCCTACAAGGGCTCGATCACCGTCAACGGCGTGAGCCTCACCGTGAATTCGGTACAGGACGGCGACAAGGGCTGCGAGTTCAGCATCAACCTGATCCCGCACACGGTGGAGAACACCACGCTGGGCGCCCTGAAACCCGGCAGCAACGTCAACCTCGAAGTCGACCTGATCGCCCGCTACGTCGCCCGCATGCTCGGCAAGGAATAAGAAGGCGCCCACCTACAATCCGGGGATGCCGATATCCCCCGTACCCGAGCTGGTCGCCGAGCTGGCGGCTGGCCGCATGGTGATCCTGGTCGATGAAGAAGACCGCGAGAACGAAGGCGACCTCGTGCTCGCCGCCGACCATGTGACCCCCGAGGCGATCAACTTCATGGCCAAGTATGGCCGTGGCCTGATCTGCCTCACCCTCACCCGGGAACACTGCCAGCGCCTGCAGCTGCCGCCCATGGCCGCGCGCAACGGCACCAAGCACGGCACCGCGTTCACCGTCTCCATCGAGGCGGCCGAGGGCGTGACCACCGGCATCTCCGCCGCCGACCGCGCCCGCACGATCCAGGTGGCGGTGGCGCGCGATGCCAAGCCCAGCGACCTGGTGCAGCCCGGACACGTGTTCCCGCTGCAGGCGCAAGAAGGCGGCGTGCTCATGCGCGCGGGCCACACCGAAGCCGGCTGCGACCTGGCGGCGATGGCCGGCTGCACGCCGGCGGCCGTGATCTGCGAAATCATGAAGGACGACGGCACCATGGCCCGCCTGCCGGACCTGGAGCTCTTCGCCCAGGAACACGGCCTGAAGATCGGCACCATCGCCGACCTGATCCACCACCGCAGCCAGAACGAAAGCGTGATCCGCCGCATCGGCCGGCGCCCGCTGGTCACGCGCGAAGGCCCGTTCGACTGCAGCATCTACCGCGACCGCTCCGGCGGCCTGCACCTGGCGCTGGTCAAGGGCCAGTGGCAGGCGGGCGACGAGGTGCCGGTGCGCGTGCACGAGCCGCTGTCGGTGATGGACCTGCTGGACGTCGGCCGCGCCGACCATTCATGGTCGCTGCCCAAGGCGCTGGCCTTCCTGCAGGCGCGCGAGCGCGGCGTGGCGGTGCTGCTGAACTGCGCCGAGGACGTGGAGACCCTGCTGCCGCAGGTGCTGCGCAGCGCCGCGCCCGAGCCGCCGCGCCAGCGCCAGCCCGACCTGCGCATCTATGGCGTGGGCGCGCAGATCCTGCGCGACCTGGGCGTGAGCAGGATGAAGCTGCTGGGCAGCCCGCGCCGCATGCCCAGCCTCACCGGCTACGGGCTGGAAGTGACCAGCTTCCTCTCGGCCACCGACGCAAAGGACCTCATCGATGCAAGGCGCTGACAAGGGCTCCGCCGGCAACCTGGACGGCGACGGCCTGCACATCGGCATCGTGCAGGCGCGCTTCAACGAAGCCATCACCGACAAGCTGGCCCAGACCTGCCTGGCCGAGCTGGCCGCGCTGGGCGTGCACCAGCGCCACGTCAGGCACGTCACCGTGCCCGGGGCGCTGGAGGTGCCGGTGGCGCTGAAGGCCATGGCCGACAGCGAAGACTACGACGCGCTGATCGCGCTGGGCTGCATCGTCCGCGGCGAGACCTACCACTTCGAGCTGGTGGCCAACGAAAGCGGCGCCGGCGTCAGCCGCGTGTCGCTGGACCACCAGATCCCGATCGCCAACGCCATCCTCACGGTGGAAAACGAAGCCCAGGCCTGGGCGCGCGCCGAGGAAAAAGGCCGCGACGCCGCGCGCGTGGCGGTGGAAATGGCCAACCTGTTGGACGAGTTGTCGTGAGCAGCACCCCTCCCAAGAACAAGCCCCCCGCCAAGCGCGGTGGCGCGCCCAAGTCGGCCCGCCGCCGTGCGCGCGAGATCGCGCTGCAGGGCCTGTACGAATGGCTGATCTCCGGCTCCGAGGCCGGCGTGATCGAGGCCCACATGCGCGAGCAGGAAGGCTTCGACAAGGCCGACAGCGCGCACTTCGACGCGCTGCTGCACGGCTGCATCGGTGAAGCCGCCGACCTCGACGCGGTGCTCGCGCGCCACGTCGACCGCAAGACCACCGAGCTGTCGCCGATCGAGCATGCGGTGCTGATGATCGGCGCCTACGAGCTCAAGCACTGCATGGACGTGCCCTACAAGGTGGCGATCAACGAGGCGGTGGAGCTGGCCAAGAGCTTCGGCGGCACCGACGGCCACAAGTACGTCAACGGCGTGCTCGACAAGGCGGCGATGGACCTGCGGCCGGCCGAGGTGGAAGCGGTGCGTGCGGGCAAGCGATAGACATGGCCCACCCCCGTAGCGCCTGCGGCGCCTCCTCCTCAAGGGGGCAACACCAGCGGACCAGCAAAGCCGGATCTGCGGTGTTCGCTGGGCTCGTTCCCTGCCTGCGTTGAACAGAAGCAAGATATGCGGCTCGCAAGCCGGCTCGACCACATCGAGCCCTTCTACGTGATGGAGTGCGCCAAGACGGCGTACGAGATCGCCCGCAGCCCGGCCTGCAACCCGGCCCAGGGCGGCCGGCCGATGATCTTTCTCAACATCGGCGAGCCGGACTTCACCGCGCCGCAGCCGGTGCAAGCCGCGGCCCAGGCCTGCCTGGCGGCCGGCCGCACCCAGTACACCGAGGCCACCGGCATCGCGCCGCTGCGCGAGGCGATCAGCCGCTGGTACGGCCAGCGCTTCGGCCTCGACGTTCCGCCACGACGCATCGTGGTGACCGCAGGCGCGTCGGCCGCGTTGCAACTGGCCACGCTGGCGCTGTTCGAACCGGGCGACGAGGCGCTGCTGCCCGACCCGAGCTACCCCTGCAACCGCCACTTCGTGGCCGCCGCCGGCGCCACGCCGCGGCTGCTGCCCACCGATGCCGCGGGCCGCTTCCAGCTCGATGCCGCCAGCGTGGCCGCTGCCTGGAGCGAACACACGCGCGGCGTGCTGCTCGCCTCGCCTTCCAACCCCACCGGCACCTCGATCGCACCCGACGAGATGCAGCGCATCGTGCAAACGGTGCGCGCGCGCGGCGGCGTCACGCTGGTCGACGAAATCTACCTCGGCTTGAGCTACGACGCCGCCTTCGGCCAGAGCGCGCTGCAGTTCGGCGACGACATCGTTTCCATCAACAGCTTCTCGAAGTACTTCTCGATGACCGGCTGGCGGCTGGGCTGGCTGGTGCTGCCCGAAGCGCTGGTGGGGCCGGTGGAGCGGCTGGCGCAGAACCTGTTCATCTGCGCCTCCAGCATCGCGCAGCATGCCGCGCTGGCCTGCTTCGAGCCGGAGGCGATTGCCGAGTACGAGCGGCGCCGCGCCGAGTTCCAGCGCCGGCGCGATTTCATCGTGCCGGCGCTCGAACGGCTGGGCCTGCCGGTGCCGGTGGTGCCCGATGGCGCCTTCTATGCCTGGGCCGATTGCAGCCAGCACGCCGCCAGCAGCTGGGACTTCTGCTTCGACCTGATGCGCCGCGCGCACATCGCGCTCACGCCGGGACGCGACTTCGGCCCCCATTGGGGTGAGCGCTTCCTGCGCCTGTCGTTCGCCAGTTCGATGGCCCAGCTGCAAGAAGCCGTGGACCGGCTGCAACGGGCCTTGTGACCTATGTCACTGAAGCGCGCAGACCTTGGTGACCGAGCGTTAACTCTGCCTTTGCCGGCGCTTTTCTGAAGTTGCGGCCCCCTTCCGCGCGCGTAAGCTCCGGCCCAGTGAAGCTGCGTCACTTTCTCAACCGCCACCGCGACAGCGAGCCGCCGCGTGACTCCACTTTTGCGCCCACGGTGCAGGAGGAGCCGGTGCTGCAGCACGAAGCCGCTGCCGACGACATCGTCGTCAACGACGCGCCGCCGGCCGAGGACAAGCCCTTCGAGGAGCTGCCCACCATCGGCCACATCGGCCGCTATGCGCTGAAGTACCGGCTGGGCGAAGGCGGCCTGGGCACCGTGTACGCCGCACTCGACCCGCTGCTGTCGCGTGCCATCGCGGTGAAGACGCTGCACGTGGAAGTGGCGCCCGAGCACCAGGCCGCGCTGGAAGCGAGCTTCCTGCAAGAGGCGCGGCTGGCCGCCGGCCTGAACCACCCGCACATCGTCACCGTGCACGACGCCGGCGCCAGCGAGCAGGGCCTGTACATCGCGATGGAGCGGCTGAAAGGCCAGGACCTGCGGCAGCTGCTGTCCAGCGGCTGGAAGCCCACGCCCAAGGAGGCCGCGCAGATCGTGCGCCGGGTGGCCGACGCGCTGGCCTATGCGCACGACAAGGGCGTGGTCCATTGCGACATCAAGCCGGCCAACATCTTCATGGTGGGCCGCACCACGCCCAAGGTGCTGGACTTCGGCATCGCCCACGTGGCACGCGGCCCCAAGGCGCTGAACATGCCGCAGTCGGGCCTGGCGGCCGGCTCGCCCTGCTACATGGCGCCGGAGCAGCTGCGCGGCGAGCCGTTGGACCGGCGCACCGACGTGTACGCGCTGGGCGCCGTGCTCTACGAGCTGTTGACCGGGCAGCGCGCGTTCTCCGGCGGCTCGCTCGACGAGGTGGTGGAAGCGGCGCTGAAGCAGGAGCCCACGCCGGTGCTCGAGCTCAACCCCGAGGCGCCGGCCACGCTGGCCGCGCTGGCGCAGAAGGCCCTGGCCAAGGACCCGGCGCAGCGCCTGCGCTCGGCGCGCCAGCTGGCCCAGGCCCTGCGGCTGTGGCTGGCCGAGCAACCTTCAGGCTCCGGCGGGCTCGACGACTTCAAGCGCATGCGCTGGGACCGCGTGGCCATCGGCGCCATCGTGATCGGCGCTGCAGGCCTGGTGCTGGGGCTGATGTGGCCTGGCGGCGAGCATCCCGATGCGGCCGAGCTGCAGGCCGCCGCCGCAGCCGCCAGCGCCGCGGCGGCGGAAGAGGCTGCGTCGGCCGCCGCCGCGCGCGAGGCGGCCGCCGCCTTGCTGGCCGAGGCCGCGGCTTCGGCCCCCGAGCCGGAGCCCGCGGCCAGCCTCGTGGCGGTGGCCGAAGCGCCCAAGCCCAAGCCGGCCGTGCGCAAGAAGCCCGAGCCGAAGACGGCGCCGGTGGTCCAGCCGGTGGCGCCGCCGGCCAAGGGCGTGCTGCAACTTGCGATCGCGCCCTGGGGCAACGTGGAGGTGGACGGCGTGCCCGCGGGCATCACCCCGCCGCTGAACCGCCTGAGCCTGACCGAAGGGCCGCACACGGTCACCCTGCGCAACGCCGATTTCCCGCCCTACACCACCACGGTCAACATCACGGCCGACCAACCCGTGACCTTGAGGTACCGCTTCGGATCATGAACCCCCTGCCGCGCTGCGCCCTCGCCCTCGCCACCGCCCTGTCGATCGCCGGCTGCGTGCAGCCGCCGCAGCAGGCCGGCCTGGCCGACGTGATCGCCCGACCCGCCGAAAAGGCGCTGCTGGCCGGCATGCGCGCCTACGACGAGGCGCAGTACGCCGACGCCGAGGCCTCGCTGAACAAGGCACTGGGCGCCGGCCTGGCCAGCCCGCGCGACAAGGCCACCGCGCACAAGCTGCTGGCCTTCATCTACTGCACCAGCGAGCGCGTGCCCGCCTGCGAGCAGGCCTTCCGCGCCGCCAAGCAGGCCGACCCGGCCTTTGCCCTCAGCCGCTCGGAAGCGGGCCATCCCTTGTGGGGCCCGGTGTACCGCAAGGTGGCGGGCAACTGACCGAGCGCCGGGCTGCCGCAAGCCCCGTCACACCCCCGTGGGGGGCAGCCGCTGTACTCGGCGGCCGGGGGCTCCATTTCTCCCCTCCCGTATCATCGGCGGCCTCACCCCGCACGATGACAGCCACCTTGTCCAGCCCCGTCCAGCACCGCCACCGGGTGCGTGTCTACTGGGAAGACACCGACGCCGGCGGCGTGGTGTTCTACGCCAACTACCTGAAGTTCTTCGAGCGCGCACGCACCGAATGGCTGCGCGCGCTCGGCTTCGGCCAGCAGCAGATGAAGGACGAGCTGGGCCTGATGTTCGTGGTGTCGCACACGGCGGTGGACTACCTCAAGCCGGCGCGGCTGGACGACGAGCTGGAGCTCACCGTGAGCCTCAAGCGCGCCGGCCAGGCCTCGCTCACCCTCGCGCAGCAGGCGCTGCGCGGCAGCGAACTGCTGGCGCGCGGCGACATCCGCATCGGCTGCGTCGATGCCGGAACTTTGAAGCCGCAACGCATTCCGACGCCCATCCTCGAACGCATCGCATGAACCAGGACTTCTCCATCGTCTCCCTCGTGCTGCACGCCAGCTTCGTCGTGCAGCTGGTGATGGCCGGCCTGCTGCTCACCTCGCTGGTGAGCTGGACCGTCATCTTCGGCAAGCTGTTCGGCCTGAAGCGCGTGCGCGGCCTGAACGAAGACTTCGAGCGCGAATTCTGGTCGGGCAAGAACCTGTCCGACCTGCACCAGGCCGCATCATCGAAGCAGCACACCGCGCCGATGGAGCGCATCTTCTCCAGCGGCATGCGCGAGTTCCTCAAGCTGCGAGAGCGGCGGCTGGACGCCGGCGCCCAGCTCGACGGCGCGCGCCGCGCGATGCGGGCGAGCTTCCAGCGCGAGCTCGACACCATCGAGTCGCACCTGAGCTTCCTGGGCTCGGTGGGCTCGGTCAGCCCCTACATCGGCCTGTTCGGCACCGTGTGGGGGATCATGCATGCCTTCGTGGGCCTGTCCAACCTGCAGCAGGTGACGCTGGCCACGGTGGCGCCCGGCATCGCCGAGGCGCTGGTGGCCACCGCGATCGGCCTGTTCGCTGCCATTCCCGCGGTGATCGCCTACAACCGCTTTGCGCGCGACATCGACCGCATCGCGATCCAGCTCGAGACCTTCATCGAGGAGTTCTCGAACATCCTGCAGCGCAACGTGGGCATGCCGGCGATGCCGGCCACGGGCACCCGCTAGGAGCGAGCGATGGCGACCGTCATGTCCCGCGGCGGCGGCCGCCGCCGCCGCGGCATCAACGAGATCAACATGGTGCCGTTCATCGACGTGATGCTGGTGCTGCTGATCATCTTCATGGTGAGCGCCCCGCTCATCACCACCGGCGTGGTGGACCTGCCCAGCGTGGGCAAGGCCAAGCAGCGGCCGCAAAGCGTGATCGAGATCGTGATCGGGCCTGACGAGAAGCTGAAGTTCAAGCGCGACGGCCAGACCGAGGCCGCCGGGCTGCAGCTGTCGCAGATCGCCGCGCGCGTGAAGCAGGCGCAGGGCGGCAACGCCGACACGCCGGTGGTGATCTCGGCCGACCGCAACGTGAAGTACGACGTGGTGGTCAAGGTCATGGACACGCTGCAGCGCAACGGCGTGCAGCGCGTGGGCCTGTCGGTCAGGCAAGGCGGCTGAGGGGCGAGGCGACGACGCGATGAACGTTTCGGTGCTGCCGCAGGAAAGCGCACTCACGCCGCAAAAGGCCGACGGCCTGGGCGCCGGCGCGCTGATGGCCGTGGTGGTGCACCTGGGGCTGCTGCTGGCCATTGCGCTGGGGGTGAGCTGGCGCGCCAGCGAGCCCGAGGGCGTGGAAGCCGAGCTGTGGGCCTCGGTGCCGCAGGTCGCGGCGCCCCCGGCGGTGGAGCCGCCGCAGCCTCAGCCCCAGCCCGTGCGTGAGGCGCCCAAGCCCACGCCCAAGGCCGAGGAGCCGCCGCCCAAGCCCGCGCAGCGCGAGGCCGACATCGC
>JBFLWE010000047.1:0-44599 GCA_040758375.1 Pseudomonadota bacterium
ATGCGGCCGGCCACCCCAATGTGATCGAGGCTTCCGGCAGCGAGGAGGCCGAGGCGTCCGCGGCCCGGACCGCGCCCCGCTGAACGCCCCGCTCCCCAGGGAGCGGCCTTTTTTCCCCAACAAGTTGCTATTGACAACTACAGCCTTGGGAGACTACCGTGCACCCACATAGTTGCGATGCACAACCTCATGGCCGCTACCCCCGTCCCCTCTGCCCTGCCCGGCGACTTGCTGCGCGAGGTGGCCCGGCTGTACACGCGCGCGCAGCGCGCGGTGGCCGACTGCTGCCGCACCAGCAGCACCCAGTGCCACCTGCTGGTGGAGCTGGGCCGCAGCGGGCCGGTGCCCTTGTCCGAGCTGGGGCAGCGGCTGGGCCTGGAGAAGAGCTGGGTGTCGCGGGCCGTCGATGGGCTGGTCGATCGTGGATGGGCGACCAAGGAACCGAATCCGCAAGACGCGAGAAGCTGGCTCGTCACGCTGACCGCCGATGGTGTCGCACGCGTGCGTGAACTCAACGCCACCCTCGACAACCACGCGGCGCAGGTGCTCGAAAAGCTGAGCCAGCGCGACCGCGCGATGGTCGAGAAATCCCTGACGCTGTTGCTGAAGGCCCTGCGCGAGGACATCGACATCGCCGCCTGCTGCCCGGCCCCCGCAACCGCGGAAACGAAGGACCGCAAATCATGTTGCTGAACAAGACCGCTTCCCTGCCTGTTGCCGTGATCGGTGCCGGCCCCGTGGGCCTGGCCGCGGCGGCACGGCTGATCGAGCGCGACATCGAGCCCTTGATCCTGGAGGCCGGCTCCACCGTGGGCGCGCACCTGCTCGACTACGGCCACGTGCGCCTGTTCTCCCCCTGGCGCTACAACATCGACGCGGCCGTGCGGGCCCAGCTCGAGCCCAGCGGCTGGCAAGCGCCGGCCGCAGAAGAGATTCCGCTCGCGCGCGAGGTGGTGGACAAGGTGCTGCAGCCCTTCGCGGCATTGCCGCAGCTCGCACGCGCGCTGCACCTGGGCACGCGGGTGCGGTCCATCAGCCGCGAGGGCTTCGACAAGGTCAAGACTGCCGGGCGCGATGCAGCCCCTTTCGTGATCCGCGCCGAACAGCACGGTCGGGCCGTCGAGTGGCGCGCGCGGGCCGTGATCGACGCCAGCGGCACCTGGTCCTCGCCCAACCCGCTGGGCGCCAGCGGGTTGCCCGCCCTGGGCGAGGCCGAAAGCGCCGACGCCATCTTCTACGGCATCCCCGACGCGCTGGGCCGCGACCGCGCGCGCTACGCCGGCCGCCGCACGCTGGTGGTGGGCGCCGGTCATTCGGCGGCCAACGCGCTGCTGGCCCTGGCCGAGCTGGCCGGCTCCGCGCCCGGCACCCGGCTGGCCTGGGCGGTGCGCTCGGCAACGCTCAGGCGCGTGTTCGGCGGCGGCGAGGCCGACGCCCTGCCGGCCCGCGGCCGGCTCGGCAGCTCGCTCAAGGCCTTGCGCGACAGCGGGCAGATGGAGTTCGTGAGCGGCCTGCGCATTCAGGCACTGCGCCGCGAAGCAGCCGCGCTCGTCGTCGAGGGCATCGGCCCCGACGGCCAGCCGTTGCGGCTGGCGGGCATCGACCAGATCGTCTGTGCCACCGGCCAGCGCCCGAACCTCGCGATGGTGGGCGAGCTGCGCCTGAAGCTCGACCCGTGGCTCGAATCGACAGAGGCGCTGGGGCCGCTGATCGACCCCAACCTGCACAGCTGCGGCACCGTGCGCCCGCACGGCCATCGCGAGCTGGCCCATCCCGAAAAGGGCTTCTACACGCTGGGCGTCAAGAGCTATGGCCGCGCGCCCACCTTCCTGATGGCCACGGGCTTCGAGCAGGCCCGCTCCGTCGTGGCAGCCCTGGCGGGCGACCTGGAAGCGGCAGACCGTGTGGAGCTCGACCTGCCGCAGACGGGGGTGTGCAGTTCGGACCCCGACGAGTCCATCGATGCCGGCGCGAGCGCGTGCTGCGGCACCGCGCCGGCGGCCGCGACGGCCCGGCCCGCGGCCGCCCGCTGCTGCGCCTGAGGCCCATGCGCATCAGCGCCCGTGCTCCGGTGGTCGCCGCGCTCGGCACGGCGCAGACCCTGGCCTGGGCCTCGTCGTACTACCTGCCGGCGATGCTGGCGGTACCGATGGCGCGCGAGCTGGGTGTGGCGCCGGCCACCGTGTTCGCCGCGTTCTCGCTCGCGATGGTGGTCTCGGCCTTCGTGGGGCCGGCCTCGGGCCGGGCCATCGACCGCTGGGGCGGCCGCCCGGTGCTGATGGGCACCAACCTGCTGTTCGCGGCCGGGCTGGCCGCGCTGGGTGCGGCCCACGGCACCGTGGGCCTGTTCGCCGCCTGGGCGCTGCTGGGCGTGGCCATGGGCAGCGGACTCTACGAGTCGGCCTTCGCGGCGCTGGTGCGGCTGTACCGCCAGGACGCGCGCAGCCCGATCACCGGCATCACGCTGATCGCCGGCTTCGCCAGCACGGTGGGCTGGCCGTTGTCGGCCTGGCTGGAAGCGCACCATGGATGGCGCGGCGCGTGTTTCGCCTGGGCCGGGCTGCACCTGCTGCTCGGGCTGCCGCTGAACGCGCTGCTGCCCGGCGCGCCGGCGGCCGCGCCGGCGGCCAGGGCCGCAGCGGCGCCCGCGCCAGCGGCCGCGCCTGCCAGGCGCCGCCGGCGCGACACCGCGCTGCTGGCCTTCGTGTTCGCCACCACCTGGTTCATCAGCACGGCGATGGCCGCGCACCTGCCGCGCCTGCTGCAGGCGGCCGGCGCCACGCTGGCCGCCGCGGTGGCTGCCGGCACGCTGATCGGCCCTGCGCAGGTGGGCGCACGGCTGATGGAATACGGCCTGCTGCGCCGCCTGCATCCGCTGCTGTCGGCCCGCCTCGCCGCCACGGCGCATCCGCTGGGCGTGCTGGCGCTGCTGGTCTTCGGTGCGCCGTTGGCGCCGCTGTTCGCCCTGCTGCACGGCGCAGGCAACGGCATCCTCACCATCGCCAAGGGCACCCTGCCGCTGGTGCTGTTCGGCGCCAGCGGCTACGGCGCGCGGCAAGGCTGGCTGATGTTCCCCGCGCGGGTGGCGCAGGCCGCGGCGCCCTTCGCCTTCGGCCTGGCGATCGACCGCTGGGGCGCCGGTGCCTTGTGGCTGTCGGGCGGCATCGGCGTGGCTGGCCTGCTGTCGCTGTTGGCCCTGCACCAGGTCCAGCCGGCGCGGGCAGCGGCGCGCCAGGCTCTTTCTTCCGAAACGGAGCGCACATGAATCTTCCCGTCGATCTGCCCGCCACGCTGAACAGCGAGCGCCTGAACGCCGAGTGCTTCTGCATCCACCTGGACCCGGCCGCACTCGAGCAGGCCCTGGCCACGGACGCGGCACCCGCGGCGGGGCTCCATGCGCTGCTGCAGCAGCGGTGCCCCTATGTGTTTGCGGCACGCCCGGTGTTCGTCTCGGCCGAGCAGCGTGCGCGCATGGCGGCGCTGGTCCAGGCCGTCGAATCGGTCGTGGCCCTGCCCGCCTACCGCGAGCAGGCGCTCGCCCGCGCCCCGCAGATCGCGAGCCACGACGCCCAGGGCGCGCGCAGCGTCTTCTTCGGCTACGACTTCCATGCCAGCGAGGCCGGCATCGGCCTCATCGAGATCAACACCAACGCCGGCGGCGCGATGCTCAACGCGCTGCTCGCCCGCGCGCAGACGGCGTGTTGCCCGCCGATCCAGCGCCTGCTGCCACCCGCCGCGACGGCCGAGGCACTCGAAGCGCGCATCGTCGCGATGTTCCGCCGCGAATGGGCGGCGAGCGGCCACGCGCGGCCCCTGCGCAGCATCGCCATCGTCGACGAGCGGCCGCAGGAGCAATACCTCTATCCGGAGTTCCTGCTGTTCAAGCAATTGTTCGAGGCCAACGGCATCGCCGCGGTGATCGCCGACCCTGCGGAGCTCGAGCTTCGCCACGGCGTGCTTCATGCTGGCGAGCAGACGATCGACCTTGTCTACAACCGCCTGACCGACTTCTACTTCGAGGCGCCGGGCAGCACCGCGCTGCGCCAGGCGTACCTGCAGCGCGCCGCGCTGGTGACGCCCCATCCCCGAGCGCATGCGCTATACGCCGACAAGCGCAACCTGGCCCTGCTGTCCGACCCCGCGCAACTGCAGCGGCTGGGCGTGCCGGCGACGACGCAGGCCGTGCTGCTGGCGGGCATTCCGCGCACGGAGGTGGTGGACGCGACCAATGCCGAGCGCCTGTGGGCCGAGCGCAAGCGGCTGTTCTTCAAGCCTTTTGGCGGCTTCGGCAGCCGTGCAGCCTATCGGGGCGACAAGCTCACGCAGCGCGTGTGGCAGGAGATCCTGGCCGGAGGTTACGTGGCGCAGGCGCTGGTGGCCCCCGGCGAACGCACGATCTCGGACGGCCAGGCGCCCCAGGTGCTCAAGTTCGACTTGCGCGACTATGTGTACGAAGGCCAGGTGCAGTGGACCGCGGCCCGGCTCTACCAGGGCCAGACCACCAACTTTCGCACACCGGGCGGAGGGTTTGCGCCGGTGTACGAGGTGCCCGACCCAGCGTGCTGGCTGGAGCCGGCATCGCCTTGCTGCCCTAGCCCGCCACCTGCTCCAGAGCGTCCATGAACATGCCGGCCACGTCGAAGCCGGTCTGCTGCGTGATCTCCTGAAAGCAGGTGGGGCTGGTGACGTTGATCTCGGTCAGGCAGTCGCCGATCACGTCCAGGCCCACGAGCAGAAGCCCGCGATCGAACAGCACGGGCCCCAGCGCCTGCGCGATCTCGCGGTCGCGCTTCGTGAGCTCGCGCGCCACGCCCAGCCCGCCCGCGGCCAGGTTGCCGCGCACTTCACCGCCTTGCGGAATGCGCGCCAGGCAGTGCGGCACCGGCTGCCCGCCGATGAGCAGGATGCGCTTGTCGCCTTCGGCGATCTCGGGGACGTAGCGCTGCGCCATGATGGTGGTGCTGGCGTTGCGTGTCAGCGTCTCCAGCACCGAGCCGAGGTTCAACCCGTCGTCCTTCACGCGGAAGATGCCGGCACCGCCCATGCCGTCCAGCGGCTTGTAGATCACGTCGCGGTGCTCGGCATGGAAGGCGCGCAACCGGGCCGTGTCGCGGCTGACCATCGTGGGCGGCGTGAACTGCGCAAACTCGGCGATGGCCAGCTTCTCGTTGCTGTTGCGCACCGTGCGCGGCCGGTTGAACACGCGCGCGCCCTGCGCCTCGGCCAGCTCCAGCAGGTGCGTGGCGTAGAGGTACTCCATGTCGAAGGGCGGGTCCTTGCGCAGCAGCACCGCGTCGAACGCCGACAGCGGCGCGGCCGCCGGCGCCTCCTGGCGGTACCACTGCTGCGCGTCGCCGGTGAGCTGCACGCGCTGCGCATACGCCACGACGCGCTGCGATTCGTACACCAGCTGGTGCGGCTCGAACGCGTGCAGCTCGTGCCCGCGCCGGTGCGCCTCGCGCATCATCGCGTAGGTGGAGTCCTTGCAAGTCTTGAACGTGCCCAGCGGGTCGGCCAGGAAGGCGATCTTCATCGCATCAGGCAGCCAGCCGCTGCATCTGGTTGAAGATGTTCTTGCGGTGCATCTCCTCGGTGCCGCCCACGCTGGCAAAGCCCAGCGCATTTTTCATCAGCTCGGCCACCCGGCCGTTGTGGTAGCCGAGGCTGCCGTACAGCTTGACCAGGCTGGTCGCGCCGGCGATCAGGTCTTCGCTGCCCACCAGCTTGGCGATCGAGCAGCTCATCAGCGCCTCGGGGTGGCCCGCGAGCAGCTGCGAGAGCGCGCCAAAGGCCAGCCAGCGCGAGCGCTCCATGCCGATGCGCAGGTCGACCAGGCGCTTCTGCACGTACTGGTGCGAGTCGATGCTGCTGTTGAAGCTGCTGCGCGACGCGGCGTAGCCCATCGCGTCGGCCAGGTGGGGCCTGACCAGGTTGGCCGCCACCAGGCCGTAGTACAGCCGCCCCAGCGAGATGATGTCGATCAGCGTGGACAGGCCCTTGCCCGGCAGGCCCAGCAGGTCACCGGGCGCCACCGCCACGTCGTTGAAGTGGATCTGGCCGGTGGGAAGGTTGCGGTTGCCCAGCTTGTCGTCCACCGGGCCCGGCGACAGGCCCGGCGTGCCGCGGTCGAGCAGCGCCAGCGCGATGTTGTGCTGCTCCCGGCCCGGGAGGCGGCAGACCACGAGCGCAAAGTCCATGATCGGCGCATGCGCGATGTTGAACTTGCTGCCGTTGAGCCGGTAGCCGCCCTGCCCGTCCTCGGTGAGCGAGGTCTCTATGCTGCGCACGTCGGTGCCGGTGCCGGGCTCGGCGATGCAGGTCGCGCTGACGTCGCCGCGCAGGATGGCGGCGAGATAGCGGTCCTTCTGCGCCGGGCTGCCGTGGCGCTCGAGCGCGCGCACCATGCCGGCCTGCGCGATCACCGACAGCAGCAGCTCCGGCGTGCCGATCGACGACGACAGGCCGTCGAGCGCCGCGGTGAAGGCCCACCAGTCGGCGTCGTCGTGCGCGCCGGCCGGCACGATGAGCTGCCACAGGCCCGCGTCGCGCAACCGGCGCCAGCCGTCGAAATCAAAACCTTCGGGCCGCGACGGCGCGGCGGCGGCCAGCTCGGCGCCGAGCTTCTGGTAGCGCTCGCGTATCTCCAGCTGGCTGGGTGAAAACAGCAACATGGCGATCTCCTGGTGGGTCAATGCGCGGCCGCGGCGGCGCGGCCGATGCCGCCGTGCAGGTCGAGGCAGCGTTCGAACCAGGCTTTCACCGGGTCGTCGTCGGACAGCAGACTCCTGTGCATGCACACCCGCATCCACTGGAAGGCGCCGAACAGGATGTAGTCGGCGAACAGCGGTGACTGCCCGCCCAGCCAGGGCTGCTTGTCGAGCACCGCGCGCACGGGCCTGAGCAAGCCCGGGAACAGCGCCAGCTCCGTGTCGCGCCCGGCGTGCAGCTCCTCGATGGTCTTGCCGAAGCGCTTTTCGCGCGCCGCGCGGAAGTGCGCCTGGTCTTCCGCGGACA
This sequence comes from Pseudomonadota bacterium, assembly GCA_040758375.1. Lineage (GTDB taxonomy): Bacteria > Pseudomonadota > Gammaproteobacteria > Burkholderiales > Burkholderiaceae_C > CAMLIZ01. Next base: position 7,015 of record JBFLWE010000047.1, read on the forward strand.
TCATCGCGTGCATGTCCATCACGGCGATGATCGACGCCGGCGGATGGATCACCGTCTGCACGAAGCTCTCGACGAAGCGCGCCATCGCGATGCCGCCCTCGCCGCCGAAGAGGCTGGGCGCCTGGGGATAGCGGCGCTCGAGATAGACCGCGATCTCGAAGCTGTCGCCTTCGACGTGGCCGTCGTCGTTGAGCACCGGCACGCTGTCGTAGGCGCCGCCCTCGATCTGCCGGATGCCTTTGAACGACACCGGCTTCAACTCGAAGTCCAGGCCTTTGTGCTTCAGCGCCAGGATGATCTTCCACACGTGGGGCGAGTAGTGGCGCCGGCCGTCGGCGGCGCAGAGGCTGTAGAGAAGTCGTGGCATATCAGTACCGCCCGGCCGTTCCGAAGGTACTGAGCGCCCCCTCTGGGGGCAGCGAACGAAGTGAGCGTGGGGGTTTCATTTCAGTACCGCCCGGCCGTTCCGAAGGTACCGAGCGCCCCCTCTGGGGCAGCGAACGAAGTGAGCGTGGGGGTTTCATTTCAGTCCCTGAAGTGGTGTCGTGGTCTCAAAGGGCGGTGCGCGCGGGCGCCGCCTGCGTGCTGTGGCGGTCCGGCAGCTGCTGCGGCCAGCCGCCGGCCAGCGCCTTGAACAAGGCCACGCCGGCCACCGCGCTGCGCGTGCGGCAGTCGGCAAAGGCATCCTGCGCGGCGAGCAGGTCGCGCTCGGCGCCGAGCAGCTCGAACAGCTCGATCTTCCCGGCCTGGTAGCGCAGCTTGGCCAGCTCGACGGCGCGCGCCGCATCGCGCGCCGCGCGCATCAGGTGCTCGTCCTCGGCGCGCGTGCGGCTGTAGCGCACCAGCGCGTTCTCGGTGTCTTCCAGCGCCAGCAGCACGGCCTGCTGGTACTGCGCCAGCCGGCCCGCCGCATCGGCGCCGGCCGCCGCGATGCGCGAGCGCACGCGGCCCACGTCGAGAAACGACCAGTCGATGCCCAGCAGCACGCGGCCGGTCTCGCTGCCGGACTTGAACAGCGCGCCGGCATCGAAGGCCTGCGTGCCGATGAGCCCGCCCAGGCTCAGGCGCGGGAAGAGATCGGCCGTGGCCACGCCCACGCGGGCCGTCGCGGCATGCAGGCGCTGCTCGGCCGCGGCCACGTCGGGCCGCCGGCGCAGCAGGTCGGCCGGCGCGTCGGGCCCGATCGCGGGCGGCGGCTCCGGCAGCGCCCGCGGCGGGTCGAGCTCGGCCACCAGCGCCTGCGGCTGGCGGCCGGTGAGCACCGCCAGGCGGTGCTGCGCCATCGCGACCTGCGCTTCCAGCGCCGGCAGCCGGGCGGCGGTGATCTCCAGCTGGGCCTGCGCGCGCGTGGTGTCGAGCTCGGTGCCGCGGCCGGCGGACACGCGCGCGTCGATCAGCTCGCGCATCTGGCGCAGGCGGTCCAGGCTCTCGCGCAGCACGCGCAGGCGCTGCTGCAGGCCGCGCAGCTGCAGGTAGGTCGTGGCCGTGTCGGCCGCCACGGCCACCTGCAGCGCGGCCAGGTCGTGCGCGCTGGCGCCGGCCTCGGCGCGGCGGGCCTCGATGTCGCGCCGCACGCGGCCGAAGAGGTCGATCTCCCAGCTCGCGGCGATGTGGGCCTGGTAGGTGGCGTGGCTGCGGTCGAAGCCGTACGACTGGTCCTGGCTCAGGCGCTCGCGGCCGCCCTCGGCGCGCGCGGTGACGGTGGGCAGCCGGTCCAGCCGCGCCGCCCCCAGCAGCGCATTGGCACGGTCCAGGTTGGCCAACGCAGCCCGCAGGTCATGGTTGGCGCGCAACGCCTGCGCCACCAGCGCATCGAGCTGCGGATCGTTGAACTGGCGCCAGAACCCGGTGTCGGCGGCCAGCGGCGCCGCGGCCTGGGTGCCGGGCGGGCTTTCGTCGCGCTGGAAGCGCTGCGGCGCGTCGAGCGTCGGTGGCTGGTAGTCCGGGCCGGCGGCGCAGCCGGCGAGCGCGGCCGCGACCAGCGTCGCCAGCGGCGCGAACGCAGGCCTCGATGCCGGCATGCGGCGAGTGGTCATTTGCGCACCCTCCGCGCTGCGCGCTGCGGGGGCGAGCGCTTGGGAGCGGCGCCGCGCGCTCATGGCCGCACCTCCAGCGCACCGCGCATCGCTGCGCCGCGCGACCCGCGCAACGCGAGCTTGCGCAGCGTCACGTAGAACACCGGCGTGAGGAACAGGCCGAACAGCGTCACGCCCAACATGCCCGAGAACACCGTGACGCCGGTGGCGGCGCGCACCTCGCTGCCGGCGCCTTGGCTCAGCAGCAGCGGCACCGCGCCGGCGATGAAGGCCACCGAGGTCATCACGATCGGGCGCAGGCGCAGCCGGCAGGCTTCGAGCGCGGCCTTCACCGTGTCCATGCCGTCTTTCTCCAGCTCGCGCGCGAACTCGACGATCAAGATCGCGTTCTTGCAAGCCAGGCCCATCAGCACGACCAGCCCCACCTGCACGAAGATGTTGTTGTCGCCGCCCGCGAGCTTGACCCCCAGCAGCGCCGCGCACATGCACACCGGCACGATGAGGATCACCGCCAGCGGCAGCGTCCAGCTCTCGTACAGCACCGCCAGCACCAGGAAGGCCAGCATCACCGACAGCGGCAGCACGATGGCCGCGGCATTGCCCTGCGTCACCTGCTGGTAGCTGATGTCGCTCCATTCCATGCGCACGCCGCGTGGCAGCACCTTGTCGGCGATCTGCTCGATCTTCGAGATCGCCTGGCCCGAGGAGAGCGCGCGCGGGTCGGCGTCGCCAATCAGGTCGGCGGCCGGGTAGCCGTTGTAGCGCACCACCGGGTCGGGCCCGAAGCCGGGCACCACCTTGACCAGTGAGCTCACCGGCACCATCTCGCCGCGCTCGTTGCGCGTGTAGAGGTTGCCGATGTCTTCCACGCGCTGGCGGTGCGCCGTGTCGGCCTGGGCCATCACGCGGTAGGTGCGGCCGAACTGGCTGAAATCGTTGACGTACACCGAGCCGAGGTAGGTCTGCACGGTGTCGAACAGGTCGGTCAGCGCGACGCCCTGCGACTTGGCCTTGACGCGGTCGACCTCGATGTCGAGCTGCGGGATGTTGGACTGGTAGGCGCTCACCGGGAAGCTCATGCCGGGCGTCTGGGCGATGGTGCCGCGCAAGGCGTTCAAGGCCTCCTGCAGCGCCGCATAGCCCAGCCCGGCGCGGTCTTCGAGGTACAGCGAATAGCCCGAGCCGTTGCCCAGGCCCTGGATCGGCGGCGGCAGCAGCGCGAAGGCATAGCCGTCCTGGATGGCGGCGAACTTGGCGTTGAGCTCGGCGTTGATCTCCTCGGCGCCGCGCCGCCGCTGGTCGAAGGGTTTGAGGATCACGTAGGCCGCGGTGAGGTTGGGCGTGTTGGTCTGCTGCAGCGCGTTCATGCCCGGGTAGGCGGACACCATCTCCACGCCCTCGACGCTGCGCGCGATGTCGATGAGCTGCCGCGTCACCGCATCGGCGCGTGCCAGCGAGGCGCCTTCGGGCAGCTTGGCGCCGGCGAACAGGTAGAGCTTGTCCTGGTTGGGGATGAAGCCGCGCGGCACCGTGCCCAGCAGGTAGGCCGTGCCGGCCAGCAGCAGCGCATACACCGCGAACACCACGCCACGCCGGCGCAGGCTGCGCGCCACCGCGCCCTCGTAGCGCCCGGCGCTGCGCACGAAGAACCGGTTGAAGGGGCGGAACAGCCAGCCGAAGGCGGCTTCGATGCCGCGCGCCAGCGCGTCCTTGGGTGCATCGTGGCCGCGCAGCAGCCGCGCGGCCAGCGCGGGCGAGAGCGTGAGCGAGTTGATCGCGGAGATGACCGTCGAGATCGCGATCGTCACGGCGAACTGCTTGTAGAACTCGCCCGTCACGCCCGACAGGAACGCCATCGGCACGAACACCGTGCACAGCACCAGCGCGATCGCGAGGATCGGCCCGGAGACCTCGCGCATCGCCTGGTGCGCCGCGTCGTGCGGCGACAGCCCGCGCTCGATGTTGCGTTCGACGTTCTCGACCACCACGATCGCGTCGTCGACCACGATGCCGATGGCCAGCACCAGGCCGAACAGCGTGAGCGTGTTGATCGAGTAGCCCAGCAGGTAGATGCCCGCGAAGGTGCCGACGATGGACACCGGCACGGCCACCAGCGGAATGATCGAGGCGCGCCAGGTCTGCAGGAACAGGATCACCACCAGCACCACCAGCACCACCGCCTCGATCAGCGTGTTCTGCGCGGCGCGGATGGATTCGCGCACGAAGGTGGTGGGGTCCCACACCGGGTGGTAGGCCACGCCCTCCGGGAAGCTCTTCGACAGCGCCTGCAGCTTGGCGTGCACCGCGTCGGCCACGCCCAGCGCGTTGGCGCCGGGCGACAGGAAGATGCCCACCGTCGCCTGGTTGCGGCCGTCGACCAGCGCGCGCAGCGTGTAGTCGCTCGCGCCGAGCTGAACGCGCGCCACGTCGGACAGGCGCACCACCTGTCCTTCGGCCCCGCTCTTGAGCACGATGTCGGCAAACTCCTGCTCGCTGCGCAGCCGGCCGCGCACGTTGATCGAGACCATGAAGTCCACCGTGTTGGGCGACGGCTCGGCGCCCAGCTGGCCGGCGGACACCTGCACGTTCTGCTCGCGGATCGCCTTCACCACGTCGGAGGCGGTGAGGCCGCGTGCTGCCAGCCGCCCGGGATCGAGCCAGACACGCATCGCGTAGTCGCCGGCGCCGTACAGGCCCACGCCGCCCACGCCGGGGATGCGCGACAGCTCGTCCTGCACATGCAGGCTGAGGTAGTTGCGCAGGTACAGCGAGTCGTAGCGATTGTCCGGCGACATCAGGCTCACGTACATGAGCGGGGTCGGCGACTGCTTCTGCGTGGTCACGCCGTACTGGCGCACCGGCTCCGGCAGCCGGCTGAGCGCCTGGCTCACGCGGTTCTGCACGCGCACGGCGGCGGTGTCCGGCGCCACGCCGGGCAGGAAGGTCACGGTCACCTGCAGGCTGCCGTCGGAGCTGGCGACCGACTTCATGTACATGATGTCTTCGACGCCGTTGATCGCCTCCTCCAGCGGTTGCGCCACCGCTTCGGCAATCTCCTTCGGGTTGGCGCCGGGATACGTGGCCCGCACCACCACGCTCGGCGGCACGACCTCGGGATACTCGCCCGACGGCAGCAGCGGAATGGCGATCAGGCCGAGCGCGAAGATCACGACCGACAGCACCACCGCGAAGATGGGCCGGTCGATGAAGAACCTGGACAGACGCACCGGAGCCTCCTTCAGCCTGCGGTCTTGGACGACTTGGCCGCCGCGGCCGCGCCGGCATCCGGCGCGTCCATCGTCACGGGCACCGGCTTCACCGGCATGCCCGGATAGAAGATCTTCTGCGTGCCGCTGACGATCACCTTGTCGCCGCCGGCCAGCCCCGACTCGACCACGCGCAGCGGCTGCTTCGCATCGGCGCCGTCGACCAGGCGGCCCACGACGATGTCCTTGCGCAGGGCCTTGTTGTCGGGGCCCAGCACGTAGACGTAGCGCCGGCCCTGGTCGATCAGCACCGCGCGGTCGTTGATCAGCACCGCGCCCACCTCGCCGTCGCCGTTGAACTGCACGCGCGCATGCATGCCGGGCATCAGCTTGCGCGCCGGATTGGCCAGCACCGCGCGGGCCCGGATCGTGCCGGTCTCGGGGTTGACGTGGTTGTCGAGAAAGTCCACCTTGCCGGCATGCGGGAAGCCGGGCTCGTCGGCCAGGCCCACGCGCACGATCCGTTCGGCCTTCGGCCCGCCCTTTCGCTGCGCATGCGCCTGGTAGCGCAGGTAGCTGGGTTCGTCGCAGTCGAAGTACACGTACATCCGGTCCTGCGAGACCACCGTGGTGAGCACGCTGTCGTCGGCCCGGGCCAGGTTGCCGACGGACAGCATCGCGCGCCCGGCGCGGCCGGCGATCGGCGAGCGCACTTCGGTGAACGACAGGTTGAGCCGGGCAGCGGCCAGCGCCGCCTCTGCCGCGCGCACGTCGGCGCTGCTGCGCGCCAGATCGGCGCCCAGGCTCTCGTATTCCTCGCGCGAGATGGCATTGGCGCCGATGAGCTGGTCGGCGCGGTTGGCCTGCGCGCGCGCGATGTCCTCGGCGGTACGTGCGCGCTCCAGCCGCGCCTGCGCATCGTTGAGCGCGGCGCGGTAGGGCCTCGGGTCGATCCTGAACAGCAGGTCGCCCTTCTTCACCTCGTCGCCTTCCCTGAAGGCCACGGCCTCGATGTAGCCGCTGACGCGCGGCCGCAGCTCCACCGCGTCGACCGCGCCGAGCCGGCCGTTGAATTCGTCCCACACGCGCACCGGCCGGCTCAGGGCGGCGGCCACGCCCACCTCGGGCGCGGGCGGCGCGCCCTCGCCGGTGGCGGCGGTGCCCGGCGAGCAGGCGCTCAGCCAGAGCGACGCCGCGGCGGCGCAGGCGAGTCCAACGACGGTGCGGTAGGTGTGATGGATCTGCATAGGTGAAGCTTCTTGAGGGTGGGGTTCAGGCGGGAAACACCCCGGTCGACAGGTAGCGGTCGCCGCGGTCGCAGGCGACGAACACGATGGTCGCGTGCGACACGGTCTGCGCGATGCGCAGCGCGGCCCAGCAGGCGCCGGCACTCGAGATGCCGCAGAACAGCCCTTCTTCGCGTGCCAGCCGCCGTGCCATGGCCTCGGCATCGGCCTGGCTGACTTCGACGATCTCGTCCACCGCCTCGGGCTCGAAGATCGCCGGCAGGTAGGCCGGGCTCCAGCGCCGGATGCCGGGGATGCGCGATCCGTCGGCCGGCTGCGCGCCGACGATGCGTATGGCCGGATTGGCGGACTTGAGGAAGCGCGAGCTGCCGGTGATCGTGCCGGTGGTGCCCATGGCGCTGACGAAGTGCGTGATGCTGCCCTCGGTGTCACGCCAGATCTCGGGCGCGGTGGTCTCCTCGTGCACCCGCGGGTTGTCGCCATTGGCGAACTGGTCGAGGATGCGGCCCCGGCCGTCGCGGCTCATCTGCGCGGCGATGTCGCGCGCCTGCTCCATGCCGCCTTGCCGCGGCGTGAGCACGATCTCTGCGCCGAAGGCCTTCATGGTCTGCACGCGCTCGACCGACGAGTCCTCGGGCATCAGCAGGATGAGCCGGTAGCCGCGCACCGCCGCCGCCATCGCCAGCGCGATGCCGGTGTTGCCGGAAGTGGCCTCGATCAGCGTGTCGCCCGGCCGGATCTCGCCGCGCTGCTCGGCGCAGCGGATCATCGCCAGCGCGGGCCGGTCCTTGACCGAGCCGGCCGGGTTGTGGCCTTCGAGCTTGGCGAGCACGATGTTGCCGCGCTGCTCGTTGCCTGCCCCGGGCACGCGCTGCAGGCGCACCAGCGGCGTGCTGCCGACCGTGTCCTCGACGGTCTTGTAGCGCACGCGGCGGGCCGCGGGCGCGGGAAGCACGAGGTCCTGCGCCATGCTCAACGTCCGGTGAGTTCCCTCGACGAGGTCTGCATCGCGTCGATGCAGCGCCGGATGCGCTCGAGCCCCTCGTCCTTCAGGCTGAGCATGTCCAGGTGCCGGATCGTGTTCATCAGGTATTCGTGGCAGCTGCCGAAGGGACCGCGCGCCACCGCGATGCGCTCGGCGATCTCCGCGTCGGACAGCAGGTTGGTGAAGCGCGCGTGGCGCCGGTTGGCGACGAAGGTCACCGCCTTCACCTGGCGGTCGCTGCCGTCTTCGAGGCTCAGGTTGACCCAGCGCGCCTCGTAGACGCCGCTGGCCATCTCGCGCCGCCACAGCATCAGCAGTTCCTCTTCGACCTGCTTCTTGTCGATGCGAAACGCGATGCCCCGGCACGAGCCGCCGCGGTCGAGCGCCAGCGTCAGGCCGGGTGCCTCGGGCGAGGCACGGCCGGTGCGTATCCACAGGCAGAAGCGCCGGTGCCAGCCCTGCACCAGGGCCACCTGCTTCTCGACGAACTCGAACGTGGGGTTCCAGATCAGCGAGCCATAGGCGAACACCCAGGCGTCGCCGCGATCGGGGCGCTGCGCCAGCGCCAGCGCGAGCGAGGCCTCGATCTCCTCGTCGGAGCGCACCGGGGAATCGGGCAGCGCGGCAGCGCGCCATTCGGCCAGCAGCGAGCCGTCGCGCAGGCGCTGCCGCGTGATCACGTGGGGGGCCTGCGCCGTCTGGCTGCCCTGGGGCTGGGTCGGCTCGGCGCCGCCGTCGGGTTGCGAAGTCGTCACGCTCCCTCCATCGTCAACATGGATCGATTCATGTCCCTGGCTGAAAAAGGGGTCTACGGGGCCGAGGGCGCCGCCTTCAGTCGCCGCATGCCCAGCAGCGCGATCGCGAGCGCGAGCACCACCAGGCCGCCGGCCACCAGGAAGGTGATGCGCATGCCCAGCGCCACCGCGTCGGCCGGCGCAGCCGCGATATCGGGCGCTGCCGACGCGTAGGCGAACAGCGCGCCCATGGCCGAGGCGCCGGTGATGAGCCCCAGGTTGCGTGCCAGGCTCAGCATGCCCGAGACCACGCCGCGGCGCTCCGCCGACACGTCCATCATCACGGCGGTGTTGTTCGCCGCCTGGAACAGCTGGTAGCCCGGCGTCAGGATGAAGATGGCGGCCACATAGCCCGCCACGCCGTACACCGAGGGCAGCAGCGCGAGCGCGAAGGTGCCGGCCGCCATCTCGACCAGCCCGAGCACGACGATCAGCGGCGCGCCGAAACGGTCGACGATCTTGCCGGCCGGCACGCCGGTGAAGGTGGAAATGACCGGGCCGATGGCCATGACGAAGCCGACCATCACCTCGGGCAGCCCGAGCGCGCGCGCCAGGAAGAACGGGCCCACCACCAGCGTGGCCATCATCACCGTGGGCACGAGCACGTTCATCGCGAGGCTGGCGCTCAGCACCGGGTGGCGCAACTCCGACAGCCGGATCAGCGGCGAGGCCACCCTCGCCTGCGAGAACAGGAACAGCACGGCCCCGACGACGGCACCGAGCAGCAGCTCGGCGTTGAGCTCGCCGAAGCGGCCGCCCCCGGCCGTGACGGCCAGCGCATAGGCGCCCAGCGTCAGGCCCAGCAGCACCGTGCCGAGCTTGTCGAAGCCCTGGCCGGCCACGCGCGCCTTGGGCGCCTGCACCGGCAGGTGGCGCTGCGCGAGCAGGAAGGCCGCGACGCCCAAGGGCACCATGATCAGGAAGATGGCGCGCCAGCCCGGCCCGGCCACCAGCACGCCGCCCACCGAGGGGCCGAGCGCGGTGCCGATCGCCGACATGGTGCCCAGCAGCCCCATCGCGCTGCCGGTGCTTTCCTTCGGCACGGTCTCGCGCACCAGCGCCACCGTGAGCGCCATCAGGATGGCCGCGCCCACGCCTTGCAGCGCGCGGGCGGCGATCAGCATGCCCAGCGTGGGCGCGATGCCGCACAGCGCCGAGGCCACCGTGAACAACGCGATGCCGGCCAGCAGCACGCGGCCATGGCCGAGCAGGTCGCCCAGCCGGCCCACGCTGACGATCACGACGGTGATGGCGAGCAGGTAGGCGATCACCACCCACTGCACCTGCTGGAAGCTCGCGCCGAAGGCCTGCGCGAGCGTGGGCAGGGCCACGTTGGGGATGCTCACGCCCAGCGAAGACAGCAGCATCGACAGCGCGAGGCTGATGAGCACCCAGCGCACCGACGAGCCCTTCTCGCGGCGTGCTGCCACGGCCTCGGCCCTTACCGACGTGGTGGACTTCACGATGAACTCCGCTTCTTCGCCGCCAGCGCAGTCTCCAGCCGGCTCTTGATGATGGCCAGCACCTGGTCGGGCTCGGGCAGCGTGTAGTGGCCGTACATGCGCTTGTAGTGCGGCTCGTACTGCTCGCGCCAGGCCGGCTCGATCACCTCGTGCCCGTCCTCGCGGATGCGCGCCACGTTGCGGCGCACCACCGGCTTGTCCCACATCGTGGGCCCCATGACGGGAAAGAACACGATCGGGAAGGTGCCCACCAGGAACATCATCGTCAGCCGGTTCTGCGAGGTGCCATGCGCCGCGGCGGCCAGCGTGTTGGCCGTGGCGGGCAGCACCACCATCAGGTCGTGGTCGGCGGCGATGCGGCCCGGCCGGTCGGTGGCCCAGTCCTTGGGGTTCTCGCCGGCGATGACGCGCTCGACGATGAGCGCGGTGCTGTCGACGTTGACGAAGTCCGCCGCGTCCGGCGTGAAGATCACCGAGATCGAACAGTCGAGCCCGGCCCGTATGGCCCGTATGTACACGGGCAGGAGCATGGCGTCGACCGAGCCGGTCACTCCGATCAGGATACGCGGCTTCGTGGGGCTGCTTTCCATGGCGAGCGGGTCCGTCACTTGGTGGGGGTTGGGCTGGGATCGGTGGGCGAGGTCGGCCAGGTGGTCTGGGTGGCCCGGCGCTCCAGCGCAGCCGCATAGGAGTAGATGTGGCCCGACAGGAACTTCTGCACGTCCGGCCGCACGCCCTTGAGCGTGACGCAGATCCACTTCTGGTTGAACGGATGCGGCCAGTCGAAGTGCTGGCACTCCAGCCCCGACTCCTCGACGTAGCGCGAGATGGTCGACTTGTTGAAGCGCACGATGTCCGGGTAGGCCCAGGTGTCGCCGGTGTAGTCGGTGCCGTCCAGGCTCTCGAAGAAGGTGGCGAGGAAGATCGACTCCGGCGCCATCACCTTGGCGGCCTCGGACACGCACTGGCGGATCTGGTGTTCCGGTGCGTGCGTGAAGATCGAGTGGGCCATCAGGAAGTCGAACTTGCGGCCGAACTTGGTGAACTGGTAGTTGCCGTCGTACACGAAGGTGGGCTGCCGGCGCTTGACCAGTTCTTCGCCGAAGTGGGCCTGCAGGCCGTCCTGCACCGCCCAGTCCTCGGGGTCGATGCCGAAGTACTTGCCCGGGCGCAGGTACATGATCGAGAAGCGACCGCCGCGCAGCGAGCCGCAGCCGATGTCGAGCAGTGTGGAGGTCTCGCGCATGCCGAACAGCGTGAGCAGGTTGAACTGGGTCACACCGATCAGGTCGTAGTAGTTGGGCGGCCCGACGAACGAGCGGTAGTGGTTGCCGCCGATGGCCTGGTCTTCGCCGAACTGCTTGTGCAGCTCTTGCTTGTCCGACAAGACGACGTTGCTCATGGGTAGATCCTCTGTGGCGTTTTCTTCACTGGGCGGGCGCGCGCTTACAGCGAGCCCTGGTAGGCCAGCACCGTCTGCTTGAAAGCCTCGGGCACCGGGTAGGTGGCCTGCTTGTCGTAGTCGTACATCACGTGCCACGAATTGGCCTTGGCGATGACCTCGTACTCGCGCTTGGGGTCGTCGAGCTGCATCACGTGCTCCATCTCGAAGCTCTTGGTGCCGAACTTGGTGACGTGGCTGAGGATGCGCAGCTTGTCGCCGTATTTCGCCTGCGAGATGTACTCGCAGGCGGTCTTCACCATGATGTGCGGCAGCTTCCTGGACTTGGGAATCTCCAGGATGTAATGCATGTACTCCAGGTACGCCGACTGCATGTAGTCGTAGTAGATGGGGCTGCTGATGTGCCCCATGGAGTCGGTGTCGCGGTAGCGAACCTCGATGTTCGTTTGAAATGACTTGCGCATCGTGCACCTCGAAGGATGAGGAGGGTGGTTGGGGCGGGTCTGCAGCAGATGTCGGGGGATGCTACGTTCGGCCCCACAGCGGTACAAATCGAAAATGCTGAAGCCGGTTCTCAGGATTCGTGAGGACCGGTCGGCCGCTGCCATCGGCGCCGCTTGCGCCCAGCCTTCAGCTTTTTCGATTTGCCTGCGCGCCCCGCGGGCACGTATCTTCAGCGCGTGATGACACGCGCCGCACTCGCCTCGACACCGCGCGCCGACCCCTGCTCGGCCCGGCCGCTGATCCGCGAGGCCAGCTTCGGCGAGGCCGAAGACCTCGGCACCGAAGCCAGCCTCTGGAAGTGCGTCGTCGACACTGCAAAGGAACACGCCGCGCGCGAGCCGCTGCTGCGGCAGCGCCTGGAGGCGCTGGTGCTGCGCCCGGCGGAGCCGGCCGCCATCGTGGCGGCGGTGCTCGCCGCGCGCCTGGGCGCGAGCGACTTGCCCGAGCAGCCGCTGCGCGCGCTGATCCACGGCATCCTCGCCGAGCACCCGGCCATCCTGTTCAGCGTGGCAGCCGACCTGGCGGCCATCGGCGTGCGCGACCCGGCCTGCCCCAACGCCCTGCATGCGCTGCTGAACCTGAAGGGCTTCCACGCGCTGCAGACCTACCGCATCGCCCACGCACTGTGGAAGGCAGGCCGCAAGGAGCTGGCCTATGCGCTGTCCAACCAGGCCTCGGCGGTGTTCGCAGTGGACATCCATCCCGCGGCGGCCATCGGCGCGGCAGTGATGCTCGACCACGGCAGCGGCATCGTCGTGGGCGAGACCGCCGTCATCGAGGACAAGGTCTCCATCCTGCAGGGCGTGACGCTGGGCGGCACCGGCAAGGAGCACGGCGACCGCCACCCGAAGGTGCGCACCGGCGTGATGATCGGCGCGGGCGCCAAGATCCTGGGCAACATCGAGGTCGGTGCGATGAGCAAGGTCGCGGCCGGCAGCGTGGTGCTGAAGAACGTGCCCCCTCACTGCACCGTGGCCGGCATCCCGGCGCGAGTGGTGCGCATCCACCAGGCCAGCAGTTTCCCGTCGCTGGAGATGGACCAGATGCTGTGACGCAAGAAGCCGGCTTCCTCCTCGAGCCCGCGCAGCTGCTCGCGCGGCAGAGCTACAAGTGGGGCCAGTACCCGCCGGGCGTGATCGCGGCCTGCGTGGCCGACATGGACTTTCGCGCGCCGGCGGCGGTGCAGGCGGCGATGCAGCGCAACGTCGACGGCTTCGCCTACAGCTACCCCTTGCGCGCCGGCGAAAGGGCCGACCGCGCCGTTGCCCGCGCCTTCGCCGCGCGCATGCAGCGCCGCTTCGGCTGGGAGGTCGACCCTGGGCAGGTGCTGGTGCTGGCCGACCTGGTGCAGGCGGTGTACGCCACCCTGCTCGCCTATACCGACTTGGGCGACGGCGTGATCCTGCAACTGCCCAGCTACCCGCCCTTTCGCGACGCCATCGCGGGCACCGGCCGCCGGCTGATTCCGCTTGAAATGGAGTGGACGCCCGAGGGCCACGTGTTCGACCTCGACAAGCTCGAGGCTGCGGTCGACGCCCGCACGCGTGTCTTCGTGCTGTGCAACCCGCAAAACCCCACCGGGCGTGTGTTCACGCGCAGCGAGCTGCAGCGCGTGGCCGCGTTCGCCGAAAAGCACGATCTCGTGATCGTCTCCGACGAGATCCATGCCGACCTGGTGTATCCCGGCGCGGAGCACCTGCCGATCGCCGCCCTGTCGCCGCAGACGGCCGCGCGCACGGTGACGCTCAATTCGGCGACCAAGAGCTTCAACATCCCGGGGCTGCGTTGCGCGGCCGCCTGCTTCGGTACGCCGGAGCTGATGCGCCGCTTCCATGCGCGCATACCCGAGCGGCTGACCGGCCAGGTCAACAGCTTCGGCATCGATGCCACCGTGGCCGCATGGTCCGAGGGCCAGCCCTGGCTGGACGCCGTGCTGCAGCACCTGCTGGCCCTGCGCGACCACGTGGCGGCCACGCTGCACCGCGAGCTGCCTCAAGTGCGCTTCCACCTGCCGCAAGCGACCTACCTGCTGTGGCTGGACTGCGCCGGCCTGGCACTGGGCGAGCCGGCCTTCGACTTCTTCCTGCGCGAGGCGCGCGTGGGTTTCAGCCCCGGCCCGGCCTTCCACCCCGCCGCATCGCACTTCGTGCGCTTGAACTTCGCCACCTCGTGGCCGATCGCCGACGAGATGCTGCAGCGGGTGGTCGAAGCGGTGCGGCGCCGCTGAGGCCGCGCCCGCCGTGCCGGGGCAGCCCGCGGCACGGCCGCAAGTGATCTTCAGACCGGGATCGACAGCAGGTAGCCCGCCGCGCGCTGCACGCGGGGCGGCGGCGCCAGCACGGGCAGCGGCGCGGTCTCGCCCGGCCCCGTGATGTCCAGCTTGGCCAGCAGCTCCTTCTCGCGCTGCTGGGCGGCACGGATGCTCGCCAGCTTCACGTGGCCGAAGCCGCGGATGCGCTCGGGCAGCTCGGCGATGGCGACGATCAACTCGGCGTTGTCGCGGCTCAGCCTGGGCAGCAGCCGTGCGATCAGCGCGGCATAGTCGCGCGCCAGCCGGCGCTCGCGCCGGCGTTCCGCGGTGTAGCCGAACACATCGAACGGCGTGCCGCGCAGGTGCCTGCCATGGGCCAGCACCTTCAGCGCCGGCGCCATCCAGGGGCCGAACACCATCTTGCGCGGTGCCTGGCCGCGGCTGCCGGTGCCCACCAGGATCGGCGGCGCCATGTGGAACATCAGCTTGTAGTCGCCCTCGAACTGCTGGTTCAACTGCTCGGCGAAGCTGCCGTCGGTGTAGAGGCGTGCCACCTCGTACTCGTCCTTGTAGGCCAGCAGCTTGGCGTAGCTGCGCGCCACCGCGCGCGTGAGCGACATGGGCGCCTCGGACCCGAAGACCTCTCGTTCCCGCTCGCGCACGCGCTCGACGAAGGCACGGTAGCGCGCCGCCAGCGACCGGCCCTGGTACCTGGCCAGCAGCTCCTCGCGCTGCTGCAACAGGCTTGCCAGCTCGACGCGCCGGCCCTTGACCGGGAACGCAATCGGAACCGCGTTGCGCGGCAGCGCCGGCGCTCCCGGCAGCCCGGTTCCGGCCGCGGCCAGCCTGCCGGCCGCCAGCGCGGCCTTGTTGGCCTCGACCGCCACGCCGTTGAGCTCGATGGCGCGCTCCAGCGCTTCGAGACTCACGGGAATCAGCCCCTGCTGCCATGCAAAGCCCATCAGCAGGATGTTGGCCGCGATGGTGTCGCCAAAGAGCTGCTGGGCCAGCGCCTGGCCGTTGCACTGCGCCACCTGCTGCTCGCCGGCGGCAAAGCGCATCTTCTCCATCAGCGCGGCCTCCTGCAGCCCGGCGTCGGCATCGCGGACGAAGGCCGCGGTGGGGATGCGGTGGGTGTTGGCAACGATGCGCGTGTGGCCGTGGCGTATGGTCTGCAGCGCCTCGGCGCTGCCGCCCACCACCATGTCGCAGGCGAGGACCGCGTCGGCCTGCTGCACGTCGATGCGGGCCTGGTTCAGGTGCTCCGGCTTCGCGGCCAGGCGCACGAACGACAGCACCGCACCGCCCTTCTGCGCAAAGCCCATGAAGTCGAGCACCGAGGCCTGCTTGCCCTCGAGGTGGGCGGCCATCGACACCAGCGCGCCCACCGTCACCACGCCTGTGCCGCCCACGCCGGTGACCAGCAGGTTGTAGGGGCCGGCCCAGTCGTGCGGCTGCGGCGCCGGCAGTTCGCCTGCCTTGGCGCGCAGCTGGCCGATGTCGAGCGCGTCGCCGGCCTTCTTGCGCAGCGTGCCGCCCACCACCGACACGAAGCTCGGGCAGAAGCCGTTCACGCAGGAGTAGTCCTTGTTGCACGAAGACTGGTCGATCGCGCGCTTGCGGCCGAACTCGGTGTCCACCGGCACGACAGACAGGCAGTTCGACTGCGTGACGCAGTCGCCGCAGCCTTCGCACACCGCGGTGTTGATGAACAGGCGCCGCGCGGGCTCTGGCAGTTCACCTTTCTTGCGGCGCCGGCGCTTCTCGGCCGCGCAGGCCTGGTCGTAGATGAGCACGGTGACGCCGCGGATCTCGCGCAATGCGCGCTGCACGCGATCGAGTTCCGAGCGGTGGTGAAAGGTGGCCATCGCGGGAAAGCGGTGCCGCAGGCCGGCGTACTTGCGCGGCTGGTCGCTCACCACCGCCACCGCCTTCACACCCTCGGCCGCCACCTGCGAGGCGATCGCGTCGACGCTCAGGCTGCCGTCCACCGGCTGCCCGCCCGTCATCGCGACCGCGTCGTTGTAGAGGATCTTGTAGGTGATGTTGGTGCCGGCGGCCACCGCCTGCCGCAGCGCCAGGAAGCCCGAATGGAAGTAGGTGCCGTCGCCCAGGTTCTGGAACACATGGGGCGTGCTCGTGAACATCGAGTGCGCCACCCAGTCCACGCCCTCGCCGCCCATCTGGATGAGGCCGGTGGTCTCGCGGTCCATCCACGAGGCCATGAAGTGGCAGCCGATGCCGGCCAGTGCGCGCGAACCCTCGGGCACCTTGGTGGAGGTGTTGTGCGGGCAGCCCGAGCAGAAGTAGGGCATCCGACGCACCGCGTCGGCCTCGTTGGACAGCAGCGCCGGCACGCTGAAGTCGGCGAGCAGGCGCCGGCGGTCGAGCATCGGCTTGTGCCGGGCGAGCCACTCTGCCACCACTGCCGCGATGCGCGAAGGCCTCAGCTCGCCTTCCGAAGGCAGCAGCGGACGGCCTTGCGCGTCGGTCTTGCCCAGCACGGTGGGGCGCTGCGCATCGGGCAGGTTGTAAAAAAGGCCCCGGATCTGTCGCTCGACCACGGGGCCCTTTTCCTCGATCACCAGCACCTCGCGCAGCCCGGCCACGAAGCCGGCCATGCGCGTGGCCTCGAGCGGAAAACTCAGGCCCACCTTGTACAGGCGCACGCCGGCGCGCTCGAGGTCGTGCGGGCCCAGCTGCAGCCGGCGCAACACCTCCATCAGGTCGAGATGGGCCTTGCCGCAGGTGACGATTCCGATGTCGGCCTGCGGGCTCGGACAGACCAGCTTGTCGATCGAGTTGTGCCGCGCGAAGGCACGCACCGCCTCCAGCTTGGTGGCGTGGCGCGTCTCGATCCCCAGGCTGGGCAGGTCGGGCCAGCGGTAGTGCAGGCCGCCGGCCGGGCGCTCGAACGCCACCGGCTCGTCGAAGCGCGTGCGCAGCGCATCGAGGTTGACCGTGGCGCCGCTTTCCACGGTCTCCGAGATGGCCTTGAACCCGACCCACATGCCGGAAAAGCGCGACAGCGCCCAGCCGTACAGGCCGAACTCCAGGTACTCGGCGATGTTGGCCGGGTTGACGATGGGCATGCTCCAGGCTTGCATCGCAAAGTCGCTCTGGTGCGGCATCGACGAGGACACGCAGCCGTGGTCGTCGCCCGCCACCACCAGCACGCCGCCGTGCGGCGAGGAACCGTACACGTTGCCGTGCTTGAGCGCATCGCCCGCACGGTCCACGCCCGGCCCCTTGCCGTACCAGATGGCGAACACGCCGTCGACCGTGCGATGCGGGTCGGTCTCGACCTGCTGGGTCCCCAGCACCGCGGTGGCGCCCAGCTCCTCGTTGATGGCCGGCACGAAGCGGATGTTCTGCGCCTGCAGCACCTGCCGTGCGCGCCACAGCGCCTGGTCGTAGCCCCCCAGCGGCGACCCGCGGTAGCCGCTGATGAAGCCGGCCGTGTCGAGCCCGCGTTCGCGGTCGAGGCGCCGCTGCATCAGCGGCAGCCGCACCAGCGCCTGCGTACCGGTGAGGAAGATGCTGCCTGCCTCGGCATGCAGGTTGTCTTCGAGCCGATAGTCCCGCAAGGGCACGCAGGAGTTGCGGCCCCCGACCTTGTTCATCGCTTCCACAGGCGCTCCGTGTTCAAGTCGTGCGCTTGCGCCGCGTCTTGGGCGCCCGGCGACAGCGCCATGGTGCGCGGCAAGGAGGTGGCCATCTCGCGCACCACGCGCAGCCCCACCTGGCTGCGGCGCAGGTGTGAGGGAAAGGCCGAGCGCGCCGCCGAGCGCACGAAGGCCGGCACGTCGTTCCACGCCCCGCCGCGCACCACGCGCCGCTGGCAGCCGGGCTCGTCCCAGGCGCTGCCGTCGGTGGGCGCGCCCTGGTAGTCGGTGTGCCAGCAGTCGGCCGTCCATTTCCACACATTGCCCAGCATGTCGAACAGGCCGAACGGGTTGGGCGGGAAGCTGCCCACCGGCACGGTGTACAGCGAGTTGCCCGGCCCGTAGGCCACGCCGCCGCAGTTCTTCTGCTGCGGGCACACGTCGGGGCCGTACTTCGCGTTGCCGCGGCTGATCCGGTCGCCCCACCAGCGCGCGGTGATGGTGCCGGCGCGCGCCGCGTACTCGAGCTCGGCCTCGCTGGGCAGCCGGTAGCGCGCACCGGTCTTGCGGCTGAGCCAGTCGACGTAGCTCTGCGCATCGTCCCAGTTGATGTTGATCACCGGCCGCCTGCCGCGTCCCCAGCCTTCGTCGGAAGGGCGGTAGCCATTGCAGCCGCCGTCGTCGACGCAGGCGTCCCATTCGTCGAAGGTCACGTCGAATCGTCCGATCGAAAACGCCCGCGTGATGCTCACCGCATGCTGCGTCTCGTTGCCGAAGCGCCCGACTTCACCTTCGGGCGAGCCCATCAGCAGCGTGCCGGCCGGCAGCGGCACCATCTCCGGGCAGCCGTCGGCGCAGTCGCGATACGGCCGGCCCGCCGCGGCCTGCCGCGGGAGGCTCACATTCACGAACTCCGGCTTGCGCGTGGACAGGTAGGCCGAGAGGTTGGCGATGTCGGTGTCGTTCAACGGTGCCACCGCCGTGTTCATCACGGGGTTGTGCCGCGAGCGGTCACGAAAGGCCCGCAGCTGTCCATCGAGGTAGGCGGCGAACTGCCCGGCCAGCCGCGGATAGTCGGGCGCGGTCGAGTTGCCCGCCTTGCCGTGGCAGGCGGCGCACGACGGCAAGGCGCGCGCCGCATCCCCGTGCTCATAGAGCGCCGCACCGGCGGCCGGGTCGCCGGCCACGGCAGCCTTGCCGCCCGCGGCGGAGGTTTCGCTGCCGCACGGCAGCGGGGCCGGCTCCACCTTGCCGCCCAGCTTGGTGCAGGTGCCCTTGGGCACCATCATCCACTCGGTGGGGTCACGGTCGGTGCTGGCCAGCCCCGAGCACAAGTGAAAGCAGGTGCTGTTCGCGCACTCGTTCTGGCCGGCCTTGGCCACGCCGTAGCAGACCTCCTTCTCGGCAGCGCCGGCCGCTTGGGCCGGCACGGCGACGACGGCTGCACAAGCCGCGGCCAGCGTCGCCTGCACAAGGGCACGCCGGCGAGCCCGCTCGCCGGCGTCCGGGTTCAGGTTGCCTGTTTGCATCTCTGGTGTTGAAAAACGTCTCAAGCCATGCCCGGCAGGAAGGCCGACTCGGCGGCCTCGATGCGGGCTTGGTGCGAAGCACCGGCCTGGAACTGGCTCACAAAGTCATCGAACGCACCGCTCTGGGCACGCTCGGCCAGCTCCAGCTCGGCCAGCGAGTCCTGCACCTGCCGCTCGAAAGCCTCGGCATGCGCCGGGCTGACCGGTCGCGCAGCGAAGTGCTCGGCATGCGCCAGGCTGCGGCGCAGAGCAAAGCGAAAGAAGGATCCGCCCTCCTCCTTCATCGCGGCCAGCACGCGCGCCGAGGGCGTCTGCTCCACGTCGAGCACCTTCTCGGTCTGCGCCGCCAGCGCCTCGGCGTGGGCGCCGTCGTCGCGCTGCGCGTCCAGCAGGTGGCACACCTCCTCGACGCGCTGCAGGATCTCGAGCGCCCAGCCGCGCAGGCTCACGCGCGCGCCGTCGCGCTGCAGCAGCAGGCCCGGGCGCCGCCCTTCCCTCACCGTGAGCGCGAAGTTCTCGCGGTTCTCGCGGCACTCGCCCAGCTCGGTCGGCGGACTCTCTTCGAGCGCGCAGAACAGCAAGAACGCATCGAGGAAGCGGCAGGCCTGCAGGCCGATGCCCAGCGGCTCGAAGGGGTCGATGTCGAGGCAGCGCACCTCGATGTACTGCACGCCGCGCCGCGCCAACGCCTGCAGCGGCCGCTCGCCCACCCAGGTGATGCGCTTGGGCCGGATGACCGAGTAGTACTCGTTCTCGATCTGCAGCCGGTTGGTGTTGAGCTGGATCCACTCGCCGTTGCGCTTGGTGCCCAGCGCCTCGTACGACATATAGGGCTGGTTCATCGCCTCGACCAGGCTGCCGATGTAGCTGTCGAGGTTGTTGTAGTCGGGCGTGAGGCCGCTCTGCGCATCGTTCTGGTATCCCATGTCGCTCATGCGCAGGCTGGTGGCGTACGGCAGGTACAGCGAGTCCTGAGAAAACGTCTCCAGCGCAAAGCCGCGGCGTCCCTGGAAGTCCTGCGCCAGCGCCGGCGACGCGCCGAACAGGTACATCAGCAGCCAGCCGTAGCGGCGGAAGTTGCGGATCAGCGAGATGTACATCTCGGACTGGTGGTGCATCGCCGAGCCGGGCGCGCCCTCTTCGTCCTTGAGCCGCCGCCACAGCGCTTCGGCCACCGAGAAGTTGTAGTGCAGCCCGGCGATGCACTGCATGGCCTTGCCGTAGCGCAGCGCGAGGCCGCGCCGGTAGACGTGCTTGAGCATGCCCTCGTGGGAGGTGCCGTACCAGGCGATCGGAATGCCCTCTTCCTGCGGCAGGCGGCAAGGCATCGAATGGCACCAGAGCATCTCGTCGCCCAGCCGCTCGCGCACGAACCGGTGCAGCGCATCGAGCCGTGCGAGCATTGCCGCCGTGTCGTGCTCAGGGGGCGTGATGATCTCCAGCAATGCCTCCGAAAAATCGGTCGTGAGGTGCGGATGGGTGAGCGCGGCCCCGAGCCGCCTGGGGTGTGGCGTGGTCGCGAGCCGGCCCTGCGCGTCGACGCGCAGCGCTTCCCTCTCGATGCCTCGCAGCCCCTGCGCGAGCAGCGCGCGGTTGCCGTCGCGAGCGAGGAATTCGAGTCGGCGTGTCAGCAATGCACTCATGGGTGGCCTGTGCTGTGGAGGAACTGCCCGCGAAGATACGGGGCGCTCCAGCGGGGCACAAATCGAAAATCCTGAGCGCATGTCTCAGCGCCGCTGATGCTGCGGCTACGCCCACTCGCATGCGGGCGCCGGCACGGCCAGGCAGCCGCCGCGGATCCGGCTGCCCCGGTCCGCCAGCGGCGCCCCCCTTGAGCAACTGGCGCCCGGCCGTACCGAAGCCAGTTGCTCGCTCCCTCGGGGGGCGGGCGCGGTACACCGCGTCCGGAGGCTCCCACGCCTGAAGGGGGAGCGCCGAAGGCGCTGCGCGGGTGGGCCTCCTCTATCCGGCGATGGCCGGCGCCTGGCAGGTGGGGTCCGGGCAGCCCTGCACAGACTGCTTCATGCGCTCTTCGTGCGCGCCGAGCTGCGGCCAGAAGAAGGTGGGAGAAGGCGACGCAACCTGGTCGAGCTCGCGCCGCCAGCGCTGCGGTTCGGCAGGCACACTCGCCTCGCCCAGCGGGAACAAGGCGGCTGCGGGAACGTCGAGCAAGCGCGCCACCGTGCCCGCGGCGCCGATGGACTCGCGAAGGATGCCGCTCACCGCGTTGAGCAACGGGTCCTGCGCGCGGCTGGCCAGATGCCCGAAGAGCACGCGCACCGAGTTCTGCTCCCGGCACACCACGTCGACATCCCCGCTCGTCTGCGCTTCGCTGGCCGTGTCTTCGTGCAGCAGGCCCACTCCCGTGCCCTTGGCCAGCAGCATCAGGGTCACGCTTTCACGGTCCACGCTGATGATGCGCTTCGGGCGGATGCGCAGTGTCTTGAACAGCCGCTCCGCCGCCTGCTCGTAGCACGGAATGGAGCGCGGGTAGATCCAGGGCAACTCGGCCAGCGACTGCAGGCTCTGCGGCTGCGATGCCGAGACCATGCCGCGCGGGGCGACCAGGTAGATGCCGTAGCGCGACGCCTCCATCGTGACCAGATCGGCGTGGACTCCGCCGGTGTCGTCATAGAAGCCCGCGTCGAGATCGCCGCTGCGAATGCCCTCCAGCGGATTGAGCGAGGAGCAATGCTGCAGCGATACCTCGACTTCGGGATGGCGCTCGGAAAATTCCTTGACCACGCGCCCCGTCAGCTCGGCGTTCGCGCTGCTGTCCGCTCCGAGGCGCAGGCGCCCCGCCATGCTGCCCTTGACGCGACTGGCCTCTTCGACGAGCTCGCGGTGCGTCGACAGCGTCTGCTCCGCCTTCGCGAGGATCTGCCGGCCGGGCGCGGTCAGTCGCATTCCGCGGACCGTTCGCTCGAACAGCGTGATCCCGAGGGTGTCTTCCAGCGCCTTGATCTGGGCGCTCACGGCCGGCTGGCTGAGGAACAAGCGCTCCGAAGCACGGGTGATGCTGCCTTCCTGAGCCACGACCACGAATGTCTTGAGTTGGTAGATTTCCATAAAGCTCCCTGTAGCTACTTCATAAAGACCCAATCCGACCAGGACCCACTCTCAAGGAACAATCTACGGAACTTTTTTCAGCTCTTTTTCCGGCTTCTTCTTGCTTAGACAGGCACGGGGGACGAAGAAGGGGACGAAGCGTAACTCAAGACTTGCGCGTTTCGGATGAATGGAGCTCGATACCCCCTAGGGCCTGTTCACGCTTTTTGGGGCCTCACGCTCGGGCTGCACAGGGCGAAATAGCGTGAACAGGCCCTTGGTGGTCAACTCCAGGCATCAGCAATGCTGAACCGCAGGCTCAACATTTGCGATTGCGCCCGCGCTGCGTTGCAGCCTATCGTTGCCCGGCCGGCACGGAATGTCCCGGACCGCCGGAACGAGGCTGAAATTGAGCTACGACACAGCGATCCCACTGCCTGCGGCACACACGGCCCGCAACGGCCCCGGCCTCACCTTGAGCAAGGCGCAATGGCTGGTGCGGCAGCGCTTCGGGCAGCCGCCGCATCCCCCGGGCGTCATCGCTGCCTGCACGGCCGAGATGTCGTGCTTTCGGCCCGATCCGCAGGCGCCGGCCACCGATGGCGCCGAACACGGCCCTTCGCTGCACGAAGGCCTGGCGGCCAAACGCATGCTGGCCGAGGCCTTCGCCGCGCGCATGAAGTCGCTGTTCGAGTGGGACGTCCACGCCGACCAGGTGATGGTGCTGGCCAGCGCCGCACAAGCGATCCATGCCGCGGTGCTCGCCTTCTCCGATCCCGGCGACGGCGTGGTCGTGCAGGTGCCCAGCGACCCCGGCCTGCGTGAGGCGATCGCGGCCAGCGGCCGGCGCCCGGTCCCGCTGGACATGGAGCCTGGCGCCGCCGGCCATGTGTTCCAGCTCGACGAGCTCGAGAAGCTCGTCACCCGCTGCACGCGGGTGCTGCTGCTGTGCAACCCGCAGGATCCCACCGGGCGCGTCTTCTCATGCGCCGAGTTGCAGAGCCTGGCCGCCTTCGCCGAGCGGCACGACTTGATCGTCGTTTCGGACGAAACCCTCTGCGACCTGGTCTACCCCGGACAGCGCCACCTGCCTTTCGCTGCGCTGTCGGCAGCAGCCGCGGCCCGCACCGTCACGCTGCACTCGGCAGCGAAGGGCTTCGACATGCCCGGCCTGCGCTGTGCCGTTGCCTGCTTCGGCACCAAGGCGCTGCTGCGGCGCTTCCATGCATGTGCCCCGGCCCGCGTGACCGGCGGCGTCAACGAGCTGGGCATCGGTGCGACGCTCGCCGCCTGGACCACGGGCCAGGCGTGGCTCGACGCACTGCGCGCACATCTCATGGCCATGCGAACCCATGTGGCGGACACCCTGCGCCGCGAGCTGCCCGCCTTGCGGTTTCACGAACCGCAGGCCACGCCACTGGCCTGGCTGGACTGCACCGGCCTGGCGCTCGAAGGCTCGGCGGCCGAGTTCTTCCTGCAGCGCGCGCGCGTCGCCTTCGGCCCGGGCGAGGCCTTCCATCCGAGGGCCCAGAAGTTCGTGCGCATGAACTTCGCGGTGCCGAAGCCGACCCTCGACGAAATGCTGGACCGCATGATCACTGCGGTGGACGACCACAACTACCTCCGGCGCCTGAAGACGGGCATCCTGGCGACCTGAACCGCCGCGCCTGCAGCCGTCCAAAGGCGGCCTGGTTTTGATATTACACAGATAGACTCCACTTGCATGCGTATGTAATATCGACGCATGTCGCCCGACGCCCGCTCGCTCATCCTCAACCTGGTGCTCGGCTCCGAAGCGCGGGGGCAGCCCGAACTGGGTGTGCGCGAGCTGCTGCGGGCCTGTGCCCTGTTCGAACTGCCCGAAAACAGCGTGCGCGTGGCCTTGGCGCGCGCGGTGGCCGCCGGCCTGCTGGTGGCGCCCAGGCGCGGCTGCTACGCCCTGGGCCCCCAGGCGCGCCCGCTCGCCGACGAGGTAGGGCGCTGGCGCCAGATCGAGCGCCTCATGGTCGACTGGCAAGGCGACTGGATCGCGGTGCACGTGGGCGCCACCGGCCGCAGCGACCGCCCGGGCTTGCGTGCCCGCGAGCGCGCCTTCGGCATGCTGGGCCTGGCGGAGTTCGAGCGCGGGCTGCACCTGCGCCCCAACAACCTCGTGGGCGGGGCCGAAGCAGTGCGACAGCGGCTGCGCCACCTGGTGCCCGAGGGCGCCGAAACCGGCACCGTCTTCGTGCTGCGCGACCTGTGCGCGTCCGATGCCGCACATGCCTGCGCGCTATGGGACACGGCCGCGCTCGACGCGGGCTATCGCGACACCACGGCCCGGCTCGCCGCCTGGCTGGACCACGCACGCACGCTGCCGCTGGAGCGCGCCGCACGCGAGGCCTTCGAGCTCGGGCACGACGCCATCCGCCGCGTGGTGTTCGACCCGCTGTTGCCGGCCCCGCTGGTCGACGCCGGCGCACGGTCGCGCTTCATCAAGACCGTGGCGCGCCATGACGACACCGGCAAGGCCATCTGGCAGCGCTTCCTCGCGCAGGCACGCAGCAGCGCCAGCCAGGCTTGCGCCTGAAGCAGCCCCTTTCGACTCCCAGACGGAGAGCAACCCATGAACGCACCCGAGATGCTCGCACCCCCGCGCGCCGGCCTGGCCGAGACGCATGAGGTGATCAACGTCGGCAGCGAGCTGGTCGACTTCAACATGTACCGGCAGGACCAGGCGCTGGTCGAGGCCGTGCAACGCGAAGGCGCGGCCTGGGCCGATGCGGCGCTGGATGCGTTTGGCCGCCTCGCCGGCTCGGCCGAATACCTCGAGCTCGGCGTGCAGGCCAACAGGCACGCGCCCGAGCTGGACACGCACGACCGCTTCGGGCGCCGCGTGGACCTGGTGAAGTTCCACCCCGCCTACCACCAGCTCATGCGCTCGGCCATCGAGCACGGCCTGCACTCGTCGCCCTGGACCGACCCCCGCCCCGGCGCCCACGTGGCGCGCGCGGCCCATGTGTACCTGCAGACGCAGGTGGAGGCCGGCCACGGCTGCCCGGTGACCATGACCTTTGCCGCCGTGCCGGCGCTGCGCGCCACGCCGCTGCTCGCCGAGCGCTTCGAGCCGAAGATCACCGCGCGCACCTACGACCCGCGCAACGTGCCCGACGCGCAAAAGGCCGGCCTCACCATCGGCATGGCCATGACCGAGAAGCAAGGCGGCTCGGACGTGCGCGCCAACACCACCCGTGCCCACCCCATCGGCGCCGCCACCGGGCCAGGCGCCGCCTACGAGCTGGTGGGGCACAAATACTTCGTCTCGGCGCCGATGTGCGACGCCTTCCTGGTGCTGGCGCAGGCAAAAGGCGGCCTGAGCTGCTTCCTGCTGCCGCGCTGGCGGCCCGACGGCAGCAAGAACCCGATGCAGGTGCTGCGGCTGAAACGCAAGATGGGCAACGTCTCCAATGCCAGCAGCGAGACCGAGTTGCGCGGCGCGCTGGCATGGATGGTGGGCGAAGAAGGCCGCGGCGTGCGCACCATCATCGACATGGTGGCCATGACGCGCTTCGACTGCATGGTGGGCTCCAGCGCCGGCCAGCGCGCCGCGGTGGCCCACGCGCTGCACCACTGCCGCCAGCGCTCGGCCTTTGGCCGCCTGCTCAGCGAGCAGCCGCTGATGCGCAACGTGCTCGCCGACCTGGTGCTGGAGCACGAGGGATCGCTGGCCCTGAGCCTGCGCATCGCGCGCGCACTCGACCATCGCGACGACCCGCACGAAGACGCGCTCGCCCGACTGGTCACCGCCGTGGGCAAGTACTGGATCTGCAAGCGCACCCCGCAGCATGCGGCCGAGGCCATGGAGTGCATCGGCGGCAGCGGCGTGATGGAAGACAGCCCCTTCCCGCGCCTGTACCGCGAGGCGCCGGTCAACGCCATCTGGGAAGGCAGCGGCAACGTGCAATGCCTGGACGTGCTGCGCGCGATGCAGAAGACGCCGGAAGTGGTGCACGCGTTCTTCGCCGAGCTGGCCGCCGCCAGCGGCGCCAGCCCCCTGCTCGACGGCTGGGTGACCGCACTGCGTGCGGAGCTTCAGGACCTGAACGACCTGGAATACCGAGCGCGCGATGTGGTGGACCGCATGGCCTTGGCTTTGCAAGCCGCCCTGCTGTCGCGGCATGCGCCGGCTGCCGTGGGCGATGCGTTCTGCGCATCACGTCTGCAGGGTCCGGGCCACCGGCAGTACGGCACGCTGCCGCGCGGCGTGGACTGCCGCGCGATCATCGAGCGCGCGATGCCATAGCCGACCAGCGGCCAGCTACCGCAGCGGCAGGTCCTCGGGAGGCACAGGTAGTTGCCCTCGGAATCCTTCAACCACGCCGCCTTCTACGCGCCGAGCACGCAGACGTGGTTCACCGTCTTCAGACCGGGGAGGTCATCGTCCTCGAACACGACGCCCGCGCGCTCCAGCTGCTCGATCTCGGCACCAATGTCCGCCACCTGGAAGCTCACCGCCGTGTGGCCGGCCTTGGTTCCCTCGGGCTTGGGAAACAGCGCCAGCGTGCTGCCGCCGACCTCGTGGACAAACTTGCCATCCGGCCGCAGGCCGCCCGGATTGAGGCGTCAAGCGCTGCCTGTGTGGAACCACTGCTACAACTGGCATCGTCCCCACCACGGCATCGGATGCCTACCGCCCATGTCCAGGCTCATTACCTCGCGAAAGAACCTGTTGACACCACTTCACACCCAGGCGCAGCGCCGCGAGCCCGCCAGGAAGCAAGGCCGCCGCGCCGGTATCGGGTATGAGGAGTACAATCCCGCCTTCCGCCGCGCGTTGCTCACTGGCGCGGCGAAGTCGCCTGACACGGCGCCGGCCTCTTCAAGCCGCACGCCACGCCGACCGGCCCACCGGTCAACATGGTGGTCAGCCTCCCCAAGCGGCGAGCCCTATCTCCGGTCTGATCCTTCTTCCGCGACCGGAGCCGATCCCGACGCGACAGCCCGTCGCAACACTCCTGAGGGCCGCCCGTGGGGCAGCCCGTACATCCCTTCCGGCAGGCCCATGAGGCTGCCATCGAACACCATGACCACCACCCGCGAAAAGACGTTCTCGGTGGGCAAGTACCTTGTCTCACCTCTCACACACCTGACCGATGGAGGCCACTACGCCGCCTCCGTCTCGATTCGCAGCGGCCGCGGCACCGCCACGCATGACCGCGTGTTCCGGTTCACCCCGCGCTTCGGCACGCGTGACGGCGCACGACGCTATGCCATCGAACAGGGCATGCTCTGGGTCAACCAGCCCTCCAATGGCTGAGGCCGGGGCGAAGCCCAGGTTTTTCTTCGTTGAGCGGCTTTCCTGAAACGAAACCGCTTTTTCCCCGCGTGGCAGAACACACTCAACCCTGCGCACGCTATTTCTGAAAGGCACCCAAAGTGGGCAACAAACTCTACGTCGGCAACCTGGCCTATTCCATGCGCGACGACGACCTCCAGCAACGCTTCGCCGAGTTCGGCGCCGTGACCTCTGCCAAGGTCATGATGGACCGCGACACCGGCCGCTCCAAGGGCTTCGGCTTCGTCGAGATGGGCTCGGACGCCGAGGCGCAAGCCGCGATCCGCGGCATGAACGGCCGCTCCGTCGATGGCCGTGACCTCGTGGTGAACGAGGCCCGTCCCAAGGAAGACCGCCCCAGCGGCGGTGGCTTCGGCGGCGGTGGCCGTCGAGGTGGCGGTGGCGGCTACGGCGGTGGCCGCGGCTACTGATCGCGCGCCAACGCATCCGCCCTTCACCGCAGTGGAATCGCACGATGGCCAAGAACGCCCCCGCTGAAGCGCTGCCCGACGACGCGGGGGCCGCCATGAAGCCGAAGCCCTTGCGCGTGAAGGTCTCCAGGTCCAAGGAACGCGCTCTCATCCGCGAGTTCGGCCTGGACGTGGCCACCCTCACCGACGACGAGGCGGACCAGCGCCGCAGCGAGTTGAAAGCCCTCGTCAAGATGGGCAAGACGCGGGGCTTCCTCACGCAGCAGGAGGTCAACGACCACCTGCCGGAAAGGCTGGTCGACGCCGAGGTGCTGGAAGCCATTGCGAAGATGCTCGGCGACATGGGCATCGCCGTGTACGAGCAGGCCCCGGACGCCGCGACGCTGCTGGTGGCCGGCGGTGCCGGCGCCACCGCCACCGACGAAGAGGCGGAAGAGGCCGCCGAAGTGGCCCTGTCGGCGGTCGATTCGGAGTTCGGCCGCACCACCGACCCCGTGCGCATGTACATGCGTGAAATGGGCTCCTTCGAACTGCTGACCCGCGAAGGCGAGATCGAGATCGCCAAGCGCATCGAAAGCGGCCAGCAGGCCATGATGCACGCCATCTCGGCATCGCCCGCCATCCTGGCAGAGGTGCTGGCCTACGGCGACAAGATCGCTGCCCGCGAGATCAGCATCTCGGATGTCGTCGACCGCCTCATCGTCGCCGGCGAAGCCGACGACTACGTCGCCGAAGAAGACATCGACTCGTTCGACGAGGACGAGGACGCCGAAGACGGCGGCGCAGGCGGTGCGATGACTCGGCGGCTCGAGGAATTGAGGGGCGCGGCACTGCAGGCCTTCGCAGCCCTGCGCACCGGCTTCGACAGGCTGCGCCACGCGTTCGAGAAAAGCGGCCACGATTCGGCGGCCTATCGCAAGGCGCAGCAGGCCCTGAGCGACGA
Organism: Pseudomonadota bacterium; assembly: GCA_040758375.1. Lineage (GTDB taxonomy): Bacteria > Pseudomonadota > Gammaproteobacteria > Burkholderiales > Burkholderiaceae_C > CAMLIZ01. The sequence continues at coordinate 35,773 of JBFLWE010000047.1, forward strand.
GTTGATGGGGCTTCGCTTCACCGTCAAGACGATCGACCGCCTGTGCGGCCTGCTGCGCTCGCAGGTCGAGGGCGTGCGCGGGTGCGAGCGCGAGATCCGCAAGATCGTGGTCGACCGGTGCGGCATGCCGCAGCAGCACTTCATCGAACGGTTCCCGCCCAACGCGCTGAATCTCGCATGGATCTCCGACGAGGCCGCCGGCGGCTTGCCCTTTGGCGCCGCGCTGCTGCGCCACGCGCCGGCCGTTCAGGAACAGCAGGCGCGACTGATCGGGCTGCAGGCCGCGGCGGTGATCCCGCTCGACGAACTGAAGGCGGTGCACAAGAAGATGGACGAGGGTGAACGCGCGTCGCTGGCTGCCAAGAAGGAGCTCGTCGAGGCCAACCTTCGTCTGGTGATCTCCATCGCCAAGAAGTACACCAACCGCGGCATGCTGTTCCTCGATCTGATCCAGGAAGGCAACTGCGGTCTGATGAAGGCGGTGGAAAAGTTCGAGTACCGCCGCGGCTTCAAGTTCTCGACCTACGCCACCTGGTGGATCCGCCAGGCGATCACCCGCGCCATCGCCGACCAGGCGAGAACCATCCGGGTTCCCGTGCACATGATCGAAGCGGTCAACAAGTTGAATCGCGTCAGCCGTGCCCACCTGCACGAGTTCGGGTCCGAGCCCGACATCGCGACCATCGCGCAGAAGCTGGAGCTGCCCGAAGCCAAGGTGCGCCAGATCATGAAGATCGCCAAGGAGCCGGTGTCGCTGGAAACAGCGGTCGGCGAAGACGGCGACACGACGCTGGGCGACTTCATCGAGGACACGCACACCACTGCGCCGATGGAAGCGGCCATGCAGTCGGGCCTGCGTGCAGTGGTGGGCGAGATGCTGGACGGCCTGTCGCCCCGCGAAGCCAAGGTCTTGCGCATGCGCTTCGGCATCGACATGAGCACCGACCACACGCTCGAAGAGGTGGGCACGCAATTCGACGTGACGCGCGAGCGCATCCGCCAGATCGAAGCCAAGGCGCTGCGCAGGCTCAGGCACCCGAGCCACGCGGAGCGCCTGCGCGGGTACATCGAAAGCCTGTAGGGCCCGTTCACGCCGTTTGGGGCCTCACGTGACCCAGGAAACGGGCGCCTAAAGCCCCGCGAAGAACTGCCACATCACTTCGTTGGCGTCGATCGCCTGGCTCGCGGGCTCCTTGCCCTTGCGTGCCACCCGGTCGGCGCCAGGCCAGGAGTGGCCGCCTGTCTCGGTGACGCACAGCTGCACCGCGCTGCCACCGCTGCAGGAGGCATGGCGTTCGCAATAGGCGCCCGGCACGCTCAGCACCTTCTGGACGACCGGGCTGCACTGGTTGCGGCCCACCCACCGGTCGATGGTGGCTGGCACGCTGGTGAACTGGGTGACCTTGCTTTCGTCGCGGAAGGCGTCGTCGCCCGCGCCGCCGTCGAAGAGCACGTGGGTGTCGTTGCGCGCGTGGATGTGCAGCACCGAGACGGGCCGCGACGGCGCGCAGGCGACGGTGTTGTCGGTGCCCGCCACCGCCGCAATGGCCTTGAAGGTGTCGGCCATCTCGCAGGCCAGGCGGTGGGCCATCATGCCGCCGTTGGACATGCCGGTCGCATAGACGCGCGCCGTATCGGTGCGGTAGCGCCGCTGCACCTGCTGCACCACCTGGCGCACGAAGCCCACGTCGTCGATCTGCTTGTCGCGTGCGTCGCCGCAGCAATGGCCGGCGTTGTGGGTGGCGAGCCTGCCACCGGGAAACCGGCTGTAGCCGTTGGGGAAGACCGCGATGAAGCCCAGTGCCTCTGCCTTGCCGACGATGCCGTACAGCTCGTCGTCGGCCATCATCGTCGCACTGCCGCCGCCGCCATGAAAGGCCAGCAGCACCGGCACCGCCTCCTGCCCGGTATAGCTGCGCGGCACATGGACCAGGTACTTGCGCTCCAGGCCCTGGTGACGCAGCGTGAACTCGTGGGTGCCCGCACCGGCACGGCCCTGGCCTTCTTGCTGCGCCTGGCGTTCGGCCCTGCGCTCCTGCAGGCGCTCCTTGGCGCGCTGCAGCGGGCCGGCGACGGCCGGCGCCGCGAGCATGGACCACAACGCCGCGGACAGCAGCACGGCAACCTGTTTCTTGCTGAACATTCGTCGGCTCCTTGTGGCGCCATGCTGGCTGGCCGATGTTTCCCCGCCCATGCGAGCATGTAAAGCAGCGTGAAGCGCGACGGCTGTCCTGGCGCCTGTGCGGTTCCGGCAGGCCGTTGCGACCACGCCTGGGCCGCTTCAGCACAGCCAGCGCATCAGCACCTGCGACACCTCGGCCCGGTTCAAAAGCGCCAGGTGGCCCATGTCGTGAAAGATCACTTGGCGCCCGGGCTCGAACTGCAGGTGCCGCGCCGAGCGCTCGTGGCGACCCAAAGCGCTGTCGACCGGCACCAGCCCGTCGCCCAGGACCCGCGCCTTCAGGCGCGCCCGGCCGCTGCCGAGGCAGGCCGCGACCGCATGCCAGCGCGGTCCCGCGGGCAGCGGCACAGGCCGCGTGTCGGCGCCGACGCACCCATGGCGCAGGTCGGTGATGCCAGCGCTGCGCAGCTTGCCCAGGCGCGCCAGCGGCGCGGCATAGCGCGTGGCGCCGAGCAGGAGATCGATGCCGTGGCCCGCGCGCTCCAGCGGCGCACCGTGGTGCGGTGTGCCCAGGAACACCACGTCGTCCACGCGCGACGGCCATCGGCGGCCGGCCTGTGCACCCTGGTGCATGGCGCTGCGCGCCACCAGCCCGCCCATGCTGTGCGCCAACAGCACCACGCGCTCGACCGGCTGCGGCCAGGCGGCCAGCAGCGACTCCATCAAGGCCGCGAAGGCCGCGCCGTTCGCATGCACCGGCAGTCCGCTGTTGTAGCGCAGGTAGACGGGCGTGTAGCCGCCTGCGTCGGCCAGTGCGGCGCCGTGGTCGTGTCCTTCGCGCCGCCATTGCAGGTCGTTCATGCACAGGCCGTGCAGCAGCACGAGCACGCGACCGGTGGCCCGCGGCAGCGCGGCCTGCAGGGCCGCCCGCTGCAGTGGCAGCACGTGCCCACCGTGACGCAGCGCCATCGGCAAGGCCAGTGGATTGGAGGTGGCCGCCAAGTGGTCGCCGATCACCCCGTTCAGCGCCGCCAGCAGCGCTTCGCGCTCGCGCCGCGGCGCAGCGGCGCGAGGCTCGGCGCCCGGCAGCAGCGGCGCCAGCAACCCGAACGCACCCTCGGCGCCGCCACCCACCAGGCGCGTGACACCCCGCACGCTGCGGTACACCAGCCCCGTGATGCCGCGGGTCTGCGCCGGCACCGGCAGCCCGGGCACGCTGGCGATGCGCGCATGCATCGCCTCCACCAGCGAAGTCATCCCGAGCGTCGCCTCGGTGACCAGCCGCGCGGCACCGCGCAAGTCCGACAGGCGAGCTTGCGAGCCGTTTGCGATGGGGTGTTCTCGGGACATCCCGCAGTGTAGGCCCGCCAAGACAGCGCGGCCTCAGCCGCAGGCGCCCGTGTAACCGCAGGCCGTGCAGAAGCTGCACCCGTCCTTCTGGATCAAGGTGCTGTTGCCGCATTCCGGACACCGCGTGCCCGCCATCGGCTTGGTCGCCGCGCCGGCCGCGCCGCCTTCGGGCGACACCAGGATGCCCATCTCCTGCAGCGGATAGCCCTGCTCGTCCAGCACGCCCAGCATCGCGTAGCGGTGGATGATCAGCCGCGCGATGTAGGCCACGGTCGACGGCCAGGTCTGCTGCCGGCGCTCGTGGGTCAGGCTCGGCACGAAGGCCATGAAGTGGCCCAGCGGCTCGGCGTACGAGAGCAGCTTGCGCAGCTTCATGCCGATCCAGGCCGGGTCGATCACGCGCATGTCCAGCGACAGCACGCGCGCCAGCCCGTCGAGCGCGCGCGGGTAGTTGCCCGAGAAGCCCACCGCGCAGGGGCGCGTGCGCGCGGTGCCGTCGGGGCCGGGCAGCACCACTTCCTTCAGCGTGAGCGTGAAGTCTTCGCCGGTGGCGGGGTTCTCGATGTCCACTGCCCAGGCCAGCGTGCCCGAGGGGCCGGTGTGCGGCTCGTCCAGGCTGAACATCGCGTCGAGCACCGGTGTGGCGCCCTTGGCCTCGTTCCACAGCCCCAGCTGCTCGCAGCGCCAGCGGATCACGGCCGCGGTGGCCGCCACCACGCCGGGGAACTGGCGCGGCTCGCCGTGCGGCGGGAACGGCATCTCGAACGAGCGTTCCTCCTGCACGGTGGCCAGCGCATCGAGCTTCAGGCGCGCCCACGCGGTGTCGCGCGCGCGCAGGTCCATCGACAGGGTCTTGGCCAGCGCGCCCAGCCCGCGCGGCTGCTCGGCGCCGTTGACCCACACCTCGAAGGGCAAGGGCCGCGGCAGCGGCTCGTCGGAAGGCGCCTCGCCCACGAACAGGCCGAAGTCGCCGTACGAGTGCCGGATCATGTAGCACCAGGCGGCGTTGCCCGCCGGAAACTCCGGCCGCCCCGGCCAGCGCAGCGAGGCCAGCACCGGCACCGGCAGGCGTTCGAGCGCCAGGCGCTGGTTGGCATGCGCGGCGAGCGCCGGCGCGGCCAGCGGCTTGGCGGGCTCCACGCTCAGCACCGCGCCCAGCACGCTGTTGGGCCGGTAGGTGGCCAGGCCCTTCAGGCCCGAGGCCCAGGCACGCAGGTACAAGTCCTGGAAGTCGCCATAGGGGTAGTCCTCGGGCACGTTCACCGTCTTGGAGATCGAGGTGTCGATGTACGGCGCCACCGCCGCCACCATCTCCTCGTGCGCCTGCGCGCTCATCTGCAGCGCGGTGACGAAGGCCTCGGTCAGCGGCGCGCCCTCGCCCTTGAGGTGGCGATAGAGGCGCCAGGCGTGGTCTTCGACCGCGTACTCCTTGAAGGTGCCGTCGGCCATGCGCTTCTTGCGCGCATAGGTCCATGAAAACGCGGGCTCGATGCCGTTGCTGGCGTTGTCGGCGAAGGCCAGGCTGATGGTGCCGGTGGGCGCGATGGAAAGCAGGTGCGAGTTGCGCAGCCCGTGCGCGCGGATGCGGTCCTTCAGGCCCTGGGGCAGGCGCGAGGCAAAGGTGCCGCGGCGCAGGTAAAGGTCGGCGTTGAACAGCGGGAACGCGCCGCGCTCCTGCGCCAGCTCGACCGAGGCCTCGTAGGCGGCGTCGCGCATCACCTCCGAGATGCGCGAAGCGGCGGCGCGCGCCTCGGCCGTGTCGTAGCGCAGGTTCAGCATGGCCAGCGCATCGCCCAGGCCGGTGAAGCCCAGCCCGATGCGGCGCTTGTTGCGCGCTTCCTCGCGCTGGCGCTGCAGCGGCCAGTAGGTGATGTCGAGCACGTTGTCGAGCATGCGCACGCAGGTGCGCACCAGCGCCGAAAAGCCGATCTCGTCGAAGCGCGCGCCGGGCTCGAACGGCTCGCGCACGAAGCGCGTGAGGTCGATCGAGCCGAGGCAGCAGCAGCCGTAGGGGGGCAGCGGCTGCTCGGCGCAGGGGTTGGTCGCCGCGATGGTCTCGCAGTACGAGAGGTTGTTGTCGGCATTGATGCGGTCGAGGAACAGCACGCCCGGCTCGGCATGGTCGTAGGTGGACCGCATGATCTGGTCCCACAGCGTGCGGGCCTTGAGCTTGCGGTACACCCACAGCCCGTCGGCGCGCTGGTACGCACCCGCGGCCTTTTGCGCCTGCGAGGGCTCGGCGCGGTGCACCAACTCCACCTCGCCGTCGGACTGCACGGCCTGCATGAAGGCGTCGGTCACGCCCACCGAGATGTTGAAGTTGCGCAGGTCGCCCTTGTCCTTGGCGTGGATGAACTCCTCCACGTCGGGGTGGTCGCAGCGCAGCACGCCCATCTGCGCGCCGCGGCGCGAGCCGGCCGACTCGACCGTCTCGCAGGAGCGGTCGAACACGCGCATGTAGCTCACCGGGCCCGAGGCGCTGCTCTGCGTGCTGCCCACCCAGGCGCCGCGCGGGCGGATGCGCGAGAAATCGTAGCCCACGCCGCCGCCGCGGCGCATGGTCTCGGCGGCCTCGGCCAGCGCGGTGTAGATGCCGGGGTGGCCCTCGTCGTCGTGCGCGATCGAGTCGCCCACCGGCTGCACGAAGCAGTTGATCAGCGTGGCGGTGAGCTCGGTGCCGGCGGCGGAGTTGATGCGCCCGGCCGGCACGAAGCCCTGCTCCAGCGCCTGCAGGAACTGCGCCTCCCACTTGGCGCGCTGCTCGGGCGCCTCGGCCTCGGCCAGCGCATGGGCCACGCGCCGGCGCACATCCACCACGCTGCGCTCGTCGCCCTTGGCGTATTTCTCCAGCAGCACCTCTTCGCTGATGGGTTGGGGCGGCAGCGCGAGGCTGGATTTGGTGGTGGATGCTTTGAGCGCCATGTTTCCTCCGGCTTGAACGACGGACGTGACGGTAGAGAGGCCACTCGACGGCCGCCTTGACCGGTATCAGGCCAACGCGCAATGCCGCGGCGCTTGTGGTGAGTCAAAACCCTGATTGCCAAACGACGCTGGAATCGGCGGCAGCTTTTCCACTACCCCTCTTGCCTGCCATGTCCCGCGACCGCGAGCAGCTTCCGCTGGTGTATTCCTGTTCCGGCTGCTCGAGTGCCGCGCAACTGGCCAATCATCTGGCATTGCGACTTGACCGCGAAGGCCACGCGGAAATGTCCTGCATCGCGGGCGTGGGCGGCGGCGTGCGCTCGCTGGTGCGCAAGGCACGCGACGCGGTGCAGGCGGGCCGGCCCGTGGTGGCGATCGACGGTTGCGTGCTGGCCTGCGCCAAGGCCTGCCTGGCACGCGAAGGGCTGCAGCCCACGCTGCACGTGCAGCTCGCGCAGGCCGGCGTGACCAAGACCTACCACGCCGACTTCGACCCCGCGCAGGCGCAGGCGCTGCTGGGGCCGCTGGCGCAGAAGCTCCAGGCCCTGGCTACGCCCGCGCCGGCACGCTGAACCAGGGCCCGATCGCGTCGAGCGTGTTCTTCAGCACCAGGCCCATCTCGGTGTCGCCTTCCATCACCAGCGCACGCTCGAAGAACAGGCGGTCCGCGTCGTCCTCGCCGCGCAGCAGCCGCCAATAGGTGGGGCCGGCGGCCGCGATGCGCAGCACCGGCTTCGCACCCTCGGGCGCGAGGCCGAAGCCGCCGGCATCGAGCTGCAGGCGCAGCGCCAGGCCGATGTCGATGACCGCCACTTCGACCGCCTTGCCCGACAGCGCCTCGCGCGCGTCGGCCGGCAGGCGCGGCAGCAGCAGCCGGTTGAGCAGCAGCGACAGCGCCAGCGCCGGCGGCTGCATGGGCAGGCGCTGCACCACGGGCCTCAGGCGCGGCGCCAGGCGCGCGGCCAAGGTTTCCAGTGCGCTGATCGTGCTCGTGTTCATCGTGCCCCCACCAGATCGAGTCCGGGCCGCCCGTGGGCAAACCCATTGGCCAAGCCCCCCGGCAAGCTCAGCGCGTCGAGCGCGATGCGCGCCGCATCGGCGCTCTCGCCCTGGTTCATCACCTTGTCGAACCAGCCCAGCACCTCGCCGAAGCGCTGTGAGCAGGGCGACAGGCGCAGGCGCGACACACCGGCTGCCTGCAGCGCGGCACGCTCACCGATCAGGCACTGCTGTGCGGCGCTTTGCGTCTGTATGCCGTTGAGCACCAGGAAGGGCTCGCCGTCTTCGGTGCGCAGCAGCAGGCCGTCGGCGTCGTCGCGGCAGCGGAATTCGCATTGGTCTTTCTGCAGCCGGTGGTGGCGCGCGGTGAAGCAGCGCGCCGAAAACGCCAGCGGCATGCGGCCGAAGGCGAACACCTCGGTCTCGATGCCTTCCACCCGCTGGTTCACCGGGTTGATCTGGCCCACCGTGGCCAGCGGCAGCTCCACCGGCGCCGACCAGCGCACCGCGCCCAGCGCCGCATGCTCGGCCAGCGCGGCGCGGCTGTACACGTTGATGTGCGGCCCCAGCACGAACGGCCCACCCGCCTGCGCGAGCAGGTGCAGCGCCGAGGCGTCGCCCGCTTCCACCATGAACTCGCGCTGCTCGGCCGCGCGGCGCAGCGCGCGCAGGTCGGCCTCGGACTCCACCAGCACCTGCGTGGCCAGCACCACCTGCTTGCCCGCGGCCTGCAGGTCGGCGCCCAGCGCCAGCCAGTCGTCGAGCTTCATCTCGTGGCGGCGCGAGCACACGGTCTCGCCCAGCACCACGGTGTCGGCCGGGCTGTCGGCCACCTCGGCATAGAAGTGCAGCAGCGCGGGCCGGGGCCAGTAATAGAGCATCGGCCCCACGGTGAGGGAAATACGCGAATCGGAACTCATGGTGTCAAGCTGGCCAAGCGGCACTGCGGATCCGGCTTCGCCGGTCCGCTGGTGGCGCCCCCTTTGGCAACTGTCGCCCGGCCGCTCCGAAGACAGTTGCTCGCCCCCGCGGGGGGCGGACGCGGTACCCCGCGGCCGGGGGCCGACATACAAGCAACTGTCGCCCGGCCGCTCCGAAGACAGTTGCTCGCCCCCCCGGGGGGCGGACGCGGTACTCCGCGGCCGGGGGCTGACATACAAGCAACTGTCGCCCGGCCGCTCCGAAGACAGTTGCTCGCCCCCCCCCCGGGGGGCGGACGCGGTACTCCGCGGCCGGGGGCTGACATACAAGCAACTGTCGCCCGGCCGCTCCGAAGACAGTTGCTCGCCCCCCCGGGGGGCGGACGCGGTACTCCGCGGCCGGGGGCCGACATACAAGCAACTGTCGCCCGGCCGCTCCGAAGACAGTTGCTCGCCCCCGCGGGGGGCGGACGCGGTACCCCGCGGCCGGGGGCCGACATACAAGGGGGCGGCG
>JBFLWE010000048.1:0-44088 GCA_040758375.1 Pseudomonadota bacterium
AGCGCTAACACCACCGCCCCTGGCCGCTGGCGCGGCCTGTCCCAAAGGGAAGAAGCATGGCTGTCAATTTGTCGGCTCCGAATCCTGCAGATCTTTTCCCCGTGCCCGGCGTGCGCATTGGCATCGCGATGGCCGGTGTGCGCAAGGCCAACCGCAAGGACCTCAGCGTGTTCGTGCTGGCCGAGGGCAGCATCGCCGCCGGCGTGTTCACGCAGAACCGCTTCTGCGCGGCGCCGGTGCAGCTGTGCCGGCAGCACCTGGCGGCCAGCCCGCAGGTCCGCGCGCTGCTCGTCAACACCGGCAATGCCAACGCCGGCACCGGCGAGGACGGCTTGGCGCGAGCGCGCAGCACTTGCATCGCGCTGGCCCGACATCTGAACATCACGCCCGAACAGGTGCTGCCGTTTTCCACCGGCGTGATCATGGAAACCTTGGCCGTAGAGCGCATCGAGGCCGGCCTGCCGGCCGCGCTGGCCGACCTGCACGAAGACCATTGGGCCGACGCTGCCCAGGCCATCATGACCACCGACACGGTACCCAAGGCCGCCTCGCGCCGGGTGAGCATCGGCGGCAAGACGGTCACGATCACCGGCATCAGCAAGGGCGCCGGCATGATCAAGCCGAACATGGCCACGATGCTGGGCTTCCTGGCCACCGATGCGGTCGTCGCGCCGGCGGCGCTGCAGGCGCTGGCGCGGCGGGCGGCCGACCGTTCGTTCAACCGCATCACGGTCGATGGCGACACGTCGACCAACGACTCTTTCGTGCTGGTGGCCTCGCGCCAGGCCGGCCATGCCGAGATCACCGACCTGGATTCCGCGGAAGGCCGCGCGCTGTGCGACGCCGTGGTGGCCGTGTCGGAGCAGCTGGCGCAGGCGATCGTGCGCGACGGCGAGGGCGCGACCAAGTTCATCACCGTGCGCGTCGAAGGCGGGCGCAGCGAAGACGAGTGCCGCCAGGTGGCCTATGCGATCGCGCACTCGCCGCTGGTGAAGACTGCGTTCTACGCCAGCGACCCGAACCTGGGCCGCATCCTCGCGGCCGTGGGCTACGCCGGCATCGCCGACCTCGACCAGACCCTGATCGACCTGTACCTGGACGACGTGCACGTCGCGCGCCAGGGCGGCCGCCACCCCGCCTACCGCGAAGAAGACGGCCAGCGCGTGATGAAGCAGCAGGAGATCACCGTGCGCGTGCACCTGCACCGCGGCGCGGCCGAAGCGCTGGTGTGGACCTGCGATTTCTCGCACGATTACGTGAGCATCAACGCCGACTACCGCAGCTAGCCGGTTCTCGCTGATAGCATCGTCTCCCGCAGCGCTGCCGCATCCTGGCGGCGCTGCAGCACCGCTGCCCGGGCCCAAACGGCCATGAGGTGGCGGCACGACGAGGGAGACGACCGCTTTGCCACACAGCCTTGCCAGCCCTTTGCGCAGCGGCCTTGCGCGCTGGTGGATGGCGGTCATCGACCGCCTGCTCGGCCCGGACGACCTTTTGCGCCAGCCCATCTACCGGCGGCTGTGGAGCTCGATCTTCATCAGCTCGCTCGGCAGCCAGGTCACGATGCTGGCGCTGCCGCTCACCGCCGCGGTGCTGCTGCACGCCACGCCCACGCAAATGGGGCTGCTCACGGCGATGGAGATCGTGCCCTTCGTGCTGTTCTCGCTGCCCTCGGGCGTGTGGCTCGACCGTGTGCGCAAGCTGCCGGTGTACGTGGCCGGCGAGTGCCTGCTGGCGCTGGCGGTGGCCAGCATCACGCTGGCCTGGTGGCTGGACGTGCTGGCGATGCCGCTGATGTATGTGGCGGCCTTCGTGATCGGCAGCGTGCACACCACGGCCGGCTCCGCGGCCCAGATCGTGCTCACGCAAGTGGTGGCGCGCGAGCGGCTGGTGGAGGCGCATGCGAAGAACGCGCTTGCCAGCTCCAGCACCGAAGTGGCCGGGCCTGCGCTGGCCGGCGCGCTGATCAAGGCCGCGGGCGCGCCGCTGGCGCTGCTGTTGGACGCGCTGATGCTCCTGTTCTCGGCGCTCATCCTGCGCGGCATCCGCGTGCACGAAGTGCGCGTGCCGCATGCGCAGCCGCATTTCTGGCGCGACCTGAAGGCCGGCGTGCGCTTCGTGCGCGGGCACAAGCTGCTGGTGGCGCTGGCCGCCTGCGTGGGCGTCTGGCAGCTGAGCCACAACGCTGCGCTGGTGGTGCAGATCCTGTTTGCCACGCGCACGCTGGGGCTGTCGGAGCGGGCCGTGGGTTTGAGCTATGTGGGCCTTGGGGTGGGCACCGTGTTGGCCAGCACCTTTGGCCACGCCGTGAGCCGGCGCCTGGGGCCAGGCCCGACGCTGGTGCTGGGCTTCGCGACCTGTGGCCTGGGCTGGATGCTGCTGGCGCTGGCCCCCGCCAACCGGTGGGGCGTGGCCGCCTTTGCGCTGATGCTCGCGTTGTTCGGCGTGGGGGCGGTGCTCATCTTCATCAACTTCCTCGCGCTGCGCCAGGCGGTGACGCCCGAGCCGCTGCTGGGGCGCATGACCAGCACGATGCGCTGGCTGATCCTGATCCCGGCAGGGCCGGGCGCCCTGCTGGGCGGCTGGCTGGGCGAGCACCTGGGCTTGAGGCATGCGCTGGGGTTCGCCGGCGCCACCGCGTTGCTGCTGGCGCTGGTGGCGTGGCGTCAGCCGGTGATCCGCAGTGTGAAGGTGCTCCCCACGCCGCAGCAGCATGACGCGGAGCTGGGCGGCGAAGCGCGCATCGGCGCGGTGGCGCCAGAACCCTGGCGGCCGCCGAGCCGCCCCTCGAGCCGGGTCGAACCTGCGCGGCCCGAGGCCAACACCTAGTCGCGGACGGCGGCGTCGTCCGGCGAGAAGCGGGCCACCTCGTCGGTGATCAGCCCGTCGATGCCGGCGCGGCGCAGCCGCCAGGCCTCGGCCGGGTCGTTCACCGTGTAGGCCAGGGCCCTCAGGCCGGCGCCGTGCAGGCGTTGGATCAGCGCCGCGTCGAGCAGGGCATAGGCGAACACGACGGCCAAGCATTGCAGCGCCTGCGCGCGCTCGAACCAGCCTTCGCGCAGTTGGTCGAGCAGCAATGCGCGCGGCACGGCCGGCGCCGTGGCCTGCGCCGCCTCGAGCGCATCGGGCTGGAAGGAGCTCAGCAAGGGCGGCACCGCGTCGCCGGGCCAGCGCTGGGCGACGTAGGCCGCCACGGCCTCACCGGTGCGCCGCTCGGCGCCCGGCGTGGGCTTGACCTCGATGTTGAGCGCATAGCCGTTGCGCAGCACGAAGGCCGCGATCGCGTCCAGGCTGGGAATCGGTTCGCCGGCGTAAGCGCGGCTGTGCCAGCCGCCAGCGTCCAGGCGCGACAGCTCGCTCCAGGGCCGATCGCCGGCCACCCCGTGGCCCGGGGTGGTGCGCTGCAAGGTCGCGTCGTGCAGCAGGAAGGGCACACCGTCGGCGCTGAGCTTCACGTCGCATTCGAACGCGCGGTAGCCGTGCTGCGCGCCGAGGCGCAAGGCGGCCAGCGTGTTCTCGGGCGCCAGCCTGCCGGCGCCGCGGTGGGCGATCCAGAAAGGGTAGGGCCAAGCGTCCATGGCTTTCAGCCTACCCGTTGTTGGCTCTGTTCGTCGAACCAGTGCAGGTGGTCGGGCGTGACCTGCAGCATCACCGTCTGGCCGATCGCGGGCACGGGGTCGGTGCCGGCGATGCGCGCGGTGAACAAGGCGCTGCCCAGCGTGCCGTACACCAGGCGCTCGGCGCCGAGCATCTCGATCATCTCCACCTTCATGGCCCAGGGGCCTTGGGGCGACAGGCGCACATGTTCGGGCCGCACGCCGAGAATCAGGGCGCCGTCGCGCGGCGCGCGTGCGGGCAGGGCCAGCTCCTGGCCGGTGATGGTGAAGCGGTCGGCGTCCGCGCGGCCGTGCATCAGGTTCATGGGCGGCGAGCCGATGAAGCCAGCCACGAAGGCGCTGGCCGGGCGCGCATACACCTCTTCGGGCGTGCCGAACTGCTCCATGCGGCCGGCGTTCATGACGATCATGCGCTGCGCCAGCGTCATGGCCTCCACCTGGTCGTGCGTGACGAACAACGAGGTCACCTTGAGGTCGGCGTGCAGCTTCTGGATCTCCAGGCGCGTTTGCGCGCGCAGTTTCGCGTCGAGGTTGGACAGCGGCTCGTCGAACAGGAACACCTGCGGCTGGCGCACGATCGCCCGGCCCATGGCCACGCGCTGGCGCTGGCCGCCCGACAGCTGGCGCGGCCGGCGGTCGAGCAGCTGCGTGAGTTCCAGGATCCTGGCCGCCTTCTGCACGCGCTCGTCGATCTCGGCCTTGGACTTCTTCGCGATCTTCAGGCCATAGGCCATGTTCTCGTACACGCTCATGTGCGGGTAGAGCGCATAGTTCTGGAACACCATCGCGATGTCGCGCTGGGCGGGCTCGAGGTTGTTGACCACGCGCGGGCCGATGGCGATCTCGCCGTCGCTGATCTCCTCCAGGCCGGCCACCATGCGCAGCAGCGTCGATTTGCCGCAGCCCGAGGGGCCCACGATCACGACGAACTCGCCATCGGCGATCTCGGCGTTGACGCCGTGGATCACCTGGTTGGCCGAGGCGCCGTGGCCGTAGCGCTTGATCACGTTGCGCAGGGTAATGCTTGCCATGTCTTATTTCTCGGTGTCGACCAGGCCCTTGACGAACCATTTCTGCATCAGCACCACCACCACCGCCGGCGGCAGCATGGCCAGGATGGCGGTGGCCATCACCACGTTCCACTCATTGGCGGCGTCGCCGCCGGCGATCATGCGCTTGATGCCGATGACCACCGGGTACATGTCTTCGCTGGTGGTGGCCAGCAGCGGCCAGAGGTACTGGTTCCAGCCGTAGATGAACTGGATCACGAACAGCGCCGCGATCGAGGTGCGCGACAGCGGCACCAGCACGTCCTTGAAAAAGCGCATCGGGCCGGCGCCGTCGATGCGCGCCGCTTCCACCAGCTCGTCCGGCACGGTGAGGAAGAACTGGCGGAACAGGAAGGTGGCAGTGGCCGAGGCGATGAGCGGCACGGTGAGGCCGGCGTAGGTATTGAGCATTCCCAGGTCGGACACCACCTTGTAGGTGGGCATGATGCGCACCTCCACCGGCAGCATCAGCGTGATGAAGATGGCCCAGAAGAACACGCCCTTGAGCGGAAAGCGGAAATAGACGATCGCAAAGGCCGAGAGCAGCGAGATCGCGATCTTGCCGAAGGTGATGACCAGCGCGGTGACCAGGCTCACCCACATCATGCGGGCCACCGGCGCGGTGGAGCCGGCCCCGCTGCCGCCGCCGAACAGCGCGGTCTTGTAGGTCTCTACCATGTGGCCGCCGGGCACCATGGGCATGGGCGCTTGCACGATGTCTTGCGCCGTGTGGGTGGAAGCCACGAAGGCCAGGTACAGCGGAAAGGCCACCGTGAGCAGCCCCAGCACCATCACCAGGTGGCTCAGCACGCGCAGCGCGCGGTTGCGTTCAACCATGATGGTTCATCAGTACTGGACTTTTTTCTCGACGTAGCGGAACTGCACGAAGGTCAGGCCGATCACGATGGCCATCAGCACCACCGATTGCGCGGCCGAGCTGCCCAGGTCGCCGTTCTTGAATCCGTCGTTGTAGACCTTATAGACCAGGATCATCGTGTCCTGGCCGGGGCCGCCCTGGGTGGTGGCATCGACGATCGAGAACGTGTCGAAGAAGGCGTACACCACGTTGATCACCAGCAGGAAGAAGGTGGTGGGCGACAGCAGCGGGAACTGCATGGTCCAGAAGCGCCGCCAGGCGCCGGCGCCGTCGATCGCCGCCGCCTCGATCAGCGACTTCGGAATGGCCTGCAGCCCGGCCAGGAAGAACAGGAAGTTGTACGAGATCTGCTTCCACACCGCGGCCATGACGATCAGCGCCAGCGCGTGGTCGGAGTTCATCATGTAGTTCCAGTCGTAGCCGAGCTGGCTCAAGCCGTAGGCCACCACGCCCAGCGTGGGCGAGAACATGAACAGCCACAGCACACCGGCCACCGCGGGCGCCACCGCATAAGGCAGGATCAGGAAGGTCTTGTACAGCAGCTCGCCGCGCACGATGCGGTCGGCGAACACGGCCAGCACCAGCGACACGCCGATGCCCAGCAGCGCCACCATCAGCGAGAACGCCGCCGTGATCTTGAACGACTCCACGTAGGCCGGGTCGGCGAACAAGGCCTTGAAGTTCTCCAGCCCCACCCATTCGTTCGACATGCCGAAGGCATCTTGCAGCTGGAACGACTGCAGCAGCGCCTGGCCGGCCGGCCAGAAGAAGAACAGCCCGATGATGGCCACCTGGGGCGCCAGCAGCGCCCAGGGCAGCCATCGGGAGTGGAACAGGACCCGCTTTTCGGTCGCCAAGGCGCGGGTTTACTCTTTTGCGGAACGCTGGAAGCGTTCGAGCTGCTCGTTGCCGCGCTGCACGGCGGCGTCCAGCGCTTCCTTGGCCGACTTCTTGCCGGTCCAGATCTGCTCGGTTTCTTCGTCGACGATGGTGCGGATCGGGTTGAAGTTGCCCAGCCGGATGCCGCGCGACTTGTCGGTGGTCTTGCGGATCATCTGCGTCACCGCCACGTCGGTGCCCGGCTTTTCCTTGTAGAAGCCTGACTTCTCGGTGAGCTGGAACGCCGCCATCGTGATGGGCAGGTAGCCGGTGCGCTTGTGGCTGGCCGATTGCACCTCGGGCTTGGACAGGTAGTTGAAGAACGCCGCCACGCCCTTGTAGGTCTCGGGCTTCTTGCCGGCCATCACCCACAGGCTGGCGCCGCCGATGATGGTGTTCTGCGGCGCGCCGGGCACGTCCGGGTAGTAGGGCAGGGTGGAGATGCCGTAGGCGAACTTGGCCTCCTTGCTCACGCGCGAATACAGGCCCGAAGAGCCGGTCATCATGGCGCATTCGCCGGAGGGGAAGGCCACGTCGGGCTTGTTGTCGCGGCCCTTGTAGACGAACAGGCCCTGCTTGGCCATGTTGGCCAGGTTCTCGAAGTGGCGCACGTGCAGCGGCGAGTTGAAGGCCAGGCGCGTGGCGGTGCCGCCGAAGCCGTTGTTCAGTGTCGCGAAGAGCACGTTGTGCCAGGTGGAAAAGCTCTCCAGCTGGGTCCAGCTGATCCAGCTGGTGGTGAAGGGGCACTTGTGCCCGGCGGCCTTGAGCTTGGCGGCGGCCAGCACCACCTCGGGCCAGGTCTTGGGCGCGCTCTCAGGGTCAAGGCCGGCGGCCTTGAAGGCGTCCTTGTTGTAGTAGAAGACCGTGGTCGAGCTGTTGAATGGGAAGCTCAGCATCTGCCCGTTCGGCGCGGTGTAGTAGCCCGCCACCGCCGGGATGTAGGCCTTGGCGTCGAACTTGGCGCCGCCGGTGGTCATGACCTCGCCCACCGGCTTCACCGCGCCCTTGGCGGCCATCATGGTGGCCGTGCCCACCTCATAGACCTGCAGGATGTCGGGCGCGTTGCCGGCGCGGAAGGCTGCGATGGCCGCGGTGAAGGTCTCGCCGTAGGTGCCCTTGTAGGTGGGCACGACCACGTAGTCCTTCTGGCTGGCGTTGAACTCCTTGGCCAGGTCGTTCACCCATTCGCCGAGCGGGCCGCTCATGGCATGCCACCACTGGATCTGCACCTGGGCCCGGGCGGGGGCGCTGAACGCGCCGGCCACGGCGAGCGACAGGCAGGCAAGGGTCTTGTATCTCATGCGGGCTCCTGTATGGACAAGCGAAGGGCGGCCTCGTGGACCGCCCGGCTCGACAGTTTGTGATCACTGTGTGACAAGCCGATTTCTGTCACGGATTCTCGAAACCGGCCACCGGGGATAACCCCCTGGACGCCGGCCCCACGGGCGCCGCAGTTGCACTGCGGTACCATCGCCAATTCAGTTCTCCACGGCATCCGAAGCGCCCCTTCTGCGCCGCGTCCAGCGGCTGCAGCCCAGGTCTTGCGCGGATCCGGCTTTGCCGGTCCGTGGCAAGGGCCCCCTCGGGGGGGCAGCGACCGAAGGGAGCGTGGGGGCTCCATTTCCGCCCATGAATGCACCCCTGCCCGTGACCCCGCTGGCCGCTGGCCAGATGGACGCCGATGCCGCTGCCCCCCGGCTGCGCGAGATCCCCTACAACTACACCTCGTTCTCCGACCGCGAGATCGTGATCCGCATCCTTGGCGCACGCGCCTGGGAGGTGCTGAACCGGCTGCGCGAGGAGCGGCAGACCGGCCGCTCGGCCCGCATGCTGTACGAGGTGCTGGGCGACATCTGGGTGGTGCAGCGCAATCCTTACCTGCAGGACGACCTGCTCGACAACCCCAAGCGCCGCGGCCTGCTGGTCGATGCGCTGCGCCACCGGCTGGCCGAGATCCAGAAGCGGCGCGACGGCCAGGTCGATGCGCAGCGCGACGCGCTGGTCGGTGAGCTGCTGGCGGCGGCCGAGAGCGCGGTGCGGGCCTTCGAGCGCTCGTTCGTCGAAGTGGACGAGCTGCGCAAGCGCACGCGCAAGGTGTTGGGCAGGCACACGGCCAAGGACAACATCAAGTTCGACGGCCTGTCGCGCGTGTCGCACGTGACCGACGCCACCGACTGGCGCGTGGAGTACCCGTTCGTGGTGCTCACCCCCGACACCGAAGCCGAGATGGCCGCGCTGGTCAAGGGCTGCGTCGAGCTGGGGCTCACGATCATCCCGCGCGGCGGCGGCACCGGCTACACCGGTGGCGCGGTGCCCCTCACCTGGAAGAGCGCGGTGATCAACACCGAGAAGCTCGAGCGCATGACCGAGGTGGAGATGGTCCTGCTGCCGGGCGTGGACCAGCCGGTGCCCACCATCTGGACCGAGGCCGGCGTGGTCACCCAGCGCGTGGCCGACGCGGCCGAGCGCGCCGGCTTCGTGTTCGCGGTGGACCCCACCTCGGCCGAGGCCTCCTGCATCGGCGGCAACATCGCGATGAACGCCGGCGGCAAGAAGGCGGTGCTGTGGGGCACGGCACTGGACAACCTGGTCTCCTGGCGCATGGTCACGCCCGAGGCCAAGTGGCTGGAGGTGGTGCGCCTGCAGCACAACCGCGGCAAGATCCACGACGTGGAGGTGGCGAGCTTCGAGCTGCGCCACTTCGATGCCAGCGGCAAGGTGCTGGAGCGCACCGAGCGGCTGGACATCCCGGGCCGTGTGTTCCGCAAGGAAGGGCTGGGCAAGGACGTCACCGACAAGTTCTTGGCCGGCCTGCCCGGCATCCAGAAGGAAGGCTGCGACGGCCTGATCACCAGCGCGCGCTGGGTGGTGCACCGCATGCCGCAGCATGTGCGCACGGTGTGCCTGGAGTTCTTCGGCAACGCCAAGGACGCGGTGCCCTCCATCGTGGAGATCAAGGACTTCATGTTCGCTGAAGGCCGTGCCGGCGGCGCCATCCTGGCCGGCCTGGAGCACCTGGACGACCGGTACCTGAAGGCCGTGGGGTATGCCACCAAGAGCAAGCGCGCGGTGCTGCCCAAGATGGTGTTGATCGGCGACATCGTCGGCGACGACGAGAACGCGGTGGCGCGCGCGGCCAGCGAGGTGGTGCGCATCGCCAACTCGCGTGCCGGCGAGGGCTTTACCGCCGTGAGCGCCGACGCGCGCAAGAAATTCTGGCTCGACCGCAAGCGCACCGCCGCGATCGCGCGCCACACCAACGCCTTCAAGATCAACGAAGACGTGGTGATCCCGCTGCCGCGCATGGGCGAGTACACCAACGGCATCGAGCGCATCAACATCGAGCTCTCCCTGCGCAACAAGCTGCAGCTGCTCGATGCGCTGGAGACGTTCTTCCTCGGCGGCAAGCTGCCGCTGGGCAAGACTGACGACGCCGGCGAGATCGCCAGCGCCGAGCTGCTCGAAGACCGCGTGCAGCAGGCGGTGCAACTGCTGCGCGAGGTGAGGGCGCTGTGGCAGCAGTGGCTGACGCAGCTGGACGTGGTGCAGCCGGAAGGGCGCAGCTTCTTCGAGTTGCTGCAGGACGGCACGCTGCGCGCCTCGTGGAAGACGCAGGTGCTGAAGAACCTGCAGGCGATCTTCTCGGGCGCGGCGCTGCAGCCCATCGTGGCCGAGTGCCGGCGCATCCACCAGGACGTGCTGCGCGGCCGCGTGTGGGTGGCGCTGCACATGCATGCCGGCGACGGCAACGTGCACACCAACATCCCGGTCAACAGCGACAACTACGAGATGCTGCAGACCGCGCACGAGGCGGTGGGCCGCATCATGGCGCTGGCGCGCCGGCTCGACGGCGTGATCTCCGGCGAGCACGGCATCGGCATCACGAAACTCGAGTTCCTGCGCGACGACGAGATCGCCGCGTTCGCCGACTACAAGGCCAGGGTCGACCCCGAGGGCCGCTTCAACAAGGGCAAGCTGCTGCGCGAGGTGGGCCACCTGGGCGACGACGTGCGCGCGGCCGACCTGGCCCATGCCTACACGCCCAGCTTCGGGCTGATGGGCCACGAGTCGCTGATCATGCAGCAAAGCGACATCGGCGCCATCAGCGACAGCATCAAGGACTGCCTGCGCTGCGGCAAGTGCAAGCCGGTGTGCGCCACGCACGTGCCGCGCGCCAACCTGCTGTACAGCCCGCGCAACAAGATCCTGGCCACGTCGCTGCTGGTGGAAGCCTTCCTCTACGAGGAGCAGACGCGCCGCGGCGTGAGCATCGCGCACTGGGAGGAGTTCGAGGACGTGGCCGACCACTGCACGGTGTGCCACAAGTGCGCTTCTCCCTGCCCGGTGAAGATCGACTTCGGCGACGTGTCGATGAACATGCGCAACCTGCTGCGCAAGATGGGGCAGAAGAGCTTTCGCCCCGGCAACGCGGCGGCGATGCTGATGCTCAACGCCACCAGCCCGCAGACCATCAAGCTCGCGCGCACGGCCATGGTGGGCATCGGCTTCAAGGCCCAGCGCCTGGCCAGCGAGCTGCTCAGCGGCCTGGCGCGCAAGCAGACCGCGCGCCCGCCGGCCACCGTGGGCACCGCCCCGGTGCGCGAGCAGGTGATCCATTTCGTCAACAAGAAGCTGCCGGGCGGGCTGCCCACGCGCACCGCCCGCGCCCTGCTGGACATCGAGGACAAGGACTACGTCCCGATCATCCGCGACCCGCTGAAGACCAGCGCCGACACCGAGGCGGTGTTCTATTTCCCCGGCTGCGGCTCGGAGCGCCTGTTCTCCCAGGTGGGCCTGGCCACGCAGGCGATGCTGTGGCATGCGGGCGTGCAGACGGTGCTGCCGCCCGGGTATCTGTGCTGCGGCTATCCGCAGCGCGGATCGGGCCAGTACGACAAGGCCGAGAAGATCATCACCGACAACCGGGTGCTGTTCCACCGCGTGGCCAACACGCTGAACTACCTGGACATCAAGACCGTGGTGGTGAGCTGCGGCACCTGCTACGACCAGCTGCAAGGCTACGAGTTCGACAAGATCTTCCCCGGCTGCCGCATCGTCGACATCCACGAATACCTGCTCGAAAAAGGCATCAAGCTCGAAGCCGCCGGCGCCTACCTCTACCACGACCCCTGCCACAGCCCGATGAAGCTGCAGGACCCGATGAAGACGGTGAAGGCGCTGGTGGGCGAGCAGGTGCTCAAGAGCGAGCGCTGCTGCGGCGAAAGCGGCACGCTGGGCGTGAGCCGGCCCGACATTTCCACGCAGATCCGCTTCCGCAAGGAAGAAGAGCTGCGCAAGGGCGAGGCGGCGCTGCGTGCCGCGGGCGCGGTCGGCGAGAAGGACGGCCTGAAGATCCTCACCAGCTGCCCGAGCTGCCTGCAGGGCCTGAGCCGCTACGGCAAGGACCTGCAGAACGGTCTGCTGGAGGCCGACTACATCGTCGTGGAGATGGCGCGCAGGATCCTGGGCGACAACTGGATGCCGCAATACGTGGCGCGCGCCAATGCCGGCGGCATCGAGCGGGTGCTGGTATGAAGGCCAAACCCTGCCACCTTTGCGCCCACGATGGAGGCGAGCTGGTGTGGCGGGGCGAGCGGCTGCGCGTGGTGCGGGTGGAAGACACGCCCGAGCATCCGGCCTTCTACCGGGTGATCTGGAACGCGCACGTGGCCGAGTTCTCGGACCTTTCGCCTCAGGATCGCGAGCACTGCATGGAGGCCGTGGTGCGCGTGGAGCGCGTGCTGCGCGAGCGGCTGTGGCCGGCCAAGATGAACATCGCGTCGCTGGGCAACATGGTGCCCCACCTGCACTGGCACGTGATCCCGCGCTTCGAAGGCGACGCGCATTTTCCGTATCCCGTCTGGGCGCCTGTGCAGCGCGCGTCCGACGCCAGCGAGCTGGCGCGGTTGCGCCAGGCCCTGCCGGAACTCGACCGCGCGGTCGCGGCCGCCATGGAGTGAAGCGATGCGACAGCCCACCGAGCTCACGCTGCACCAGCAATCTCGCCTGCTGGAGGTCGCCTTCGACGACGGCGCGCGCTTTCGCATTCCGTTCGAGCTGATGCGCGTGTACAGCCCGTCCGCCGAAGTGCAGGGCCACGGGCCGGGCCAGGAGGTGCTGCAGACCGGCAAGCGCGAGGTGCAGATCGTGGCCGTCGAGCCGGTGGGCCACTATGCGATCAAGCCCACGTTTTCGGACGGCCACGATTCGGGCCTGTTCACCTGGGACTACCTGTACAAGCTGGGCGCCGAGCAACAGGCGCTGTGGCGCCGCTACGAGGAGCGCCTGGCCGCGGCTGGCTTGGACCGCGATGCGCCGATGCCGCAAAAGGGTGGCGGCGCCTGCGGCCACCACCATTGACGCGAAGGGAGAACGCGATGTCCGAGACCCATTTCGGTTTCCAGAAGGTCGATGAGCGCGAGAAGGCGCACAAGGTGCGCGGCGTGTTCGATTCGGTGGCTTCGCGCTATGACCTGATGAACGACCTGATGTCGATGGGCCTGCACCGCGCATGGAAGGCCTATACGGTGGCGGTGGCCAACGTGAAGCCCGCCGACAAGGTGCTGGACATCGCCGGCGGCACCGGCGACCTGGCGCGCGCCTTCGCCAAGCGCGTCGGGCCCTCGGGCGCGGTGGTGCACACCGACATCAACGAGCAGATGCTGCGCCGCGGCCGCGACCGCCTGCTCGACGAGGGGCTGGTGCTGCCCACGACGATCTGCGATGCCGAAGGACTGCCCTTCCGCGGCGAAAGCTTCGACCTCGTGAGCGTGGCCTTCGGCCTGCGCAACATGACGCACAAGGAGCAGGCGCTGGCGGAGATGTGCCGCGTGCTGCGGCCGGGCGGCCGCCTGCTCGTGCTCGAGTTCTCCAAGGTGGCGGCGCCGCTGCAGAAGCCGTACGACTGGTACTCGTTCAACATCCTTCCCAGGCTCGGGCAGTGGGTGGCCGGCGATGCCGAGAGCTACCGTTACCTTGCCGAGTCCATCCGCATGCATCCCGACCAGCAGGCGCTGAAGGCGATGATGAAGGCCGTGGGCTTCGGCCATGTCGACGTGCACAACCTCACCGGCGGTGTGGTGGCGCTGCACGTGGGCATCAAGTGCTGACCTGATACCTCTCCCGTTCGACCGGGCACACCGGTTGCCAAGGCAGTTGTTTGCCTTGGACGCCCATGGGCGTTTTGGTTCCTCCCTCACTTGAGGGGAGGCCCGAAACCTTGCACCGCAACAGCACTCGCAGGAGTTCGTGGCGCCGCCGCTTCAACGGCGCGTCATGCACCTCGGCGACGATGTGGCGCCGGCGTCCGACCAACGACGAGAGAGGCCAGATGACAACGAACACGCGTGCGGTCCGCACCACTGGGAAGGTGTCGCGGATCGCGTGGATTGCCGGCGTTTGCGCGCTGGTCATCCTGACAGGGTGCGGCGGCAAGAACGACAAGCCCGCGAGCCAGACCGCGGCCAAGGTGAACAAGGAAGAAATCACTGTTCACCAAATCAACTTCATGTTGCAGCATCAGCGCGGCTTGAAGCCCGAGCAGATGGACACGGCCAGCCGCCAGGTGCTGGAGCGCCTGATCGACCAGGAGCTGGCGCTGCAGAAGGCCGAGGAGATGGAGCTCGACCGCGATGCGCGGGTGGTGCAGCAGCTCGAGGCCGCGCGCCGCGAGATCATCGCGCGCGCCTATTTCGACCGCGTCAGCGATGGCGTGCCGAAGCCGGGGCCGCAGGAAATACAGAAGTACTACGACGAGAAGCCGGCAATGTTCAAGAACCGGCATGTCTACAGCATCCAGGAGGTGCAGGTCGAGGCCCAGCCCGACGTGCTGACCGAGGTGCGCAGCAAGGCCGAGAGCATGAAGGGCGCGGTCGAGCTGGCGGAGTACCTGAAGTCGCGCGGCATCAAGTTCACTGCCAACCAGCTGGTGCGCACGCCCGAGCAGATGCCGGCACCGGCGCTGCAGCTGCTGGCCAACATGAAAGAAGGCCAGATGGCCTACAACCCCACGACTGGCGGCGCACAGATCGTGTACCTGGTCGCGGTGCGGCCCCAGCCGGTGACGCTGGAGCAGGCCACGCCGGTGATCGAGCGGCTGATCGTCGCCGAGCGCCGGCGCGACGTGGTGGCGAAGAACCTGAAGGACCTGCGCGCCGAAGCGAAGGTGGAATACATCGGCAAGTTCCAGACGGCTGCCGCTTCTGCGCCGGCCGTGGGCGATGCGCAGGCCGAGGCCCAGGCGCAGCCCGCGGTGCTGGAAGCCACCACCACCTCGTCGGCCGGCACGCAGGCGGCCGTGGCCACGGCAGAGGCGGCGCCGCCTGCCGCGCCCGCGGCCAGCGCGGCCAGTGGCGCTCTCGACAACTCGGCCATCATGAAGGGACTGGGCATCAAATGATCACCACACGCACGACATTCCTCCTTGTGCTGCTGGGGGCGCTGATGGCCGGTGGCGCAGCCGCCGCTCAGCCGGCCGGCACCGCCGCGCGCGCCGCCGCGCAGCAGGCCGAGTACCGGCTCGGCGCGGGCGACGTGGTGCGCATCAGCGTCTACCAGAACCCCGACCTCACGCTCGAGGGCCGCATCAGCGAGGCCGGCACCTTGAGCTTCCCGCTGCTGGGCTCGGTGCGGCTGGGCGGGCTCACCACTTCCGAAGCCGAGAAGCGCATCGCCGACGGCCTGCGCAGCGGCAACTTCGTGAAGCAGCCGCAGGTCAACATCCTGGTCACGCAGGTGCGCGGCAACCAGGCCAGCGTGCTGGGCATGGTGAACCGGCCCGGCCGCTTCCCGATCGAGGTCGCCGACATGCGGCTGTCCGACCTGCTGGCCATGGCCGGCGGCATCGCGGCCACCGGCGCCGACGTGGTCACGATCGTGGGCACTCGAGACGGCAAGCCGTTCCGGCGCGAGATCGACCTGCCCAGCGTGTTTCGCAGCGCGGGCCGCCAGGACGACCTGATCATCCAGGACGGCGACGTGGTGCACGTGGAGCGCGCGCCCATGGTCTACATCTATGGCGAGGTGCAGCGCCCCGGTGCGTTCCGCCTCGAGCGCGACATGACCGTGATGCAGGCGCTGGCCACCGGCGGCGGCCTCACGCAGCGCGGCACCGAGCGCGGCCTGCGCGTGCACCGCCGCGGCCCCGACGGCAAGGTGCAGGTGCTGCAGCCCGGCATGGACGACCGCCTGCGCGAGGGCGACGTGGTGTACGTGCGCGAGAGCTTGTTCTGATGGCCCACCCCCGAAGCGCCTTCGGCGCGGAGTGGCTTGGAAAACTGACATGAAAGACCGGCGATGAATCTGAACCAGTTCTTCGCGATCCTGCGCGCGCGGTGGTGGGTGGGGGCGCTGGTGCTGGCGCTCACGGTGCTGACCACGCTGGCCGTGAGCCTGCTGCTGCCCAAGCGCTACACCGCCTCGGCCACGCTGGTGGTGGACGTGAAGTCGCCCGACCCGATCGCCGGCGTGATGTTCCCGGCGATCGCGCTGCCCAGCTACATGGCCACGCAGGTCGACATCCTCGAAAGCAACCGCGTGGCGCTGCGCGTGGCCAAGGTGCTGGGCCTGGCTGACAACCCGCGCGTGCGCCAGCAGTGGGTGGACGACACCGGCGGCACCGGCTCCATCGAAGGCTGGCTGGCCAGCAGCTTCAAGCGGCAGCTCAGCGTGAAGCCCTCGCGCGAGTCGAACGTGATCACCGTGAGCTACACCGCGCCCGAGCCGCGCTTCGCGCAGGCGGTGGCCAACGCCTTCGTGCAGGCCTACCTGGATACCAAGGTCGACCTGCGCACCGATCCGGCCCGACAGTACGTGTCGTTCTTCGATCAGCGCGCGAAGCAGTTGCGCGAGGCGCTGGAGAAGGCGCAGACCAAGCTGTCGGACTTCCAGCGCGAGCACGGCATCGTGGCCAACGACGAGCGGCTCGACGTGGAGACCGCGCGCTTGAACGAGCTGTCGTCGCAGCTGGTGCAGCTGCAGGCCGCCTCGGCCGACTCGGCCGGCCGCTCGGCGCTGGCCAGCGGCAGCAGCGCCGACCGCTTGCACGAGGTGCTGAACAACCCGGTGGTGGCCACGTTGAAGACCGACATGTCGCGCGCCGAAGCCAAGCTGCAGGAGCTGAACTCGCGGCTCGGCGCGGCACACCCGATGGTGATCGAGGCCAAGGCCAACGTGGCGGAGCTGCGCGCGCGCATGAACGCCGAGATCCGCCGCGTGACCGCCAGCCTGAGCCTGTCGAACCAGGTCAACCGCTCGCGCGAGGGCGAGATTCGCGCCGCGCTGGAAGCACAGCGCGCCAAGGTGCTGAAACTGAAGGCCGAGCGCGACGAAGCGGCGGTGCTGCAGCGCGACGTGGAAAACGCGCAGAAGGCTTACGACAGCGTGGTGGCCCGCGGCTCGCAGACCAGCCTGGAGAGCCAGACCACGCAGAGCGACGTGTCGGTGCTGTCGCCGGCCGGCGAGCCGCGCGAGCCCTCGTCGCCGCGGGTGCTGCTGAACACCGGCCTGTCGATCGTGGTGGGCCTGATGCTCGCGATGGTGGCGGCGCTGCTGGTGGAGATGCTCGACCGCCGCGTGCGCACCACCTCCGATGCCGCCGAGGGCCTGGGCCTGCCCTTGGTGGGCGTCTTGCCCGGGCCTTCGCTGCGGCGCGGCTTCCTGGCGCCCAAGCGCAGCGCGCCCTTGATGTTGCAGCAACGCATCCTCGGTCAACTGCCCAACCCCTCGCGAGGTGTGTGATGGCCAAGTTCCGTGACACCATGAGCGCCCAGGCCGTCGAGCCGGAGCTGCCGCCGCCGCCGCTGGCCTCGGGCCCGCAGGTTCTGCAGGACCGCGCGATGGGCGACCTGCTGCGCGAGACGCGCAACCTCACCGCCGAGCAGGTCGACGAGGTGCTGCGCTACCAGCGCGAGCACCACCTGCGCTTCGGCGAGGCGGCCATCGCGCTGGGCTACGTGGATGCCGACGACGTGCTGTTCGCGCTGTCGCAGCAGTTCCACTACACCTATGCGCCCGACGAACTCGAAGGCCTGAACCCCGAGCTGGTGGCCTTGCGCAACCCGTTCTCGCACCAGGCCGAGGCCTTCCGCCGCATCCGCAGCCAGCTGATGATGCGGGTGTTCAACGACACCGAGCCGCGGCGCGCGCTGGCGGTGGTGAGCCCGAACTCGGGCGACGGCAAGAGCTTCTTCGCCGCCAACCTGGCCATCGTGCTGGCGCAACTGGGCGGGCGCACGCTGCTGGTCGACGGCGACATGCGCGGGCCGCGCCAGCATGAGCTGTTCGGCCTGAAGACCACCACCGGCCTGTCGGGCCTGTTGTCGGGCCGCGTGGAAGCGCAGGTGATCCAGCAGATCCAGGCGCTGCCCAGCCTGTT
The DNA here is from genome assembly GCA_040758375.1 of Pseudomonadota bacterium. Taxonomy (GTDB): domain Bacteria; phylum Pseudomonadota; class Gammaproteobacteria; order Burkholderiales; family Burkholderiaceae_C; genus CAMLIZ01. Next base: position 17,797 of record JBFLWE010000048.1, read on the forward strand.
CGTGCTGCCGGTGGGCGTGACGCCGCCCAACCCGCTGGAGCTGATCGAGCGCTCGGCCTTCGCGCTGCTGATCCGTGAGCTGCTGGGCAAGTTCGACCATGTGATCTTCGACACCTCGGCCTCGGTGTACGGCGCCGACGCGGGCGTGATCGCGGCGCGCTGCGGCGCGGCGCTGGTGCTGGCGCGCAAGGACAAGTCGCGCATGGGGGCCTTGCAGGACCTCGTGATGACGCTGGCCGAGAGCCCCGCGCGCCTGGCTGGCGTGATCATGAACGAATACTGATGACCCACCCCCGCAACGCCTTCGGCGTTCCCCCTCGAGGGGGCGCCGCCAGCGGACCGGCAGAGCCGGATCCGCGGCGTCCGCTGGGCTTTGCCGCGGACCGTCTTTTCATCTCCGCCGCCATCATCGGCATGGCGCTGGCGGTGCTGTTCATCCCGGTGGCGCAGACGCTGGCCGCCGAGGTGTGGCGCACCGACGAGCAGGGCCACGGGCCCATCATCATCGCGGTGTCCGCGTGGCTGTTCTGGCACCGCCGCGACAAGCTGCGCGAGGCGGCGGCGCGCGCGGTGCCGGCGGGCCTGGGCGGTTGGCTGCTGCTGGCCCTGGGCATCGGCATGTATGCGGTGGGCCGCATCCAGCACATCGTGATGTTCCAGATGGCCTCGTTCATCCCGCTGCTGATGGGCGGCATCGCGCTCACCTTCGGCTGGGCGGTGGTGCGGGCGGCGGCGTTCCCGATCTTCTTCCTGGTGTTCGCGGTGCCGCTGCCCGGGCCGATCGTCGACATGGCCACGCAGCCGCTCAAGCGCGGCGTGTCCTACGTGGCCGAGCTGATCCTCTACCACGCCGGCTATCCGATCTCGCGCACGGGCGTGGTGCTGATGATCGGGCCCTACCAGCTGCTGGTGGCCGATGCCTGCGCGGGCCTGAACTCGATGTTCACGCTGGAGGCGCTGGGCCTGCTGTACATGAACATCGTCGGCCACACCGACAAGCTGCGCAACGTGCTGCTGGCGATCCTGATCATCCCGGTGTCGTTCTGCGCCAACATCGTGCGCGTGATGATCCTGGTGCTCGTCACCTACTACTTCGGCGACGAGGCGGGCCAGGGCTTCGTGCACAGCTTCGCCGGCATGGTGCTGTTCCTGGTGGGGCTGACGCTGATGCTGGGCGTGGACAAGGTGCTGGGCCTGCTGCTGCCGGCGCGGAACAAGGCGGTGGCGGCATGATCGGCGCCTACGTCCGCCCCATCGCGGTGGCGCTGGTGATGATGTCGGCGCTGGTGTTCAGCACGGTCGCCACGCCCGAGGAGAAGCTGGCCGACACGCGCCAGCAGTTCACGCTCGAGACCGCCGTGCCCAGGCAGTTCGGCGACTGGCGCCTCGACGAGACGCTGGTGCCGCTGCCGCCGTCGCCCGACCAGCAGTCGGTGCTGAACCAGATCTACGACCAGATCCTCTCGCGCACCTACATCAACAGCCGCGGCGAGCGCATCATGCTGTCCATCACCTACGGCTCGCGCCAGACGCAGCAGCTGCGCGCCCACCGGCAGGAGGTGTGCTACCGCTCGCAGGGCTTCACGATCTCCGACCTGGACCATGTGAACGTGCCGGTGGCCGGTGCGCCCCTGCCCGCCACCCGCATGGTGGCGAAGATGGGCACGCGCACCGAGCCGGTGACCTACTGGTTCACCACCGGCGACACCGTGGTGCTGAGCTACTGGGACCGCGAGTGGGCCCAGTTCAAGTACGCGCTGTCCGGCTACGTGCCCGACGGTTACTTGGTGCGCATCTCCAGCCTGTCGCCCGACGCAAAGACGGCGTTCCAGCAGCACCTGGCGTTCGCCGACACCCTGTTCGGGCACCTCGATCCCGAGTTGCGCCGCCGCCTCGTCGGCCATTCCTGAGGGTTGAACCACCATGTGCGGTATTGCGGGATTCCGGAGCTTCGCCGGACGGGATGAATCGCTCGCCGGCGAGCTGGCCGCGGCGCTGCAGGCCCTGCGCCACCGCGGCCCCGACGACGGCGGCCAGTGGGTGGACGAGGCGCAGCAGGCGGGTCTGGGCCAGCGCCGCCTGGCCATCGTGGACCTGAGTGCCTGCGGCCACCAGCCCATGGTCTCGGCCTGCGGCCAGTGGGTGATGGTGTTCAACGGCGAGGTCTACAACTTCCGCGAGCTTCGGCGCGAGCTGCAGGCGCTGGGGCATCATTTCCCCGGCACGGGCGACTCCGAGGTGGTGCTGGCGGCGATCTCGCAGTGGGGCGTGGCCGCCGCGCTGCCACGCTTCCTCGGCATGTTCGCCATCGCGCTGTGGCACAAGCCCACGCGCGAGCTGCACCTGGTGCGCGACCGGCTGGGCGTGAAGCCGCTGTACTACCACTGGGACGGCCGGCGCCTGTTTTTCGGTTCGGAGCTGAAGGCGCTGCGCGAGTTCGAAGACTGGTCGCCCGAGATCGACCGCGACGCGCTGGCCGACTACCTGCGCTACGGCTACATCGCCGAGCCGCGCTCGATCTACCGCCGCGTGTCCAAGCTGCCGCCGGCGCACCGGCTGGTGCTCGACGCGCAGGGCGGCATGCAGCTTCACCAGTACTGGGATCCGCTCGACGCGGTGGGCCTGCGCACGCAGCGCGATGAGCAGTCGCTGGCCGACGAGCTGGAGGCGCTGATGGCCGATGCGTTCCGCTACCGGCTCATCGCCGACGTGCCGGTGGGCGTGTTCCTCTCCGGCGGCGTCGATTCGTCGGTGCTGGCTGCGCTGCTGCAAAAGCATGCCGGGCAGACCATCAAGACCTACACCATCGGCTTCGACGTGCCCGAGTACGACGAGTCGCCCTATGCGGCCGAGGTGGCCAGGCACCTGGGCACCGAGCACCACGAGCGCCGACTGCAGGTGGCCGACGCCAGGGCCTTGCTGCCCAGCTGGGGCGAGCTGTTCGACGAACCCTTCGGCGATGCCTCGGGCCTGCCCACGCTGATGGTCTCGCGCGCGGCGGCCGAGGAGGTGAAGGTGGTGCTCTCGGCCGACGGCGGCGACGAACTCTTCAGCGGCTACAACAGCCACGCCACGGTGCTGGCGCAGTGGGACAAGGTGCGCGGCCTGCCACAGGGCCTGCGCTCGCTGTCCGCGCAGACCTTGCGCGGCATCGGCGTGCCGGCGCTGGCCGAAACGCTGGCGCCGGGCAGGGGGCTGTTGGGCAGCGCGGTCAAGCGCGTGGCCGGCATTGCCGAGCGCATCGACGCGCGCAGCGTGGGCGAGCTGTTCGACACCACCGTCTCGCGCTTGGCGGCCGACGAGGTGCAGGCGCTGACCGGGCGCGGGCCGGCGCCGCGCCTGCTGGCCGATGCCTACCCCGGCGAGCCTGGCGAGCAGCTGTGCCTGTGGGACTTGCAGCACTACCTGCCCGCGGACGTGCTCACCAAGGTGGACCGCACCACCATGGCCTGCAGCATCGAAGGCCGCGAGCCGTTGCTCGACCACCGCCTGGTGGAGTTTGCGCTGTCGCTGCCTTTCGGCCTGCGGCGTGGCGCGCTGGGCGGCAAGCACCTGCTGAAGAAGGTGCTGTACCGACACGTGCCGCGCGCGCTGGTCGAGCGGCCCAAGCGCGGCTTCGCGGTGCCGGTGCAGCAGTGGCTGCGCGGCGAGCTGGCGCCGCTGGTGGACGAGCATCTCGAGCCGCGCCGCATCACCTCGCAGGGCCTGTTCGACCCCGAGATGGTGCAGGGCTACGTGAAGCGGCTGCGTGCCGGTGATGCGCCGGCGGCGCAGCGTGTCTGGCTGCTGCTGGCCTTCCAGATGTGGCACCAGCGCTGGATGTCGGCATGACGGGGCCCGCGATGCGCATCTGTTTCGTCGCGCCTTCGGCCTACCCCGTGCTCGCCGGCGACCGCTCGGTCAAGGTGGTGGGCGGCGCCGAGGTGCAGCAGAGCTTCATCGCGCGCGAGCTGGCGCGGCGTGGCCACGAAGTGTCGATGATCTCCACCGACCACGGCCAGCGTGAAGGCGACGAGGTGCACGGCGTTCGCCTGCTCAAGATGTGCGCACCCGATGCGGGCCTGCCGGTGCTGCGCTTCGTGCACCCGCGCCTGACCAGCCTGTGGGCCGCGATGAAGCGTGCCGATGCCGACATCTATTACCAGCGCGCCTGCGGGGCGCTCACCGGCTTCGTGGCGGCCTTCGCGCGGCGCCATGGCCGGCGCATGGTGTTCGCCGGCGCGCACGACTTCGACTTCGAGCCCGCGCTGCCGCTCATCGCCTACCGGCGCGACAAGGCGTTGTACCGCTGGGGCCTGGCGCGTGCCGACCAGGTGGTGGTGCAAAGCGAACGCCAGCTCGAGCGCTGCCGCGAGGTCTTTGGCCGCGAGGCGCTGCGCGTCCGCAGCTGCTACGGCCACCAGGGCCGGCCCGCGCGGCAGGACGGCGTGGTGCTGTGGGCGGCCTCGGTCAAGCCGATCAAGCGCCCCGAGCTGTTCCTCGACCTGGCCGAGCTGCTGCCCGAGTTGCGCTTCAAACTGATCGGCGGCCCGGGTGCGGGCGCGGCGCACTTCGACGCGCTGCGCGCGCGTGCGGCCCGGCTGGGCAACGTGGAGATGACCGGCTTCGTGCCGCATGTGGACGTGGAGGCCCATTTCGACGGCGCCGCGGTGTTCGTGAACACGGCGGTCAGCGAAGGCTTTCCCAACACCTTCCTGCAGGCCTGGTCGCGCGGCATGCCCACGGTCTCGTTCTTCGACCCCGGCGCGCAGCTCGACGGCGAGCCGGTGGGCACGGTGGTGCCGGACCTCGACGCCATGGTGCTGGCCGTGCAGCGCCTGAAGACCGACGCGGCCGCCTGGCGCCGCGAGGGCGAGCGCGCGGCCGAGTACCTGCGCCGCCACCATGCGGTGGGCACGGTGGTGGACGAATACGAGCGCATCTTCGAACGCCTCGTGATGCCGGGCGGGATGCACTCGCAGGCCGTCGGGGGGCCGGCATGAGCCTGAAGCGCGCCGCGTCGCTGAGCATGCTGCAGTCGCTGGTGTCGGTGGGCACTAGTTTCCTCAGCGTGAAGATCACCTCGGTCTATCTGGGGCCGGCCGGCATGGGCCTGCTCGGGCAGCTGCAGCAGTTCATCGCAATGGTGCAGGGCGTGGTGGCCTCGGGGCTGAACACCGGCATCGTGCGGCGCACCGCGCAGCTGCGCGAGCAACCGCAGGCGCGCGCGCAGGTGGTGTCCACCGTGATGCGGCTGGTGCTGCTGGGCGGCCTGCCGGTGGCGCTGGTCATCGCCTTCGGCTCCGGTTGGCTGGCGCGCGAGCTGCTGCACGATCCGGCGCTGCGCATGCCGGTGCTGCTGTTCTCCGGCGTGTACGTCGCCGGCCTGCTGGGCACGCTGGTGCTGGCCACCGCCAATGGCGCGCGCGACTACCGCACCGTCACGCTGATCCAGATCGGCACCGCGCTCGGCTCGCTGGCGCTGTTCGCCCTGCTGTGCCCCACGCTGGGCGTGCCCGGGGGCCTGTACGCCGCGGCGCTGATCCCGAGCGCCACCGCGCTGGCCGGCTGGCTGGTCGCGCGCCGGCAGCCGTGGTGGCCGGCGCGGCCGTTGTCGCATGGCTTCTCGCGCCCCGAGGCGCGCGCGGCGCTGGCCTTCGTGCCGATGGCGGCTACCAGCGCGATCGCCGCGCCCTTGGTGCAGATCCTCGTGCGGGACACGCTGGCCAGGCACTCGGGCATGGCCTCGGTGGGCCTGCTCAACGGTGTCATGCGCCTGTCGGATCTGTACGTCAACATCGCCACCAGCGTGCTGGGCATGTATTTCCTGCCGCGCTTTGCCGAGCTGCGCGAGTCGGCGCCGCTGAAGCGCGAGATCCGCAAGGGCCTGGCCACGCTGATCCCGGCGGTGGCTGCGGCCAGCCTGGCGCTGTACCTGCTGCGCGACTGGGTGGTGCGCCTGGTCTTCACGGCCGAGTTCCATGCGATGCGCGACCTGTTCGCCTGGCAGATGACGGGCAACGTGCTCAAGGTCGCCGGCTGGTTCTTCGGCCACCTGATGATCGCCAAGGGGAACCCGCTCGCGATGGCCGGATTCGAATTGCTGATGGGGCTGTTCTGGTGGGCCGCCGGGGTGGTGCTCGTCGAACGCAACGGCGCGGTGGGCGCCACGCAGGCCTATGCCTTGCACAACGCGGTGTACCTGGCCGTGGGCGTGGTCGCGATCACCGTGATCCTGCGCCGCATCGCGGCCCGCGAGGCGAAAGGAGCCGCGGCGTGATCGCACCGGCCGAACACACGCTGATCAAGCCGGCAGCCTGCCCGACACCGAGGGTGTCGGTGATCGTGCCGGCCTACCGGGTGCGCGCGACCTTGCGCGAGGCGGTGGCGAGCCTTCTGCTGCAGACCTGGCGCGACCTGGAGGTGCTGGTCATCGACGACGCCTCGCCCGAGCACTGCACCGAGGTGCTGTCCGACATCGACGATGCGCGCCTGGCCGTGCTGCGGCTGCACCGCAACCTGGGCTTGAGCGGCGCGCGCAATGCCGGCCTGGCGGCGGCGCGTGGCGAGTTCATCGCGCTGCTCGACGGCGACGACATCAGCCTGCCCCACCGCATCGAGCGGCAGCTCGCGCGCTTCGCGGGGCAGCCGCGGCTCGGGCTGGTGGGCTGCCTGGTCAACCGCATCGACGCGCAGGGCCGGCTGGTCGCCCGCGCCAGCGATGCCTGGCGCCTGCCCGATGCGGCGCTGAAGCCGCTGCTGCTGTTCACCAACCCCTTCCCGGCGGTGTACATGCTGCGCCGCTCGGCCATACCGCCCACCGGCTTCCGCCCGATGTACGCCGAAGACTATGCGATGGCGGTCGACGTGGCCGAGCACCACGAGGTGGCGCTGGTGCACGAGCCGCTGGTGAACTACCGCGTGTCGCCGGGCGGCATCATGCGCACCAAGCTCGACCAGGTGGCGCGCGATGCGCTGCTCACGCAGCGCCGCCTGCTGGCCGCGCTGGGCATGCCGCCCGAACAGTACGACCCGGCGCTGATGGCCGCGCTGATGCACTTCGGCCGCCAGCCGCCCGGCGCACTGGCCTTCGACCGCCTGCTCGCGCTGCGCGACTGGATGCGCGCGCTCCGGGCCGCCAACGCCCGCACGCGGCGCTATCCCGACGACGCGCTGGCGCAGGCGTGCGCACGCATCTGGGAGCTGGTGCTGCTGCACGCCACCAAGCAGGAGCGCCTGGCGTTCGGCCCGCGCTACCTGATGCAGCTGTGGTCGTTCTCGGTCGGCCAGGGCCGCGGCTCGATCCGCGCCAAGGCGCTGGCCCACGGGCTGATGAACGTGTTCCGCCGCACGCCGGCGCCCAGCGGGACCTGAGTGCAACCCATGAGGAGCGTCGCCATGACACACGCCGCCGAAGTCTCCCAGGGCCAGCGGTTCGAGTTCGGCAGGAACTGGCAGCGCTTCCTCGCGGTGCTGGACGAGCGCCGCATCGAGCTGGCCACGCAGGCGCTGGCGCGCATGCTGGGCGTGCAGACGCTGGCGGGCAAGACCTTTCTCGACGTGGGCTCCGGCAGCGGCCTGTCCTCGCTGGCGGCCTGGCGGCTCGGCGCCAGCGTGCTGTCGTTCGACTACGACCCGGCTTCGGTGGCCTGCACCGACGAGCTGCGCCGGCGCTTCATGGCGCCCCCAGGGCTGGGCTTCGGCCAGCCCGGCGCTTCCCCGGGCACGGCCGGCGCCCAATGGCGCGTGCACGAGGGTTCGGTGCTCGACACCAGCTACCTGCAGCGCCTGGGCCGGTTCGACGTGGTGTATTCCTGGGGCGTGCTGCACCACACCGGCGCGATGTGGCAGGCGCTGGCGAACGTGGCGCCGCTGGTGGCTCCTGGCGGCCAGCTCTTCGTTGCCATCTACAACGACCAGGGCGCGCAGAGCCGGCGCTGGCGGCTGGTCAAGCGCGTGTACAACCAGTTGCCCGGCCCTGTGAAGCCGGTGTTCGGCTTCGGCGTGATGGGCCTGCGCGACCTGCGCTTCCTCGCCGGCGACCTGCTGCGGCTGAAGCCGCACCACTACCTGCGCCGCTGGACCGGCTATGCCGCCACCAGCCAGCGCGGCATGAGCCGCTGGCATGACTGGATCGACTGGGTGGGCGGCTATCCGTTCGAGGTGGCCCGGCCGGAGGAGATCTTCCGTTTCTATGCCGAACGCGGCTTTGTGCTGGAGAACCTGCGCACCTGCGGCGGCGGGCTGGGCTGCAACGAGTACGTGTTCCGCAAGGCCGGAGGCGTGTCATGAAGCGGCTGGTCCCCGCCGCGCCGGCCAGCGCCGGCCCCATGGTGGCGCTGTTCGGCGGCCTGGTGCTGCTGGCGTTGCTGATCGGCCTGGTGGGCGCGATCGGCGGCTGGATCGCGCAGCTGCTGCTGCTGACCCTGGTGGTGCCGATGGCGCTGCTGGTGTCCGACTACCGCATCGGGCTGGTGCTGCTGATCGTGCTGATGCCGTATGCGAACTCGCGCCTGATCCCGCAGCTGGGGCCGCTGTCCATCATCAACCTGGTGCTGGCCGGCGTGTGCGCGCTGTACCTGCTGCGCATGGTGCTCGCGCGCATGTCGCGCAAGCCCGCGCATTTGCCGGTGGAGCGCGAGCTGCTGCTGTTCTACGTGCTGCCGGTGACCATGGCCGCGGTGGTGGGCACGATGCACCTGGGCGAGATCCCGCAGTACTTCCTGGTGGTGAGCAAGATCGAGAAGTACGGTCTCAAGGAATACTGGATCAGCCACTACTTCAAGACCATGCTGCTGGTGCTCACCGCCTGCATCATGGGCGCGGCCGTGGTCGAGTACGGCAAGGGCAAGCGCTTCGCGGTGGCCCTGGCGGTGTCGGCGGTGCTGTTCGTGCTGGCGATGATGGCGCTCATCGCGATCAGCGGCATGTCGCTCGACCGGCTGAAGGACGCGCGCTCCTTCCTCAGCCTGCTGGGCCGCCACAACAACGAGGCCGGCGTGCTGCTCACCACCGCGCTCGGGCCGATGCTGTTCATGCACGCGCACCTGCGGCACCGCATCGGGCGCCTGGCGCTGGGCACCGCGGTGGGTCTGGTGATCGTCGGCATCCTGCTCACCTTCTCGCGCGGCGCCTTCCTCGGGCTGGTGGCGATCATCGCGATGTACGTGCTGCACTTCCGGCGCGTGAAGACCGCGCTCACGGTGCTGGCGCTGCTGGTGGTGGCGGCCGCGCTGGCGCCGGCGGCGGTGTACGAGCGACTCGGCCGCGGGCTGGACGAGCGCGCCGCCGGCGCCAGCCTCAACAGCGAGACCGACGAGCTCACCGCCGGCCGCGTCTACACCTGGAAGCAGCTGGCGCCCGAGGTGCTGCGCAGCCCGGTGTGGGGACGCGGGCAGCTCTCGACCCAGTGGTCCAACCACGTCAAGACCACCTGGTACAACGCCAACCATCCGCACAACATGTACCTCGAGATCCTGATGGACATGGGGCTCATCGGTGCGGTGGCGATGTTCCTGTTCTATCGCCACGTCTGGCGCACCTTCCGCCGGCTCGGGCGCGACGAGCGCGTGCCCGAGGCGATGCGCGGCTTCTTCATCGGGGCCTCGGCCGGGCTGCTGTCGATGCTGGTGTACGGCTTGTCCAACGGCCACTACTACCCGGCGCCGGAGCAGATCTTCTACTGGGTCACCGTGGGCCTGGCCTTCGGCTATGCGGCCTGGCTGCGGCAGCAGGCGCCGGCGGCGCCTGCGAAGGTGGTGCCGACGACCGTCGCGCGCGGCTGGCGCGTGCCGGCCGACCGCATCTTGCGGCCGGCACCGAAGTCCTGGAGGCCCGGTGCATGAAGCGCCGCGGCCTGCTGCAGGCGGCAGCCCTCGCGGCCACCGCCCCCCTGCTGCCGCTCGGCCAGGCCGCCGCTGCACGCGCGCACGCACCGGGCTTTCCGCGCCTGATGGGCATGAACATCGGCGCCAAGCGCTACCACGAGCCGGCCTACCAGGCCGAGATGGCGCGCTACCACGTGCTGATCCTCGACTTCTTCGTGGGCTGGCGCAGCGGCCGCGGCAGTGCAGACCCGATCGGCGACGCGGTGCGTGCGATCAAGCGCCGCAATCCGCAGATCCTCATCGGCCAGTACAGCACGCTGGTCGACGGCCCGCTGCAGGCGGCCGACAAGGTGCGCAAGCTCGATGCCTCGCGCTGGTGGCTGCGCAACAGCCGCGGCGAGCGCCTGCGGCCTGACTTCCCCTACGAGACCTTCGACGCCAACATCACCGAGTGGGCGCCGCCCGACGACGAAGGCCGGCGCTACCCGGAGTGGGTGGTCGAGCGCGACTGGCAGCTGTTCCACCGGCGCCTGCCCGAGCTGGACCTCTGGTACCTGGACAACAGCACCAGCAAGCCGCTGGTCAAGCGCGCCGACTGGGACGGCGACGGCCGCGACGAGCCCAACACCGACCCGCGCGTGGCGCGCGCGTTCCGCCAGGGCCATGTGCGCGGCTGGCAGCGCATCCGCGAGCTGCAGCCCGGCGCCTGGATCATGGCCAACAGCGACGACCTGAGCAGCCCGGAATACAGCGGCCGGCTCAACGGCGCGTTCATGGAGGCGCTGTACGGCAAGAGCTGGTCGCTCGGCACCTGGGGCGGCTGGGACAGGGTGATGGCGCGCTACCGCGCGACGATGCAGCACACGCTGGCGCCGCACCTGGTGGGCTTCGGCGTCGTCGGCGCGCCCGACGACTACCGCCTCATGCGCTTCGGCCTGGCCTCCTGCCTGATGGACGACGGCTACTTCGCTTATTCGACGCTGCAGCAGCAATACAGCACCGCCCCCTGGTTCGACGAGTTCGAGGCCGACCTCGGCGCGGCGATCGACCCGCCGCCGCGCGAGGCCTGGCAGGGGCCGGTGTACCGCCGCCGTTTCGAGCAAGGCATGGCGCTGGTCAACCCTTCGCTGCTGCCGGCCAGCGTGGACCTGGGTGCCGGCTGGCGCCATCTGCGCGGCCGGCAGGACCCCGAGCGCAACGACGGCCGGCCCGCGCAGCGCCTGACGCTGGCGCCGCGCGACGGCGTGATCCTGCGGAGGGCGGCATGACGGCCCCGGCCCGCCACCGCCCCACGCTCATCCTGTTGCTCAACTCGCTGTCCATCGGCGGCGCGGAGCGCCACACGCTGGCGCTGGCCCACGAGCTGGGCGACAGCTTCGACGTGATCGTCGCGCACCTGAAGCCCACGCCCGCCGGCGCCACCGCGCTGCAGGCCGGCGGCCTGCGCACCGTGCACCTGGGTGTGCAGCGCCGCTTCGACCGCCGTGCGGCAGGCCGCCTGGCGCAGTTGATCGAGGCCAGCGGAGCGCAGACGCTGGCCTGCGTGAACACCTATCCGCTGCTGTACGCGCACTGGGCGCGGCGTCTCGCGACGCAGCCGCTGCGCATCGTGGAGATCTTCCACACCACCGCGCTGTGGACCTGGAGGGGCCGGCTGGAAATGGCCTTCTACTGGCCGCTGTTCCGCATGGCCGATGACCTGGTGTTCCTGTGCGACGCGCAGCGCCGGCATTGGCAGGCGCGTGGCATTCGTGCCGCACGCACCTGCAGGATTTACAACGGCGTGGACACGGTTCGTTTCGACCCCGCGCCGTTCGCCGAAGCCGGCCAGCGCTTGCGCCGCCAACTCGGCTGGGCGCCGCAAGACCGCGTGGTCGGCTTGTGCGCGGTGTTGCGCCCCGAGAAGGCACACGGCTTGCTGATGCAGTCGGTTGCGCAATTGGCGCAAGAAGGACAACGCTGGAGGGTGCTGCTGATCGGCGACGGGCCCTTGCGCACGGCCATCGAGGCACAGGTGCAGGCGCTGGGCCTGCAGGATCAGGTGCACATCACCGGCTTGCAGGCCGACGTGCGGCCGGCGCTGGCGGCCTGCGACGTGGTGACGCTGGTCTCGGTGTCCGAGACCTTCTCGATGGCCGCGCTGGAGGCCATGGCCATGGGCAAGCCCATGGTCATGAGCGACGTGGGCGGTGCCCGCGAGCAACTCACCGACGGCGAAGACGGCTTGCTGTTCCCCGCGGGCGATCGGGCCGCGCTCACGGCTGCGCTGCGGCGCTGCTGGGAGCCGGCCGAGACGCTGCGCATGGGCGCGGCCGCGCGGCGCAAGGTGCTGGCGCAGTTCTCGCAAGCGGCCATGGCAGCGGCTTACCGGGCGCTGCTGCAGGCACCGCTGCGGGCGGAGTTGAAGGACCAGCCGGTGGCCGGCCGGGTCCACTGAAACGATGGGTTGTGAACGATGAAGATCACCGTGATGGGAGTGGGCTACGTCGGGCTGGTGTCCGGCGCCTGCCTGGCGGAAATGGGCAACGACGTGCTGTGCATGGACGTCGATGCCGCCAAGATCGAGCTGCTGCGCGCCGGCGAGATCCCGATCTACGAGCCGGGGCTGGCCGAGATCGTGCGGCGCAACGTCGCGGCCGGGCGCTTGCACTTCAGCACCAGCGTCGAGGAGGCGGTGCGCTTCGGCACCATCCAGTTCATCGCGGTGGGCACGCCGCCCGACGAGGACGGCTCGGCCGACCTGCAGTACGTGCTGGCCGCGGCGCGCAACATCGGCCGCCACATGACCGACTACAAGGTGGTGGTGGACAAGAGCACCGTGCCGGTGGGCACCGCCGACGCCGTGCGCCAGACCATTGCCGGCGCGCTGGCCGAGCGCGGCGTGCAGGTGCCCTATGCGGTGGTGTCCAACCCCGAGTTCCTGAAGGAAGGCGCGGCGGTCGAGGACTTCATGCGCCCCGACCGCATCATCATCGGCGCCGACGACTCGCAGGCCATCCTGCTGATGCGCGCGCTGTACTCGCCGTTCCAGCGCAACCATGAGCGCCTGGTGCTGATGGACGTGCGCTCGGCAGAGCTCACCAAGTACGCGGCCAACGCGATGCTGGCCACGCGCATCAGCTTCATGAACGAGCTGGCGCTGCTGGCCGAGCGCGTGGGCGCCGACATCGAGCTGGTGCGCCAGGGCATCGGCTCCGACCCGCGCATCGGCTACCACTTCCTCTATGCCGGCTGCGGCTATGGCGGCTCGTGCTTCCCCAAGGACGTGAAGGCGCTGATCAAGACCGCGGGCAGCGCCGACATCGAGCTGCAGGTGCTGCAGGCGGTGGAGCGCGCCAACGAGCGCCAGAAGCAGGTGCTGGTGGACAAGGTGGTGCGCCGCTTCGGCAAGGACCTCACCGGGCGCCGCTTTGCACTGTGGGGCCTGGCCTTCAAGCCCAACACCGACGACATGCGCGAGGCGCCCAGCCTGGTGATCGTGCGCGAGCTGCTGCGGCGCGGCGCCACGCTCGTCGCCTACGACCCGGTGGCCATGCCCGATGCGAAGCAGAGGCTGCAGGACGCGCAGGGCTTGGCCTATGCCGACTCGCCGATGGCCGCGGCCGAGGGCGCCGACGCGCTGCTCGTCGTGACCGAGTGGAAGGAGTTCCGCAGCCCCGACTTCGCGCGCCTGGCCGGCACGATGAAGCAGCCGGTGGTGTTCGACGGCCGCAACGTCTTCACGCCCGAGATCGCGCGCGCGGCGGGGCTCGAGTACCACGGCATCGGCCGCGCGGCCGTGCCGCTGGCCGAAGGGGCAACGCGATGAAGCAGGTGACCCATACGCTGAAGGACGGCCGCATCGAGGTGGCCGAGGTGCCGGTGCCGGCGCTTTCCGACCGCTTCGTACTCGTGCGCACCACCGCCTCGGTGATCAGCGCGGGCACCGAGAAGTCCAAGATCGACACCGGCCGCAAGAACCTGCTGCAGAAGGCGCGCGCGCGGCCCGACCAGGTGGCGCAGGTGCTGCGCAAGCTGCGCACCGAAGGCCTGGCCAAGACGCTGGCCACCGTGAACGCGCGCCTGGGCGCGGCCAACCCGCTGGGTTACTCGTCGGCCGGCGTGGCGGTGGCCGTGGGCGGCCTGGTCGACGGCATCCGCCCGGGCGACCGCGTGGCCTGTGGTGGCGCGGGCTATGCCAATCACGCCGAGTTCGCCGCGGTGCCCAGGAACCTGGTGGTGCCGGTGCCCGAGGGCGTGTCCGATGAAGAGGCGGCGTTCGCCACCATCGGCTCGATCGCGCTGCAGGGCGTGCGCCTGGCCGACCCCAAGCTGGGCGAGACGGTGCTGGTGCTGGGCCTGGGCCTGCTGGGCCAGATCGCGGTGCAGCTGCTGGCGGCCAACGGCTGCCGCGTGATCGGCACCGACCTCGACCCCGCGCAGATCGCGCTGGCCGAGAGCTTTGGCGCCGTGGGCGTGCCGCTGGCCGACACCGAGGCCGCCTGCCGCGCGCTCACCGGCGGCCATGGCGTGGACGCGGTGCTGGTGTGCGCGGGCACCTCCTCCAACCAGCCGATCGAGCTGTGCGGCCGGGTCGCGCGCGCCAAGGGCCGCGTGGTGGTGGTGGGCGCGGTGCGCATGGACATCCCGCGCGAAGACTTCTTCAAGAAGGAGATCAGCGTCGTGATCTCCCGTTCCTACGGGCCGGGCCGCTACGACCCGCTGTACGAGGAGGGCGGCCAGGACTATCCGCTGGGCTACGTGCGCTTCACCGAGCAGCGCAACATGCAGACCATCGTCGAGCTCATCGCCGCCGGCCGGCTCGACGTGAAGCGCCTGATCACGCACCGCTTCGCGCTCGAAGACGCGCAGCAGGCCTATGGCCTGATCGAAGGCGAGAGGCGCGAGCCCTACCTGGGCATCGTGATGCACTACGGCCAAGTGGCCGATCCGGCGGTGGCGTCGCCGGCACGCATCGAGGTGGCCGGCCGGCCGATCGACCGCGCGCGCCTGGGCATCTCGCTGGTGGGCGCCGGCAACTACGCCACCGCCACGCTGCTGCCGCCGCTGCAGGCGCGTGGCGACGTCGAGCTGCGCGGCCTGGTCACCTCCAGCGGCCGCACCGCCGCCGGCGTGGCGCGGCAGTTCGGCTTCGGCTTCTGTGCGGCGCAGGTCGGCGAGCTGTTCGGCGACGACACCGACGCGGTGCTGATCGCCACGCGCCACAACACGCATGCCGACTACGTGGCGCGCGCCTTGCGCGCCGGCAAGCATGTGTTCGTCGAGAAGCCTTTGGCGATGAACATGGACGAGCTGCGCGCGGTGGCCGCGGCGCACCAGGCGGCGCGCGACCGGCACCTGATGATCGGCTTCAACCGCCGCTTCGCCCCGTTCACGCGCGAGCTGCGCCGCCACTTCGAGGCGGTGCATGCGCCCAAGGTGGTGAACATCCGCGTCAATGCCGGCTTCGTGCCGCCGGACCACTGGTCGCAAGACCCTGAGCAGGGCGGCGGGCGCATCATCGGCGAGGCCTGCCACTTCGTGGACCTGGCCAGCGCGCTGGTGGGCGCCGACCCGGTGTCGGTGTTCGCGGCCGGTGCCGTGAAGCCGGGGCAGCCGCTGCTGCTGAACGACAACGTCTGCCTCACGCTGCGCTTCGGCGACGGCAGCGTGGCCAACATCACCTACACCGCCGACGGCGCCAAGGCCATGCCCAAGGAACACGTCGAGATGTTCGGCGGCGGCCGCTCGGCACTGATCGACGACTTCCGCAGCGCGACGCTGTTCGAAGGCGACACCGGCGTGCGCCAGCTCAAGGGCACGCAGGACAAGGGGCAGCGCGACATGCTCGCCGCCTGGGTGGACGGCATGCGCAGCGGCCGGCCGGCGCTGCCGTTCGCCAGCGCGATGGCGGCGAGCGCGGCCACGATCGCGGCCGTGGAGTCCATGACCTTGGGCGAGCCGGTGGCGGTGACCCCGGCGCTGTGGGCGCCGGTGGCGACCGAGGGCGCCGCGGTGTCACCGGAGGCAATGGCGGCTTGAGATGAAACTCATCCCGACGCTTGCAGCAACCGGCCCGCTCAGGCAGCGTGTGTCCGGGCCTTGGACGGTCGATCGCCGAGGCAGCATGGTGCCCATTGAGAGAGTCAGACCGCGAAGGACGCGAAGAAGCCTCAGGGACGCCAAGGCGAAGTCATTGAGCCTCTTTGCGTCCTTCTTGCCCTTTGCGTTCTTCGCGCTGAGCCTGCATCGCCAAGCGCCATATCCGCCCGCAGCGCAACGGCAGAAAGGAGCCCGCAATTGATGGCGGTTGAAGACCTGCTGCACCCGCTGCTGGGCGCCTACATGCGCTCGCCGCAGTGGGTGAAGTCCACGGTCGGGCGCGCGTATGCCTCGGTGCCCAAGCGCATCAAGTACGGCTTCGCCTTCGAGCGCTTCCGGCGCGATGTCGAGCGCTGCTACCGGCCGCAGGGGCTGGCGCAGGAGGTCGAGCGCCGGCTGGGCGCCACCTTGCGGCATGCGCTGCTGCACGTGCCGGCGTTCGAACCCTACCGGCATCTGCTCGAACGCCAGATGCCGCCGCACCAACTGCTGCTGCAGCTGCCGCTGACCTCCAAGCTCGACCTGAAGCACCGCCTCGAGGACTACGCCTCCACCGCGCATCCGCCGTCGATGCGGCTGGAGATGTTCACCGGCGGCTCCACGGCCAACCCGATGCGCTTCTTCTCGCACAAGCATGTGACCCGGCCCAAGGAGTCGGCCTACTTCGAAGACTTCGACCGTCGCGCAGGGCTGACGCCCGACGACGTGATCCTCAACCTGCGCGGTCGCACCGTGCCGGGCGCCGGCACGCCCGGCGGGCGCATCTGGCTGTACGAGCCGATCCGCCGCCACCTCATCCTGAGCAGCGACCACCTCGAGCCGCCGTACATGCCGCAGTACGTGGAGGCGCTGCGCGAGTGGAAGCCCACGTTCGTGCAGGCCTATGCCTCGGCGCTGTATCCGCTGGCGCGCTGGCTGGAGCAGCATCCCGAACCCGAGGTCGCGCAGCGCATCCGCGGCATCCAGCTCACCTCGGAAAACGTGTACCCGCACCAGCTCGACCTGTTCCGCAAGGTGTTCGGCTGCCCGGTGCTGCGCGGCTACGGCCAGACCGAGCGTGCGGCGCTGGCGGCCTCGATGCCCGATGACGACCGCTACTTCTTCTGGCCCCTGTACGGCTGGGTGGAGCTGGTCGACGAGCAGGGCCGGCCCGTCGCCGAGCCCGGCGTGCTGGGCGAGATCGTCGTCACCAGCTTCGACAACGAGGTGATGCCCTTCGTGCGCTACCGCATGGGTGACTTCGGCGCCTGGAGCGACCGGCCGCATCCGAGGCTGCCGGGCTGGCAGGTGCTGGAACGCATCGAGGGCCGGCTGCAGGAGTTCCTGGTGTGCCATGACCACCGCCTGGTCACGCCCAACTCGCTCAGCGCGGCCCACTATGCGGAGCTCTCGGTGGCCGAGAGCATCCAGTATGAGCAGCACGAGCCGGGCCGCGTGGCGCTGAAGGTGGTGGCGCACCGGCCGCTCACGCATGCCGAGCGCAAGGCCATCTCGGCCGCGCTGCGGCGCAAGGCGCAAGACGGCATCCACTTCGAGGTGGTGCAGGTGCCGGCCATCGAGCGCACCGCGCGCGGCAAGCACAAGATGGTGGTGCAGCACCTCGACATCTCGGGCTACTTGTCGGCTCCCACGCTGCCTTCGGACGCGCAGCGCGCGAGATTGGCGACATGAAAGTGCTGATGGTCGGTACCTCGCTCGACGCGCCCGGCGGCGTGGCCTCCGTGCTGCGCACCTGGCGCGAGGCCGGGCTGTTCGAGCGCGCGCAGGTGCGCTACGTGGCCACCAACGCAGGGCGCGGCGCCGCGGGCAAGCTCGCCGCGGCGCTGAAGGCCTGGGGCGTGTGCGCCGCGACCATGCTGCTCGGCCGCGTGGCGCTGGTGCACGTGCACACCTCGTCGTTCAGCAGCTTCTGGCGCAAGACGCCTGTGCTGGCCTGCGCAATGCTCACCGGGCGGCCTTTCATCGTGAGCCTGCACGGCGGTGCCTTTCGCGACTTCTATGCCGCGCGCGGCGCGCTCGGGCAGGCCTGGATCCGTCTGGTGATGCGGCGCGCGCGGCGCTTCGTCGTGCTCACCGAATCCTGGCGGCGCTGGGCCACGGCCGTGGAGCCGCGCGCCCAGGTGTGCGTGATCCCGAACACGGTGCTGCCCGCGGCCACGCCCGTGCCGTCGCGCGCCGCCGGCCCCGGGCGCGGCGCCTTGCTGTTCCTGGGGCGCATCGAGGCGGAGAAGGGCATCTTCGTGCTGGTGCGGGCGCTGGCCCAGGCCCATGCTGCCGGCGCGCGCTGGCGGCTGGTATGCGGTGGCACCGGCGACATGGACGCAGTGCGCAACGCGATGCACGAGGCCGGCCTGCCGCGCGAAGCCGTGGAGTTCCGCGGCTGGGTGGGCGGCGCGGAGAAGGCCGCGCTGCTGGCCGAGTGCGAACTGCTGGTGCTGCCCTCGCAGGTGGAGAACATGCCGGTCGTGATCCTGGAGGCGTTCGCGCAGGGCAAGCCGGTGATCGCTTCGCGTGTCGGCGGGGTGCCCGACATGCTGAGCCAGGACATCGAAGGCCGGTTGCTCGCTCCCGGCGACACCGAGGGGCTGGCCGCGGCGCTGGTCGATGCCTGGCACGAAGCCGCCGCATGGCGCCAACGCGGCGAAGCCGCGCGCGAGCGTTTCCGGCGCGACTACGCCTGCGACGCGGTGCTGGCGCGGGTGGAGGCGCTGTATGCAGAGTGCCTGGGCACGGCGCAACTGCAGGGGTGTGCACCGGGCCGCCCCAAGGGGGTCTCGTGAGCACCCGCGTGCTGTGGTACTGGAACCGGCTGCGCTGCATGACGCCGGCCGAAGTGGCACGCCGGGCGCGCGATGCGGTGCGGCTTCATTGGAGCGCCCGCTTCGCCGCCGCGCCGCGCTCGGCGCCGCAGGCCGACACGGCCGCCCAGGGCCGACCGTGGTTCGCCGGCGATGTCGCCGACCTGGGCGGCCTGCGCGCGGCGGCCGACGAGATCGTGCACGGCCGGCTGCAGGTGCTGGGCCTGGGCGTGGTGCCCATGGGCGTGAGTCCCCAGTGGCGGCGCTGCCCGAAGACCGGCGTGGTGGCGCCGCTGCACTACGGCCCGGGCATGGCCCTGGGCGACCGGGCCTTGGTGGGCGACATCAAGCACCTGTGGGAGCCGAGCCGGCACCACGCGCTGGTGGTGCTGGCGCAGGCCTGGCATGCCACGCGCGACGTGCGCTACCTCGACACCCTGGGCCACTGGCTGCAGAGCTGGATCGAGCAGAACCCGCATCCGCTGGGCCCGCACTGGGCCAGTGCGCTGGAGTGCGGCATCCGCCTGATCAACTGGTCGATCGTGTGGCGGCTCACCGGGGCGGCGCTGCCGGGCAGCCTGCTCGAAGGCCGGCACCCGGGCCTGGTGGATCGCTGGCGCGAGGCGGTGTATTGGCACTTGAGCTTCGTGCGCAGCCATCTGTCGGCGCATTCCTCGGCCAACAACCACCTGGTCGGCGAGCTTGCAGGGCTGTACGTGGGCCTGTGCACCTGGCCTTGCTGGGAGGCCTTGCGCGGCTGGCGCGCCGATGTGCGCCAGCGCCTGCAGCAAGAGGCGCTGAAGCAGAACGCGCCCGACGGCGTGAACCGCGAGCAGGCCAGCGCCTACCAGCAGTTCGTGCTGGAGTTCGTGTTGATCGCGGCATGCTGCGCCGAGGCGCACGGCGAGTCGTTCGAGCCCGCGGTGGGCGAGCGCCTGCGCGCGATGTGCCGCTTCCTCGCGGCGCTGGTGGACGCGGGCGGGCACTTGCCGCAGATCGGCGATGCCGACGACGGCCTGGCCTGCGGCGCCTGGAGCGATGCGCCGGACAACGCGCTCAGCCTGCTGGCCGCAGGCGCGGTGCTGTTCGACGAGCCGGCCTTTGCGCGTGCGGCCGGCCGTCTCGATGCCAAGACCGTGTGGCTGCTCGGCCGCGAACGCTGCGCGCGCTTCGAGGACCTGCGGCGCCTGGAGGTGGTGCTGTCCTTGCCGCAGCTGTTCGGCGAGGGCGGCTATGCCGTGCTCGGCGCCCACCCCGGGCGCGACGATGAGGTGCGCATCGTGTTCGACGTGGGGCCGCTGGGCTACCTGGGCATCGCGGCCCACGGCCATGCCGACGCCTTGAGCGTGCTGCTGTCGGTGGGCGGGGAGCCGATGCTGGTGGACCCGGGCACCTACAGCTACCACGGGCCGCTGGAATGGCGCGAGCACTTCCGCTCCACGCGTGCACACAACACGCTGGAGCTCGACGGCCGCAGCCAGTCGGTCTCGGGCGGGCGCTTCATGTGGGTGGTGCATGCAAACGCGCGCTGCACCGGGTTTGCGCAAGAGGGTGCCGTGCAGCGCTGCAGCGGCCGGCTGGAGCGCTACGCCGGCGTCAGTGGGCTGGCCCACCAGCGCAGCCTTTGCTATGACACCCAGGCGCAGGTGCTGGAGGTGCTGGACGAGGTGCAAGGCAGCGGCTCGCATGGCGTGGCGCTGCACTGGCAGGTGGCGCCTGGCGTGCAGGTGCTGCGCTCGGCGGGAGGCGGGTTCAGGCTGTTGGGCCGCCGCTGCGAAGTGCTGATGGAGCCGCCGGCGGGCTGGAAGGCCGAGCTGATCGAGGCCCGCGAGGGCGTGCCGCAGGGCTGGGTGTCGTCGGCCTACGAGCGCAAGCAGCCCGCGCGCGTGCTGCGCGTGGCGCATGCGGCGGCCCGGCCGCCGCTGAAGCTGCTGACGCGGATGACAATCCGGCGTCTCACCCACCCGAGCCGCCAACCATGAACGTCCTCATCACCGGCGCCGCCGGCTTCATCGGCATGCATCTCGCGCAGCGGCTGCTGGCGCGCGGCGATGCCGTGTTCGGCATCGACAACCTCAACGACTACTACGACCCGCAGCTCAAGCGCGACCGGCTCGCGCGGCTGCAGGCCCATGCGGCCTTCCGCTTCGAGCAGATGGACATTGCCGACCGCGCCGCGATGGCCAGTCTGTTCGAGGGCGAGCGCTTCGATGCGGTGGTCAACCTCGCGGCCCAGGCGGGCGTGCGCTATTCGCTGGTGAACCCGCATGCCTACGTGGACGCCAACCTGGTGGGCTTCGTCAACGTGCTCGAAGGCTGCCGCCACCACGGCGTGAAGCACCTGGTGTATGCCAGCTCCAGCAGCGTGTACGGCGGCAACGAGCTGATGCCGTTCTCCGAGCACCAGGGCGTGGACCACCCGATCAGCCTGTATGCGGCCACCAAGAAGGCCAACGAGCTGATGGCCCACACCTACAGCCACCTCTACCGCCTGCCCACCACCGGCCTGCGCTTCTTCACGGTGTACGGCCCCTGGGGCCGGCCCGACATGGCGCTGTTCCTGTTCACCAAGGCGATCCTGGAAGACCGGCCGATCGAGCTGTTCAACCAGGGCCGGATGCAGCGCGACTTCACCTTCGTCGATGACATCGTCGAAGGCGTGGTGCGCGTGATCGACCGGCCGGCCGAAGCCGATGCGCAGTTCGATGCGCAGCACCCCGACCCGGCACGCTCGCGCGCTCCGTACCGCGTGTTCAACATCGGCAACCAGGGCCCGGTGCAATTGATGGACTTCGTGTCCGCGATTGAAGAGGCCGTCGGCAAGACCGCGCAGAAGCAGCTGCGCCCCATGCAACCAGGGGATGTGCCGGCCACTTACGCCGATGTGTCGGAACTCCAGCAATGGACGGGTTTCAAACCCGGCACTTCCATCCGCGACGGCGTCGCTCGCTTCGTCGAGTGGTACCGCAGCTATTACAAGGTCTGACCCACAGATGTCCCAGCCCCGAGTGTTCCTGGTCGCCGGCGCGCGGCCCAACTTCATGAAGATCGCGCCCATCGTGCGCGCGCTGCAGGCCGACGGCCGGCTGGCATGGAAGATCGTCCACACCGGCCAGCACTACGACCGCGACATGAACGACGTGTTCTTCGAGGAGCTGGGCATCCCGCAGCCCGATGTGCGGCTGGGCGCCGGCGGCGGCAGCCATGCGCAGCAGACGGCCAAGATCATGCTGGCCTTCGAAGAGCTGTGCCAGCACGACCGGCCCGATGCGGTGCTGGTGGTGGGCGACGTCAACTCCACGCTGGCCTGCTCCATCGTGGCCAAGAAGCTGTGCATCCCGGTGGCCCACGTCGAGGCCGGCCTGCGCAGCGGCGACATGCGCATGCCGGAGGAGATCAACCGCCTGGTCACCGATGCGATCTCCGACTGGTTCTTCGTCACCGAGCCCAGCGGCAGCGAACACCTGAAACGCGAGGGCCATACGCGGCATGTGTACGACGTGGGCCACGTGATGGTGGACAACGTGCTGTACCAGGCCGAGAAGATCGCCGCGATGGACGGCTCGGCCTTCGAGTCGCACGCGTTCAAGCGTCGCCATGCGCGCTACGGCGTGATCACGCTGCACCGGCCGTCCAACGTGGACGACGCCGATACCTTCACGCGCATCGGCACGGCGCTGCGCGAGTTCAGCGCCGAGCTGCCGCTGGTGTTCCCGGTGCATCCGCGCACGCGCGCCAACATGCAGCGCTTCGGCATCGACCTCGGGTCCCAGGTCGAGCTGATGGGCCCGCAGGCCTACATGTCGTTCCTGCACCTGTGGAAGGACGCCGCGGTGGTGCTCACCGACTCAGGCGGGCTGCAGGAAGAAACCACCGCGCTGGGCGTGCCTTGCGTGACCATCCGCGAGAACACCGAGCGCCCGATCACCGTGGACGAAGGCACCAACGTGCTGGTGGGCACCGACCCGCAGCGCATCCTTGCCGCGGCGCGCGAGGCGGTGTCGGGCCGCGGCAAGCGCGGCCGCCGGCCCGCGCTGTGGGACGGCCAGGCCGCCCGGCGCATCGTCGACATCCTTGCCAGGGAGCTGTGCGCATGAAGACCTCCTTCCAGCAGCGCATCCGCATGATGGGTTGCGACATTGACAACCTCACGATGGAAGAGACGCTGCAGGCGGTGGAAGGCTTCATCGCCTCGGGCCGCCCGCACCAGCACGTGGTGGTCAACGTCGACAAGCTCGTGAAGGCCGCGCGCGACCCGCAGCTGCGGCAGGTGATCAACGATTGCGCGCTGGTCAACGTGGACGGCATGCCGGTGGTGTGGGCCTCGCGCCTGCTCGGCAAGCCCCTGAAGGAGCGCGTCGCCGGCGTGGACCTGTTCGAGGCGTTGATGCAGCGCGCGGCGCAGAAAGGCTGGCGCATCTTCCTGCTGGGTGCGAAAGAAGAGATCGTCTCGCGCGTGCGCTTGCTCTACGAGACCAAGTACCCGGGCCTGCGCATCGCGGGCCATCGCAACGGCTACTGGAAGCCCGAGGAGGAAGAGGCGGTGGCCCAGCAGATCGCCGACGCCAGGGCCGACATCCTGTTCGTGGCGATCAGCTCGCCCAAGAAAGAGCAGTTCCTCGCCCGGCACCAGGCGCGCATGAAGGTGCCTTTCGCCATGGGCGTGGGCGGCACCTTCGACGTGGCCGCGGGCCACGTGAAACGGGCGCCGGTGTGGATGCAGCGCAGCGGACTCGAGTGGTTTTACCGGTTCTTGCAGGAACCGCGCCGCATGTTCCGCCGCTATTTCATCGAGGACATGGCTTTTTTCGGCATGCTGGCGCGCGAACTGTTGAAAGGCCGGGCCACCTGAACAGGTGGGTCCTGGGGCCGAAAGCCCAGGGGAAAATCGCGGCCGGAAGAGGATCTCAAACATGACGACGATTGCAGTGGTGGGCCTGGGCTATGTGGGCCTGCCCTTGGCCGTGGAATTCGGCAAGAAGTTCCGCACCTTCGGCTTCGACCTGTCGGCCGCCAAGGTCGAGAGCTACAAGCATTTCATCGACCCCACGGGCGAGGTGTCCACCGAGGACCTGAAGGCGGCCACGCAGCTGAGCTGCCACACCGACCCCAAGGTGCTGGCCGAGGCCGACGTGATCATCGTCGCCGTGCCGACGCCGGTGGACGACGCGCACCAGCCCGACTTTTCGCCGCTGGTGTCCAGCTCCACCACGGTGGGCCGGCACATGAAGCGCGGCGCGATCGTGGTCTACGAATCCACCGTGTACCCGGGTGCCACCGAGGAGGTGTGCATCCCGGTGCTCGAGAAGGAATCCGGGCTGCGCTGGAAGACCGACTTCGCGGTCGGCTACAGCCCCGAGCGCATCAACCCCGGCGACAAGGAGCGCACCGTCACCAAGATCACCAAGGTGGTGTCGGGCGATTCGACCGAAACGCTGGCCAAGGTGGCCGAGGTGTACGGCGCGGTCATCACCGCCGGCGTGTACAAGGCCAGCAGCATCAAGGTGGCCGAGGCCGCCAAGGTGATCGAGAACACGCAGCGCGACCTCAACATCGCGCTGATGAACGAGCTGGCGCTGATCTTCCACCGCATCGGCATCGACACGCTCGAGGTGCTGCAGGCCGCGGGCACGAAGTGGAACTTCCTGCCCTTCCGGCCGGGCCTGGTGGGCGGCCACTGCATCGGCGTGGACCCGTACTACCTGACCCACAAGGCCGACATGCTGGGCTACCACCCGCAGGTCATCCTGGCCGGCCGCCGCATCAACGACGGCATGGGCAAGTACGTCGCCGAACAGACCGTGAAGCTGATGATCGCCAACGGCCTGCAGGTGAAGGACGCCGACGTGGTGGTGCTGGGCATGACCTTCAAGGAAAACTGCCCCGACCTGCGCAACAGCAAGGTGATCGACATCGTGCGCGAGCTGCAGAGCTACGGCGCCAAAGTGCACGTGCACGACCCGCTGGCCAGCTCCGACGAATGCCTGCACGAGTACGGCGTGCCGCTGGTGGCCTGGGAGGCCTTGCCCAAGGCGCAGGCCGTGGTCGCCGCGGTGGCCCACCGCGCGTACGGCGAAATGGGGCTGCAGGGCCTGACCAGCAAGCTGGTGCCCGGCGGCGTGTTCACCGACGTGAAGTCGGTCTACACCTTGGAACAGATCCAGGCCCTCGGCTTCCACGGCTGGAGGTTGTGACCCACCCCCAACGGCCTGACGGCCGCCCCCACGAGGGGGCCACACCAGCGGACCGGCGGAGCCGGATCCGCGGTGTTCGCAGGTAGAGCAAAAAAAACCGCCCGGATCACCCGGGCGGTTCGTCTTTGGGCACGAGCCTTTACTGCTTGATCAGGATCAGGCCGGTGCGCGGCTGCAAGGTGACCATGCGCTCGGCCTGGCCGTTGTTGACCACCGGGTCCTGCGTGCCGGTCAGTCGCTTGTAGCCCGCACCCACGTCGATGCTCGCGGCCGTGGTCTTCGACGGATTCACCAGCGCGACGCCGTTGGTGTAGCGGCGCATCCAGATGCCCGAGGCCGTGGGCGCGGTCGGCGGGGGCTCGACGGCGGTGCCCAGCTTGGCGTCGTACTCGTCGAACCAGGGCGGCGCGGCCTGGCCGTTCACCGTGTAGGCGAAGTAGCCGTCGTGCATCAGCGCAGAGGCCAGGCCGTAGCGGGCCAGCGCCGGGTCGGCGGTGGCGCCGCAGGCCTGCAGCACCACGTCATGCGGCGCCTTGGTCTGCGCCATCTCGGCACGGTAGCGGTTCATCGCCGCGTTCCAGCCGCCCCAGGTCTCGATGGACCAGGACTTGCCGATCACGCACTCCATGAACGCGCCTTCCACCTGGTTGATGAACTCCGGCGTCGCCAGGCTGCCGGCGTTGGGCAGGATCATCTTGCCCGGGTTCAGCGAACGCAGCGCGTTGAAGTACGCCACCTGGCCCTTGCGGTACTCGGTGCCCAGCGTGGGGTCGTTCTTCGGCTGGTTGGTGCCGTTGTGCATGTAGTCGCCCACGACCCACGGCTGGTCGTTCACCTGGTCCACGTAGATGTAGTCCAGGCCGCGGATGCCGCCGAGGATGTGGGTGGTGTCGAACTGCGCCTTGAACTCCGGCCAACGGCGTCCGGACGCGTCCGGCTTGGCCCAGGCAGTCGGGTTCGTGGCCCAGGTGCCGTAGCCGGCCGTCCACTGGACTTTGTTGCCGGTGACGGCGTCACGCACCCACCAGCCGTTCTGATCCAGCGCGGTGACCAGCTCGTAGTCGGTGTGAGTGGGCAGCGCGTTGTCGCGGTACTCGGTGAGCACGACGTAGGTGCCAAGCTTGATCGACGGGTTGATCGCCTTGATCTGGTCGACGTAGGTCTGGATGCGCGTCTTGCCCATGCCGGCGTAGAAGCTCACCAGCGCGAGCTTGAACTTGGCCGCGAGTTGCGGTTCGCCGGCGCGTGCCATTGCGGTGAAGTAGATCGCGCCGATCTTGGGTGTGGCGATCGGTGCGGGGGCAGGCGCAGGAGCCGGAGCCGGAGCCGGAGCCGGAGCCGGAGCCGGAGCCGGAGCAGGCGCGGGAGCCGGAGCAGGCGCGGGAGCCGGAGCAGGCGCGGGAGCCGGAGCAG
>JBFLWE010000049.1:0-43586 GCA_040758375.1 Pseudomonadota bacterium
GGGCGGCGTGCGGGCCGCTGCCGAGCCGGTGTCCGCGGCCTTGCTGGTGCTGCGGGTTTCCTTCTGCGGACCCTTGGACTGCTTGGCCTTGTGCTGCTGCGGGCTGCTCATGGAGTGCTCCTTTTCGGGGATCTTCCGAAAGGGCAAGCAGCGTACCGCCGGCGGCTGTCAAGCCTCCAGCGGCGCCAGCAGCCCCGCCAGGTCGGCCTCGCTGAACTTCACTGCGCCTTGCGCATCGCGCCCCAGCACGCCTTCGGCCAGCGCGGCCTTGCGCTCCTGCAGCGCGAGCATGCGCTCCTCGATGCTGCCTTCGGCCACCAGCTTGTAGACGAACACCGGCTGGTCCTGGCCGATGCGGTGGGCGCGGTCGGTGGCCTGGCGCTCCACCGCCGGGTTCCACCAGGGGTCGAGGTGGATCACCGTGTCGGCCGCGGTGAGGTTCAGGCCCACGCCGCCGGCTTTCAGGCTCAGCAGCAGCACCGGCTCGTCGGCCTTGCCCTGGAAGCGGCGCACGATCCCGCCGCGCTGCGCGGGCGGCGTGTCGCCGGTGAGCACGAGGTGCGGCAGCCCGATCTCGCCCAGCGCCTGCTGCACCAGCGCCAGCATCTCGGTGAACTGGCTGAACACGAGCACGCGCCGGCCCTCGGCCACCAGCTCCGGCAGCATGTTGACGAGCAGCGCCATCTTGGCGCTTTCGGTCGTTGCCCCGCGGCCGGGGGCGCCTTCCGGCCCGGGCGCCGGGCCGCTCCCAAGCCCGGGCCCACCCCCTCGGGGGGTGTGCCGCGGTACCCCGCGGCCGGGGGCACCTTTCACCAGTCGCGGGTCGCAGCACACCTGCCGCAGCTTCAGCAGCGCATCGAGGATGGCAATCTGCGAGCCGGCGAAGCTCTTGCGCTGCAGCACGCGCCGCACCTGCTCGTCGGCCGCCAGGCGCACGCTCTCATACAGCGCACGCTGCGCGCCTTGCAGCTGCACGCGCCGCAGCACCTCGGTCCTGGGCGGCAGCTCGGCTGCCACGTCCTCCTTGCGCCGGCGCAGGATGAACGGCCGCACGCGCTGCGCCAGCAGCTGCGCACGCAGGGTTTCGCCGTTGGCCTCGATCGGCCGGCGCCACTGGCGGTTGAAGCTGCGAGCATCGCCCAGGAAGCCGGGCATCAGCAGGTCGAAATGCGCCCACAGCTCGCCCAGGTGGTTTTCCAGCGGCGTGCCGGTCACGCACAGGCGGTGGCGCGCCTGCAGCTTGCGCAAGGCGCCGGCCGCGCGGCTGCCCGCGTTCTTGACCATCTGCGCCTCGTCGAGGATGAGCAGGTGCCAAGGCTGCGGCTGCAGCGCCTCGATGTCGCGCCACAGCAGCGGGTAGGTGGTGAACACCACGTCGTGCTCGGCCATGCGCGCAAACAGCCGGTGGCGCTCGGCGCCTTGCAGCGTGAGCGTGCGCAGCGCGGGCGCGATGCGGCGGCTCTCGGCCTGCCAGTTGGCGATCAGCGAAGTGGGCAGCACCACCAGCGCCGGCAGGTCCAGGCGGCCGGCCTGCTGCTCCAGCAGCAGGTGGGCCAGCACCTGCGCCGTCTTGCCCAGGCCCATGTCGTCGGCCAGGATGCCGGCCAGGCGGTGCTCGCGCAGGTATTGCAGCCAGGCCAGGCCTTGCAGCTGGTAGCCGCGCAGCGTGAGGCCCAGCCCCTGCGGCGGCGCCACCGCCGGCGGCGTGCCGGCCTCGCGCAGGCGCTGCGTCAGGCGCGCGATGCCGGCTTCGCCCTGCAGCTGCCAGGCGCCGTGTTCGCCGGCGCGCGCGGCCATGGTGTCGGCCAGGCCCTCGCGCAGCGCTTCGACGCGGTGCGCCTCCCAGGTGGACAGCTCGATCGGGCCCGGGCGCTCGGCGCGCTGCGGGTCGGTGAGCAGGTCCACCATGGCCCCCACGATCGCCTTCAGCGGCCGCGCCCGCGCCTCGATGCGCCGGCCGCCGGGCGCGCGCAAGTGCACGATGGCGCTGTCGGGGATGGCCGCGATCTCGCGCGCGTCGAGCCAGCGCGCGTCGCGCTTCAACAGCTCGGCCAGCAGCGGCACCAGGTCCAGCGCCTCGCCTTCGACCTCCACGCCCAGGCTCAGCATCCACGAGCCTTCCTGGTGCGGCTGGCGCAGCGCACGCACCACGTTGGCCTTCGGGCCCAGCTCGGCCAGTTCGCGACCCGGCTCGCCGGTGGCCGGGTCGATGACCAGCCGCCACTTGTCCACCGGCACGCTCTGGTGCGCGAAGCCGGGGCGCACCACGATCTGCCAGCCGGCGGCCTGCAGCCGCGGCACCTGCTCGGCCCAGAAGTCGCCGAAGTGCGGTTCCTCGGCCAGGCTCCACAGCGGCTCGTGGCCTTCGGCCGCCTCGGGCCGGCGCCACTGCAGAGCTTCGGGCGGCAGCGGGCGCAGGCCGCTGGCCCACAGCGCATCGCGCGCGTCGGACTCGGCCGCCAGGTCGCGCAGCAGCAGCACGCGCTCGCTCCAGGCGCCGCGCAGCAGCTCGGTGGGCTTGGGGCGGGTGTTGAGCACACGCTGCGGCGCCGGCGTCTCCCAGCGCAGGCCGCTCGCGGTGGCGTAGGTCCAGTGCGCCTGCGCCACGGTCACCTGCGTGCTGCGCGGGCCGAAACCCGGCACGGCGCGCAGGCCCAGCAGGCCGTCGCCGCGCGTCAGCGTCTGCAAGGTCAGGCGGGGGCGGAAGTGGCCTGGGACGGCGGGGTCGGTGCTGCTCGGGCCGGAAGGCATGCGCGCGATTGTCGCGAACCCATCGCGCGCAACCCGCCGGGTTTCAGCCCGACGGCCGGATCAAGGGCCCCAACGCGCGCACCGCGCGCTGCAACGCCGGCTCGTCATAACCCGCATAGCCGAACAGCCAGCCACGCCGGCGCGACTCGATCGCATAGCGCGACAGCGGCGGCAGCATCACGCCAGCGGCTTCGGCCTTCGCGCTGAGCACATGGTCGGCGGCGCCGGCACGCACTTCGTGCAGCAGGTGCAGGCCGTGGTCCATCGGCTGCAGCTGCAGCGCGCCCCCGGTCGCCTCGGCCAGCAGGCGGACCAGTGCCGCCTGGCGCGCGGGGTAGAGCTCGCGCATGCGGTTCAGGTGGCGCAACAGGTGCCCGTCGGCGATGAAGCGCGCCAGCACCGCCTGCTGGTCGCCCGGCGCATGGCGGTCGGCCACCGCGCGCGCCACGCTGAAGGCCGGCACCAGCGCCGGCGGCAGCACGATGAAGCCCAGCCGCAGCCCCGGATGCAGCGTCTTCGAGAAGGTGCCCACGTACAGCACGCGCTCGGCCTGCGGCAGGCTGCTCATCGCGGGCAGGCGGTGCGGGCCGTACTGGAACTCGCCGTCGTAGTCGTCCTCCACCACCCAGCCGTCGTGGCGGTGCGCCCAGGCCAGCAGCGCGAGCCGCCGCTGCAGGCTCATGCGCGCGCCGGTGGGGAACTGGCAGCCCGGCGTGGCCACCACCAGCTTCGCGCGCGGCCAGCGCCCGGCGCCTTGTTCGATGTCCAGGCCCTGCGCATCCACCGGCACCGGCCGCGCCAGCGCGCCCTGGCTGGTGAGCGCGGCGCGGATGCCGGGGTAGCCCGGGTCTTCGACCATCACCTCGTCGCCGGGGTCGAGCAGCAGGCGGCCGATCAGGTCGAGCGCCTGCTGCGAGCCCGAGCACACCAGCACCTGGGCCGCGTCGCAGCGCAGCCCGCGCGAGGCCCACAGCCATTGCGCGATCGCCTCGCGCAGCGCGGGCCAGCCGGCCGGGTCGAGGTATTGCGCGAGCGCCTGGCGCTGCGCCAGCGGGACCTGGCGCGCGAGGCGGTCCCACACCGCGTACGGAAAGCTCGCCACCTCGGGCGCGCCGATGCGAAACGGCAGCGCCGGCTGCAGCGGCGGCTGCCAGCGCAGCGCCGTGTCGGCGATGGCCTGGCCGCGCCGGGACAGCGCCGGCGCCACCGCGCGCGCCACGCGCCTGCGCCGCTGCTGCAGCTCGCCCAGCGACGCCGAGACGAAGCTGCCGCGGCCCACGTGCGCCTGCACGTAACCCTCGGCGCGCAGCCGCTCCATCGCCCACAGCACGGTGTTGCG
This sequence comes from Pseudomonadota bacterium, assembly GCA_040758375.1. Taxonomy (GTDB): domain Bacteria; phylum Pseudomonadota; class Gammaproteobacteria; order Burkholderiales; family Burkholderiaceae_C; genus CAMLIZ01. The sequence continues at coordinate 4,091 of JBFLWE010000049.1, forward strand.
CGAGACGCCCAGCGTGGCGCCCAGCGCGCGCGTGGGCGGCAGGCGCGCACCCGGCTTCAGGCTGCCCTGCTCGATGGCGCCACGCAGCTGGCGATAGACCTGCAGGCGCAGCGGCGTGCCGTCGTCGGCTTGCGATTTGGCTCTGCGCGGCATGCGGCAATTGGCTCCTTTCGAAGCCAGCATATCGCGCTACGCTGCGGTACCAATCGAAGGATGGTTTCCATGGCCGAGTACTCCGCGTGCATCCGCTGGCAGCGCCAGCAGCAGACCTTCACCGACCAGCGCTACAGCCGCCGCCACCTGTGGCAGTTCGACGGCGGGCTGCAGGTGCCCGGCTCCTCGTCGCCGCATTCGGTGCCGCTGCCGTATTCCGACCCCGCGGCGGTGGACCCCGAGGAGGCTTTCGTCGCCTCGGTGTCCAGCTGCCACATGCTGTGGTTCCTGTCGCTGGCCGCCAAGGCCGGCTGGGTGGTGGACGACTACCGCGACGACGCGGTGGGCGTGATGGCGCGCAACGCCGAGGGCCAGATGGCGATCACCGTGGTCACGCTGCGCCCCGCGGCGCGCTTCGAGGGCCGGCAGCCGCCAGGCGACGCGCTGGCCCGGCTGCATCACGAGGCGCACGAGCGCTGCTACATCGCCAACTCGGTCAAGAGCGAGATCCGCTGCGAGCCGCAGACACTGGGTTGACGCATGTACCAGCCTTCGCATTTCCAGATCACCGAGCCGGCGCTGCTGCAGGCGCTGATGGCCGAGCATCCGCTGGGCACCTGGGTCACGCAGCGCGACGGTGGCTTCACGGCCGACCACATCCCGTTCCTCTACGACGCCGGACGCGGCGTGCTGCTGGGCCACGTGGCGCGCGCCAACCCGGTGTGGCAGGCCGCGGGCCCCAGCCTCGTGGTGTTCCAGGGGCCGCAGGCCTACATCTCGCCCTCGTGGTACCCGGGCAAGCAGGCGCACGGCAAGGTGGTGCCGACCTGGAACTACGCGGTGGTGCATGTGCATGGCACCGCACGCGCCTTCGACGACAAGCCGTCGTTGCTCGCGCTGCTGCAGCGCCTGACCGAAACGCACGAGCGGGCCCAGGCCGCGCCGTGGTCGGTGAGCGATGCGCCCGCCGACTACATCGACCAGCTGCTGGGCGCGATCGTCGGCATCGAGATCGCGGTGCAGCGCATCGAGGGCAAGTGGAAGATGAGCCAGAACCGGCCCGCCGCCGACCGCGCCGGCGTGGTCGCGGCGCTGCAACAGCAAGGCAGCGACACGGCATGCAGCGTGGCCGAGGAGGTGCGCGCCCGCGCGTCCACGTGAGCCATGCCGTCTCTGGCCGGCAGCCTCATATTGCAGTGCACAATGGCTGCTTCCCGCAGCAGTCAAGAGGGCACGGCCATGCGACACGTGGTGTTCAACCAGAAGGGCGGCGTCGGCAAGTCGACCATCGCCTGCAACCTCGCCGCGATCAGTGCGCAGCAGGGCCACCGCACGCTGGTGGTCGATCTCGACCCGCAGGGCAATTCCACGCGCTACCTGCTGGGCGACGCCGCCGAGGCCGGCTTCGACGGCGTGGCCGGCTTCTTCGAGCAGACGCTGAAGTTCATGGTGCGGCCCAAGGCCACCGCCGAGTTCATCGTCGAGACGCCCTGGGAACACCTGCACCTGCTGCCCTCCAGCCCGGCGCTGGAGGAGCTGCACGGCAAGCTGGAGCAGCGCTACAAGATCTACAAGCTGCGCGACGCGCTGGCGGAGCTGGCGCGCGACTACGACCGCGTCTTCATCGACACGCCGCCGGCGCTGAACTTCTACACCCGCTCGGCGCTGATCGCGGCCGAACGCTGCCTGATCCCGTTCGACTGCGACGACTTCTCGCGCCGCGCGCTCTATGCGCTGCTGGACAACGTGCAGGAGATCCAGGCCGACCACAACCAGGCGCTGCGCGTGGGCGGCATCGTGGTCAACCAGTTCCAGCCGCGCGCCAACCTGCCGCAGCGGCTGGTGCAGGAACTGGTGGACGAAGGCCTGCCGGTGCTGCAGCCCTACCTGAGCGCCTCGGTGAAGATCAAGGAGTCGCACGAGCTGGCGCGGCCGATGATCCACCTGGAGCCGCGCCACAAGCTGACGCAGGAGTTCGTCGCGCTGCACGAGGCCTTGCAGGCCGGCTGACCGGGCGCGCGTAGCATCGGGCGCAGCACGCCCATGGACGAGCGCCTGTTTCTCCGCCTCGACGGCGATCCCGTGCACGGCCCGGAGACCCGGCTGCCGGACGACTCGATGCGTGCGTTCGAGGTGGCGCCGGCCTTGCGCGGGCACGTGGCCTCGATCGCGCTGTACCGCGAGCACATTCCGCCCGGCCACGAGGTGATCGAGCGCGTGTTGCCCGATGGCGCGGTGCACCTCGTCTTCAACCTGGGCGACGCGCCTTCGGCCAACGGCGCCCCGGGCCTGGCGCTGGAGGCGGTGGGCGCGTCTTCGGCACCGGCCGTGCTGCGCCTGCGCGGCCGGCTCGAGGGCCTGTCGCTCACGCTGCGGCCCGGCGCCGCAGCCGCGCTGCTGGGCCTGCCCGCCGGCGAGATCAGCCACGCCGCGGTGCCGCTCGATGCGCTGTGGCGCGGCGAGGCGGCACGGCTGCTGGAGCAGATGGCCGCCGCGCGCGACGACGGCGCGCGCGCCGCGCTGCTGCAGGCCGCGCTGCAGCGCCGGCTGCAGCAGCTGTTCCATGCCCACGTGGGCCTGTCGCCGCGCGCCTACGGCCGGCTGGCCCGTCTGCACGCCTGCCTGCGCGCGCTGCGCGAGCAGCCGGACCCCGCCTGGCCCGAGCTGGCGCTGCAGGCCGGCTTCTACGACCAGTCGCACCTGGTCAACGAGTTCCGGTCGCTGTGCGGGCTCACGCCCACGCTGTTCCTGCAGCGCACCGTTTCGGGTTCTTCCAAGACGACGGGCTGAGCCGCCTCTATCGTGGGCGCATCCCACAGCACCTGACAGGAGCCCGCCCATGCAAGACCCGCACATCGACGACAAGCCCCTGAAGCAATGCGTGGCCGTGGTCACCGGCGCCAGCCGCGGCGCCGGCCGCGGCATCGCGCTGGAGCTGGGCGCCGCCGGCGCCACGGTCTACGTCACCGGCCGCAGCCGGCGCGGCGAGCCGGCCCCCGGCTACGGCCAGATACTGCGCCTGAGCGGGGCGGACGCCTTGCCCGGCAACATCGACGACACGGCCGACGAGGTCACCGCCGCGGGCGGCCGCGGCATCGCGCTGCGCTGCGACCACACGCGCGAAGACGAGGTGGCCGCGCTGTTCGCCCGCGTGCAGCGCGACCACGGGCGGCTGGACCTGCTGGTCAACAACGCCTGGGGCGGGCACGAGACCTTCAGCGGCGTGTTCGAGGCGCCGTTCTGGGAGCACGACCTCGCGCAATGGGACTCGATGTTCGACCGCGGCGTGCGCAACCACCTGCTGGCCAGCCGCTGCGCGGCGCCGTTGCTGGTGACGCAAGGGCGCGGGCTGATCGTGACCACCACCTACTGGGACCGCGGCCACTACCTGCGCGGCAACCTGTTCTACGACCTGGCCAAGGCCGCGATGAACCGCCTGGCCTTCGCGCTGGCCGAAGAGCTGCGCCCGCACGGCGTGGCCTCGGTGGCGGTGTCGCCGGGCTGGATGCGCACCGAGTTCGTGCTGATGGGCCACCAGACCGACGAGGCGCACTGGCAGGAGCGCCCCGCGCTGGCGCGCACCGAGTCGCCGCGCTACCTGGGCCGCGCGGTGGCGGCGCTGGCGGCCGACCGCGCGGTGATGCGCAAGAGCGGGGCGGTGCTGCGCGTGGGCGAGCTGGCGCGCGAATACGGCTTCACCGACATCGACGGCCGCCAGGTGCCGCCCTTCGAGCTGGACGCCGGCTGACGGCGTCAGCCCCCGCGTGGCCCGAAGCCCTCGGGATCGCGCATGCGCTCCCAGGCGTCGCGCACCGCGGGCTCGGCCTCTTCCCACGACAGGCGCGAGTCGCCCCGGGTCGCGTCCCAGCGCAGGCCCAGCGTGTCGGCCATCTCGTCCCAGGTGCGCGGATGGTCGGTGCGCGCGTACTCGCGGATGCCGAAGCGGTAGGCATCCTGGTAGTCCTCGTAGCGGGCGCCGGCGCGCACATACGGGCGCTGCGCGAAGTGTTCGCGCCAGTAGGCCTCGTACTCGCGGGTGTCGATCTCGGCGCCGTGCCCGGTGGCCGCACCCGCCGCCGCGCCGGCCAGCGCACCGGCGGCCGCGCCCACGGCGCTGCCCAGGGGCCCGGCGGCCACGCCGCCCAGGGCGCCTGCAACGGCCCCGGCCACCGCGCCGCCCGTCGCCACCGGCGCGTGCGTGGCCAGCCGTTCCTTGGCCTCGTCGACGGCCCGCTCGCGCACCTGCTCCTTGGCCTGGGGTTTGACTTCCTTCATGGCGTGGTCCTCATGCTGACCGCTTCATTGCAGCCGCACGCGGCCCGGCCGGCCATCGTCCGATGGCGCGGCTGCGTGTAGGCGAAGGATGACCCGCGGGCTCACGAGTGCGCCGCCTGGCCGCGCCCGGTGAGGCGCTGGAACAGCGTCACCGCGCCCAGCACCAGGGCACCGGCCACCACCCCGATCAGCGCGTTGGCCAGCATGGCGCCGATGCCGCCCAGCACCGGCCCGGCCGCATGCTCGAGGGCCTGCACCGCGTGGTGCAGCGGCTCGAGGCCGTGCACCAGGATGCCGCCGCCCACCAGGAACATCGCCGCGGTGCCGGCCACCGACAGCGCCTTCATCAGCCAGGGCGCGGCGCGCAGGATGCCGGCGCCGATGCGCTGCCGGGCGGCGCCGGCCTGGCGGCGCAGGTACAGGCCCAGGTCGTCGAGCTTCACGATGCCGGCCACCAGCCCGTACACGCCCACGGTCATGATCACCGCCACCGCCAGCAGCACGCCCACGCGCACGCTGAAGGCGGCCTCGGCCACTGCGCCGAGCGCGATGGTGATGATCTCGGCCGAGAGGATGAAGTCGGTGCGGATCGCGCCCTTGATCTTGTCCTTCTCCAGCGCCACCAGGTCCACCGCCGGGTCCACCAGCGCATGGGTGAGTTCCTGGTGGTGGGCCTCGTCTTCCTGCTGGCTGTGCAGGAACTTGTGCGCCAGCTTCTCCACGCCCTCGAAGCACAGGAAGGCGCCGCCCACCATCAGCAGCGGCGTCACCGCCCAGGGCGCGAAGGCGCTGATCGCCAGCGCCGCCGGCACCAGGATGGCCTTGTTGACCGTGGAGCCCTTGGCCACCGCCCACACCACCGGCAGCTCGCGGTCGGCGTTCACGCCCGAGACCTGCTGCGCATTGAGCGCCAGGTCGTCGCCCAGCACGCCGGCGGTCTTCTTGGCCGCCACCTTGGTGAGCACGCTCACGTCGTCGAGGATGGTGGCGATGTCGTCGATCAGGGCGAGCAGGCTGCTGGCGGCCATGAGGAAAGGTCCTTTGTCTTGCTGCGAAGGCGCGCGCACGCATTCATGCCGGCGCGAAAGCCGGCATCGTAGCGAGATTGAGGTCAGAACACCGTGCCGTCTCTTACGCCTGCGCGACCGCGTGCATGACCTCGGCCAAGCGCCCCTCGCGAAGCTGCACGACCCGTTGGGCTCCCGCGATGGTCTCGGGCCGATGTGCGATGACCAAGCGTGTCACCCGCATGGCACGCAGGACGCTGGTAACGGCGCGCTCGCTGTCGATGTCCAGATGACTCGTCGCTTCATCGAGCGCCAGCACCTTCGGCTGTTTGTAGAGAGCACGAGCCAACAGCAAGCGCTGCTTCTGTCCACCACTCAACCCGGAGCCCAAGTCTCCAATCAACGTTTCGTACCCCATTGGCATGCGCAGAATTTCAACGTGGATCTGCGCGAGGCGGGCGCATGTCTTCACTCGATCCAGGTCGGGCTGCGTGTCAAAGAAGGCGATGTTGTCGGTGAGGCTGCCGGTGAGTAGCACGTCGTCTTGCATGACGGTACCCATTTGTCGCCGCACATTGACCACACCGAGTTGGCGAATGGGGAATCCGCCGTACAACACCTCGCCCTCGCTGGGTTGAAGCAACCCAAGCGCAATCTTCAGCAGCGTCGTCTTCCCGGAACCCGACGGGCCGGTGATCGCCACACTGTCCCCCGCGTCCACGCGCAAACTTGCGTGACGCAGAAGCCAAGGCTCGCCCTCTCCGTAACGAAAACTCACGTCCCTCAGCTCCAGGCAGGGCGGCAAGTGCTCAAGGTCCGACTGAGGCGCCAGGTCCTCCTCCGGTTCAGACAGCGCGATATCCGCCACCCGCTCCGCATGCAGGGAAACCATCTTCAGTTCGACCCCGTAGTCGATCAGCGCACTGATCCGGCCGGTGAACTGCGCCTTGTAGGCAATAAAGGCGAACAGCATGCCGACCGTGAACGTGCCCGTCATCCCCGCTTGTCCATTGAGCACCTGCTTGGCCCCGAGCCAGACGACCAGCAGGTTTTCGATTCCGAAGATCAGGGCATTGGCCGTGTGGAATCCGATCGCCATGCGCGCCGTGCGCAGGTCGCGGTTCTGAACCTCGACGAGAAGGTTCTGCCATCGGGCGCGGCGCTCCTGTTCGCGACCGAACAGCTTCAGCGGCTCCATGGCTCGCACCGTTTCCAGGAAGTGCGTCCGCTCTCGAGCGCCCACCACCAGCCGCTCGGCCTCGGCATTGCGCAGCGGTCCATAGGCGGCCCACCGCAGCAGCGCGTACAGCCCGACGGCAGCGGCCACAACGGCCGCCAGTCGCGGGGCGTACACGAACATCATGACCAGGGCAGCCACAGCCATGATGCCGTCAAGCACGGCTTCAATGGCCGCCGTCGTCAGCGTCTTCTGGATGTCCGAAACTGCTCCAAAGCGGGAAACGATGTCGCCCAGGTGGCGTTTCGCAAAGAACTCCATGGGCAGGCGGACAAGGTGAGCGAAAACATTGCTGCTCCACTGCAGGCTCAACGATTGACTGAGAACCAACACCACCCAAGAACGTGCAAACCCAAGGGCGATTTGGATCAGCAGCAAGAGCCCAAAGCCCAGCGCCAGCACGGTCAACAGATCGCGGTCCCCGGAAGTTAGAACCTCATCGACCACCATTTGCTGGAACAGCGGTGCGGTGATCGCGAACAGCTCCAGCGCAAGCGCAATCGTGAACAGCTGCGCCAGAGATCGCCGAAGGCCCTGCACACGGCCGGCGAGTTGCCGCAACTCCAGTCGCTGCTGCGGTACATGGCGTGCGAAGTCGGCGTTGGGCGTGAGCTCCAGCGCTACGCCCGTGAAATGGCGAGACACCTCCGACAGCGGCAACCGCCGCTCACCGACGGCAGGGTCCATGATCACGGCGCCCCTGCGCGTGACGCGCTGAAGGACCACGAAGTGATTCAGCCCCCAATGGAGGATGCATGGTGTCTGCAAAGCACCGAGCTCGTCGAGTTCAAGCCTGAGCGGTCGGCAACTGAAGTGAAGAGATGCACCGATGCCGATCAGCTGTTGAAGGCCGAGCCCTTTGAGCGATACGGGGAACCGCCTGCGCAGGTGGATGAGATCGACGGCATCTCCGTGAGCCCGGCAGATCATCGCCAAGCAGGCTAGACCGCACTCGGTTGCTTGAGATTGAAGAACGGCGCGCATTCGGCAGCAAGGTCAGAGTTGTTCGCGGCTCAACAAGCAGCGAGGCGAAGGCATGCAACCGCGCTCAGCTCACGCGAAGCGCTGGCCAACAACTATGACGGCGAGTGCAATGGCGTTGTTAAGAGCATGTGCAAGGCAGGTCCCTGTAACCGCCTCGCGGAACCCATGAACACTTCGGAGCCGAAGGTAGAGCATGCTCAAGATCCAGAAGAGCCACACCATCGATGGGAACTGCGCAGGATGCCCGGTCGCTGCATGCAGCAGGCCCCAAGCGAGGGCCGACACAACCGAAAGGAGGATCTGGTCCGTCGAAACCTTGCCGAGAAGCCTGAAAAGGCCTGCCATCACCAGCGTTTCCAGCAAAGGAGACAGAACCACAAACACCACGACAGCACCGACCAACTTACCCCACGTATTCAGCTCCTCCGGGGCCACGATACGGCTATTGGTGACGATCTCGATCAACGCGTCTGCGGACAGTGCACCCAACGCGCCAAGCAGCCCAGCAAGCACGACCAATGAGAATCGGCCCAGCGGGCGCACAAGACGGGCGCCGGAATCGGAGGAACGCCGCGGAACCATCCAACCTTGAAGCAAGAACCGCAGAAGCCGGCCCCGCGCAGGCAAGGCAGTACGGGTGCCCTCCACCGAGGCCAGGAACAGCCTTGCTGCAATGTTCACAACGTTCATCCAAATCAGCGCGAGCATGCCGACACCAACGAGAGACCACCATGCAAGCCGCGCTATATGCCAAATCGCACTGGGTTCGTTTGTTCTCGCGAAAGGCGCGACAAACGGAGCCAGCGAGATCAGCGCCAGCAATAGCGCAATTGCTTGTTGACGAATCGGTGTCGGCATGGGCAACGACCAGGAATGAGACGAGATTGTTCTGGCGTGCTGACAAGGAAGCCGGCCGATACGAACCGGGACGTTCACGAGGCTCCACCCAGGATAATTTCGCGTCCGATGATCAACGCGAATCCAACGGCGTTGTTAAGAACATGAGTGGCCGAGATCAACCATAGCGCGCGGCCTCGCCGGGCGGCACGCACTTCAGAAAGGTACACCGCGGTGCAGTAGGCAAACAGCACAGCCGCGGGAAAGAACCAGAACGGTTCTTTGACACCATGGAGAAGACCGAAGGCCGCGGATGCGACGACGATCAATAGCCGACCATCCAACCACCTACGTGCCAGTTCAAGCGCTAACGCAAGAATGGCACTCTCGACGACAGCCGCCAACAGAACATGAGTCACAAGAACTTGCAAGATGGCATTCGGCGTACTCAACAAGTCCGACTGCGGCGGCGCTGTTAGTACGAACCAACGCCCGAACTGGGCGACTGCTTGTGTCAGCGTCACTCCAGCGACCACCGTCACGACAGAGCCTGGTTGCGGACTACCCAGTTGCGGTCCATAGGCTGACTGCACTAGCTCAGTGAGCGAAGAACGTTCGAAAAAAGCCAGAAGCGCCCTGCGGCAAGCTGCATAGAGCAGCTTGCCCACGGCTATCAAGACAGGGATGAAGCAAGCAACGATCGCAAAGTAGCCAAACAGCATCGCACCACTCCAGCGAATCCTGGCACCAACGCCATACTGGATTGCGTAGAGAAGGGGCGCAGCACCGCAAACCACCGCTGCCACGACGGCGGTTGATTGAACGTACTTAGTGGCCATTGGACTCTTGCTCACATATCCCTCTTCACCAGTGCCCGCCGATAGGTGAACTACCGAGTGGGGCTATGTCCTGCTACTTTGCGACGACGCACACTTTCGCGAAACGGCTCGCAAGACCTCCACCTGCGGCAAGACCCCCAAAGCCGCCCAACATACCGCCTACTCCACCAAACAAACCGCCGAGAGCGCCGCCGATCGTGGCGCCCATGCCGCCCCAGGCCATGACCGCATTGGCGCAAGGACCACCGTCCCGGCGGCCAGGCGCCTCATAGGGCCCCATGGCCGGATAGTCGGCGCCACCGACCTGGCTGACTTCGTTGGTAGAAAGAACTCGCATACAAGATTCCTCGTTGAGAACGTTGTGATGGTCAGAGTACGCGCGGCTGACCTTCCCGCTTCTGGCGCGCTACGCCGCTAGCCCCCGGAAGAAGCTTTCGTCGCAACATCACCAAGAACTTGTGTGCCCTTCCACGCCGCCAGCACGGGATCGAGCATCCACTCCCAGACCGCCCGGCGATCTTGCAGCACGTCGGCCTCCACGGCCATGCCCGGCTTGAGCCGCTGCGGTTGCCCGTAGGCACTGACGTGTTGGCTGTGCAGCTTCACCGTGATGCGATACATCGGTTCGTTGCTTTGTGCGGCGGCCAGCAGGGCATTCGCCTGAGCCGGCGGCAAATCTTGGGGTCCGATTGGCGTTCGACTGACTGCCACGATCTCGCCGCGCCCCATGCCGAACTTCTGGTAGGGGTATGCCGCGTAGCGCAACCACACTGCCTGCCCCGGCTGGACGAAGCCGGCAGCCCGGCTGGTCGCGTACAAATGCGCCTGTAGCTCCGTCGCCTGCCCTGGCGGCCCCGCCACCAAATTCAGCATCGCCTGACCTGCCTGCACCGCCTGCCCCTCAGTCAGCAGCACGGCACTCACAGTCGCATCGCGAGGCGCGGTCACAACCACCTGGCGTCTGGCCTCGTTCTCGCCGCGCTCTTGCTCCAGGGCTGCCAAGCTGCGATCCAACTGCGCCAGCGTAGTCTGCTCGGCGGTGTCGTTGCTCTGCCGTTCGGCGGCCACCGCCTGCATTTCACCTCGCAGGCTTGCCACAGCGCGCTGTGCGGTGTGCCATCGTGTTTGTGCATCCAACAGTTCTTCATGCCGCTGCTGCACTTGCGCCTGCGAAACAAAGCCGTCGCGCACCAGTTGTTGCTGGCGCTCAAGGCTGCGCTGCGCCAATTGAACACGCTGAAAGGCAGCGTCTCGTTCGGCCTCAGCTTCATGCATTTGGCGCGCCATGCTGCGCAGCCGCTCGGCCAGCGCTGCACGCCGTTCGCTACCCTGCCGCTGCGCCAGCAGACGCTCGGCCTCCAGGGTTTGCCTTCGCTGGGCAATCGACACGCTGATGAGTTCGGATACACCGCCGTGCGCCGTGTTGCGCTCGCTCGACAGCACGGCAAGCACTTGTCCCGCGCTCACTTTGTTGCCTTCACGCACAGGCAACTCGACCAACACGCCGGCCTGTGGCGCAATCACGGCAACAAAACCCTGCGCCGGCGTCAGGAGCCCCGGCAAGCGCGCCTTGCGCACAACTTCCCCGGCAATGGCAAACGCCACCAACGCCGAGGCTGCAGTAACTGCAGCCAGCGCGACCATCAAAAGTCCGGGTTGCCTGCCAAGCCGGATCGTCCCAAGGAATTGGTCGGACCGCGCTTGCAGCGCCTCAGCACGAAACAGCCCACTCATTTCACACCGACGGGGTGTGGGGGTAAACGCTGTTCCAGATGCCTCCAAACGGCATCGAACCTTTCAACATCCATCCTCCCTGCCCTCGGTTTCACGCAGCCACTGACGTATTGGCCTCTCGTGCTGGGGCCATGCGAGCGTCAAGCCGCGCGGAACTGTGCCAAGTCGGGTGTACCGTGTCCACCCCCCGTTGGTAGGGGTCGACTGGAACGAAACGGCATCGGATCAGAACACCGTGCCGTCGCTGGCGACGCGCACCGGGGGTGCGCCGTCGGGGCGCCGCTGGTTCGCGATCTCGCGCCCCGCGGCCCAGGTGCCCGCTTCGAGGATGCGCGCCAGCGCCAACTGGCCGTCGCCCAGGCGCTCGCGCACGCGCGGGGCCAGTTCGTCGATCAGCGCCACGGTGAGCGCGCGCCACTCCACCACCCACTCGTCACCGGGCTGGCGCTGCACCTCGCCGAAACGCGCATCGCGCGGCACGATCACGCCGGCATCGAGCAGCAGCCCGCCGTTGCGGTACTCGGGCAGCGCGGTCAGCTCGTCCAGCCCCAGCACCTGCACCCCCGCCCATTCGAAGGGCTCGATCAGCGAGTAGGCCAGCCACTGGCTCAACTTGTGAAAAGGCACCCAGCCCTCGCTCGCACCATAGCCACCGGCAGCCGGATGGCGCCATGCGTCGCCCAGCGGCGTGCCGTCGGGCAACTGCTGGCCGCTGGGCCAGATGGCGCTGAACGCGTCGAGCAGGGCTTCGAGGATGCGGCCGGCAGCCACCTGATGGTGGAAGGTGGCCGGGCGCATGTGGTGCAGGTTCGCGTGCGGCAGGTGGTGCACATGCCGGTGGTGCGTGAGCGCGTCGAACAGGTGGCCTGGCAGGCCTTCGGCGGTGAACACCTGCGGCCGCGCGCGCAGCGCCTCGCCCAGGCGGCGCAGCAAGGCAGCGCGGCCTTCCAGCCCGACGAGCGGGTTGTGCTCGCCGGCCTGGAACACGTCGGCCAGCGTGCCGGCGTCCATGCGCAGCAAGGCCCTGGCGTCGACGCGGCAACGGTCGCCCGGATCGGACGAGAAGGCACCGGCCATGAAGGCGCGGAAGCTGGCCACGCCCAGCCCTTCGGAACGCGCGAACGACTGCCCGCTCTCGCGCTCGGCATAGCGCCAGCCGGGGCCGGCGCCGGCATCGAGCAGCACGCTGACCAGCGCCAGGTCGATGCGCGCGCGCGCCATGCCCACGGTGGTGCGGTTGCGGATGCAGGCGTCGAGCTGCGCCTTGCGGTCCACGCCGCCGGCTTCGAAGTGGCGCCAGCGGCTGTGCAGCGGGATCCTGCCGTCGGGGAAGCGCTCGTGCGCCAGCCGCGCCACGCGGTCGGCCACCGCGTCGAGCGGCGTGCGGTCGAGCGTGAAATGCGGCGACTCGCCGCGCTCCACATAGGCCAGGATGTTGCGGCAGCGCTCGCGGATGGTGGCGGGTTTGCGCAGCAGGGCAGCGGCGTCCTGCGCAACCTGCCACGGGGCGTGGGGGCTGTCGTCAGGCAAGGCCGCGCCCCTTCACTTCGGCCAGGCGCTGCTCGTCGGGCACCGCGCCATCGGTGAAGTAGCCCGCGGCGATCTTGGCCTCGATCTCCACGCGCGCATCGGCGGGCACGAGTTCGTCGGGGATCTTCACGCGCTCGCCCACCTCGATGCCGCTGCCGGTGATGGCGTCGTACTTCACGTTGCTCATGCTCACCAGGCGGTGGATCTTGCGGATGCCCAGCCAGTGCAGCACGTCGGGCATCAGCTCCTGGAAGCGCATGTCCTGCACGCCGGCCACGCACTCGGTGCGCAGGAAGTACTTGTCGGCGCGGTCGCCGCCTTCCTGCCGCTTGCGCGCGTTGTAGACCAGGAACTTGGTCACCTCGCCGAGCGCGCGGCCCTCCTTGCGGCTGTAGGCCACCAGGCCCACGCCGCCTTGCTGCGCACCCTGGATGCATTCTTCGATGGCATGCGTGAGGTAGGGGCGGCAGGTGCAGATGTCGGAGCCGAACACGTCGGAGCCGTTGCATTCGTCGTGCACGCGCGCGGTGAGCGTGACGGCAGGGTCGGCCAGGTGGCGCGGGTTGCCGAAGATGTACAGCGTCTGCCCGCCGATGGGCGGCAGGAACACCTCGAGGTCGCTGCGCGTCACCAGCTCGGGGTACATGCCGCCGGTTTCTTCGAACAGCACGCGGCGCAGCTCGGCCTCGCTGACGCCGAAGCGGCGCGCCACGCCAGGCAGCCACCACACCGGCTCGATCGCCACCTTGGTCACCACCGCCGAGCCGTTGTCGAGCAGCACGCGGCCGTCGGGCCGCAGGCGCTGGAAGGCCAGCGCATGGCGGATCTCGGGCAGGTCGATGTGGGCCTTGGTGACCGCGATGGTGGGCCGGATGTCGTAGCCCTCTTCGATGTAGGCGCCGAACGCGTCGGCCACCATCGCGCCCCACGGGTCGATGGAGACGATGCGCTCGGGCTCGCCCCATTGCGCATACGGGCCGATCGGGTCGGTGGGCGCGGTGTTGGTGAGGTCGGCCCTGTGGCCCTTGGTCAGTGCGCCGGCGGCGATGGCCAGCGCGCGGTACACCCCGTAGCTGCCCGAGTGCGTGCCGATCACGTTGCGCTGGCGGCGCGTGGTGGTGGTGCCCACGACCGGGCCGCGCTCCATCGGGTCGGCCGCGCCCCAGTGGATCAGCGGCGCGCCGCTGGCGCCCTGGCCCGGGTGGCTGGTGAGGCGGATGTGACGCGAGGGGCTGGAGGACGTGTCGGCCATGGTGCACTGCAAAAGCCTCGGTCGGACCAGCATAGTCCTCCAGCCCGGCAGAGGAAAGCCCGGGCCGTCACGGCCTGCGGCTCACGGACGCCAGCGGCGCAGGAACGCCACCACCACCTTCGCGGAGTTGTCGGCCGCCACCTGGAAGAAGGTGCCGATCTCGTTCTCGCCTTCGCCGCCGCCGGCCAGGTCGGACAGGCTGCGGAACGCGATGTAGGGCACCCGGTTGGCGTAGGCCACCTGCGCGACCGCCGAGGTCTCCATGTCGAGCACGTTGGCCTGGAAGGTGGCGAAGGTGTATTCGCGGAACCCGGCGTGGTCCACGAAGGCCTGGCCCGACACCCCGTTGCCGCCGAACACGAGCTTGGGTGCATGCGACAGGCATTGCCTGCCGGCGGGCGCCTCGGCGGCCTTTGGCGCGCTGCATTGCTGCAGCGGCACCTGGCCGAGCTGCCGCGCGGCGGCCAGCATCGCCGGGTCCACCTCGAACCACAAGCGCGTTTCGAGCTGGTCGCTGCGCGCGCTGCGCACGCCCACCGGCCGCGGATGGATCATGCCGAAGTTGGGCAGCGTGGCGTCCTTCATCCAGCCGGGCGGCTGGTAGACCCCCGGCTTCACCTCGCGCGCGAACAAGGCCTCGAGGTAGGAGCCCCAGCGCTCGGGCACGCTCACGTCGCCGATGTGCAGCGCCGGGTTCACGCCGCCGGCGATGCCGCTGAAGACGATGTGGCTCACCTTGAAGCGGTCGAGCGCAAGCTGGGTGTTCATCGCGGCATTGGTCATGCTGATGCCGGAGAGGAACAGCACCACCGGCTTGCCTTCGAGCTCGCCGGTGGTGAACTCCACGCCGTTGAGGCGCTCGGTCCGCGCATTCTTCGTCTGCGCGCGCAACAGGGCCAGCTCGGCATCGAAGGCCGAGATCACGGCCACGCGGGGCGGGGTGTCGGGCGTCGGCACCGTGGCGCAGCCGGCCAGGCCCAGCCAGCAGGCGGCCAGCAGCGCGATGAGGCGTGTTTTCATGCGGGAATCTCCTTGCAGCTTGGTGATGCGGACGGGTCGGCGCCGATGCTAAATTGGCCGGCGCCACAACACGGCCCGCAAACCGCGGGCCAGCGCCAACCGAGGGAGGGAACCCATGGACCAGGCCGCCGCCGAAGGCCAGACCCTGGAGGGTCAGACACGGCTGCCCGTGCGCTTTGCCGGATCGGGCAGCGAATATTTCCGCATCTGGATCGTCAACCTGCTGCTCACGATCGTGACGCTGGGGCTGTACCACCCGTGGGCCAAGGTGCGCAAGCTGCGCTACTTCTACGGCAACACGCTGGTGGGCGAGCATGCGCTCGACTTCCACGGCGACCCCAAGCGCATGCTGCGCGGGTTCCTGCTGGTGGGCGCGCTGCTGGTCGCGTATTCGGTGGCCGGGCAGGTGTCGCCCACGGCCGGCCTGATCGCGCTGGTCGTGGTGGCGGCCGTGTGGCCGGCCTTGTTCCGCGCCGCGATGCAGTTCCGCCTGGCCAACACCAGCTGGCGCGGCATGCGCTTCCATTTCAACGGCGAGCTGGCCGGGGCGTACAAGGCGCTGCTGCCGCTGTTCATCCCCGGCATGCTGTTCCTGGGCTTCCTGCAGGGGCTCCCCGACGATCCCAAGGCGGCGCCGCCAGACTGGCTGACCGCCGGCCTCCTCATCAGCCAGCTCGCGGTGTTCGCCGTGCTGCCGCTGGGCTGGTGGGCGATCAAGCGCTACCAGCACAACCACTACCTCTTCGGCACGGTGCAGACCCAGTTGCGCGCCGGGCCGGGCTCGTTCTACGGCGTGTTCTTCAAGACGCTGGGCGTGGTGCTGCTGCTGGCGTTCGCGTGCGGCGCGGCGGTGGCCGTGGCGGCGGCCGGGGCGGGCGTGAGCCTGTTCGCCCGCCAGCCGTCGGCCGAGGGCATGAAGTTCGCCTTCGCGGCGATCGGCATCGTGGCGGTGGTCGGCTACATCGGCTTCATCGTGCTGGTGCAGAGCTATTTCGCCTCGCGCATGCAAAACCTGCTGTGGAACCGCACCAAGAGCACCCGCGTGCGCTTCGAAAGCAGGCTGCGCGTGCGGCCGATGCTGTGGCTCACGCTGAAGAACTGGCTGCTCACGCTGCTGACGCTGGGCTTTTACTGGCCGTTCGCCGCGATCGCCACCGCGCGGCTGAAGCTGGAGTCGGTGACGGTGTTCACGCGCACCGACCCCGACCAGATCGTCGAGCGC
The DNA here is from genome assembly GCA_040758375.1 of Pseudomonadota bacterium. GTDB lineage: Bacteria > Pseudomonadota > Gammaproteobacteria > Burkholderiales > Burkholderiaceae_C > CAMLIZ01. The sequence continues at coordinate 20,181 of JBFLWE010000049.1, forward strand.
GCGCGGCTGGTGAACGCCGACGCCAGCGGCGAGGCGGCCGCCGATCTCTTCGGCATCGACGTCGGGTTGTGAACCCCATCGCCTGCGACTACTTCGACGGCCGCTCGGCGCGCCCGCGGCCGGTGCGGCTGTCGCTGGAGCCCGGCTGGCTGGTGATCGACGGCGAGCTGGGCACCACGCGCGTGCGGCTGGCCGAGGTGCAATGGCCCGAGCGGCGCCGCCATGGCCCGCGCGTCACGCACCTGGCCGGCGGCGGTTCGCTGCACTGTGCCGACGCCGCCGGCTGGGACGCCTGGCTGCAGGTCCAGGGCCAGCGCGAATCGTGGGTGGTGAAGGCGCAGCAGAGCTGGCGCGCCACCCTGGCCGCCGCCGCGGCGCTGCTGCTGGTGTGCGCGGCGCTGTACGTGTGGGGCCTGCCGCTGGCCGCGCGCGGCACGCTGGCCTTCGTGCCGCCGACCGTGGACGCGCAGGTCGGCGACGCCGGGCTGCAGGCGATGCGGCAGGAAAAGCTGCTCGCCGACAGCGCGGTGCCGCGCGAGCAGCAGCAGCGGCTGCAGGCGGCCCTGAACGGCGCGCTCGCCAAGGCCTACCCCGACGGCACGGCGCCGCGCATCGGGCTGCACTTCCACAAGAGCCGCTTCGGCCCCAACGCCTTCGCGCTGCCCGGCGGCGCGGTGATCGTGACCGACGAGCTGGTCCAGCTGCTCGAAGGCAAGGACGAGCTGCTGCTGGGCGTGCTGGCGCACGAGGCAGGGCATGTGCGCCACCGGCACGGCATGCGCACGCTGGTGCAGACCACGCTGCTGTCGAGCATCACCGCGCTGGCCTTCGGCGACTTCAGCACGGTGCTGGCGGGCGCCCCTGCGCTGCTGGGGCACCTGGGCTATTCGCGCGACTTCGAGCGCGAGGCCGACGGCGAGGCCATCCACGTGATGCGCGCCAGCGGCCTGTCGCCGGCGCTGATGGCCACGGTGTTCGAGCGCCTGGCGGCCGAGCGCCGCAAGCATGGCGTGGACCTGGGCATCGCGCTGGCCAGCCACCCCGCCGACGCCGAGCGCATCGCGCGGTTCAAAGGCTCCCCCCCGTAGCGCCTGCGGCGTCGCGGGGCCGGGGTCCGGGCGATGGGGCCACTTTTACAATGGCGCTTCCCCCGCGCCTTCTCTCGGCGCCTCACCGCACCATCCCCCATGAACCTTTCCGCCCTCACCGCCTTGTCGCCGCTCGACGGCCGTTATGCCGCCAAGCTGGCCCCGCTGCGCCCGCTGCTGTCGGAGTTCGGGCTGATGCACCGGCGGGTGCAGGTGGAAGTGGAGTGGTTCATCGCGCTGTCGGACGCCGGTTTCGCCGAGTTCAAACCCCTGAGCGAAGCCGCGCGCGGGCTGCTGCGCTCGCTGGTCGTGCGCTTTTCCGAGACCGACGCGCAGGCGATCAAGGAGATCGAGAAGACCACCAACCACGACGTGAAGGCGGTGGAGTACTGGCTGAAGTCGCGCTTCGGCACCAACGCCGAGCTCAAGGCCGCCGGCGAGTTCGTGCACTTCGCCTGCACCAGCGAGGACATCAACAACACCAGCCATGCGCTGATGCTGCAACGCGCGCGCGCCGACGTGCTGCTGCCCGCGCTGGACAAGATCCTGGACCGGCTCACCAAGATGGCGATCGAGTTCGCCGAAGTGCCGATGTTGAGCCGCACCCATGGCCAGACCGCCAGCCCCACCACCGTGGGCAAGGAGGTGGCCAACGTGGTGGCGCGACTGCAGGCCGCACGAGAGCGCGTCGCGGGGGTGAAGCTGCTGGCCAAGATGAACGGCGCGGTGGGCAACTACAACGCGCACCTGGCGGCCTACCCGGAGTTCGACTGGGAGGCCTTCAGCCGCAAGGTCGTGGAAGACAAGCTGGGCCTGGCCTTCAACCCCTACACCATCCAGATCGAGCCGCACGACTACATGGCCGAGCTGTTCGACGCGGTCACGCGCGCCAACACCATCCTGATCGACTGGTCGCGCGACGTGTGGGGCTACATCAGCCTGGGCTACTTCAAGCAAAAGACCAAGGCCGGCGAGATCGGCTCCAGCACCATGCCGCACAAGGTGAACCCGATCGACTTCGAAAACGCCGAGGGCAACTTCGGCCTGGCCAACGCGGTGCTCACCCACCTGAGCCAGAAGCTGCCGATCAGCCGCTGGCAGCGCGACCTGACCGACAGCACGGTGCTGCGCAACATGGGCGTGGCGCTGGGCTATGCGGTGCTGGGCTACGAGTCGCTGCTGCGCGGGCTGGAGAAGCTGGAGCTGAACCAGGAAGCACTGGCCGCCGACCTGGACGCGGCCTGGGAGGTGCTGGCCGAGCCGATCCAGACCGTGATGCGGCGCTACGGCTTGCCCAACCCCTATGAGCGCTTGAAGGAATTGACGCGCGGCAAGGCCATCACGCGCGAGGCGATCGCCGCCTTCATCGACACGCTGGAGCTGCCGGCAGCCGAAAGGGCGCGCTTGAAGGCCATGACGCCGGGCAGCTACACCGGCCGCGCTGCCGCCCTGGCAAAACGCATCGGTTGAAGCCTGCCATCGGGGAAAGCCGGGGCGGCCCGCCCACCCAGCTTCCTACAATCGCGGCATGGCTTTCATTGACCAGCTCCGTGCCGCGGCCGAACTGCACGACTCGATGCTGTGCGTCGGGCTCGACCCCGAGCCCAGCCGCTTTCCGGCCCCCTGGAAAAACGATCCGGCCCGGATCTTCGACTTCTGCGCCGCGATCGTCGAGGCCACCAAGGATCTGGTGGTCGCCTACAAGCCGCAGATCGCCTACTTTGCCGCCCACCGCGCCGAAGACCAGCTCGAACGCCTGATGGCTTACATGCGCCGCGTGGCGCCGCAGGTGCCGGTGATCCTGGACGCCAAGCGCGGCGACATCGGTAGCACCGCCGAGCAATACGCGCGCGAAGCCTTCGAGCGCTACCAGGCCGACGCGGTGACGCTGTCGCCCTTCATGGGCTTCGACTCGATCGAACCTTACCTGCGCTATGCCGGCAAAGGCCTGATCCTGCTGTGCCGCACCTCCAACCCCGGCGGCAGCGACCTGCAGGCGCAAAGGCTGGCCGACGGCAGCCTGCTCTACGAACACGTGGCTCGGCTGGCCGCCGGCCCGTGGAACCGCAATGGCCAGCTGGGCCTGGTGGTGGGTGCCACCTTCCCGGACGAGATTGCCAGGGTGCGGGCCCTGGCGCCCACCCTGCCTTTGCTGATTCCCGGTGTGGGCGCCCAAGGCGGCGATGCGCAAGCCACGGTGCGCGCCGGCTGGCGGCCCGATGGGCCGATCGTTGTCAATTCGTCACGGGCCGTGCTGTATGCCTCGCAGCGTGAGGATTTCGCGGCCGCCGCCCGTCGCGCAGCAGACGAGACTCGACGCACACTGAATCAAGCGAAGCCGGGCTAAGGCCTGCAGGCTTCGGGCCGATATGTACGACCAGACCCACCACGCGCCGCACGGACCGGCCTGACCCGCCCGCCGCGGTGCCGCGCACCGACCCGTGGCCTCCCGTTTCTCCGCCAACACGTTTGGCGCCTCGCATGACCCGCACCAGGAGGTGCGGCATCTGGTCGTGCGCTATCTGTTCGGCACCGCGGCGGTGGCCGGCATGGCAGCGGCCGTGCTCTTTGCCTTCCTGCCGCCCGGCTTGGGGTGGACGCAGCGGACGCTGCTGATCGCCGGCTACCTGACGCTGGCGGCCGGCGGCCTGCTCGCCGCGCGCATGCAGGCGCTGCGCCTGCGCCTTGCGCTGCTGCTGCTGGCGCTGTTGACGGTCGCGGTGATCACCAAGACCGCGGTGGTGCTGCAATGGGGGCTCAACAGCCCGTCGATCGGCTTCTTTGCGCTGCTGGCCTGCATGGTGGGCGGGGTGGCCGGCGCGCGCGCCGGCATGGCGGTGGGCGCCTTCTGCCTGCTGGCCATCGGCGGGCTGGCCTGGGCCGAACATGCAGGCTGGATCCTCGGCGCGGCGGCCACGCTCGAGCTGCCGATGAGCCAGCGCCTGCTGGCACACGCCTTCCTGCTCGCGGTGGGCCTGGCGGCCGGCGTGCTGCTGTCGCTGGTGCTGGGCCGGCATGTGCATGCCAGCGCCGAGCGGGAACGGCGCTTCCAGGGCCTGCTGTGGATCGCCGCCGACGCCTACTGGGAGATGGACGCGCGCCTGTGCCTGGTGGCGGTGTGGAAGCGCCGGCCCGACGGCCGCGGCTTCATGCCGGTGCGCCGGCAGCCCGACATGCCGCCCTGGGAGCTGCCGCAGGCGCAGTTCGACGACGAGGCGCTCGACGCCCACCGCGCCGACCTGGAGGCACGGCGACCGTTCCGCGACCTGCACATGCGCTGGCGCTGCCGCAACGGCGATCTGCGCCATGTGCTCGTGAGCGGTGAACCGCGCTTCGACACGCGGGGCGTGTTCTCAGGCTACTGGGGCGTCGTGCGCGACACCACCGAGGAGGTGCGTGCCCGCGATGCGCTGGCCGACACCGAGACCCGCTACCACGAGCTGTTCAACCGTATTCCCACGCCGCTGATCCTGCACCGCGGCGGGCGCGTGATCGAGGCCAACCCGGCGGCCGTGAGCCTCTTCGGCTACGCCGACCTGGCCGCGATACGCGGCCACCAGCTGCTCGAGATCTACGAACCGGGCGACAGCATGGAGCGCGCACGCGAACGCATCGCGCAACTGGAGCGGCTGCAGGTGGGCGCGGCCCTGGTACCTGGCGAGTTCAGCCTGCGCTCGCTGGACGGGCGGCGCATCCTCGTGCGTGCCACGGGCGTGCGTGTGCAAGCCGAAGGCGGGCCCGCCACCCTGTCGATCTACCTCGACGACACCGAGCGCAAGCAGGCCGAGGACGCGGTGCGCCGCTCGGAGGAGCTGCTGTCGCACCTGGTGGCGATGAGCCCCGAGGTGATCACGCTCACCGAGATCCACAGCGGCCGCTACGCGATGGTGAACGAGACCTTCAGCCGCGTCACGGGCTGGACGGCGGCCGAGGCCATAGGCCGCACCTCGGCCGAGCTCAACATCTGGGCCGACCCCGCCGACCGCACGCGCCTGGTGCGGGCAGTGCGCGAACAAGGCGAGGTCGAGAACATGCCCGCGGACTTCCAGCGCAAGGACGGCAGCCGCGTCTCGCTGCTGGTATCGGCCGCGCGCTTCGGCATGGGCGGACGCGACTACCTGGTGATCAACGCGCGCGACGTCAGCGAGACCGAGCGCACACGCAAGGAGCTGCAGGCCATCTTGCAGAACGCCTCCATCGGCATCGCCTTCACCCGGGACCGGCGCTTCGTGCAGGCCAACGCGCGCTGCGAGCAGATGTTCGGCTGGCCCCCCGGCGGCCTGGTGGGCCAGCCCGGCCACGTGGTGTGGCCCACGATCGCCGACTACGAGGCGCTGGGCCGCGAGGTGGGCCCCGCGCTGGCCGAGGGCCGCCAGATCGAGACCGAGCGCCTGATGGCGCGGCGCGACGGCAGCACCTTCCTGTGCCGCATCCTCGCCAAGGCCGTGGATCCCGCGCAGCCACGCTCCGGCGGCACCATCTGGATCCTCGACGACGTGACCGAGCGCCGGCTGATGGACCAGGCGCTGGCCAAGGCGCGCGACGATGCCGAAGCCGCCAGCCGCGCCAAGAGCGCCTTCCTCGCCAACACCAGCCACGAGCTGCGCACCCCGCTCAACGGCCTGGTGGGCCTGACCCGCCTGGCGCGCCAGCCCGACCTGGACGACGCGCAACGGCGCCACTACCTGGACCAGATCGGCGAGAGCGCCGAGACCCTGGCCACCATCATCAACGACATCCTCGACCTGTCGAAGATCGAGGCCGGCAAGCTGCACCTGGAGACGCTGGCCTTCGACCTGCACGGGCTGCTGCAATCACTGCAGCGCGCCTACGGCACGCTGGCCCAGGCGCGCGCGCTCGCCTTCGACATCGAGATCGCGCCCGAGGTGCCGCGCTACGTGATGGGCGACCCGGTGCGCGTGCGCCAGGTGCTCGCCAACTACCTGAGCAATGCGCTGAAGTTCACCGCGCACGGCGCGGTGCAGCTGCGCGTGCGCGCCGGCTCGGAGGGTGTGCGCTTCGAGGTGCAAGACACCGGTCCGGGCATCGACCCCGCGGTGCAGCAACTGCTGTTCCGCCCCTTCATGCAGGCCGACCAGTCGACCACCCGACGCTACGGCGGCACCGGCCTGGGGTTGTCGATCTGCCGCGAACTTGCCTCGCTGATGAACGGCCGCGTCGGCGTGGACAGCTGGCTCGGCAAGGGCAGCTGCTTCTGGGCCGAGCTGCCGTTGCCGCCGGCCGAGGAGCAGCAGGTGCAGTCCGGCTTCGGCAGCCTGGACGAAAGCAGCCCGCTGGCCGGCGCGCGCGTGCTGATGGTGGAAGACAACCCCGTCAACATGATGATCGGCGTGGCCCTGCTGGAGCAATGGGGCGTGAAGGTCACCCAGGCCGTCAACGGCGCACAGGCCGTCGAGGCCGTGCACGAAGCGGCCGCCCGAGGCCACCCCTTCGACGCAGTGCTGATGGACGTGCAGATGCCCGAGATGAGCGGTCACGAAGCCACGCGCGTGCTGCGCGAAGCCTACGACGCGCGCACGCTGCCCATCATCGCGCTGACCGCCGCCGCGCTGGTGTCTGAGCGCGAGCAGGCGCTGGCAGCGGGGATGAACGACTTCCTGACCAAGCCGATCGATGCGCTGCGCTTGCGGCAGACGCTGATGGCGGTGTTGGAGAGGAGGGCGCGGTTGGCGTCGTAGCAAGCGGCCCTGGCTATGGCTGCCGCACCGCCCTTGTGATGCCATCCGCCACCGCGCGCTCCAGAACACGGCGCACGGCATTGAACTTGTCCTGCCCGCTCATTCCGGCCCATGCCGTCGGCGCTCCGTCCGGGGTGGAATGAATCTCGGTGGCATGCGCCAGAACCTCCTGCACCACCGTTCGCTGGCCCAAATCAACCAGCAAGATCTTCAGCGACGCATAGGGCCCCACATAGCCCCGTTTGACGTGGCGGTTGTCGACGCTGTACAGGCGCCTCGACTCGTCCACATAGAAGCCGGCGCCATAGAGGCGGTTCACCTGGACGCTGTAGTCAGCGAACTTGAACTGCACGTTGGCCCGGTGCTTGGAGATCAACAGCAGGTGCGACGCCTTGGACTGCGCGAGCACCTTCTGCAGCGTGGCGAGCAGCGCGGGCACGTCCGCGGGCGCCATGTCGTCCTTGTTCAGGGCCGAGAAGATCTTGGAGTCACGCGTCACGTAGAGCTCGACCTCCGCCCCTGGGCGGACCTTCTTGAGGGCCTGCTCGGCCACCTCCACGGCAATGATGTCCAACCCGTCGTCGGGCATCTTCACGACATCGCGCACGTCCGGATCCAGGCGTGTACCGGTTTCCAACTCCGGCGCCACCACCGTGATACGGTCGCCTGCGAGGGACAGTACCGCGTAGCTGGGAGCCGGCTGTGCCAACGCGGGAACGGCCGATGCGACGAACAGCAAGGCGGGCACCAGGAAACGACAAAGCATGTTCATGGTGGGTCGATGTTCCTTCAAAAGGCAGCATTGTTGGCCTGGCGGGACAGAGGGCGCTGCGTACCGATTGCCGTCCTACTTCACAGCGTAGTGCCCCAGTATTCCCCTTCTTGAACCCACCTTGCAGCCCAAGGGGTCCGCTTGGATATACCTGCCGACTTGGCTGTCGCAGCCAAGACGCGACCCCGCCATACTTTAGGTTGCCAAACAATCCAAAGGACGTGACCATATAGACGGTGCGTATGACAATCAAGCCCGAGGCTTCAATGCGGCAGCTCGCCTTCCTAGACTCGCCCCATCGCAACGAGTGGTGTTCGATGGAGCTGGCGGGCGTCTCGCAGCGGATGGTGGCGTACTACGAGAGCCCCGGCGCCACGCCACCGGCGAACCTGCTGCCGCAGCTGGCCACGGTGCTGGGAGTGTCGATCGACAAGCTGTTCGGGCGCGCACCGAAGCGCAAGCTGGCCAGGCAGGAGGGCGACAGCCGGCTGCGCCGGCGGTTGCTGGCGATCGAGAAGCTTGACGTGGCAGAGAAGCGCCAGGTGCTTCAGTTGCTGGATGCGTTCATCGAGCGCGGGCAATTGAAGCGCAAGGTGGAGAGCCGCACTTGAGCGGCGGCACCGAAGGCGGCGGAGGGCTGCAGCTGGAGCTCGCATGGGACCCCGCCAAGGCGGCATCCAATGTGCTCAAGCATGGGGTGACGTTTGCGCAAGCAGCTACCGTGCTGTCCGATCCGCTGGCGCTGACCGTCTTCGACGAGGCGCACAGCGAGTTCGAGGAGCGCTGGTTCACGCTGGGGCTGTCCAGCGAGGGCAAGCTGCTGGCGGTGGCGCACACGTACACGGCCACGGGAGCGAGCAGCGCTCGGGTGAGGATCATTTCTGCGCGGGAGGCCACCAAGGCCGAGCGCAGGCAGTACGAGGACGAGCCGCGCTAAAGGCGCAGCTCTTGGCAGCCGGCTTTAGCGGCTAAAGGTAGTGACAATGGGTACTCAAGCCAATCACGACGACGACATGCCCGCCGAGATCGACTTCTCCAAGGGCTCGCGCGGCAAGTTCTTCCGGCCCGGCATGCGCACCAGCCTGCCGGTGTACCTGGACGCCGACGTGCAGGACTACCTGGCCGCCCGCGCCAAGGCCCGCGGCATCGAGGTCGATCAGCTCGTCAATGAGCTGCTGAAGAAGGACATCGAGTTGATCGAGACGGTGCGGTAGCGGCTCCGCAACCGTCCCGCTTCAGGGAGCGTTGTCCGAGAGCACCGGTCGGGCATTTGTGGGGGTCATAGCACTCGGTGACCCCAAGGTCATCACGCCGACCAAGATGGCAGATGCCCATACCGGTCCCGTCCGCCACATCAGGCGCACCGTCGCCATTTCCGTCATCGGATCCTCCCTTTCTTTGGTGCGGGCGCTTGCATGACGCGCGGTCACGCATGCACGTCCAGTACATACACCGGCGGGAATCTATCCAGCAGACGAACAATGTCAATCCGCACTCTCTAGGGAGTGACGACAGCCACGACACATGTTCGCGGCGTCAGCCCAGCCGCAACGGCAACCCCCTCACCCTCTCCCCCGTCAACACGAACACCGCATTCGCCACCGCCGGCGCCACCGGCGGCACGCCGGGTTCGCCCACGCCGCCCGGCGCGCGGCTGCTGACGAGGATGTGCGTCTGCACCACCGGCGCGTCCTTCAGCTGCAGCAGCGGGTAGTCGGGAAAGTTCTTCTGCTTCACCACGCCGCCTTCGATGTCGATGCGGCCGTGCAGCGCCGCGCTCAGCCCGAAGATCACGGCGCTTTCCATCTGCTGCGACACGATGCCCGGGTTCACCACCACGCCGCAGTCGATGGCGCACACCATGCGGTGCACGCGCGGGCGGCCGTTGTCGATGGACACCTCGGCCACCTGGGCGACGATGCTGTCGAAGCTTTCGTGCAGCGCCACGCCGCGCGCGCGGCCCGCGGGCAGCGGCTTGCCCCAGCCCGCCTCTTGCGCCGCGCGCTGCAGCACGGCCGCATAGCGCGGCATGTCCTGCAGCATCGCCAGGCGAAACGCCACTGGGTCCTGGCCCGCGGCATGGGCCAGTTCGTCGATGAAGCTCTCGCTGAAGAACGCGTTGTGCGAATGCCCCACCGAGCGCCAGAAGCCCACGGGCACGCCGCTGCGCGTGGCCACGTGCGCCATGCGCTGGTGGGCGATGTGGTAGGGCAGGTCGAACAGGCCTTCACTGGCGGTCTTGTCGGCCACGGTGTCCAGCGGGCCCGATTGCGCCTTCAGCCCCGGCATTGCGGGTGCGGTGGCCTGCAGCACGGCCAGCGTGGTGTGCAGGCCATCGGGCAGCACGCGCGCCATCCAGCGCGGCGTGATCGCATCGCCGGCGCTGCTGATGGCCAAGGCGCTGACGCGGCCCTCGTCGTCCAGCGCGGCCTGCATGAAGGCCGCGCCCGCGGGGCGGTAGAAGTCGTGCGTCATGTCTTCTTCGCGCGACCACACCAGCTGCACCGGCGCGCCCTGCGTGTCCATGGCCACGCGCACGGCCTGCGCCACGAAGTCGATGTCGAGCCTGCGCCCGAAGCCGCCGCCCAGGTAGGTGACGTGCACGGTCACGTGTTCTTCCGGCACACCAGCCACCTGCGCGGCCAGCGAGCGCGCGAGCCCGGGCACCTGCGTGGGCACCCACAGCTCCACCTTGCCCTCGGCCACGCGCGCGGTGCAGTTGATCGGCTCCAGGGCCGCATGGGCGAGATAGGGCGCGCGGTACAGCGCTTGCACCTTGCGTTTCGCGGCTTGCAGCGCCTGCCGTGCATCGCCCTTGGCGTAGAACTCGAAGCCGCCGCCTTGTTCGGCCGCTTCGCGCGCCTGGCGCTCCAGCGACTCGATGATCGCGTTGGAGTCCAGCGCGCCGGCCGGGCGCTGCGTCCACTGCACCGGCAGTGCCTGCGCGGCGCGCAGCGCATGCCAGCTGGTGCGCGCGACGATGGCCACCGCCGGCTGCGAGCCGGCCACCGCGCCCAGCCGCACGACGCGCAGCACGCCGGGCTGGCGCAGGATCGCGTCGACGTCCACCGCGCCGTAGCCGCCGCCGAGCATGGGCGAGTGGCGCACCGTGGCATACAGCTGGCCGGGCAGGCGCACGTCGATGCCGAAGGTGGCGCGGCCGCTGGACTTGGCGGCCGCGTCGAGGCGCGGCGCCGGCTTGCCGATGAGCTTCCAGTCCTGCGGCCGCTTGGGCTTCATGCCGCCCGGCGGCGTGGCGGCGGCAAAGCGCGCCAGCTCGCCGTAGTGGGCGCGCGAGCCCGAAGCATGATGGCTCACCACGCCGTCGCTCACCACCAGCTCGGCCACCGGCAGCCGCCACTGCAGCGAGGCCGCGCCCAGCAGTTGCCCGCGCGCGGTGGCCGCTGCGTGGCGCAGCGGCTCCCAGGCGTCGGCCACGCTCGACGAGCCGCCGGTGAGGTTGATGCCCACCTCGCGCGCGAGCTTCGAGACGATCCAGCGGTCGGCGCTGACGAAGCGGTCTTCCTGGCCCGGCTGCAGCTCACGCGGGTGAAACGGCAGCCCGCCGATGGAGGCGGCGACGTTGCCGTAGATCGCGTCGTGGCCGGCATCGAACAGCGTGATGCGCGCGAGCGAGACGTCCAGCTCCTCGGCCACCAGCATCGCCAGCGCGGTGTGCACGCCCTGGCCCATCTCGCTGCGGTTCATCGCCAGCAGCACGCCGCCGTCGGGCGCGATCTTGATCCAGCCGTTGAGCGCAATCTGGCCGCCTTCGGCCTGGAGCAGCGAGGCTGCGCCGATGCGGCTGCGCGGCGGCATCAGGCCCCAGCCGACGAGCAGCGCGCCGCCCAGGCCGGCGGCGCTCAACAGGAAGCCACGGCGCTTCACGCCCGGGCTCCCGGCGTGAGGGGCCGGCGCTCGGGAATCTGCTTGCGCCCGTCGGCCGCGCGCAGCTCGGCCGCGGCGGTCTTGATGGCGGCGCGCACGCGCGGGTAGGTGCCGCAGCGGCACAGGTTGGTGATGGCCGCGTCGATGTCGGCGTCGCTGGGATTGCGGTTGCCCTCCAGCAGCGCGGCCGCGGCCATCAGCATGCCGCTCTGGCAGTAGCCGCATTGCGGCACCTGGTGCTGCACCCAGGCCTTTTGCAGGGCATGCGGCCGCTCGGGTGTGCCCAGGTTCTCGATGCTGCGCACCGCGCGGCCTTCCACGGCGGACAAGGGCGTCACGCAGGACCGCACGGGCTGCCCGTCCACCAGCACGGTGCAGGCGCCGCAGGCGGCCACGCCGCAGCCGAACTTGGTGCCGGTGAGCTGCAGCAGGTCGCGCAGTGCCCACAGCAGGGGCATGTCAGGCGGGGACAGCTCGTCCGGCAGCGAAGTGTCTTGTCCGTTGAGGTTGAGCTTCATCGTGGGCGGCGGGGGTATCGGACGCCGGCTACTCCAGCACCACGTTGGCGCTCACCACGCCGGCGCGCTCGGCCCTGGCCTGCAGCTGCACCGGTGTGCCGGGAGGCGCACGCACCACCCACTCGGCCAGCGCGCGGTCGGCGGTGATCTCGCGGCTGGGCAGGAAATGCAGCAGCGAATTCTTGGGCGCGTGGCCTTCGAGCTGCGGGCCCTCGATGCGCGGCTTGCCGCCCACCAGGCGCGCGCCCTCGGGCAGCGCGATCTCGAAGATCACGCCGCGCACCGTCTTGCGCTGCAGCGCGCGCTGGCTCACATACGCCGGCAGCCAGCCCGTATTGGCCACTGCCATGCGCACGCGCCAGGTGTCGGGGCCCAGCGCCTGCACCTCGGTGCACAGCAGCGCCAGGCGTGGCAGGCTCAGGCCGAGCTGCGTCATCCAGGCCGGAAAGCGCGCCACCTCGCGCTCGCGCAGGTGCGGCGGCGGGTTGCGCCAGAAGTTCATCTTGTCCCAGCCGCCCAGCTCCACCGGCCCGAGCTGCGGATGCTCGAAGGGCTTCCACTCGGCATGGGCCTGGCCGCCGCACTGCTCGTCGCTCCATTTCAGCAGCTTCAGCTCGTCTTCCACCGGGTGGTCGCGGTACCACTCGATGAAGTGGTAGTCGTCGATGCCCGCTTCCTTGTTGGGCGCCCAGATTTCCACGGTCCAGAACAGCGCGCCCAGGTGCTCGTACACCCAGTCCTGCGTGCCGGTGATGACTTCCTTGGGGTGGTACTTGAACTCGTGGAAGATGCTGATCGCCGGGTAGCCGGTGAGCTGTTCGCCGAGCTTGGAGAAGCGCTTGTAGACCCACAGGTCCTCGGCAATCATCTCCTCGTCGCTTTGCGTGCCCATGGGCCGCAGGATCACGCCGCTGTGGGTGTGGTAGCTGATGGCCGCGCCGATGTTGGGATGGTTGACGATGAAGTCCACCATCGCGCGCACCTCGGGCTCGCTGGTGGGGTAGGGCCCGGCGCCCAATTGCTCGAACTCCTGCCGCCACAGGCTGGGGAAGTTGCGGTTGAGGTCCAGGCCTTCCTTGTCGCGGTTGGCGCGCACGGTGAAGCCGTCGAAGTTCTTCAGCGTGCCCTCGGGCATGACGCGGTAGTACTCGCCGCCAAACTCGCCCGGCTCGCGCGGCACCATCAGCCGCGGCTCCTGCGGGTGTTTCTTGTACGGGCCGTGCGGGTCGGGCACGCGCATCATCAGCACGCGGCCGTCGCCGTCCACATCTTCGACCGTGAGGCCTTCCACCGGCTCTTCGTCGAACGGATAAGGCCGCGTGGACGAGCGGATGTGGCGCGGCCGGTCGGCCAGGGCGAGCTCGGCGCCGTCGGGGTTCAGGCGCGGGCAGATGTACACGGCGCGCGTGTCCAGCAACTGCGTGATGCGCTCGTCGCGGCCGTATTGGGTGGCCAGCTGATGCAGGTAGTACAGGCAGGCGGTGCTGGCGGTCAGCTCGGCGGCGTGGATGTTGCCGTCGATCCACAGCGCGGGCTTGTCGTCGGCCGGGCCGGTGGCACGGTTGGTTACGGCCACGAGCCAGATGTCGCGGCCCTCGTGGCTTTTGCCTATGGAGCGGCGCTCCACCAGCTGCGGCAGGGCTTCGGCATAGTCGGCAAGCAGGCGACCCAGCTCGTCGTGGCGGTAGAAGCGATCGAATCGGGGGACGGGGATGGCGGCAGGCATCAGGCTTCGGCTCGTGGCGCGAGGCGCCGATTTTGATTCAGCATCGACAGCCGCGCCGTGCGGGTTCACACCGTCAGCGGCGCGCCCTCCACAAAAACCTTCAGTTCCCCGCCCGCGAACGCCGTCCACGGCTCGTCGGCCGTGAGCGGCTCGGTGGCGACCACCGCCACGCGGTCGTCGGGCGTGGTGAGCGACGCGAAGTCCACGCTCAGGTCTTCGTCCTGCAGCCGCGCGGCGCGAAACGGATGCTGGCGCACGATGTACTGCAGGTGGGTGGAGCAGTGGGCCCACAGTGCCTGGCCGTTGGACAGCAGCATGTTGAAGGTGCCGTGGCGGCTGAGCTGCGGCATCAGCTCGCGCAGCGTGACGGTGAGCTCCTGCACGCTGGGCACGCTGGCGTGCGCCTTGGCCAGCTCCTGCATCAGCCAGCAGAAGGCACGCTCGCTGTCGGTGTCGCCCACCGGCTTGAACGCCGCATGCAGCCGCGGGCAGAAGCCCTTGAGGTCGCCGTTGTGCGCGAACACCCAGTAACGGCCCCACAGCTCGCGCACGAAGGGGTGGCAGTTCTCCAGCGCGGTGTGCCCTTGCGTGGCCTTGCGGATGTGGGCGATGACGTTGCCGCTCTTGATGGGGTAGCGCTTCACCAGCTCGGCCACCGGCGACTCGCGAGCGCTCGCGTGGTCGACAAACAGGCGCAGGCCCTTGCCTTCGAAGAAGGCGATGCCGAAGCCGTCCTTGTGCTCGTGGGCGCGCGTGGCCAGGCCCGTGAAGCTGAACATCACGTCGGTGGGTGTGTTGGCGTTCATGCCGAGCAGCTGGCACATGGCGACGAGTCTAGACTCCGGTGGCCCGACGTGAGCGGCCGCCGCGCCGGGCCGCCCCAAGCAAGGCCGCCACCTCCCCCGGGAGGTGGCCGCGGTACTCCGCGGCCGGAGGCAGACATGAACCGCTTCGACAGCATGAGCGAGCGGCTGCGCGCGGCCTGGAAGCCGCACAAGCAGCCCACCGCGCCGCGCGCCTACCGCTGCCGGTGCGGGCGTCCGGTGTTCTTCGGCAACAGCCGCTGCCTGGGTTGCGGCACCGCGCTGGGCTACGAGCCGGAGCAGGCGCGCGTGCTGCCTTTGGAGCCCGGGCCGCAGCCGCACACCTGGCAGGTCGTCGGTGCCGGGGGGGCCACTTCCTCTTCGATCTACCGCCGCTGCGCCAACTTCGACAGCCCCGCCGGCTGCAACTGGCTGGTGCCGGTGGATGCGCAAGGCCAGGCGCCGGATCTGTGCCGCGCCTGCCGCCTCAACCGCACCATCCCCGACCTCTCCGATGCCCACAACCGGCTGCTGTGGGGGCGCATCGAGGCCGCCAAGCGGCGCCTGGTCTCGCAGCTCATCGCGCTGGGCCTGCCGGTGCGCGCCAAGGTGGGCGAAGACCCGGTCCACGGCCTGGCCTTCGACTTCCTGCGCGCACTGCCCGGCGCCCCGGTCACCACCGGCCATGCCGACGGCGTGATCACGCTCGACGTCGAGGAGGCCGACGATGCGCGCCGCGAGCAGCGGCGCACGCAGTTGCACGAGCCCTACCGCACGCTGCTGGGCCACCTGCGCCACGAGGTGGGTCACTACTACTGGGACCGGCTGGTCATGGGCTCGCCGTGGCTTGAGGACTTTCGCAGCCTGTTCGGCGACGAGCGCCAGGACTACGCCGCCGCGCTGCAGGCCAACTACCAGCACGGGCCGCCCGCCGACTGGTCACGGCGCTTCGTCACCGCCTATGCGAGCTGCCACCCCTGGGAAGACTGGGCCGAGACCTGGGCCCACTACCTGCACATGGTGGACACGGTGGACACCGCGTTGAGCTTCGGCATCGACGCCGACGACGTGGAGCTCACCGCCGAACCTTGGGGGCCCGATGCGCTGTGGCGGCCGCAATCGCCCGGGGCCGAAGCTTTCCTGGGCTTCCTGAACGCGTGGACCGAGCTGACCGCGGTGCTCAACGAGATGTCGCGCAGCATGGGCCAGCCCGACTTCTACCCCTTCGTGCTGCCGCGGCCGGCGGTGGCCAAGCTGCAGTTCATCCACCTCGTCGTGCAGCGCGCCGGTCAGCGCCCTGCCACGGTGGACACGTAGAGCGCCAGCGCCTCGATCTGCTCGTCGCTCAGCGTGGCGGCAAACGAGGGCATTGCACCCACGCCGTCGCGCAAGGCCTTGGCCACACGCTGAGCATCGGGCTGCAGTTCGTCGAGCACCGGCCCGACGGCGCCTTCGCTGCCCGCGTCCTTGAGCGTGTGGCACAGCGCGCACGCAGGCTTGGCGCCGCCGTTGAACAAGGCTCGGCCTTGCGCCAGCAGCGCGGCGTCGCCGGCTGCGGCACAGGGCAGCGCCCCTGCCGCGGCCAACGCCATCGCGAGCAGCCGGCGCAGGCCTGCCATCAGGCCACCATCACCTTCACCGCGTGGTCGGCCCAGCTGTTGTTGTTGTAGCCGCCAGCGTTTTCCGCGCGTTGCTCCGGCTGCACGTTGCCGGCCGCATCGGTGGCGCGGCTGACGATGACGTGCGTGCCGGCACCCAGCTGCACCGGCAGCGCAAACTGCCGCCAGGCGTACTTGCCGAGATCCGGGCCGACGAAGCGGGCCTCGCGCCAGGTCTTGCCGCCGTCGATGCTCACCTCCACGCGCTTGACCGCCTCGGTGCCGCCGAAAGCCACGCCGGTGATCAAGGCCGGCCCCGCCTTGAGCGAGCCTTCGCCGCTGGGCGAGTTGACCCACGACTTCACCGACATGCCCAGCACCGAAGGCTGGCTCGGGTCGCCCTTGCCGCCCAGCGGGGCGAGGCGGTAGCGGTGCGACATGATCCGCGCGTCGGATTCCGCCGCAGTGAAGGCCAGGCGCTTGACGTACTTGATGTTGTTGACGCCGCTGTAACCCGGCACGATCAGGCGCAGCGGGCCGCCATGCGCCAGCGACAGCGGCGTGCCGTTCATCTCCCAGGCCAGCAGCGCGTCGGCCATCGCAGACAGCGGCACCGAGCGCTCGACCAACACCGACTTCGGGTCCACGCCCTCGGGCAGCTTCTCGCCGCCGGTGCCGGTGATGAAGCGCGCATCGGCCACCGCGCCGCCCAGCGCCTCGGCCACCAGCCGCACCGGCACGCCGCTCCACATGACGCAGCCGGCCGCACCCACCGTCCAGGGCGTGCCGCTGGGTTTGCTGGGGAAGAAGCCGCGACCGTTGCCCGAGCACTGCAGCACGGTCGCCACCGTCTCCACGCCCATGGCCTTGAGCTCGCGCAGCGTGAGCTTGCGCGGGCTCTTCACGCCCTCGACCATGAGCTCCCAGGCGTCGCGGTCGTTGAGGATGTCGGCTGCCGGCGGCGGCAGGTTGTTGCGCACATACAGCTGCTCCGCCGGCGTGATGACGCTGGTGCCGAACGCGGCGCGCTTGGTCTCGATGGTGTTCGAGCTGTGCACGATCACGCTGTTGGCGTCCTTCCAGGCCGCATAAGCCGGCAGGGGCTTGGCCGCCGGCGCGGCCGAGGGCGCCGAGGCCGCCTGGGCAGTGGCGCGCTCGCTCCAGCCGGCCAGGCCTGCAACGGCCAGCGCACTGGCACTGCCGGTCAGCATGTGGCGGCGGCGCAGAGACTTCAACACTTCGGTCATGTGGATCTCCCGGGTGTGATGCAGACGCAAGGCCTGCTTGTGAAAGTGGGGCCGCAGGCAGCCGCGGCTGCCGGCCGGGCGCGATGCTATCGCAGACAGTCTGAAATAGGCCGTTACGTCTCACTTTGTGACGAGGCCGCAAGAAGTCACACGCAGCGTGCGGCACGCCGTGACGTGCCCGCGCCCGGGCGCTATCGTCCTGCGCGGCCGAGCGGGCCCTCGCAACACGCAATAACAAGAATCCAAGGAAGGAAACCGTCATGAAGTCCGCTACCCGTTCCGCCCTGCTGGCGTTGTTGCTGCTGGCGTCGTCGGCGCCCAGCTGGGCCGACCTGTCGGTGGTGATCGCCATCGAGCCCACCTCGCGCAAGGACGGGTTGATGCTGTCGCGCATCGCGCTCGAGAACCACTTGTCCAAGCTGGCCGGCCAGCCAGTGAGCGTCACCACCACCGAGGACCTCACCGACACCATGCGCGCCACGCGCAGCGGCGGCTACGACGTGTTCATCGCGCCGGCGCAGGTGGCCGCCTCGGCGCTGTCGCACGGCTACGAGCTGGTGGGCTCCACCGAAACACCCGAGACCTACGTGCTGGTGGGCCGCGCGCAGCTGGGCTCGGCGGCCGACATGCGCAAGGGCCGCATCTACCTGCCGCAGCAGGACTCCATCTACACCTACATGGCGCGCGGCATGCTCACCGCCAACGGCCTGTCGTTCAAGGACTTGCGCACGGTCGAATACGCGCGCTACCCGCAGGCCGGCCTGACGGCGCTGACGCTGGGCATGTCCGACGCCACCGTGATCCGCGCGAGCGACTGGGAAGCCTGGGCCAAGGAAAACCCCGGCGCCGGCAAGCTGCTGGCCAGCTCGGGCAAGGTGCCCGGCGGGTTTTCGGTGGCGGTGAAGAAGGACCTGCCGGCCGAGCTGCGCGGCAAGGTGGCCAAGTGGTTCGCCACCTCGGCGCCCGCCTGCGGCATGAAGCCGGTGGCGCAACATGCTGACCTGGGCGCCTACAAGACCGTGGCTGCGCTGGGCACCTTCACGCCCACCGCGCTACCGGGCGCCAAGGTGGTGGGCGCCGCCGAGGTGCAAAAGCTGATGGCACAGGGCGCAGTGGTGGTGGACACGCGCAACGACAAGGAATTCAAGCAAAAGCACATTCCCAATGCGGTGCACGTGCCCTACCACGAGAAGAGCCTGAAGGACGTGGCCTACGACGCCAAGCTCGACGACTTCTCCGGCCTGGACAAGCTCGACCCGGCCAAGCCCACCGTGTTCCACTGCAACGGCGCCGAGTGCTGGAAGTCCTACAAGGCCAGCAAGGCGGCGGTGCAAAAAGGCTTCAAGCAGGTGTACTGGTTCCGCGGCGGCATGCCCGAGTGGGAGGCCAGCGGCATGCAGGTGGCCAAGCCGTTGTAGCCGGTACCCAGCCCGAGCGCCGGGCCGCTCCCAAGCTCGGGCTGGACCCCCTCGGGGGGTGGCTGCGGTACTCCGCAGCCGGGGGCACCATTCATTCGATGAACAGGCGCGTGAGGCCTTTCACGGTCACCAGGTGGCCGGGGTTGCTCGTTTCGTTGAGCACGCCGCTCATGCGCCGCAGCAGCCGCTCGCTCTTCTTCGCGCGCCAGATCAGCAGGTCGGCCAGCCAGGGGTGGGCGTTGACGCGGTTGGCGCGCTCGTAGAGGTCGAAGCGCGGCTTGAGCGCCAGCAGCTTCGCTTCGTAGTCGGCGCGCACCGCGGCGTCGTCCAGTTGCCTGTCGCGCCCGCGCAGCAGCGCCTCGGCCGCCAGGATGCCGGTCTCCAGCGCCTTGCCGATGCCTTCGCCGCTGAACGAATAGGTGCTGCCCACGGCCTCGCCGGTGGCCAGCATGCCGGGGCGCGAGTAGCGTGCGCCTTCCAGCGTGCAGCGCAGCGGCGCGCCCTTGAGCTCGCCTTGCATCTGACCGCCGCCCATGAGCTCGCGCGCCGGGGCGTAGAACTCGCAGAACTGCTGGAACACCTGGCGCAGGTTGGCGTCCTGCATCGAGCCCTTGCCCTGCTCGATCTTGTGGCTTTGCACGATGCCCACGCCGATGTTGAACACGCCGTCGCGGCACGGAAAGATCCATCCGTAGCCAGGGCGCAGCTTCTTGTGCCACACGATCTCGAGCTCGCTGATGCGGCCGACCATGGCCTCGTTCTTCACGTAGCCGCGCAGCGCCACGCCGCTGGGCGTGCGGCGCTCGCACAGGCCGGCGGCGATCATCGCCTGCGGCACCGCGCCGGTGGCCATGACCACCCATTGCGCGCGCAGCGCATGGCTTTGCCCCGCGATCTTGAGGGTGGCGCCCACGACCTGGCCGTTGTGCTCTAGCGGGGCCTCGAACTTCGCCGGCGCGACGAACTTCGCGCCCGCGCGCTGCGCCGCGCGGCACAGCAGGTCGTCGAGCACGCGCCGCGGCAGCACCGCCAGCGCGCCCGGCACGTCGACCCGGCCGCCGCGCGGGCCGATGCAGCCCACGTGGCGCACCGGCTGCGCATGCAGCATCACCTCGTCGAACACGCCCAGGCGCTTGAGCGCGTTGTGCGCGTCGGGGATCAGGCCGTCGCCGCAGGTCTTGTCGCGCGGGAAGCAGTGCTGGTCGGCCAGCACCACGTCCCAGCCCGCCTTGGCGAGCCAGTGCGCGCAGGCGCTGCCGGCGGGGCCGGCGCCGACGACGAGCACATCGCAGGCAGAAGGAAGGGGCGTGGGATCGGTGGCGAGGCTCATCAGGGCAGCGACAGGCGGATTGCAGCGGCGCGCATTATCGAGCCGCCGGCTTCCAACCCCGCTGCAAGGCCTGCTGCTCGGCCGCCGCGTCCAGCGGCGCGCCTGCGATGCGTGCGTCCACCGCCTGCAACACCGCCGGCGGCAACGCGCTGGCGGCCTGCCGGTAGCCGCCGCTGGGCGCGTCTTCGGTCTTGGCCAGCACTTCCATGCGCCAACGCCCGGCCTCTCGGCAGGCCAGCCCGGCCATGGCCTGCTGCGGCAGCGTGAAGCTGCGGCAGTAGCGGCCGTCCTGCGCCTGGAAGCTCAAGGCCAGCTGCACCGGGGCCTGGGCCGGCTGCGTGGCCACGCTTTGTGAATCGAGCGCCTGCGCCAGCGGCGCCCCAGCCACCCACTGCCCGCCGGCCGCCGCCACCGGCGGCGAGTCGTCCGGCGCCAGGCGCTGGCCGACAAACACGCCCAGCACCAGGCTGGCCGCCATGCCCATCCATGCCGGCCAGCCGCCGAAGCGGCGCGGCGCGCGCGGCGCGCGCGAGGCCGCAAGGTCGAGCACCGGCGCACGCGCCGTGGGATCGTTGGCCGCCGGCGGTGCCTTGCCCAGCGCCGCCAGCAGGCGCTCGGGCACCGGCTCGTCGAGCACCGGGTCGAACGCCGCGCTCAGGCGCTGGCGCAATGCACGCTCGCGCTGCACGAAGGCGGCAGCCTGCGCATCCGTGGCCAGCAGCTGCTGCACACGCGCGGCGGCGGCCGCGTCGAGTTCGCCGTCGACAAAGGCGCGCAGCAGTTCGTCGGTGAGTTCCATACGCCCCTCTTCAGCTCAATTGCGCCTGCAGCGCTTCGCGTGCGCGCGCCAGGCGGCTGGTGAGCGTGCCCACCGGAATGTCCAGCACCTCGGCCGCCTCCTTGTAGGGCAGTCCTTCCACCAGCACCAGCGCCACCGCGATGCGCTGGTCGTCGTTGAGGCGCGCCATCGCCTGCTGCACCGCCAGCGCGTCGGCATGCCGGTCCATCGTGGCCACGCCCACGTGCTCGCCGGCCTCTTCTGGCAGCAGCACCTCGTCGCGTCGCGTGCGCGCCCTGATTTCGTCGATCCATGCGTTCTTCATGATGCGGAACAGCCAGCTGTCGAGTCGCGTGCCCGGGGCCCATTGCTCGGCGCGGCTCAAGGCCCGCTCCACGGCAATCTGCACCAGGTCGTCGGCATCTTCGCGATGGCGCGTGAGCACCCGCCCGAAGCGGCGCAGGCGCGGCAGCAGGCTCACCAGTTCGTCGCGCAGGCGGTCGGCCTCGGGGGTCATCGCGTCGTTGTCAGTGTGAAGAACGTCAGGCGGGCGGATTTTCTTCCACGCCTGGTTCGTTATCGTTGGCAAGTCAACGTACAAACCCGCATGTCCCGTCGCCTGCCCGCCCGTTCGCAGCTTCGCCGCACATGGCGGCTGGGCCTGTTGCTGGCCGGCCTGGCGTTGGCGGCCGGCGCCGGCGCCCAGGGCCGGGGCCAGGGCGTCGGCCTGGGCGGTGGGGTCGGCAACGGCGCCGCCGGCGTGGGCGTCGGTGTCACCGGCCTGCCCCCGCCCGGCCCGCCCGCCCAGCTGCCCAGCCTGCCGGACAAGGCCAATGCCAAGGCCACCGTGCGGGCGCGCGAGGTGCTGGAAAAGGCGGCCGGCCTGCCGCCGGGGCTGGCGCGCCAGCCCGAGGCGTTGGCGGCGCGCGCCGGTGCCGCGGTCTCGGACCTCGGCCACCAGCAGCGCCGCGACCGTGTGCAGTCGCTGGTGATGACCCACCCGGAGCGGCTGAGCTTCGACCCGCAGGGCGAGCCGGTGGTGCGCGGCGAAGCGGTGCTGTACGACCCTGCGCCCGCGTTGCTGCAAGCCGCCCGGGACGCCGGTTTCACCCTTGCACGCGAGCGGCGGCTGCCGGCGCTCGGCATCCGGGTGGTGGTGCTGGCCGCGCCGCAGGGCCTGGACAGCGCCGCAGCACTCACGCGCCTGCGCCAGATCGACCCGGCCGCGGTGCAGGGTTTCAACCATCTGTACCTGCCCAGCGGCCGCACCGGCAGCGGCAGTGCAAGCGTGACCGCACCGCGCAGACCGGCTGCGGTGGCCGACCGCATAGGGCTGATCGACGGCGGCCTCGACAGCGACCATCCCGCGCTGCGCGGGCTTCGGCTGCGGCGCCATGGCTGCGACGAGCCCGTGCCCTCGGCCCATGGCACCGCCACCGCCTCGCTGCTCGCCGGCCACGCCGAGGGCTTCAGCGGCGCCGTGCGCGCGCGGCAGCTGTTCGCCGCCGACGTGTATTGCGGCCAGCCCACCGGCGGCGCGCTCGATGCGGTGCTCGAGGCGCTGGCCTGGATGGCGCAGGAGAAGGTGCCGGTGATCAACATCAGCCTGGTGGGACCGCCCAATCCGCTGCTGGAGCGCGTGGTGGCGCAGATGAACGCCCGCGGCCACCTGCTGGTGGCAGCGGTGGGCAACGACGGCCCCGCGGCGCCCCCGCTGTACCCGGCGGCGTATCCCGGCGTGGTGGGCGTGAGCGCGGTCGATCCGCGCCGCCGCGTGCTGCCCGAGGCGGCCCAAGGGCCTCAGGTGATGCTGGCCGCGCCGGGGGCCGAGCTCGCGGTGGCGGCCGCGGGCCGCGACGGCTACAGCGTGGCGCGCGGCACCTCGTTCGCGGCGCCGCTGGTGGCCGGGCTGCTCGCCGGCGCCCTGCCAGCGCCGCAGCCCGAGGCCGCGCGGCGCGCGGTGGAAGACCTGGCCCGCGCCGCCACCGACCTCGGCCCGCGCGGCCGCGACACGGTGTTCGGCTTCGGGCTGGTCGGCGAGTCGCTGCGCGTCGCGCCGTCGCGCGTGGCCGCCCGCTGAGTTACACCCCGTTGCCATCGCGCGGCCGGCGCGCGGAAGAAGCGCCGGCCCGCCCTCGTTGAAGAAGGTGTGGACGCTGCCTCGCGGCAGCTCTTCCCCCAATGTCTTCATTCAAGGAGATGGCAATGACGCAACGACACATCCTCGCCACCACCGGCCTGCTGGGCGCATTGGCCCTGGCGCTGCCAGCCCACGCGGTGGGCCTGGGCGTGGGCGGTGGCCTGGCAGGCCACGCGGCCGGCGGCGCGATCGGCACCGCAGGCCAGCTCAACGTGCACGGCGGCACCACCGCGCTGCGGCACACCCACCAGATGGCGCACGAGCGCGCAGCCGAAGTGCGCAGCACCGCCCGCCACACCGCCCACGGCGCGGCCGGCTCGGCGCGCGAAGCCGCAGGCTCGGCGCAAGGCGCGCTGTCGGCACAAGCCGGCGCCGCCGTGCAGGCCGGCTCGGACGCCGCG
>JBFLWE010000050.1:0-43482 GCA_040758375.1 Pseudomonadota bacterium
TGCTGCCGGCGTTGGCCAGGTACAGCCCGTGCTTGCGGTTGGCGCCGTTCTTGCCGGCGCCGGAGATGGTGTTGCCTTCCACCAGGCCGTCGGCGAACTGCGACAGGTAGATGCCCTCGGCGTCGGCATCGGTGCAGGTGTTGCGCAGGATC
The DNA here is from genome assembly GCA_040758375.1 of Pseudomonadota bacterium. GTDB lineage: Bacteria > Pseudomonadota > Gammaproteobacteria > Burkholderiales > Burkholderiaceae_C > CAMLIZ01. The sequence goes on from JBFLWE010000050.1 coordinate 153, forward strand.
TTGTTGCCGCGCATCGGGCTGCCAACCGAGGCGTCGCGCGCCGCGATGCAGCGGTTGATGCGCCGCAGGCTGTCGCTGTCGTTGCGGATCGTGAAGCCTTCGATCTGCACGTGGCTCACGTTGCGCAGGTAGATCCCGTCGCTTTGCGTGCTGCCGCCGCGGTCGATCACCACGTCGGGCCCGGCCGCGATGAAGCGCACGGGTTGGGAAGAAGTGCCCGAGTGCGTGACGGTGAAGCCGTCGTAGTGGCCGGCATGCACCAGCACCACGTCGCCGGGGCCCGCCATCGCGGCGGCCAGGTCGATGTTGCGGTACTCCTGCGTGGCGCCGGCGGTGTCGTCGACGCAGAGCACGTGGCTGTCGGAACAGGCGTAGCTGACGCCGGGCGCGGGGGCAGGCGACGGCGCTGGGGCCGGGGCCGGGGCCGGGGCCGGGGCCGGCGCTGGGGCCGGCGCTGGGGCCGGCGCTGGGGCAGGTGCTGGGGCAGGCGCGGGAGCCGGCGCAGCGGCAGTGGGTTCGGTCGCCTCGCCGCCACCCCCGCCACAAGCGGCCGTGGCCAGCACCGACAGGCAAAGCAGCGCCACGAGCCGGTGGCGGGCGGCCTTCAGGCCGCCGAATTCGAAGGTGCGGGTCATCCCTCTCTCCAACGACAGCTGCCCGGTCCCGGGCAGCCGAAACACTCTAGCCGCTTCGCCCCGGTGCCTCGTCGAGGCTTGTCAACATGTGTAAACGGGCGCAGCTCCCCGCTAGAACAAGGGATTGCGCTCGCCCTGGCTGCGTGGATCGAGCAAAACCACCGGCGCCCGCGGCCTGGAGCCGCCAATAATCCGCGCCAACTTTGTTACCACCCGCTTCATGAGCAGCGACGTCCAACTCGTGTTCCGTGGCGAAGTGCTGGCCGGGTTCCAGCCGGAGGAGGTGCAGCGCGAACTGGGCCGGCTGCTCAAGGTCGACGAGGCCAAGCTGGCCGCCCTGTTCTCGGGCGGGCGGGCGGTGCTCAAGCGCGGCCTGCCGTCGGCGGACGCGCCGCGCTACGTGGCCCGGCTGGCCGCCCTGGGCGCCCGGGTGCATGTGGAGCCCATGGCCGCCGGTGCGCCGGCGCCGGCAGCGCCCCCTGCCGCCACGCCTGCCACCCCGCCCGCGGCCGGCGCCTGGCCCACGTTGGCGCCGCCGCCGCAAGACGAGCGCAGCGCCAGCCCGCCGCCCGCCCGCAGCACGCTGCCACCTTCTCCTCCACCCCGGCCACCGGCCGTCTCCCCGGCGAACGAAACACCGGCGCTCGCGACGGCTGCCCAAGCCGCTGCCGCGGTGTCCAGGGAACTGGCGCTCGAACCCATCGCCACGGTGGAAGAGGTCACCTGCCCCACTTGCGGCGAGCGCCAGAGCAAGCGGCTGCTGTGCCGCGCCTGCGCCACCAACATCGAGATGGGCATCGCGGCCAAGCTGGAGGAGCAGGAGCGCCGCCGTGCCGAGCGCCAGGCCGAACTCGAAGCCCGCATGCAACGGCGCCAAGGCGGCAGCGCCGGCACCGACGACGGCCGCGAGCGCTCCGCCTGGCCCATCGGCCTGAGCTTCGCCGGCCGTGTGGGGCGGTTGTCGGCGGTCAACGCCAACCTGTGGCTGATGACCGCGCTGTTCCTGCTGAGCGTTGGCTTTCTGCAGCGGCCCAGTTTCCCGCGCATGCTGCTGCTGGGCACGGGTGTGCTCGCGGTGTTCTTCTTCTCGATGCGGCTGGCGGTGCTGCGCTGCCACGACTGCGACCGCCACGGCTGGTGGGCGCTGTTCGTGCTGGTGCCCTACGCGGGCAACCTGGCCAGCCTGCTGATCGCGTTCCTGCCCGGCAATGCCGAGGCCAACGAATACGGCCCGCCGCCGCCCAAGGCGCGCTGGCGCGGGTTCTTCGTCGCGCTGGCGGTGCTGGTCGCTTCGGTGGCGTTGCTGGTGCGCGCGACCATCGGCTTCGTCGAGCGCGAGGCCGCCAAGGAATCCGACGACAACCCGTTTGCCGAAGAAGCCGGCAGCGCAGACACCGGCGGCGAGTTCGACTTCGGCGAGCCCGGCCTGAACGAGGCCTTCCGCGAATACAGCATGGCCGCCGGCCACAAGGCCTTTGCCGTGTCGGGCCGCAAGACCTACGGCTGGGCCGCCAAGGCCGGCTCGATGCAGGACGCGGCCCGCAGCGCGTGGTCGGAGTGCCAGGCGCGCCGCGAGCCCTACACGCCCGACTGCCGCATCGTCAACGTCAACGGGCAGTGGGCGCGCGAGCGGTGAGGCGCCGCTGAACGCTGCTCAGGCCTGGCGCGCGAGCAGCCGCTGGCGCGCCAGCACCTGGCGCAGCAGCATCGGCAGCGCCAGCGCCAGGCCCGCCAGCGTGGGCAGCAGGCCCGGCGCGATCATCAGCAGCGCGGCCAGCACGCACATGGCCTGCTCGGCGCGCGTCATCTCCACCAGGAAGTATTTGCTGAGTGCGGCCGCCAGCAAGGTGATGCCCAGCACGCAGCCGATGAAGGTGACGCCGAAGTCGTAGAGCGTGAAGCCCTGCGTCACGATCAGCAGCGAAGGCGAGAACACGAAGACGAACGGAACCAGCGCCTTCGCCATGCCGAGGCGAAAGGCCGTGTTGCCGGTCTTGAACGGGTCGCTGCCCGCCATGCCGGCGGCCGCGTAGGCCGCCAGCGCCACCGGTGGGGTGATGTCGGCCAGCACGCCGTAGTAGAAGACGAAGAAGTGCGCCACCAGCGGCTGCACGCCCAGCTGCACCAGCGTGGGCGCGGCCACCGTGACCATGATGATGTAGTTGGCCGTCGTGGGGATGCCGCAGCCCAGCAGGATGCACACCAGGCCGGTCATCGCCAGCGCGACGAACAGCGTCAGCGAGGCCGTGCCCGCCAGCCACTGCGGCACCAGCGTGCCGATGCCGCCGGCCACCGCCTGCGCGGCGCCGGTGATGATGGCGCTCAGCTTGAAACCCACGCCGGTGAGCGTGACCACGCCGATCACGATGCCCACGGTGGCCGCCGCCGCGCCCACCGCCAGCGCGTACTTGGCGCCGGTGGCGAACGCCTCCACCAGCACCGGCAGGCCGATGCGGCCCTGCACCTTCAGCAGCTTCAGCAGCAAAGGCGTGGCCACCAGCGCCGCGCCGAAGATCGCGAGCTTCAGCGTGTCGTGCTCGATGCCGCCGAACACCAGCACGGCCAGCACCGCATGCAGCGCGGCCATCAAGGCCCAGTTCACGGCCGTGTTGCCGCGTGCGCGTGTGGTCAGGCCGACGATGGCGCAGGACGTGATGCCGCTGAAGGCCGCCAGGTAAGGCGTGCGCCCGGTCACCAGGATGAAGATCAGCAGCGCCAGCGGCAGCAGCGTGGGCCAGCGCTCGGCGAAGCTCTGCTTCAGCTTGGGCATCTCTTCCTCGGTGAGCCCGCGCAGCCCGTAGCGCAGCGCCTCGAAGTGCACCTGCATGAAGACGCCGAAGAAGTGCATGAAGGCCGGGATGGCGGCCGCGGCGATGATGGTCTGGTAGGGCACCGAGAGGAACTCGATCATCAGGAACGCCGCCGCGCCCAGCACGGGCGGCGTGATCTGCCCGCCGGTGGACGAGGCCGCCTCCACCGCGCCTGCGAACTCGCGCTTGTAGCCCACGCGAATCATCGCGGGAATGGTGAGCGAGCCCACCGTCACCGCATTGGCCACCGACGAGCCCGACAGCATGCCGAACATCGCCGAGCCGAACACGCTCACCTTGGCCGGCCCGCCCGCGTAGCGCCCGGCAATGGCCGAGGCCACGTCGAGGAACAGCTGGCCCAGCCCGATGCGCGTGGCCAGCACGCCGAACAGCACGAAGTGGAAGACGTAGGTCGCCACCACGCCCACCGCCACGCCATAGATGCCCTGGCTGGTGAGGTACTGGTGGTTGACGAGCTGGCTCCAGCTGGCGCCCGCATGCTTGAGCAGCCCGGGAAACACCGGGCCGGCCAGCGCATACGCCATGAAGATGATGGCGATCAGCGGCAGCGGCCAGCCCATGCTGCGGCGCGTGGCCTCCAGCAGCGCGACGATGAGGATGCTGCCCATCACCACGTCCTGCAGGAGCGGGTTGCCGACGCGGAAGGCCAGGTCGTCGAAGATCCACGGGATGTAGAGCACCGCCGCCGCGATGGCGATGGCCAGCAGCCAGTCGAACCACGGCACGCTGCCCGGCGCCAGCAGCCGGTGCGCGGCCGGCCGCTCCAGCAGCGCATGGCGGTGCGGGAACACCAGGAAGATCAGCCCCAGCACGAAGGCCAGGTGCACGCCGCGGTGCGTCACCTCCTGCAGCAGGCCGAAGCCGGCGGTGTAGTAGTGGAACAGCGAGAGCAGGATGAGCAGCGCCCCCACCAGCGTGGCCGCCGCCGCGCTGAGCGGACGGAAGCGCATCTCCGGGTCGAACTTCTCCTCCAGCTGCTGGAGGGCCTTGTCGTCGAGGGCGGTGCTGCTCATCGGAGGCTCATGGATGGGTCACGCACGTTGCACCGGGCTCTGCGCCGCGTCCAGCGGCCGCAGCTCAGCGGACACCGCGGATCCGGCTCCGCCGGTCCGCTGGTGTCGCCCTCTTGAGGGGGAAGCACCGAAGGTGCTCCGGGGGTGCTTCACTTCAATACGCCGGCCTCCTTGTAGAACTTCTCCGCGCCCGGGTGGAACGGGATGCCCGCGCCCTTGACCGCGTTCTCCTTGGTGATGAACTTGCCCTTGGCGTGGCCGGCCTGCAGCTGCTTCTGCGCGGCGTCGCCGAACAAGGCCTTGGTGATCTCGTACACCGTGTTGGCGTCGGCCTTGTCGCTGGTGACCCACTGCGCACCCACGGCCAGCGTGTTCACCTGGCCCACGCCCTTGTAGGTGTCGGCGGCGATGGTGTCGGGCGCGAAGAAGGGGCTGCTCTTGCGCAGCGCCTCGGCAGGCGCGCCGTCGATGGGCAGGATGTCGATGCCGGTGCCCGACGAGGCCAGCTCGGCGATCGCGCCGGCCGGCGCGCCGCCGGTGAAGAAGAAGGCGTCGAGCGAGCCGTCCTTGAGCTTGTCGCCGGCCTGGTTGGGCTTGATGTACTCGGGCTTGAGGTCCGACTCCTTCAGGCCGTAGGCGGCAAGGATGGCGCGCGCGTTCACCAGCGTGCCCGAGCCCGGCTCGTCGAGCGCGACGCGCTTGCCCTTGAGATCCGCCACGCTCTTGATGCCGGCGCCCTTGCGCACCACCACGTGCACGCTCTCGGGGTACAGGTTGGCGATCAGGCGCAGGCCCGGCACGTGGGGCTTGCCTTCGTAGAGGCCGGTGCCCTTTTGCGCCCAGGTGGCCACGTCGGCCTGCGAGAAGCCGCTTTCCAGCGCGCCGCCGGCGATGCCGCTCACGTTGGCCACCGAGCCGTTGCTGGCCTGCGCGGTGACGACGATCTTGCCCGGCTGGCTGACGGCGTTGGCGATCATGCCGCCCACCGGGTAGTAGGTGCCGGCGGTGCCGCCGGTGCCGATGCGGAAGAACTGCTGCGCCTGCGCGGCCAGCGGCAGGGCCAGGGCCGCGGACAGCGCGGCGAGGCCGAGAAAGGTCTTGCGCGAGATCATGGGTGTCTCCAGGGATTGAAGACGCGCATGATCGGCCACGCTCCGCGCCCGCGCATTGGGGCCCGCCCCGGGGGATGCCCCTGCTGGCGTCGCGCCCGGGCTTGAATCGGCGCGCGGGCGGGCGCATCGTCAGGCCATGCCAGACTCCAGGAGCAGGCCATGCCGGACCCCCTGACGAACCTCGAGGCCCTCGAGGGCAGCAGGCGCATCGAGGTGCGCCACGACCTCGAAGCGGCGTTCTGGTGCCGCGTGTTCGACGTGAGCCCCAGCGAGTTGCGCCACGCGGTGCAGCAGGTGGGGCCGCAGGTGGCCGAGGTGCGGCGCTACCTCGAGCGCCGCCACCCGCCGCCGCGCGTGGAGGACAGCGGGTTCTAGCAGCGGCCGCAGCGCCGGGCTGCCCGAAGCAGGGCAGCACCTCCCCGGGAGGGGTCTGCGGTACGCGTCAGCTGCAGGCTCACGCTCACACGGTGAACTGCACGCCCTGCGCCAGCGCCACGCTGCGCGAGTGGTTGATCGTGTTGGTGGCGCGGCGCATGTAGCCCTTCCACGCATCGGAGCCGCTCTCGCGGCCGCCGCCGGTTTCCTTTTCGCCGCCGAAGGCGCCGCCGATCTCGGCGCCGCTGGTGCCGGCGTTCACGTTGGCGATGCCGCAGTCGCTGCCCGAGGCGCCGAGGAAACGCTCGCTCTCGCGCAGGTCGTTCGTGAAGATCGCGCTCGACAGGCCGTGCACGGCCGCGTTGTTGAGCGCGATCGCCTCGTCCACCGTGTCGAAGGGCCGCACGTAGAGGATGGGCGCGAAGGTTTCTTCCAGCATCGGGCCGCATTGCGCGGGCATTTCCACGATCGCGGGGCGCACGTAGAAGGCGTTGGGCGCCCCGGCCACCATCACGCGTTCGCCGCCGGTCACCCGGCCGCCGGCCGCGCGTGCGGCTTCCAGCGCGGACAGCATCGCGTGGAAGGAGCGCTCTTCGAACAAGGGCCCCACCCGGGTGTGGTCGTCCAGCGGGTTGCCGATGGCCAGCTTCTGGTAGGCGGCCTTGATCTGGTCCACCACCGTGTCGTACTTGCTGCTGTGAACGAACAGGCGCCGCGTGGTGGTGCAGCGCTGGCCGGCCGTGCCCGCGGCGGCGAACACGACCGCCGGCAATGCCACCGAGAGGTCCGCGCTTTCGCAGATGATGGCTGCGTTGTTGCCGCCCAGCTCGAGGATGCTGCGCTTGAACTGTTCGGCGCAGGCCAGGGCCACCGCGCGGCCCATGCGGGTGGAGCCGGTGGCGCTGACGCACTTCACGCCCGGGTGGCGCACCAGCTGCTCGCCGAAGGCGGCGTCGCCCAGCAGCACCTGCGACAGCCCCGCCGGGTCCACGCCCGCCTGCTGGGCCGCGCGCGCCAGCAGGCCTTGCATGGCCAGCGCCGACAACGGCGTCTTCTCGCTGGGCTTCCACAGCAGCGTGTTGCCGCACACCAGCGCGAGGCTGGCGTTCCAGGCCCACACCGCCATCGGGAAGTTGAACGCGCTGATCACCAGCGTGGGGCCCAGCGGATGCCAGGACTCCAGCAGCTTGTGGCCGGGCCGCTCGCTGGCGATCACCAGGCCGTGCAGCTGGCGCGACAGGCCCACGGCGAACTCGCAGATGTCCACCACCTCCTGCACCTCGCCCAGGCCTTCGGTGCGGATCTTGCCCACCTCGATGGAGATGATCTCGCCCAGCGCGGCCTTGTGCTGGCGCACCAGCTCGCCGAAGCTGCGCACCAGCACGCCGCGTTGCGGCGCCGGCACTTCGCGCCAGCTCGTGAAACGGTCTTGCGCGGCCTGCACCGCGCGGTCGGCCGCTTCGGGCGCCGCCGTCGGCAGGCGGGCGATCGTTTCCTGGGTGATGGGCGAGCGCACCTCGAGCGCGCCGTCGCGCGGCAGCGGCAGGCCGAGCTGGTCGAACAGGGAAGCGATGCGTTGGGCAAGGTTCGTCATGGGGTCACCACAGAGTCGGTTCGTTCGTCGTGCGGGCCGGCACTCGTGACGCCGGCCGAGGTGCATGCAGTGTGCCTCAGGCCGCCACCGCGGCCGCGGTCATCTTGAAGATGCCCGTGGCATTGCCGCTGTCAAAGCCCAGGTCCAGCGGCGCGCCCTCGCCTTCGAACAGCGGGTCGCGGCTGATGAACTCGTAGAACGAGCCGGGCAGCGCACGCGCGACGAGCTGGCCGTCGTGCACGAAGCTGCGCATCACCTGCGCGGCGCGCAGCGCGGTCTGGCGCACGCGCCCGCTGGCGGACAGCTCCACGCGCTCCTTGACGCTGTAGCCCTCGCGGCGCAACTGCTCGGCCAGGCGCTGCACGTCGGGCACGCGGTCGGTGGCGTGGTTGAACGCATTGCCCTCGGTGGCGATCCACGCCATCTCGGGCGACTCGGCCAACAGGGTCTCGTAGTCGGCCAGGCGCACGTCGCCGTGCTGGCGCGCGAAGCAGCGCACCAGCGCCTCCAGCAGCTCGCGCGCGGCCTCCAGCGGCAGCGCCTTGTCGCGGCGCAGGCGCTCCACCAGCGCGGTGTCGCTCGGGCACAGCGGGTCGCTGGCACTGCCCAGCACGCGCGTCACCGCCTGCTGGAACCCGGGGCTGAAGGCTTCGGGATGCAGCTCGGAGACGAAGTACTGCGGCAGGTCCTCGGGCAGGTCTTCGTGCACGTACGAGCGGCCGGTCATCTTCAGGCGCGGCAGCGGGTAGGTGCCGCCCAGGCGGTAGCCCAGCGCGCTGAGGAAGCGGGTGAACGCGGCCTCGCCCGGCGGCAGTTCGCCGCTGGGCCAGGCCACGGTGCGCAGCGCGCCATGGTCGAACACCATCTCGCCCTGCGCATCGGCCACGCGCTGCAGGTAGCGGTCGGCCTCGGGCACGCGCTTGAGCAGGTCGCCGAACAGCACCAGGCCGAGGCCGAAGGCCAGCTCGGCGCGCGAGACCAGGCCAGCGTCACGCTCGATGGCCGGTGGCGCCGGAAAGCGCAGCACACGCCACAGGCGCACATGGCCCACGAGTTCGGGGCGGTGGTCCAGCAGTCGGCGAACCTGGGATTCGAAGCGCATCGCAGCGGCGGGCAGTGGCAAAGCCCGCGACTCTGATGTATTCCTCAGGTTCCATCAAGCGATAAGATCTCTCGAATTCATTCCTATGATTCCTGCAATGCGCCGCCTGCCCTCGATGACCGCGCTGCTGGCCTTCGAGGCGGCGGCGGCGAATGCCAGCTTCACCAAGGCCGCGGCGCAGCTGGCCTTGACGCAGAGCGCGGTGTCCAAGCAGGTGCAAGCGCTGGAGCGCCACCTGGGCCGGCGCCTGTTCGAGCGGCGCGGCAAGGCGATCGCGCTCACGCTCGCCGGCGAGCAGCTGATGCGGCAGCTGCCGGCCTGGCTGAGCGCGGGCGAGCGCTTGTGCGGCCGGCCCGACGCGCGCGGCGCGGTGGGCGGGCCGCTGAAGCTGGCGGTGCTGCCCACCTTCGGCACGCAGTGGCTGGCGCCGCGCATCGCCGACTTCCTCGGCCAGTACCCGCGCATCGAGCTCACGCTCGAAAGCCGCGTGCTGCCGTTCGACTTCAGCGCCACCGATTTCGATGCCGCCATCCACTACGGCGCGGCCGAGTGGCCAGGGGCGCAGCTGGAGCGCCTGTTCGGCGAGGTGACCATCGCGGTGGCGGCGCCCGCGCTGGCCGCCGGCGTCAAGTCGGCGCGCGACGCGCTCAAGCAGCGCTGGGTGCTGCAGACCACGCGGCCGCAGGCGGTGGCGGACTTCCTGGCTTTTCTGAAGCTCAAGCGCGCCGAGCCGGCCTTGCCGCCGCTGCGGGTGGAGCAGTTCGCCACCTTGGTGAGCATCGTGCAGTCGGGCGCCGGCCTGGGCCTGGTGCCCGAGCGCTGGGTGGCCGACGCGCTCACCCGTGGAGAGCTGGTGCCGCTGCTGGGCCACGCACACGTCGAAGCCGCGGCGTACCACGTCGCCACGCCGATGGGGCGGGTGGCCTCGCCGGCCTGCGCGGCGTTCGTGCGGTGGATCGTCGAGCAGGCCCGCTCGGCGGCCTGAACCGGATTCAGCGCCGCGTCCGCGGCCGCGCCTCCTTGCGCTGCGGCAGCTCGATCGGCAGCCGCAGCTCCGACTTCACCTCCTTCAGCACCACGCTGGACCGCACGTGGGTCACCCCCGGCAGCTTGAACGCCGTCTCGTGCAGGAACTGCTCATACGCCTGGATGTCGCGCACCAGCACCTTGAGCACGTAGTCGGCCTGGCCGGTGGTGGAGTAGCAGCTCACGATCTGCGGGCAGTCGGCGACCGCGCGCTCGAAGTGGCGCACCACGTCCTCGCTGTGGCGCGTGAGGTTGAGCTCGGCGATCACGCACAGCGCCAGCCCGACCTTCTCGCGGTCGATCACGGCGGTGTAGCCGCGCACGATGCCGGCGGCCTCCATGTCCTTCACGCGCTTCCAGCACGGCGTGCTGGACAGGCCCACACGCTCGGCAAGCTGCTGCACGGTCTGGCGAGCATCGCGCTGCAGCTCGGTCAACAGCAGCACGTCATGGCGGTCCAGCGATTCCATTCCTCAAACTCCTCAATTCACAGAACAATCTTCCACTCGGATTGTTATTTCGGAGAAAGAAAGAAGCAATTTTTCGTCACGCTTGCGTACGCTTGACGGACCTCAAGAGCGCCTCTTCGCGAAGCCTCCGCCATGCCCGAGACAAGCATTGCCACCCCGAGCGCCGCCGTCGGCCCCGTCGTCCGCCCCGACTACCAGCTCTCCGACAGCCTGTGGGCCAAGAGCGGCCAGATCTTCCTCACTGGCACGCAGGCGCTGATCCGCCTGATGCTGATGCAGCGCCAGCGCGATGCGGCCGCCGGCCTGGACACGCGCGGCTTCATCAGTGGCTACCGCGGCTCGCCGCTGGGCATGGTGGACCAGGCGGTGTGGAAGGCCGGTGCGAAGTTCGAAGAACAAGGCCTGCGCTTCCTGCCCGCCATCAACGAGGAGCTCGGTGCCACCGCGGTGCTGGGCACGCAACGGGTGGAGGCCGACCCCGAGCGCACCTGCGACGGTGTGTTCGCCCTGTGGTACGGCAAGGGCCCGGGCGTCGACCGGGCCGGCGACGCGCTCAAGCACGGCAACGCCTATGGCGCCAGCCCGCACGGCGGCGTGCTGATGGTGGCCGGCGACGACCACGGCTGCGTCTCCTCGTCGATGCCGCACCAGAGCGACCAGGCCTTCCAGGCCTGGCATGCGCCGATCGTCTCACCGGCCTGCGTGGCCGAGTACCTGGAGTTCGGGCTGTACGGCTGGGCGCTGTCGCGCTTTTCGGGCAACTGGGTGGGCTTCACCGCCTTGAGCGAGGTGGTGGAAAGCGGCTCCACCGTGGACCTCGATCTCATCAACGCCCGCGTGGCGATGTGGCAGGACGCGGACACCGTGCGCGCCATCACCGGGTACACGCCGCCGGCCGACGGGCTGCACTACCGCTGGCCCGACCTGCCCTCGCTGAAGATCGAGCAGCGGCTGCATGCCAAGCTGGAGGCGGTGCGTGCGTTCGCGCGCGTGAACTCGATCGACCGCCACATCGTCGAGAGCGCGCATGCCACGGTGGGCATCGTCACCGCCGGCAAGGCGCACCTCGATTTCATGGAGGTGCTGCGGCGGCTGCAGATCTCTCCCGAGACGCTGGCCCAGCATGGCGTGCGCATCTACAAGCTCGGCCTCACCTACCCGATCGAACCCACGCGCATGGCCGAGTTCGTGCGCGGGCTCCACGAGGTGCTGGTGATCGAGGAGAAAGGCCCGGTCGTCGAGACGCAGCTGCGCGACATGTTCTACAACGCAGCACAGCGGCCCACCATCATCGGCAAGCGCGACGCCACCGGCGCGCCGCTGATCAGCGAGATGGGCGAGCTGCGCCCGTCGCGGCTGATCGAGATCGTGGCCGAGTGGCTGGCCGCCCACTACCCCGACCTCGACCGCCGCCACCTGGTGCGCGACTTCACGCCGCCGGAGCTGCTGTCCAACGCCAGCGACAGCGTCAAGCGCCTGCCCTACTTTTGCGCCGGCTGCCCGCACAACACCAGCACCAAGGTGCCCCAGGGCTCGCATGCTCAGGCCGGCATCGGCTGCCATTTCATGGCGAGCTGGATGAACCGCGACACCGAGGGCCTGATCCAGATGGGCGGCGAAGGCGTGGACTGGGTCTCGCACGCCATGTTCACCAAGGTGCCCCACGTGTTCCAGAACCTGGGCGACGGCACCTACTACCACTCGGGCTACCTGGCGATCCGCCAGGCGGTGGCGGCCAAGGCCACGCTCACCTACAAGATCTTGTTCAACGACGCGGTGGCCATGACCGGCGGCCAGCCGGTGGACGGCATCATCAGCGTCGACGGCATCGCGCGCCAGGTCGAGGCCGAGGGCGTGAAGAAGGTCGTGGTGCTCAGCGACGACATCGGCAAGTACGATGCGATCCACGACCGATTTCCCGCCGGCACCGAGTTCCACGACCGCGCCGAGCTCGATGCGGTGCAGCGCCGCCTGCGCGAGATGCCGGGCGTGACCGTGCTGATCTACGAGCAGACCTGCGCCGCCGAGAAGCGCCGCCGCCGCAAGAAAGGCGAGATGGTCGATCCGGCGCGGCGCCTGTTCATCAACGAGCAGGTGTGCGAGGGCTGCGGCGACTGCTCGGTGCAGAGCAACTGCGTGGCCGTGCTGCCGCTGGAAACCCCGCTGGGCCGCAAGCGCAAGATCGACCAGAGCAGCTGCAACAAGGACTACTCCTGCGCCAAGGGCTTCTGCCCCAGCTTCGTGGGGGTGCTGGGCGGCAGGCCGCGCAAGAAGGCCGGCGCACTGGCCGGCCCCGGCGCCGGCGACTTCATGCGCCGCGTCGGCGCACTGCCGGCGCCGGCCCCGCACTGCTGGACCGGCCCCTACGACCTGCTGGTCACCGGCGTCGGCGGCACCGGCGTGGTGACGGTGGGCGCGCTGATCTCGATGGCAGCCCACCTCGAAGGCAAAGCGGCAAGCGTGCTCGACTTCATGGGCTTTGCGCAAAAAGGCGGCTCGGTGCTGAGCTTCGTGCGCCTGGCCGACACGGCTGCACGGCTGAACCAGGTGCGCATCGACACGCAGCAAGCCGATGTATTGCTGGCCTGCGACCTGGTCGTGGGCGCCTCGCCCGAGGCGCTGCAGACGGTGCGCCACGGCCGCACGCGCATCCTCGCCAACACGCATGAGGTGCCGGTGGCCGAGAGCCTGCGCAACCCCGATGCCAGCCTGAAGGTGCCGCAGTTGCTCGAGAAGCTGCGCTTCGCGGCCGGCACCGACCGCGTGGAGACGCTAGACGCGCAGGCGCTGGCCGAGGCCTTCCTCGGCGACTCCATCGTCTCCAACATCCTGGCCCTGGGCTACGCCTGGCAGCGCGGGCTGGTGCCGGTGAGCCTGCAGGCGCTGCTGCGCGCGATCGAGCTCAACGGCGTGGCGGTGCAGAACAACCAGCTCGCGTTCGCGCTCGGCCGCCTGGCCGCCGCAGACCCGGCCGCAGTGCAGGCGCTGCTGCAAGGCGGCGACGCGCAGGCCGGCCCCGAGCCCGAGACGCTGCAGGCGCTGGTGGCGCGCGGCGTGGCCCACCTCACCGCCTACCAGGACGCGGCCTACGCGCGGCGCTATGCCGACGTGGTGGCGCAGGTGCAGCAGCGCGAGCTCGCGCTCGGTGCCGACGCGGCGCTGCCCTTGACCCGCGCCGTCGCGCGCAGCCTGCTCAAGCTGATGGCCTACAAGGACGAGTACGAGGTGGCGCGGCTGTACACCGACGGCCACTTCCGCCGGGCGCTGCAGCAGCAGTTCGAAGGCGACATCGAGCTCGAGTTCTACATGGCGCCGCCGCTGCTCGCGCGCTCGCGCAACGGCCAGCCGCCGAGGAAGCTGCGCCTGGGCGGCTGGATGCTCCGGGCGATGAAGCTGCTCGCGGCCGGGCGCCGGCTGCGCGGCACGCCGCTGGACCTGTTCGGCCGCACCGAAGAGCGGCGCATGGAACGCGAGCTGGTCGAGCGCTACATCGAGCGCGTGCGGTCGCTGCTGCCGGCGCTGTCGGTCGAGCGGCTGAAGACCGCCACCGAGATCGCCGCGCTGCCCTTGAGCATGCGCGGCTTCGGCCACGTAAAGATGGCCAACGTGGCGTTGGCGCGCGCGCGCGAGGCGGAGTTGCTGCACCGCTTCGATCCCGCCGCCTACCCGCGCCCCGCCGCGGCGCCGGTGGCCGGCCAGATCCGCGGCATCGCCGTCACGGCAGCGAGGTGATGGCAGGCGTTGCCGTAAATCCTGTACTGGACTAACATGCAAACGAAATCCAGCAACAGACCTCATGCTCAGCGCCCGCGAACCTTCTGCCGCCGCCGTGACGCCCCAGCAGATGTCCGGCGCCGGCTTGCGGGCCTTTGCCCGCATCGCCGAGCTGTGGAGCCTGAGCGTCGATGAGCAGCTGAAGCTGCTGGGCGATCCGCCGCGCTCGACCTACTTTGCCTGGCGCAAGCATCCCGAGACGGCCAAGCTGCCGCGCGACACGCTGGAGCGCCTGTCGTACCTGCTGGGCATCTACAAGGCGCTGCAGATCCTGTTCCCGGTCGCCCAGCGCGCCGACGAATGGATCCGCCGGCCCAACGACGCGCCGCTGTTCGGCGGCCGCTCGGCGCTGGACCGCATGCTCGCCGGCAACGTGAGCGACCTGCATCTCGTGCGCAGCTACCTGGACGCGGCCCGTGGCGGCTGGTCCTGACACCGCGCGACCCGAACGCCGGCGGGTGCGCTGGCAACCCGGCTGGCGCATCGTGCCCACGCGCTTTCCCGCGGTGTACCTGTTCGACCGCGTCGGCACCCCGGAGGACTTCGAGGCCCTGTACGCACTGGAGGCGCTGACCAACGACCGCATCCGCGACGAGCTGGGCGAGATAGCGCTGGTGCCGCCCGAGCAGCGCCTGTTCGGCCCCGGCACCGGGCCGATCATGGCCGCGTTCACCCACCTCAACCCGGCCGGCAGCCGCTTCTCCGACGGCAGCTACGGCGTGTTCTACGCGGGCCGCGAACGCGACACGGCCATTGCCGAGACCCGCTACCACCACGGCCGCTTCCTGGCCGCCACCCACGAGCCGCCGATCCACGTGCCGATGCGCCTGTACCGCGTGGACATCGACGCCACGCTGCACGACCTGCGCGCGCTGCCGGCCGTGCACGCGCCCGACAGCTACGCGGCCTCGCAGGCGCTCGGCCGCGAGCTGCGCAATGCCGGCTCGGCCGGCGTGCTGTACCGCAGCGTGCGCCACGAGGGCGGCCGCTGCGTGGGCCTGTTCAAGCCGCGCGGTGCCCGCAACTGCCTGCACGCGGCCTACCTGCTGTACGAATGGGACGGCCAGGCGATCGCGAGCGTCTACGAAAAGCTCGACTAGCGCGTTGGCCCTGGCGAAGCGCTCGGTGTCGATGCCTTCGCCCCGACGCTCAATGAGCGCGGCCAAGAAGCCAGAATTGCGCTTGAATCTTCATCGGCTGCTCTGGACCATGAGGCTTCCGGGATGAGCAATGCGACCGTTGACAAGACCCTTTCCATGCGTACCACCATCCGTCCACTGGTAGTGCATTGGTATCATTTGAATCGACCAACACAACGATAGGAGCGGGGGGCATGGCAACACTGGCGCAGATCCTCGGCACACTCGACCCCAACAGCAGCCAACCGCTGTACCAACAGTTGCAGCGCGCGCTGCGCGAAGCCATCGAGCAGCGCGTGCTGGGCCCTGAAGACGCCCTGCCCTCCGAGCGCCAGCTCGCGGCCGACCTGGGCATCTCGCGCATCACGGTGCGCAAGGCGATCGAGGGCCTGATCGAAGAAGGCCTGCTGGTCAGCCGTCAGGGCTCGGGCAATTTCGTCGGCCACCGCATCGACAAGAACTTCGCCAAGCTCACCTCGTTCTCCGAGGACATGCGCGCCCGCGGCCGCACGCCGCGCACGGTGTGGCTCAAGCGCTCGGCCGGCACCGTCACGCCCGAAGAGGCGCTGAAGCTGGCGCTGAGCCCCGGCACCGAGGTCTACCGCTTCCAGCGCGTGCGCTTCGCCGACGACGAGCCGATGTCCATCGAGTTCTGCACCGTGGTGGCGGCGTGCCTGCCTGGGCTGGACGCGGTGACCGACTCGCTGTACGAGGCGCTGGAGCGCCAGGGCTGCCGCCCGGTACGCGCGCTGCAGCGCCTGCGCGCGCTGCTGCTCGACGAAGAGAAGGCCAAGCTGCTCGAGGCGCAGCCCGGCGACGCCGGCCTGCTGGTGGAGCGGCTGGGCTACCTGCGCGACGGGCGCGCGGTCGAGCTGTCGCAATCGTTCTACCGCGGCGACACCTACGATTTCGTGGCCGAGCTGAACGCGTCGTAACGTTCGGCGTAACCTTCGTAATCCCCTTCTCGCCTCACTCCCCCTACACTCGCCTGCTTTGTCGGCCGCGCGCCTTTAGCGCGCCCGGTGTTCCCTCTGCAGTTCCGCCCCACCCACATGAGCAAGTTCGGATCCACGCCGCGCCTCGCCGCGGCCTTGGCCCTGGCGTTCGCGGCATGGCACGCGCACGGCCAGACCTCGCAGCCCCCGGCCGCCGCCGCGTCGGCCGCGCAGGAAGCCGCCCGCCCGCAGGTGGGCCAGGCCCTCACCACCGCCCAAGCCCTCATCAAGGAGGGCAAGCACGCCGATGCGCTGGCCAAGCTGCGCGAGGCCGAGGCCACGCCCGATCTCACGCCCTACGAAAAGTTCTTCATCGACCGCATCCGCGCCGCCGCTGCGCTGGGCGCAGGCGACATGCCGCTGGCGATCAAGTCGCTCGACGCGGCGCTGGCCACCGGCCGCCTCGCGGGCGACGAGCTGCGCGACGTGCTGCGCGCGCTGGCCGACATGAGTTACCGCACCAAGAACTACGCGCGCGCCGTCACCGAGGCGCAGCGCTATTTCAAGGAAGGCGGCAACGACCCCGCGGTGCGCCGCGCGATGGTCAATTCCATGTACCTGGGCGGCGACCATGCCGCGGCCGCACGCGAGCTCGCCGCCGACGTGCAGGCGCAGGAGTCCGCCGGCCAGGCCCCCAGCGAGCAGTTGCTGCGCATGCTGGCCAGCTCGCAGGCCAAGACCAACGACGAGGCCGGCTACACCGCCACACTGGAGAAGATCGTCGCGCGCTATCCCAAGCCCGAGCTGTGGAGCGACCTGATCAGCCGGGTGCAGTCGCGGCCCGGCTTCTCCGAGCATCTCCGCCTGGACGCCTACCGCCTGCGCCTGGCCGCCGGCGCCCTCAGCCAGGCCGGCGAATACGCCGAGATGGCCCAGCTGGCGCTGCAGGCCGGCTACCCGGCCGAGGCGCAGAAGGTGCTGGAGGCCGGCTACGCCAAGGGCTTGCTGGGCACCGGCCCCAACGCCAAGGTGCACCAGCAGTTGCGCGAACAGGCCCGCAAGCAGGCCAGCGCCGACGCCCCACAGCTCGCCCAGGCCGCCGCGTCTGCCAGCGGCCGCGACGGCAACTCGCTGGTCTCGGTGGGCTACGCGCTGGTCACCGCCGGCCAGGCCGACAAGGGCGCCACGCTGATCGAGCAAGGCCTGGCCAAGGGCGGCGTCAAGCGGCCCGAAGACGCCAAGCTGCACCTGGGCATCGCGCAGTGGATGGCCGGGCAGAAGGAAGCCGCTGCCAAGACGCTGAAGTCGGTGCAAGGCAGCAACGGCACCGCCGACCTGGCCCGGCTGTGGGCGCTGCTGGCGCAGGGGCCGGCCACCACGGTGGCGCAGCAATAGCCGCGCCACGGCCAAGGCCGACGGCGTGTTCTGCTACACGTTCTTCAAGGGCGTGGGTACCCGGTCCTAGATGGTGATGCGCCAGCCTCGGTGTTCGAACCAGCGCATCAGCGCCCACACCAGCGTCGTGAAGGCCAGGGCATACGCCGCCGATGGCACCCAGGGTGCGAACGCCTGCAGCGGCGCCGCGAACAAGGCGCCATACAGCAGCGGCATCGCACCCGAAGCCGCCAGCCCCACGGCCGCCAGCCAGGCCAGGGCATAGGCCGTGATTGCGTTGCGCCCCATCGACCGGCCCAGCGGCGGCCGGCCGCCCAGGTCGACCCAGCGGTGCGCCAGCAGCAACAGCAGCAGCGACAGCCCGCCAGCCCAGAGCGCGAACGAAGGCGTCCACAGGTTCTTGTTGATCGGCTGCACGCCCGACCACGCAGCGCCCAGCGCCAAGGCCGCCAGCGCCGCGAGCGCCAGCTGCCGCGAGCGGCCCTGCAACAGCCATTGGCCGGCGCGCACGCCCAGCAGCGTGCCGGCCAGCGCCGACAGCGTGCCGAGCGGGCCTTCGGGATCGTGGGCGCTGCCGCTGGCCGCGTCGAACCGGTAGGCGTGCGGTCCCAGCAACAAGGTGTCGAGCCGGTCCGAGAGGTTCACCCACGGCGCCAGCGAACCGCCCCACCACAAGAAGGCGCCATGCAACAGCAGCAAACCCGCCAGCACTGTCCACTGGCCCTTCGGCCGCAGGTAGATCGCCAGCAGCGCCGCGGCGCCGTAGCACACGCCGATGCGCTGCAACACACCCATGGGCCGGAAGGGTCGCGGCTCCAGCGCGAGCCAAGCCACCGCATGCAGGGCCAGGCCGAGCAGCACGATGCGCAACGCGCGCCCCAGCGCCTTGCGCGCGAGCGCGTGGGCCTCGTCGCCGCGCGCCAGCGGTGCCGCCAGGCCGAGCGTGATGGACACGCCCATGATGAACAGGAACAGCGGGAACACCAGGTCCGGCGGCGCGAAGCCATGCCATGGCGCGTGTGCCAGCCAGGGATGCACGTGCGACCAGTCGCCGGCGTTGTTCACGAGCAGCATCGCGGCCACGGTGAGGCCGCGCAACGCGTCCACCGATGCAAGGCGCAAGGGACTTGTACGGCGGGCGTCATGCCCATCACGAGCGGTTACCACGGCAACACCTGGGCGTGCTGGCGCCGGGCAGGAAGCACATGCACTGCCGACCCCTTCAGAAGTCGCAGGTCGATGCCAGCGGCGGCTCGGCCGGTGGCACCGCGTCGTGCCACGCCGCACCCGCCTGCCGCAGCGCGCCCACCCGGGCGCTCACCTCTTCGGGCGAGAGCAGCGCGTCGCGCGCGTGGAACACCCAGTCGATGTCCTGCTGGTACTCGCGTGGCACGCTGCTGCTGACCAGCCCGCCCGGCGAGAACCACAGGTTGAAGTTGATCGACATCGGCACCACGGGCACGTTGCGCCCGCCGTGCCGGGCCAGCGCCTGCCCGTCGAGGAACCAGCGCACCTGGCCCTCGCCCACCTGCACCACCAGCACGTGCCAGCCTTGCACCGAGCCCATGTGCTGCATGCTCTGGTTGAACGAGGTCCAGGGCTTGAGCCGCACCGTCTGCCAGCTCACGCCATACAGCCGCGTGCGCGCATCGCCCCAGCCGCCATTGGGCAGGTACTCCCAGTCGACCTCGCTGTACTCAGGGTCGAAGTCGAAGCGCAGCGGGCTGACCGCATAAAAGGTCTGCACCACCACGTCGCCGTCGGGCCCTTGCACCGGCGCGTCGCTGAAGCGCACGCGTGCGGCGTAGGTGCCATGGAGGTACTTGCGCGCATGGCACACCTGGGCCTGGCGTGTGCCCGCGGGTGTGCCGTCGCTGCGTGCGGCCAGCCGCAGCAGGCGGTTGCCGGCCTGCGCAGGGTCGTCGACCAGCGACACGCTGCCCGGGCCGCCCCACGCCGCGCCCTCGATGCCCGGGTGCCCGGCCTCGTCGCGCAGCAACCAGCCGGCACGCGCCAGCTGCTGCAGGTCGGCATGGCCGAAGTCGTCGAAGAAGATGCGCGGCTCGGCCGCTGCAGCGCAGAGCACCCAGGCGCCCAGGATCAGGGCAACGGCCGTCCTCATGGCTGTGCCGGCTCGGCCGCTGCGGGCGTGTCGCCGCTGGCTGCACCCGGCTCGGCAGGGCCCGGCACGCGGATGAACCACGACATCAGCAGCACGGGAATCGCCGACAACAGCACCCACAGGAAAAACGAGCGGTAGCCCAGCGCCGTCTGGATGTCGCCGCTGATGCCCTTGAAGACCAGGAAGCCCAGCTGCATCACGCCGGTGCCCAGTGCGTAGTGCGCGGTGGTGTACTTGCCCTTGGCCACCACCTGCATGATGTACAGGATGATGCCCACGAAGCCGAAGCCGTAGCCGAACATCTCGGCGCCCAGCGCCAGGCCGATGATCTTCAGCTCGGTGGGCTGCGCGGTGCTGAGGTAGTAGAAGACGAGGTTGGGCAGGTTCATGCCGACGATCAGCACGGGCAGCGCGCGCTTCAGCCCCAGCCAGGCGGTGAAGTAGCCACCCAGCACGCTGCCGGCGATGAAGGCCACGGTGCCGGCCGTGCCGTAGACGATGCCCACCTGGTCGGTCGTGAGGCCCAGGCCGCCGGCCTCGCGCGGATCGCGCAGGAACAGCGGGCCGATGGTCTGCACCTGGCCCTCGCCGGCACGGAACAGCACGATGAACAGGATGGCCAGCCAGATGCCCGGCTTGCGGAAGAAGTCGAGCAGCACGTCCTTGAGCAGCAGGCCGGTGCCGCGCAGCGAGCCGTCCTGGCGTGCAGCGTTCGCGCTGCGTGGCAGCATCCAGAAGTGGTAGAGCGCGAGCAGCGCCATCACCACGCCCACGGTGGCGAAGATCACCGTCCAGGCGTTGGCGGGCGACAGGCTCTTTTCGAGCTGGCCCGCCAGCACCAGCAGGCCGCCGGCCGCGGCCAGCCGCCCGGCGTTGAAGAACGCGCCCTGCCAGCCGGCGTACATGGCTTGCTGCCTGGTACTGAGCGTGGCGATGTACAGCCCGTCGGCGGCGATGTCGTGCGTGGCCGAGCCGAAGGCCAGCAGGGTGAGCGCGGTCACACTGAAGGCGAACCACAGCGGCAACTGCAGCGACAGCGCCACCAGCCCCATGCACACCGCCCCGGTGAACTGGAAGAACACCACCAGCGGCTTCTTGTCGGGCGCCAGCTCGAGGAAAGGGCTCCACAAGGGCTTGAACACCCAGGCCGCGCCGAGCAGCGCGGTGTAGTGGCCGATCGACGCGTTGTCCACGCCCAGGCTCTTGTACATGAGCCCGGCGATCATCGCGACGGTGAAGTAGGGCAGCCCTTCGGCGAAGTACAGCGTGGGCACCCAGAACAGCGGCGAGCGGCGGGGAGCGGCGGAAGTCTTCATGCAAGGCCTTGGGCAACAAAAGGGGAGCGTCAGGCGCGGGGCGCCAGCGGCACCGGCGCGCGCCCCGGCGCGGCGCCGCGTCCTTCGAGCCACGCGCGCACTGCCGCCAGCGCCCCATCGGCATAGCCCCAGCTCACCACCGCCGGCGCGGCCACGTCGAGCACCACGAACGGGTTCCACAACGCCAGGTGCAGGTCAGGCCGCCAGTCCCTTGCGGGCCCGGCGTAGCGCTGGCGGTGGTTGGAGACGATCACGTTGAAGCGGCCGTCGCGCGGCACCTGCGTCCAGTCCAGCTCGCCCAGGCGGTCGAGCGCCACGAAATCCAGATCGCCGAAAGCCGCGAACAAGGCCCGCACCGACTGCGCATCCAGGCCCGCCTCGGAGACGCCGTCGCTGGGCACCGCAGCTTGCGTGAACACGCGCAGCGCGCGCCCCGGCGCCGGCCGCTGCGCATCGCCCACGATCGAGAGCCCCTGCGCCCACGCGCGGCGCATCAGCGCATCGTCTTCATCGCGCTGCTCCTTCACATAAAAGCCCGGCCGTGATGGATAGCGGGCCGCCAGGGCATCGAGGCGGTCGCAGGAACGCCGCAGCTGCGCCGGCGTCAACGCCCCGCCGTCGATCGCTTGCTCGATGGACTGCAGCGCCGCAAGCTGGTCCTCGCGCGCGCCCAGGGCCATCACCATGTCGGCTCCGGCCTGCAAGGCGAGCACCGCCGCACGCTCGTGGCCGTAACGGTCGTGGATGGCCTTCATGACCAGCGAGTCGGTGATCACCACGCCGTCGTAGCCCCAGTCGTCGCGCAGCAGCTGGCCCAGCAGGTGCGGCGACAGCGTGGCCGGGTGCTGGGCATCGAGCCGCGGATAGACGATGTGGGCCGTCATCACCGCCGGCGCCTCGCGCCGCAGCTCACGGAAGGGCAGAAGCTCCAGCGACTGCAGCTCGGCCAGCGTCTTGTCCACCACCGGCAGGTCGTGGTGCGAGTCCACATGCGTGTCGCCGTGGCCGGGAAAGTGCTTGACGCAGCAGGCCACGCCCTCGCGCAGGGCACCTTGCATCCACGCGCGCGCCAGCCGCGCCACCTCCAGCGGTTCGGCGCCGAAGCTGCGCTCGGCGATCACCGGGTTGGCGGGGTTGTTGTTCACGTCCAGCACCGGCGCGAAGTTCCAGTTGATGCCCAGCCCGCGCAGGCCGCGTGCGACCGCGGCGCCCACGCTCTCGGCCAGCATGGCATCACCCGCCGCGCCCAGCGCCATTGCCGCCGGCGGCTGCGGCAGGCAGGTGGCGCGCACCACCGAGCCGCCTTCCTGGTCCAGGCCGATCAAGGCGTGCGGGCCCATCACGCGCGCCAAGTCGGCGGTGAGCTGACGCACCTCGGCCTCATCGCCCAGGTTCCAGCGGAACAGGCACACGGCGCGGATGTGGTGCTGGCGCAGGAAGTCGGCGGTGGCGGCATCGAGGCGCTTGCCCTCGATGTTCACCATCACCAGATCGCCAGCCTTCATGACAGCACCCCGATCGCCGGGTGCGGCGATCGACCCTCCGGGAGGGTCGGGCCTTGCTTGGGGCGGCCCGGCGCGGCGGCCCGCGCGCGCGGAAGTGGCAGAGGGTTCTTCATTGCGTACGCGTCACCTTGTTCAAATGCCGTGGCTGGTCGGGGTCGAGCCCGCGTGCGCGCGCCAGCGCTTCGACCATCGGATAAAAGCTCTGCACCGCGCTGACCGGGTCCAGGTCTTCGGACAGCGTGTTCACCAGCGGCAGCTGGGCGCCTGCCGTGCCCGCGGGCGCGGCCAGCAGCACGCGCGCACCTCGGCGGCGCATCTCCTCGGCCAGGGCCAGCAGGCCGGGCTGCGCAGGCCCGCGCGGCGCGAACACCAGCAGCGGATAGCCTTCTTCGACCAGCGCCATCGGACCGTGCTTGACCTCGGCCCCGGAGAAGGCCTCGGCCTGGATCCCGCACACTTCCTTGAACTTCAGCGCGGCTTCCATCGCGATCGCCAGGCCCGTGCCGCGGCCGATGACGAACAGCCGGTCGGCCCGCGCCAGCGCGTCGACGGCGGCGCGCCAGTCCTGCTGCGCGGCCTGCTCCAGCGCGTCGGGCAGGTGTTGCAGCGCGTCCATCAGCTGCACGTCGTTCTGCCATTGCGCGACCAGGCGGGCGCCGGCGGTCAGCTGTGCGATGTAGCTCTTGGTGGCCGCAACGCTGGTCTCGGCGCCGGCGTGCAGCGCAAACACCCATTCCGAGGCCTGGGCCAGCGGCGACTGGGCGTCGTTGACGAAGGCCACGGTGCGCGCGCCCCCCGCGCGGAAAAAGCGCATCGGCGCCACCAGGTCGGGGCTTTGGCCCGACTGCGAGAACGCCAGCGAGGTGAGCCCCTCGCACTGCAGGCGCGATTGATACAGCGTGATCAGCGACATCGGCAGCGAGGTCACCAGCCGCCCCAGCCGCGCCATCACCAGGTAGGCCATGTAGTGCGCCGCATGGTCGGAGCTGCCGCGCGCGACCGTCAGCATCGCCTGCGGCGGCTGCGCGCGCAGCGCAGCACCCAGCGCTGCCACCGCGTCGCGGTCGGCCGACAGCTGCCGGGCCACCGCCTTGGGCGCCTGCAGCGCCTCCTCAAGCATGCGCGAGGTCAATCTCTTCTCCTTCCACCCACACCCGCTGCAACCGCAGCTCACGGTCGAGCACCACCAGGTCGGCCCAGGCGCCGGCCTGCAGCCGGCCGCGATCGGCCAGGCGCAGGTAGTCGGCGGCATGGGTCGAGACGCGCCGCGACGCATCGTCGAGGTCCAGCCCCAGGCCCACCAGGTTGCGCAAGGCCTGGTCCATGGTGAGCGTGCTGCCGGCCAGCGTGCCGTCGGGCAGGCGCACGCCGCCCAGGCACTTGGTCACCACGTGCCGGCCCAGGCGGTATTCGCCGTCGGGCATGCCGGCCGCCGCGGTGGAGTCGGTCACGCAGTACAGGCACGGGATCGCGCGCAGCGCCGCGCGGATGGCGCCGGGGTGCACGTGCAGCAGGTCCGGGATGATCTCGGCATACCTGGCATGCGCCAGCGCCGCGCCCACCATGCCCGGCGCGCGGTGGTGCAGGCCGGTCATCGCGTTGAACAGGTGCGTGAAGCCGGCCGCGCCCTGCTCCAGCGCGGCCACGCCGTCTTCATAGCTGCCCAGGCTGTGGCCCAGCTGCACGACGAAGCCGGCAGCACGAAGCGGGCCAATCAGGTCCAGGTTGCCCGGCACCTCGGGCGCCAGCGTGATCAGGCGGATGGGCGCCAGCGCATGCAGCGCCTGGATCTCCTCGATCGAGGTGGCGCGCGCGAAGTCGGGCTGCGCACCCAGCTTGCCGGGGTTGATGTACGGGCCTTCGAGGTGCACGCCCAGCACGCGCGCGGCGCGGGCCGGGCGCCGCGCGCAGGCCGGTCCCAGCGCACGCATCGCCGTCTCGATCTCGTGCAGCGGCGCCGTCATCGTGGTGGCCAGCAGCGCCGTCGTGCCGTGGCGCACGTGCAGGCCGGCGATGCGCCCGATCGCGTCGCCGGCCTCCATGGTGTCGGCACCGCCACCGCCGTGCACATGCAGGTCGATGAACCCCGGCAGCACGACGGGCAGCGCGGCGTCGCGCACGGCCTGGGGCTCCACCGGGTTGCCTTCGACGGCCTGCACGCGACCCTGCGACTCGGTCAGGCGCCCGCGCACGAAGCCCTGCGGCGTGAGGATGTGTCCTTCGATCTGGTTCATGCTGTGAGGGTCGTGTCACGCCGCATCTCGGCGACGAAGCCGTAGTAGTCGCTGCGGCAGTACGAGTGGGTCAGCTCCACCGGCTGCCCCGATTCAAGATAGCCCACCCGCGTGATGAACAGCACCGCATGGCCGGCAGGCACTTCGAGCATCTCGGCCAGCCTGGGCTCCGCGTTGAGCGCACGGATGTGCTGCAACGCGCGCACCGGCGCCTTGCCCGACAGTGCCAGGTATGCGTAGAGCGAAGCTTCGACGCGCGTGGGGTCGGGCAGCACCTGCTGCGGCAGCACGGTGGTCTCGTAGGCCATCACCACGTCGTCGGCCAGGCGCAGCCGCTGCAGGCGCACCACGCGCGAGCCGGGCGACAAGCCCAGCGTGAGCTGCTCGTCGGGCGCGGCCGCTCCCACCGTGCGCACCAGCCAGCGCGACGAGGGCGTGAAGCCGCGCTGGTGCAGCTCTTCGGAAAAGCTGGTCAGGCGCGACAGCGGCTGCTCCAGCTTGGGCGCGATGTAGTTGCCCGAGCCGCGCCGCCGCACCACCAGCCCCTGCTCCACCAGCTGGTCGATCGCCTTGCGCGCGGTCACGCGCGACAGCTTCAGCGACTCGGACAGCACGCGCTCCGAAGGCAGCGCCTCGTCGGGGTGGTAGCGGCCGTCGCGGATGGCCTGGGCCAGCTTCT
Source organism: Pseudomonadota bacterium (assembly GCA_040758375.1). Taxonomy (GTDB): domain Bacteria; phylum Pseudomonadota; class Gammaproteobacteria; order Burkholderiales; family Burkholderiaceae_C; genus CAMLIZ01. The sequence continues at coordinate 25,410 of JBFLWE010000050.1, forward strand.
GCGCCAGCTGCACGTACAGCGGCGAGGTGGCCCGCACGTCGGGCCGGAACTCGAAGGGCACCGTCTTCACAGGGGGGCATCCGACAAGGCCTGGCGCACCAGGTACAGCGCGCCATCGGCGGAGTCGCCAGCGGCCTCGACGAGACGGGCCTGGAAGGCCGGCGCCAGGCGCGGCTTGAGCCTCAGCCCCACGCTGCCCGTCACCACCAGCGGCAGCGCGCCGGACGGATCGAGCGCCTGCGCATGCTGCTCGAGCGCCTGCACCGCCTCGCGCAGCAGCACGGCGGCGAAGGCATCGCGCGTCTCGAGCTCGAACACCAGGGGCGCCAGCTGCGCATAGCTCGCTTGGTTGGCACGCTCGGACCACGCCAGCATGTCTTCGCGGCTGCGCCCCGTCACCGCCCAGACGCCTTCGGCCAGCGCGCCGGGCACCGCCCGGCCGTCCTGTGCGCGCTGCGCATGGCGCAACGCACGCAGCCCGAGCCATGCGCCGCTGCCCTCGTCGCCCAGGCCGAAACCCCAGCCGCCGACCGTGACGCGCCGGCCGTCGGCGCGCAGCACCTCGCCGATGCTGCCCGTGCCCGCCGCCACGACGGCGCCCGGCCTGCCGCCCAGCGCGCCATACAGCGAGGTCGTGCCGTCGTCAGCGAGCAGCACCCGTGCATAGCGCGGAGCGATGCTGAGGAAGGCTTCGCGCCGGCTCGCCACGTGGGCACCGGACAGGCCGAGCCCGATGGCGCACCGTTCAGGCGCCGCCGGCGCGAGCGCCGCCGCATCGAACGCATGCGCCACCGCGCGCTGCACATGGACCCAGGCCTGGGTGACGCCCTGGCCGAGCGCCGAGGGCCCGGCATCGCCCTGCCCGAGCACGCGCCCGTCCGGCGCGGTCAGGCGAATGCGGGTGCCGGTGCCTCCCCCGTCCACGCCGATGATGTATTGGATGTGCACGATGCGTTCTTTCAAGCAGCCGCCCTTATGATACCAATATGGGACCAGAAATACCAGCTTACCATCGCACCCCAGCCGTATCCCGCTGAAACGTCCGGGCGGTGGGCCCGGGCGCGCTTAATACCAGTTTGCATCCATCGGGCACCGGGCGCCGCGCCGCGGGCTCAGAAGTCGTAGAACGTGTTGACCGTCAGGCGGCCCTGGCGCGGGTCGGTGCTCAGGCTGCGCACCGGGTTGACGCAGGCGCTGTGCAGCAGGCTGCCCGGGTACACCACCAGGCGGTTGAAGCGGGCGGGCATCATGCCGAGGAAGGTGAACTGTTCATCCGAGCGGTCGAAGTAGCGCGCGGGCGGGACGCGGCGGTTGACCTCCTGGTGATAGACGTCGAGGTAGCGCTCCCGGTTCTCGGCGGTGATGCGCTGCCAGCCGGTGGCGTTGTGGCGGTAGAAACCGGTGCCGCCATGGGTCTGGTCGCACAGGTAGAGCAAGGCCGCCATGTAGTGCGGTGTGCTGGCGTCGAAATGCGGCGTGCGTTGCAACGGGCCCAGCGCGTCAGGAGGGATGGTGGTGAGGGAAAAGGCGCTCAAGCCCACCTTGACGGGCAGGTGCTCGGGCACCTGGAAGTTGGCCTTGATGAGCGGGTCCAGCAAGGCCGTGACGGCCTGCGTGTACGCGGCCGGTGCGCTCGCGCGCAGGCCCGGGTAGCCTTTGCGCCCGTCGCCGGCCGGCTCGAAGCGGCTGGCGCAGGCCGCTTCCATCAAGGGCTGCGGGTCCTCCAGGAAGTCGTCGATGAAGACGATGGCCTGCTCACCGACCCTGACCGATCGGATGTCGGGCGGCATGCGGACGGCAAAGGGCGTGCTCATGGGCGGACCGTTCGTGGAACTCGCAGCATCATCACAAAAAAGCCCGGCAGCGCGCCGGGCCTTCGCAACGCAGGCCGCCTGCTCAGAACTTGGCGCTCAGGCCCACCTGGTAGGTGGTCTCGCCCTTGAACGACCAGGCCGGGAAGCCGTCGCGCAGCGAGGGGCGCTGTGCTGCCGCGTTGCCCGCGCCGTACTGCACGTCGTCCTCCTTCGTCAGGTTGATGGCCTCGAAGGACAGGCGCAGGTTCTTGGTGATGTTCCAGCCCAGGCTGAGGTCCAGGCTGCCAATGTCGTCATGCATGCGGTTGCCGTACCAGCCCGTCTCGCGCACCATGTACTTCGAGCGCCAGCTGTAGGCCAGGCGGGCCGAGTAGGTGTCGTTCTCGAAGTAGCCCACCAGGTTGGTGGTGTGGCGGGACGAGAGCGTGAACAGGTTGAGCTCGTCCTGGTAGCTGGTGGCCGGGGCCTTGGCATCTGCAAAGGTGTAGTTGGCTGCAACGCCGAAGCCGTTGCCGAAGGCATGGTTGGCCTGCAGCTCCACGCCGTTGATGCGGCCGCCGCCGGCGTTGATGTACCGGTTGATCGTCCAGTTGTCGACGCCGGTGTCGGGGCTCACCACGCCGACGCTCTGGTTCAGCAGCGTCTGGGTGGTGACGAAGTTGTCGATCTTCTTGTGGAAGACCGCCGCCGACACCAGGTTGCCGCGCCCGTAGTAGTACTCGATGCCGAGGTCGAACTGGGTGGACTTCTGCGGCTTCAGCGCGGGGGAGCCGTAGTTGAAGGTGTCGTTGCTCGCGTTGGTGTCGTCGAACCCTACCACCGACGTGAGGAACATGTTGTCGAAGTTCGGGCGCGTGATCGCCTGGGCCGCGGCGAAGCGCAGCAGCGTGTTCTTGTTCAGGTCATAGACGAGGTTCAGGCTCGGCAGCACCTCGTTGTAGGTCGCCTTCTGGGTGACCTTGTTCGTGCTCCAGCCGTTGTTCTGGCCCACGTCGGTGGTCGGGGTGCCGTCGAAGTCGTAGCCGGTGGCCGAAACATTGGTGCGCACGTAGCGCAAGCCGAAGTTGCCATGCAGCGCGGCCTTCTCGAACTCGAACATGCCGTAGAGCGCCGAGTTCTTCTCCTTCAGCTGCGCGTAGGCCGAACGGTCCTCGACCCAGTTGGTGATGTTGGCCGAGGCCAAGGCCAGCATCGCGCCGATGTTCGGGCGCGGCACGCTCCAGCCGCCCACCACCTCGAGGCTGCCGTCGTACAGCCCCGGCGTGGCGCCCGGCACGGCGGTGGCCGCATGCACGCCGCGGTAGCCGGTGCGCGTGAAGGTGTGCTCGGTGGCGCGCACGCCGGTCTTGAACGCGGTCAGCGCGCCCCACTCGAGGTCGATGGTCGCATCCGCCTGGACGAAGTTTTCCTTGTCGGCGTTGGGGCCGCGGCCCGAGGCCCAGGTCTCGGGCGACGAGGTCCCCGGCAGGTTGCCGACGCCGATGTTCTGGTTCGACGCGGGGTGGATGGCGATCTGGTTGCCGCGGGCGTCGATCGTGCCGGTCCACAAGGGCAAGGTGGCCCCGGGCGTCCAGTTGCCGTAGGCGAAGTTGGCCGTCTGGTTGGTGCCGCCCTCGGCCTCGGTGGAGCCGGCCACGGCCGAGAGCTTGAAGCCGTCGGCGCGGTAGGCGCCGTTGAGCACCAGGCTGTCGGACGACATCGAGGCCGAGCGTACCCAGTTCTGCAGGAACACGTTGTCCGTCGCCGGGTTGGCCACGTCCCGGGTGTGCAGCACGCACAGTCCCGCGGCGTTGGTCTGGGCGCAGCTGCCGGAGTTGCCCGTGAAGATGTAGTGGCTGGTATTGGAGTTGTCGGCATCCAGCTCCAGGTGCAGGTAGTTCAGGCCGAGGTCGAAGCCCGGCGCCGGACGGGCCTGCAGCGTCACGTTCAAGGCCTTGCGCTCGCGCTCCTGCACAAAGCTGGTGGGCGCCACGTCGCCCGACCAGCGCATGTCGGCTTCGACCCCGCGGCGGATGTAGTCACCCTTTTCCCACGCGCCGGCGACCAGCACGCCGAAGGTCTTGGCCTCGTTCTTCCAGCTGTAGAGGCCGGAGACTTCGCGGTTCTTGTCGCTGATGGTGCCGTCGCCCAGCTTGATGCCGGCAAAGGCGGTGTTGGCGTCCAGTTCCAGCGGCTTGCGCGTCTTGACGATCACGGTGCCGCCGATGCCGCCTTCGGTCAGGTCGGCCTGCGACGACTTGTACACCTCCAGGCCACCGATCAGCTCGGCCGGCAGCAGCGAGTAGTTGAACGAGCGGTCGATCGCCTTCTGGTCATACCAGCCGGTGGAGGCCACCGTCTGGCCGTTCAGCGTGGTGTAGGTCATCTGCGGGTCGGTGCCGCGGATCGACACCGAGGCACCCTGGCCGAAATCGCGCCCCACCGAAACACCCGGAATGCGGCCCAGGCTCTCGCCCACGTCGGAGTCGGGCAGCTTGCCCACGTCTTCGGCCGACACGGCATCCACCACCGCCGTGCTGTTGCGCTTGATGCCTGCGGCCGACTCCAGCGAGGCCCGGATGCCCGTGACGACGATCGATTCGACCTGCTGCTCGGCCGGCTGCGCGGCAGGGGCGGACGCCGCTGCCGCGGGCGCTGCGGGCGGCTGGGCTTGCTGCGCATGGGCAGCGACGGCGACGCCCATCGCCAAAAGCGCGACGGCTGAAGCGATGGGGGTGGGCTTGCTCTTCATGTTCACCTCTCGGGTTGAGCCTTTGGGAGGCACTGCGGCCTGTTGCGACACGATTCCCCGCGGTGCCCTCACACCGGAACCGGGGCGGAAGTACGAAAGGCACTGGCGTTGCAGTACTTCACGCCGCATGCATGCCAGTATGCTACCACTGCGTGCCAATCTGGTACCACTTAGTGAAAACGCTGGGTCTCTTTCTGGAGGTACTGGCCCGACGGTGGTATTGCCTGTCAGGGCCACGAGAGACAGGGCGCGTGCGACGGATCACAATCGGCCGCCGGCGGTGAACCGTTCGCCAGGGGCGGGGCATTCACCGCCCGCGGGGGGACAAGCATGCTGGGCAAGCCAGGCGACCACATCCATCTCGACGACGGCAGCGGCGGGCCGGCCGACCAGCCCGAGGCCGGCCTCATCGCGCGCGTCGCCGCCGGCGACCTCGCCGCCTTCGAAACCCTGTACCGGCTCTACCACCCGCGGCTGACCCGCTTTCTCGACCGCATGACGCGGCGGCCCGGCATGGTGGAAGAGCTGCTCAACGACACGATGATGGTCGTGTGGCGCCGCGCCGGCAGCTACAACGGCCGCAGCAAGGTCTCCACCTGGGTGTTCGGCATCGCCTACCGCAAGGCCCTGAAGGCGTTGCGCCGGCTCGACGAGGCGGTGGACCATGAGGCCGACGAGCCCTGTGCGCCCGACGACGAACCCGAACGCCACCTGGGGCGGCGCCAGGTGCACGCGCTGCTGATGCGCGCTCTGCAGGGCCTGTCGGCCGAACACCGTGCGGTGGTCGACCTCACCTATTTCCACGGCATGGGCTACCGCGAGATCTCGCAGGTGGTGGACTGCCCGGTGGACACCGTGAAGACGCGCATGTTCCACGCGCGCAGGCGGCTGAGGCTGCTGCTGGGAGGGCGGCTGGAGGAGTGGCTATGACGCGTGATTCGAATGCCGGCCGCGTGGTGCGGCTCGGCCCTCCCGGCCATGACGAGACCCAGCGCCTGCTGCCCTGGCTGCTCACCGGCCAGCTCGACGCCGACGAGCAGGCGATGGTGCAGGCGCACCTGGCCGCCTGCCCGCGCTGCCGCGGCGAGCTCGAGTGGGAACGCCGCCTGCAGGCGCGCTACGCCGAGCTCGAAGGCGAGTCCGACGCCGAGCGCGGCCTGGCCGCGCTGCGCCTGCAGATGCAGCGCCCGCCGCCGGCGCCGGGCCTGGCGCAGCGCCTGGCACGCCTGCGCCGCGGCTGGCAAGCCTGGCGCGGCATCGCGCCGGGGCTGCGCGGCGCACTGGTCTTGCAGGGCGCGGCGATCGTGGCGCTGCTGATCGGCCTGGCCGGCCTCATGCCGCCAGCACACGACGGCGCCTACAAGGCGCTCGGCCAGGCGGCCCAAGGCCCGCACCATCAGGCGAACGCGGTGGTGCGCTTCCACCCGCAGGCACAGGACATCGCGATGCGGCAGGCGCTGCAAGGCAGCGGCGCGCGCGTGGTCGACGGCCCCACCGCCAGCGGCGCCTACCTGCTGCACCTGCCGGCCGTGGAGCGCGACAGTGCCTTGCGGCGGCTGCGCGCCGATCCCGCGGTGATGCTGGCGGAGTCGCTGGAATGACTCCCCCCCGCAGCGCCTGCGGCGCCGCCCCCTTCTATGCCGGCCCCCGGGGGGACGCGCAACTGTCTTCGGAGCGGCCGGGCGACAGTTGCTCGAGCGGGCAACACCGATGGACCGGCTTCAGCCGATCCGCGGTGTTCACCGGGCTGTTGGCGGCGATGTGCCGGGTGGTGGCGATGTTGGCGCTGGGGGGGGCGCTGGGGGTGGCGCCAGCCGTGGCGGCGGACGACGAGCCGCCGCAGGTGCTGGTGATGCTGGAGCTGCCGCCGCCGCACTTCCGTGCCGACGGCGGCTATGGCGGCAGCTATGCCGACGGCGCGGGCCGGCAGGCGCGGCGGCGCGTCGCACACGAGCTGGCCCAGGCCCACGGCCTGCAGCTGCAGGGCGACTGGCCGATGCCGCTGCTGGGGGTGCACTGCTTCGTGATGGCGCTGCCGCCCCAGCGTGACACGGCGCAGGCGGTGCAGGCGCTGGCGGCCGACCGCCGCGTGGCCTGGGCGCAGCCGATGCAGGAGTTCCGCGCGCAGCGTGATGAAACCGATCCGCTGTACCGCGTGCAGCCGGCCGCCGAACCGTGGCAGTTGCAGGCGCTGCACCAGCGCGCCACCGGGCGCGGGGTGCAGGTGGCGGTGATCGACAGCGGGGTGGACGACCGCCACCCCGACCTGGCTGGCCAGGTGGTGCGGCGCGAGAACTTCGTGCGCCGCCAGGCCTACCAGGCCGAGCAACACGGCACCGGCGTGGCCGCGGTGATCGCCGCGCGCGCCGGCAACGGCGTGGGCATCGTCGGCGTGGCGCCGCAGGCGCGGTTGCAGGCGCTGCGTGCCTGCCGGCAGCAGCCCGACGAGGCCAGCCGCTGCGACACCCTGAGCCTGGCGCAAGCGCTGCACCACGCGATCGAGCACGAGGCGCAGGTGATCAACCTCAGCCTGGCCGGCCCGCCCGACCGGCTGCTGGCGCGCCTGCTCGACATTGCGCTGGCACGCGACATCGACGTGGTGGGCGCCGCCGACCTCGGCCTGCCGCAGGGCGGGTTCCCCGCCTCGCATCCGGGCGTGATCGCGGTGGTGGCACAGGCACGCCAGCGGCCGCCAGCCGGCCTGTGGGCAGCGCCGGGGCAGGACATCCCCACCGCCACCCCCGGCGGCCGCTGGACACTGCGCAGCGGCAGCTCCTTCGCCGCCGCCCATGTGGCCGGCCTGCTGGCCCTGCGGCGCGAGCTGCACGGACCCCGGGCACCGCGCCCGCACGCCGCCCTGGTGTCCGACGCCAGCGGCGCCGTCGATGCCTGCGCGACACTGCGCGTCATGAACGCTTGCGCCTGCGGCTGCCCTTCGGCCAGCGCCGAACCGGCGGCAGCCCCGGCCCGCCCATGACGTGCCCGCTTCGTTTCGCCTGAGCGCCCTCGTTGCGCTGTGCTGCACCGGCCTGCTGGCCGCAGCCCCGGTGCGCGCGCAGCTCTCGGGCAGCCTCACGCTCAGCAGCGACGAACGGTTTCGCGGAATGAGCCTCAGCGACGGCCACCCCAGTCTGCGCCTGGCCGCCGCGCTGGACACCTCCGGCGGCTGGTACGGCGGCGCCGCGCTGTCGCGCACCAGCCCGTGGCCGGGCCACCGCACGCCGCAGTGGACGCTGTACGGCGGCCGCAGCCGGCGCTGGTCGCCCACGCTGGCGTGGGAAGCGGGTCTGGCGGCGGTGCATTTCGCCCAGGCCTCCTCGCACAGCTATGCGGAGGCCTACGCCGGCCTGCTGGCCGAGCGCTGGCAGGCGCGGCTGTACCTCTCGCCCGACTACTTCGGCCGCGGCACCCGCAGCGCGTATGCGGAACTCAACGCCCGCTGGCCGCAGACCGAGGCGCTGCACCTGCTGGCCCATGCGGGCGTGCTGGGCGTGCAGCGCAACGCCTACGGCCGGCGCGCGCGCGCCGACCTGCGCCTGGGCGCGGCCTACAGCTTCGCACGCGCCGAGCTCCAGCTGGCCTGGTCGGGCGCGCAGCGCGACGCCCCGTACGCGGTGGCGTACGACCGGCCCCGCAGCGGCTGGAGCCTGAGCCTGGCCTTGTTTTTCTAGCCCGCAAACCGCCGCGGCTCGTCCGGCGTCTGCAGTGGCTGCAGGCTCTTCTGCCACCAACCCACGTCGCGCCAGGCGCCCAGCTTGAAGCCCACGTTGCGGTACACGCCGATCGGCTCGAAGCCCACCGACTCGTGCAGCGCCACGCTGGCCTCGTTGGGCAGCGCGATGCCGGCAAAGGCCTGGAAGTAGCCCAGCTCGGCCAGCGTGCGGAACAGCGCTTCGTACAGCCGCCGGCCCACGCCCTGCCCGCGGCTGTCGGCCCGCACGTAGGCCGAGGTGTCCACGGCCCACTGGTAGGCCGCACGCTCGCGGTGCCGGCTGGCGTACACATAGCCGTTCACCTCGCCTTGCGCATCCAGGCTCACCAGCCAGGGCAGGCGCTGCAAGGTGGCGGCGATGCGCTCGCGCATCTGCCCGGCCGTGGGCGGCTCCAGCTCGAAGGAGATGGCCGTGTCGCGCACGATGGGCGCATAAATGGCGGCGATGGCCTCGGCGTCGTCGGTGGTGGCGGTGCGCATGCCGGGATCATCGAGCGCGGTCGCGCAAAAAGGAAGCCTGTGCGGCCCATGCCTTGCACACACCGGCCACGCGCGGCAGATGCGCTGAAGGCGTGAATTTCCGCCAACTCGCACCGAAAGAACAAACCGTTGCATCGCTCACGGGCTGCGGGCCTGTCTTCACACGTACGATCGGCCGACAAAAGGGTTGCACCCCGCCTCACCCGCAGAGGGAAACAGGATGTCGTTCGTGATGATCGCCACCGGCGCGGCCAGCCGCTCCCGTGTGCGAACCTTGTCCATTCGCCATGTGCTGGCCGCCGCCGCAGCAGCAGCGCTGATGCTGCTGGCCGCCGGCGCTGGCCTGGGCTATTGGCTCGCCGCCCCGGCGGGCAGCGTGGCGCCGGCCGCGCAGGAGCGTCCGCGTCCCATGCTGCCGTTCACGCTGGAGCAGATCGGCGCGTTGTCGGGTCGTTTGTTCAAGCTCGAGAGCCAGGCCGCGCAGCTCAGCCGCCGCCTGGGCGTGCAACCCGCTGCAGCGCCGCAGGACACCGGCGCTTCGGCCGCGGTATCCGGCGCGGGCAGCGGCGGCCCGATGCTGCCGCCCCGGCCGGCCACCGCCTCGCAGCAGCTGCTGCAGGACCTGAGCGCGATCGAGCGCCACCTCGCCCGGCTGGAGCAGCAGATCGCACTGGTGGCCGACGCCGCCACCATGCACAGCCTGGCGCTGATGCGCCTGCCCTCGCGCCGGCCCGTCACCGACGCCAACGTCGTGTCGGGCTTCGGCAACCGCTCCGACCCGTTCAACGGCCGCCATGCCTTCCACGCCGGCCTCGACTTCGCCGCCGAATACGGCTCGCCCATCCTGGCGGCCGCCGGCGGCACCGTGTCCTTCGCCGGTTACCGGCCCGACTACGGCTGGACCGTGGAGATCGACCACGGCAACGGCCTGACCACGCGCTACGCCCATGCCTCGCGCCTGGCGGTGAAGTCCGGCGCCGTGGTGGCACCGGGCGAGCGCGTGGCCGCCGTCGGCAGCAGCGGCCGCTCCACCGGGCCGCACCTGCACTTCGAGGTGCTGCGCAACGGCGAGCAGATCGACCCGCGCCGCTACCTCGCAGGCATGTGAGCGCGGGGCGATGCGCATGCGCGCGGGGCGTACCGCCACCCATCAACTGACCCATGCAGGGCTGGTGCTGTCGCCGCAGCGCCGGCGCCGCCGCTGGTTCGCCGCGCTGGCCCTGCTGGCCGGCCTGGCGGCGGCCGCGGCCGGCGGCTTCGCGGCGGGCCGGCTGCAGCCGCACGACGTGCAAAGGCTCGGCAGTGCGCTGCAGGACAACCAGGCGCTGCAACACGGCCTGGAGCAGACGCGCCTGACGCTGCGCATGTCCGAAGCGCGCAGCCAGGAGCTCGAGCGCCAGATCGACACGCTCAACCAGCGGCTGCGCGAATGCCAGGAGGAACTCACCTTCTTCCGCAAGGCGCGCGAAGGCAAGCGCTAAACACGCGCCAGAGATTGGAGATGCCCATGTTCGGCAAACGCAAGAAGCAGTCTTTCATCGAAGTGACCAAGCTGTCCAGCCTGGTGGCCGAGGGTGTGGAAATCACCGGCGACGTGGTGTTCGCCGGCGGCATCCGCATCGACGGGCGCATCAAGGGCAACGTGATCGGCCGCGCCGTCGAAGGCCAGACGCCGCCGTTGCTGGTGCTGTCGGACAAGGGCCACATCGAAGGCAGCGTGCAGTGCGGCGACGCCGTGATCAACGGCACCGTCACCGGCGACCTGGACGTGGCCCATTTCCTGGAGCTGCAGGCCAACGCCCGCATCAGCGGCACCATCCGCTACCAGCAGCTGCAAATGGACGTGGGCGCCTCGGTGCAGGGCCAGCTGGTGCGCGCCGGCAGCGCCGCGCCGCAGGCGACCGCAACGCCCGACAACGTGGTCGAGCTGGCGGTCGACAACAAGGCGGCCGCGGGCTGAACATCCAGCCCCCGCGGGCCGTGGCCCGCCTGCAGCGCCGCCGCTGGCCCGACAGCTTCCGGGTAACCGGGCAGCGTCCGGAGTTTCGGCAGTTTACTGGATGCATTTCTCCAGTAAACTGGATGCATGGACATCAACGCCCGCATTGCCCGCCGGGTGCGCGACCTGCGCGACGCGGCCGGCTACTCCCTCGACGCGCTGGCCGAGCGCAGCGGCGTGAGCCGCTCCAACATCTCGCTCATCGAGCGCGGCCAGAGCAGCCCCACCGCCACCGTGCTCGACAAGCTGGCCGCCGGGCTGGGCGTGACGCTGGCCGCGCTGTTCGAAGAAGGCGACGTCCCTGCCAGCGAGCCTTCGCCGCTGGCGCGCCTGGCCGAGCAGCCGGTGTGGACCGACCCTGCCTCGGGCTATGTGCGGCGCAACCTCTCGCCTGCGGTGCGCACGCCGCTGCAGCTGGTGGACGTGAGCTTCCCCGCCGGCCAGCGCGTGGCCTACGACAGCGCGCCGCGCGAGACCGAGATCCACCAGCAGGTGCTGATGATCGAAGGCGTGATGGAGCTGCGCGTGGGCGATGCGCAATGGCGGCTGGAACCCGGCGACTGCCTCGCGATGCGCCTGGACCAGCCCATCGTCTACCGCAATCCCACCCGCAAGCCGGCGCGCTACCTGGTCGCGCTGGTCACCCTGCCCTTCAGCGCACCGAGGAGGCCTGCATGAACAGCGTGGCAGACGTGACGATCCGCCGCATCGGGCCCAACGAGGCCGCGGCTTGCGTGGAAGCGCTGGCCGAGGTGTTGCTCGACTGCGTGGAAGGCGGCGCTTCGGTGAGCTTCATGTGGCCGCTGCCGCGCGAGAAGGCGCTGGCGTTCTGGCGCGGCGTGGCCGAGGGCGTGGCGCGCGGCGAGCGCGTGCTGCTGGTGGCAGAAGACGCATCGGGCCGCATCGTGGGCACCGTGCAGCTGGTCACCGGCCTGCCCGACAACCAGCCGCACCGCGCCGACGTGGCCAAGATGCTGGTGCACCGCGGCGCGCGGCGGCGCGGCATCGCGCAGCGGCTGATGGCCGCGCTGGACGCCGAGGCGCGCGCCGAGGGCAGGAGCGTGCTCGTGCTCGACACCGTGACCGGGGGCGACGCCGAGCGGCTGTACCAGCGCGCCGGCTGGCACCGCGTGGGCGAAGTGCCCCGCTACGCACTGATGCCGGACGGCCGGTTTTGCGGCACGACCTTCTTCTACAAGCACCTGTAGTCAGGCGGTGCCATTCATCGCTCGCTGGCGTGGCGGCCGCGCGCGTGACCGTGCCAGCCGATCAAGGCCAGGCCCATGGCCAGCAGCGCCCAGGTGCCGGGCTCAGGCACCGGCAGCGCCTGCAGGGACGAAGTGCCGTCGATCAGCTGCACGTCGAGCTGCGCGGCCGAGAGGTCGAAGGTGAAGCTGCCGATGCCGGTCTCGTACAGCAGCGCGAAGGCACTCTTGACATAGCTGTCGTGCCAGGCGCCGGCGCGTCCGGTGAAGCTCAGCGCCTCGCTGCCCAGGTCGAAGTCGAAGCTCCACAGTTCCGACATCACGCTGCCGGGCGGCAAGCCGGGTGCGCCCATGTCGGTGGCAGGCGCCATGCGGTGGCCGAAGAACTCGAGCTGCTGCACTTCTTGGCGGCCGATGTGGCCGTCGAGGTCGATGTCTTGCGCGACGAACTGCCCGTCGATCGACGGCAGCTGGAACGGCGCATCGACGGAGGTGGCGCCGGCATAGCTGAAAGACCAGGTGGCGGCGTGGGCGCCGAGGGCGTGGCCGGCGAACACGGCGGCGATGAGGAGGTGACGCACGGTGATACTTCCTTTACTGCTGGTGCGAACCTGTAGCGTGCCCGGAAGCGGCCCGCTTGTCGCTCCCACCCAAGGGGGACAGGGTACGTCCGGATGTGAAGGGATATTCGTCCCTCCCCTTGGGGATGCGGCGCGTGCGCAAAACTGACATCGTCGAACACCACCGACAAAGCAGGAGGGAGTTGTCGATGCGCATTGCCTTTGCCTCGTGCATGAACACGCGCGTGTTCCAGGACCAGCCGGTGTGGGACTGGATCGCCGCGCAACAGCCCGACCACCTGGTGCTGCTGGGCGACTCGCTGTACCTCGACCTGTACCCCGGCACACCGGTGCATCCCGAGCAGATGAACGACGACACCTTCGCGCAGCACCTGTTTGCGCTGTACAGCGAGCTGATCGCGCAGCCGCAGTTCGCCGCGCTGGTGGGCGCGCTGCCGCCGGGCAGGGTGCACGCCATCTGGGACGACCATGACTTCCTGTGGAACGACGCGCTCGGCGCCGAGGTGCACCCGGTCCACAGCGGCAAGCTGCGGCTGAGCACCGCCTTCCTCGAAGCGTTTCGCGCGGCGCTGGCACAAGGCCTGGCGCCCGGCAGCTTTCCCTCGGCCTACAACGACCCAGCGTTCTGGAACGCGAACCAGCCGCCGCTGCGCACCCCCAGCATCGCGCTGCAGCCCGACGTGTGGCTGCACCTGGCCGACGTGCGCAGCTTGCGCACGCGCACCTGGCTGCTCAGCGAGCACAAGCGCACGCTGTTCGGCACCGCGCAGCGCGCCACCTTCGAAGCGGCCATCCGGGCAGCGCCCGCGCACGCGCTGCACCTGTGGGCCACTGGCTCCACCATCGCCGGCTACCAGCGCTACACGCGCGACCTCGCCTGGCTGCTGCAGCTCGCGCACGACCATCGCATGCTGGTGCTCAGCGGCGACATCCATCGCAACAACCTCGATGCCTTCTACACCGGCGGGCTGCCGCTGCACGAGGCCACCTCCTCGGGCGCCGCGGTGCGCGACGCCGTGGTGGTGGGTGCGGCCTGCCGCAACCACGGCCTGCTCGACATCGACGCGCAGGCCCTGACCCTCCAGCTCTTCAAGCGCCGCAGCCTCGAAGCGCGGCGCGTGCTCGACCGCGTGAGCTGGCTGCCGGTGTGAACGAATCGGCGCCGCCGTCGCCGCGCCCGCGCCGGCGCCCCTTTCGATAGTAGACTGCGCGCTTTTTTCAGCCAGGCCTGCAGCGAGCGGTATGGTGCAAGGGTCGCAGCGCACGCGTTTTTCCGGTTCCGCGCTCGTTCGTTTGCTCGCGCTAGGGACCGAAGCCGACATCCCCCCTTCGAAGCCGGCCTTCGCACAAAGGCTCAGCCAATGGCTGGGCTGGACCGACGCCATCTCGCTGGCCGCCGCGCTGAACGAGCCGGCGGCGCCAAAACCGGCTGCGCTCGCGCGCACCGCGCAAGCGGCACGCACCATGGAAGACGAATTCGCGCGCGTGCGCGCCGCCTTGGCCGCCACCATCGCCGATGACTTCTGCGCCCGGCCCGGCAAAGCGGGTGCGGCGCCCGACGTCATCGACCTTGCCGCGCTGCGGCGCCGCTACGCCGCGCGCCTGCAGGCCACCGAAGCGCGCATCGTCGCCCTGCGCAGCCGCCTGCGCCAGGCGCTCGCGGCCAGCTCGCCGGCGATGGCGCGCCTGGCGGCCGTGGACGCGGTGATGGAGCAAGTGCTGAGCGCTCAGGAGCGCGCAGCACTGGCCAGCCTGCCCACCTGGCTGGAACAGCGCTTCGAGCGCCGGCGCCAGGCCGAGCCCGAGGCCGGGCCGCAGGCGTTGTTGCAGGAGCTGCAAGCCCTGCTGCTGGCCGAGCTCGACATGCGGATGCAGCCGGCCAAGGGCTTGCTGCAAGCGCTGCAAGCCCAGGCCCACAAGCACACATCATGAACAGACCTCTTTACCACGCCGCCTTCGCCGCGGGGCTGGGCACCGTGTGCTGGCTCGGCGCCGGCTACATCGGCTCCAACCCGCTCGCGCTGGCGATGTCGGCGCTGATCGCTGCCTTCTACCTGATGGGTGCGCTGGAGCTGCACCGCTTCCGGCAGGCCACCGGCGCGCTGGCGCGCGCACTGGCGCAGATGCCCGATGCCCTGCCGGCGCTGGGGCCCTGGCTGTCGCAACTGCCTCCATCGCTGCAACCTGCCGTGCGCGCGCGCATCGAAGGCGAGCGCGCCGGCTTGCCCGGCCCGGCCATGGCGCCGTACCTGGCCGGGCTGCTGGTGTTGCTGGGCATGCTGGGCACCTTCGTCGGCATGGTGCTCACGCTCAAAGGCACGGGCGCGGCGCTCGACAGCGCCACCGACCTGGCCTCGATGCGTGCCTCGCTGTCGGCGCCGGTCAAAGGGCTGGGGCTGGCCTTCGGCACCTCGGTCGCCGGCGTGGCCGCCTCGGCGATGCTGGGCCTGATGTCCGCGTTGTGCCGGCGTGAACGGCTGCAGGCCGCACGGCAGCTCGAAGCACGCATCGCCACCACCTTGCGCATGTTCACGCCGGCACACCAGCGCGAAGAATCCTTGAAGCTGCTGCAGTGCCAGGCCCAGGCGCTGCCCGCGCTGGTGGAGCGCCTGCAAGCCCTGATGGCGCAGCTGGACCAGCGGCACGCGGCGCTGCATGCCGGCCTGCTCGCCGGCCAGGAACGCTTCCACCGCCAGGCCGGGACCGCCTATGCCGACCTGGCCGCCTCGGTGGACCGGTCGCTGCGGCACAGCCTGAGCGAAAGCGCGCGCCTGGCAGGCGCGGCGCTGCAGCCGGTGGCCGAAGCCACGATGGCCGGCATCGCGCGCGAGACCGCCGCGCTGCACCAGACGGTGACCGAGGCGGTGCAGCGGCAGCTCGAAGGCGTGTCCGCCCACCTCGAAGCCGCCACGGCCACCGCGGCCCAAGGCTGGCACAGTTCGCTGCAACAGGCCCGTGCCGAGCTGCAGGCGGCGCTGTCCGCGCATGAACAGGAGCGCCTGGCCGCCTGGACCGGCGCGCTCGATGCGATGGCCGGCGCGCTGCAGCGCCAATGGCAACAGGCCGGCGCGCACACGCTGGCCCAGCAGCAGCAGATCTGCGCCACGCTGGAGCAGACGGCCCACGAGATCTCGGCCCAGGCCCAGACCCACGCCCGCGACACCATCGCCGAGATCGCCCGTCTGGTGCACACCGCCTCCGAGGCTCCGCGCGCCGCGGCCGACGTGATGGCCGAGATGCGGCACAAGCTTTCCGAGAGCATGGCGCGCGACAACGCGATGCTGGAGGAGCGCACCCGCCTGCTGGCCACGCTGGACGGCGCGCTCGTGCGCCTGGACGGCGAGACCGCCAGGATGGCCGAGGCCGCCGCGCACGTGACCGGCAGCGCGGTCGAGGTGGCCAGCCTCGGCGAAGCCTTCGGCTTCGCGGTGCAGCGCTTCAGCGAGTCGAACGCCCAGCTCATGGCCCAGCTGCAGCGCATCGAAGCGACGCTGGGCAAGTCCATTGCGCGCAGCGACGAGCAGCTCGCCTACTACGTGGCACAGGCGCGGGAGATCATCGACCTGAGCCTGATGTCGCAGCAGCAGATCGTCGAAGACCTGCGCCAGCTCGCCGCCCGCCGCACACCCGCGCAGGCCGAGGCATGACCGTGGACGAGCTCGACGGCGGCCTGGACACGCCCGCCACCCCGGTCTGGGCCGTCTTCGGCGACCTGATGGCAGGCCTGGTGGGGGCTTTCGTGCTGATCCTCGTGTGCGCCCTCGGCATGCAACTGGAGCTGACCCAACGGCTGCAGAGCGAAACGCAGCAGCGCCAGGCGGAGCAACAGCGCCGCCTGGCGCTCGAGCAGGCCCTGGCCGGCCCGCTGGCGGCCGGCCGCGTGACGCTGAAGGACGGGCGCATCGGCATCAGCGGCAGCGTGCTGTTCGCGTTCAATTCCGCCGAGCTGCAGCCCGAAGGCCGGCAGCTCCTCAAAGGCCTGGCCGCGCCGCTGGCCGCCTACCTGCAGGCGCGCGGCGAGGTGCTGATGATCAGCGGCTTCACCGACGACCGGCAGGTGCGCGGCGGCAGCCGGCAGTTCGCCGACAACTGGGAGCTGTCGGCGCAACGAGCGCTCACCGTGACCCGGGCCTTGATCGAAGAAGGCATCCCATCGTCGGCCGTGTTCGCCGCGGCCTTCGGCGCCGAGCAGCCGGTGGCCTCGAACGCCGACGCCGAGGGCCGCGCGCGCAACCGCCGCGTGGAACTGGCGCCCACGCCCCGCGCGGCCGCGCGCATGGGCGCCACCCCGCATGGCTGACGACCAGGGCCACGGCGCGCGGCTGGCGGCCTGGCGCGAACGCGGCGAGCATCGCCACGACCCGGTGCGCTTCTGCTTCATCGAGGCGCTGGCGCGGCGCGCGCAGGCCCATCAGGGCGCGGCGCGACGCCGTCTCGATGCCCGCGTGGGCGAGCTGCTGGCGGCCTATGCCGCCGATCTCGAACGGCGCCGGCAAGGCGACTGCGCCGACGACGGCCGCCCGGCTCGGCAGTGCCCGAGCGCGCCCGGGCAGGCGCCGTCGCCCGGTCCGCTGGCGCAACTGGCCGACCTGCTGGCGCGGCAGGCCGCGCCAACCCTGGCCAGCGGCCCTGCGGCGGCCGACAGCGCCCCAGGCAGCCCCGGCCCCGAACCCGTCGCGGAACTGAAAACCCTGCGCTACTTCCGCAGCACCTGGTCCCGGCTGAGCGCGCAGCAGCGGCTCGCTCAATGCCTGGCCACCGTGCCGGAGAACGCCGGCCCCCTCAACTCGCAGCACCTGGTGCACCGGGCGCTGCGTGCGATGCACGACGCCTCGCCCGAATACCTGGAGCGGTTCATCGAATACGTGGACACGCTGCTGTGCCTGGAGCAGATGTCGAACCTCGCGGGTCACTGAACCGCGCGGCATGTCGAGACGGTTTCAGAGCCAGACGTCGCTCCACTCCAGCAGCTCGGCCAGGCGCCGCGCCACCCACATCGCCTCCTCGCGGCCCAGGCCTGCCTCGCCCGAGAGCAGCCCCGCCAGGACTCGGTCCATCACGTCCTGTTCGGTCACGCCGTGCTGCGACAGGGCGGTGCTTGCGGGTTCCACCAGCGCCTGGGCCAAGTCCTCGCAAGCCTCGTGGCGGGCCGCAATCTGCTCGCGCGCGATACCGGGCTTCGAACGCCCCCTCGGAACAAACAGGTCCACGAAGGACTGCGGTATGGCGACCTGGCTTTCCATGGAAAGGCGCATGCTGGTACCTGTCCTCAGAACCAGTGCAGCAGCGCCTTCAGCCATGCCGGCACCGCACGCCGTGGGCGGTAGTGCTGACGGAGTTGGTGTACGCAGGACATCTTCATCGCTTCACTCCTGGTGGCCTTTGCAGCGCCGGGAAATACTGTACGAACAAAAGGGGTATCAACTTAGCTCCAGTATAGGTTGGAATACTGGATATTTATCCAGTTCACTATACGCCGACTTTGACGGGTCTCACAACGTCTTCGTAGGTCACCGGATCGGTGATCACGGCCTGCTGCAGCAAGCGATAG
>JBFLWE010000051.1:0-42964 GCA_040758375.1 Pseudomonadota bacterium
CCCCTTGCCGCGCCGCCAGCGCCTTGCGTCTTGCTTCACCCATCGGGTGAGTGTGCCAAGACCGCGCAAGTCCCCGCCAGTGCTCGCGAATCAGCTCATCGCTTCGCGGCAACTGCCGGATTTAGGCCGACTACCTGTTTGCCGACGACCGCGCCATCGGGCATTCGCTCGCGCTGGTGTGCGGGGTGATGGGCGCGGTGTCGGTGGCCGTGCTGGCGCTGGCGTTGCGGCCCTTGCGGGAGGCGGCGGCCAGGGAGACCTCCGCGCACTGACCGTCCGGGCTGTTTGGCTCTGCCCAGGCAACGGGAGTCCCTGCATGCCTGCGATGGAGCCGGCGCCTCGCCCGGGGCGGCCTGATCCGGTATGGCACTTGCCGCAGGATGAACACCATGGACACCACATCGGACGCCAGGCTCCCAGACATGATCGGCCGCGAAGGCCAGCCCCTGCCCGACCTGGACCGGCTGCTGGAGCTCACCGCCCCCGCCCGCCTCGTCCTCCTCGGCGAAGCCACCCACGGCACGCAGGAGTTCTACCGCCTGCGCGCCGAGCTCACGAAGCGCCTGATCCTGGACAAAGGCTTCGACGCCCTCGCGGTCGAGGCCGACTGGCCCGCGGCCTTGCGCGCCAGCCGCTACGTGCAGGGCGCGAGCGACGACGCCTCGCCCGCCGAGGCACTGCGCGGCTTCGAGCGCTTTCCACGCTGGATGTGGCGCAACACCGAGGTCGTGGCGCTGCTCGACTGGCTGCGCGCCCACAACGCCGGCCTGCCGCACGAGCGGCAGGTGGGCTTCTATGGGCTCGACCTGTACAGCCTGCGCGAGTCGATGCACGAGGTGCTGCAGTACCTCGACACCGCCGACCCCGACGCGGCGGCGCGTGCGCGGCTGCGCTATGCCTGCTTCGACCACCTGGCGGTCGAGCCGCAGGCCTATGGCCACGCGGTGAGCTTCGGGCTGCGGCCCGATTGCGAACGCGAGGTGCTGGCGCAGCTGACCGAGCTGCTGCACGGCAGCCGGCACCACCTGCGCCACGACGGCGCGGCCGCGAGCGACGAGCTGTTCTACGCGCAGCAGAACGCGCGCGTGGTGCGCAACGCCGAGACTTACTACCGCACCATGTTCTCGGGCCGCACCGATTCGTGGAACGTGCGCGACCAGCACATGGCCTCGGCGCTGCGCGCGCTGTGCGCCCACCTGGCGCAGCAGCGCGGTCGCCCGGCGCGCGTGGTGGTGTGGGCGCACAACTCGCACCTGGGCGACGCACGCGCCACCGAGGTGGCGCGCCAGGGGCAGCTCAACCTGGGGCAGCTGGTGCGCGAGCAACAGGCCGAGCCGGGCGAGAGCTTCCTGCTCGGCTTCACCACGCACACCGGCACGGTGACCGCCGCCGACGATTGGGATTCACCGGTCAAGCGCAAGCGCGTGCTGCCTTCGCGGCCCGACAGCATCGAGCAGCTGCTGCACAGCAGCGGGCTGGGCCGCTTCGTGCTGCCCTTGTCCTCGGCCTCCGAGGAGCTGCGCCGCGGGCTGATGGCGCCGCGGCTGGAGCGTGCCATCGGCGTGATCTACCGGCCCGACACCGAGCGCTGGAGCCACTACTTCGAGGCCTCGCTCGCGGCGCAGTTCGATGCGGTGGTGCATTGGGACAGCACGCATGCGCTGCAGCCGCTGGACCTGGAACACCCCTGGGAACACACGGCCGAGCCGGAGACCTACCCGACGGGGATGTAGGGCCTCCACGCTCCCTCCGGTCGCTGCCCCCGAGGGGGCCCTTGCAGCGGACCGGCGAAGCCGGGTCCGCGCAACACCGTGGCTCGGCGGCGTTCAGGCAGACGCCGGCGGCGGCACCGGCCAGTGAAGCCGCACGCAGGTGCCGCCGGTGTCGCAGCGCTCCACCTGCAGCACCGCGCCGATCGACGCGGCGCGCGTGCGCATGTTGGCCAGGCCATGGCCGCGCGGCGCGGTGTCGGCGCCCGGCCCGGGCTCCGCCGCCATGCCCACGCCGTTGTCGCACAGGGCCAGGGCCACGCCGGGCTGCCCGCCGCCCTGCCACGACACATGCAGCGCCACCCGCGTGGCGCGCGCATGCTTGAGCACGTTGGTGAACGCCTCCAGCAGGATGCGCTGCATCTGCAGCACCACCTGCGGCGTCAGCTGCTCCAGCGGCGGCAGCAGCGGCACGTCCCACACCACCTCGATGCCGGCGGCCTGCAGGCGCGGCTGCAGGCGGTAGCGCAGCGTCGCCAGCACCGTGGTCAGGTCGTGGTGCACCGGCTGCAGCGAATCGACCGCCATGCGCATCTCGTCGAGCGCCAGGGTCACCTGCTCCTGCATGGCCTTGGGGTCGGGCGCCTCGCGGCTCACCATGTTGAGCAGGCCCACGAGCTGCGAGCCCACGCCGTCGTGGATCTCGCGCATGATGCGCTGGCGCTCGTTGAGCACGGCCTGTTCCTCGCGCTGCTGGCGCATCGTGGCAAAGGCTTCGTTCAACTGCCGCTCGCGCGCGGCCACGCGCTCGGCGAGCTGGTCGTTGAGCGCGCGGTAGTCGGCCACCGAGCGGTTGTAGCGCAGCACCACCAGCCCCGCGAGGATCAGCACGAAGAAGAACATCGCGTGCGGCGCCCACTGCGTGCCGCTGCCGCCGAACAAGGCCATGCGCACGCGCAGCAGGTCGTGCGCGCCGGCCACCAGCAGCAGGCTGCCGGCGGCCAGCACCAGCCAGGCCATGCCCCAGGGGTGGGCCATCGCATCGCGCAGCACCACCGCAAAGCACCACAGGCCCAGCGCCAGCATCAGCGCCAGTCCCAGCGTCCACAGCTGCGGCACGCGCAACGCGAACGACAAGCCGGCCAGCAGCACCGCCGCCGCCAGCGTGAAGTGGGTGGCGCGCACCAGCCGCGGCGGGCCGTGGCCCAGCAGCAGCACCACGAAGCGCGCGGTCAGGCCCAGCTGGCAGGCATAGGCGGCCGCGAGCAGCGCGCCCCACAGCATCCACGGCAGCGGCACGATGGGCAGCACCTTGTCGAGATGGCGCGCCGAGCCCGACAGCGCCACCAGGCTGAAGCAGCCGTACACCGGGTCGCGCTGGCGCCACCACAGGCCCGCGGCCACGCCGCCCATCAGCAGCAGCCCGGCCGCATAGGCCGCCGAAGCGTACTGGTCGCGCAGCCGGTGGCCGGCCTGCAAGGGCTCCAGTTCGGCCGGCGGGCCGTAGCGCACTGTCGAAAGCCCGCCGTGGCGCTGCGGCTGGATCGTGGCCACGATCTCGAGGCGGTTGGCCGCATCGCCGCGCAACACCGCGGTCGGCACCACCACCAGCTGGCTGGCCTTGCCCACGTCCACCTGCTCGTCGCCCAGCCGGCCCAGGCGCTGCACCACCTGGCCGTTGACGCGCAGCTCGGCCTGGTTGCCCACGTGCTCGATCAGCAGCGCAATCGGCTCGTCGCCGCTGGCCGCGGGCAGCAGCAGGCGGTAGCGGGCCTTGCCGCCGCGGCCGGGGAACTGCTTGTCCCACCAGTGCGGCAGCGGCAGCGCGGCGCGCTCCACGGGCGCGGCGCCCTCGGGTTCGAGCAGTGCATCGGCCTGCCCGAGCGTGAGTACCGCGCCGGACGGGTTGGCCCCTGCCGGCCCGGCGCCGGCCCAGGCCAGCGCGGCAGCCACCACCAGCCTGCCAATCAGGGCAGCAAGCCGCATTGCCGCGCTTCGAACACCGCCTCGGTCTTGTTGTGCACACCGAGCTTGGCGTAGATGTTGCGCACGTGGGTCTGCACGGTGCTCGCGAGCACGCCCATCTGCTGGCCGATTTCGGCATACGTGAAGCCGCGCGCGATCAGGTCGAGCACCTGCGATTCGCGCGGCGAGAGCATGCCCTCGGCCGTGGGCGCGCGCGCCGCGCCCGGCGCCGCCGGCCGCGGGCCGCGCTGCGCATCGGCCTGCCAGCGCGCCAGCAGCTGCCGGGCGATGATGGGCGACATCGGCGAGCCGCCGGCGTGCAGGCTCAGCACATGGTGGGCGAGGTCGGCCTCGGTGCCGTCTTTCAGCAGGTAGCCGCGGGCGCCGGCTTCGAAGGCGCGCAGCATCTTGGCCTCGTCGCCGAACATGGTGATCACCATCACCGAGCAGGCGGGCTGCATGCGGCAGCAGCGGCGGATCACTTCTTCGCCCGGCAGGTCGGGCAGGCCCAGGTCGACCAGCACCACGTCCACCGGGTTGTCGGCCAGCCAGCCCAGCAGCTCGGCAGCCGTGGCCGCGCCATGGGCAAAACGCAGCGAAGGCTCGGCGCGGATCACGCGCTCGAAACGCTCGCGCATCGAGGCATCGTCTTCCACCAGGGCCACGCTGATCGGGTTCATCGTCTGCCTTGCATGCATCGGCCGCCTGATGTTCTCACGCAGTGGGGAGCCCGGCCAGGGGCCCCGGCTCCCCAGAAATGAGGAGGCGCGGCGCAGCCCGAGCGGCGGGGTGGTTGCGGTACCCCGCAGCCCGGGGCCCCATTCACTCGCTACCAGGTTTGCGGGATGTTGCGCCGCGCCAGGCGGGCCAACACTCGCGGCACGCGACTTCGAGGGAGCGTCACATGCTGGATCTTCAAACGACCTGGGAAGACACCCTGCCCGCCGTGGCCTACGTCGACCACCGCGCGCCTTTGCACGATGCGTTGGCGGCCATGCTCGACGAGGTGGACTACCCGATGCTGCTGGTCGATGCAGCGTGCCGGCTGCGCCACGCCAACCGCATGGCGCATGGCCTGCTCGCCGACGGGACCAGCCTGCGCATCGAGGGGCAGCACCTGCTCCTGCCCAAGGCGCAGGAGGCGCCGTTGGCCAAGGCGGTGCAAGCGGCCTGCCACAAGGGGCTGCGCAGCCTGGTACAGCTGGATCTGCGCCAAGACCTGAGCACCAGCGTGGCCGTGTCACCCCTGGCCTGGGGCGACGACCCGCCGCTGGCGCTGCTGGTGTTCTGCCGCCCCGCCGTGTGCCAAGACCTGTCGCTGCAAGGCTTTGCGCGCGCCCACGGGCTCACGCTCACCGAGACCAAGGTGTTGCAGGCGCTGTGCGAAGGGGTGCCGGTGCGCTCGATCGCGCGCCAGCACGGCGTGGCGCTGTCCACCGTGCGCACGCAGGTGGGCAACCTGCGCGCGAAGCTGGGGGCCGGCGACATCCGCGCGCTGGTGCAGCGGGTGGCCACGCTGCCGCCGATGCTGCATGCATTGCGCGCGCTGGCGCCGCGCTGCTGAATGCGACCCCCGGCCGCCGGGTGCAGCGGCCATCCCCCACGGGGCACAGCCCCGAGCTCGGGAGCGGCCCGGCGCCCGGGCTGAACCTCAGAGCGTGGCCGCCAGCCGGCTCGCCTGGTCGATGGCGCGCTTGGCGTCGAGCTCGGCGGCCTCGAAGGCGCCGCCGATCAGGTGGGTCTTGATGCCGCGCGACTGCAGCGGCGCCACCAGCTCGCGCAGCGGCTCCTGGCCGGCGCACAGCACGATGTGGTCCACCGGCAGCCAGCTGGGGTCTTCGCGCTTGTCGCCGTGGCTGATCAGCAGGCCCTCGTCGCCGATGCGCTCGTAGTTCACGCCGGAGAGCATCTGCACGTTCTTGTTCTTCAGCGTGGCGCGGTGGATCCAGCCGGTGGTCTTGCCCAGGCGGGCGCCGGGCTTGCCGGGGCTGCGCTGCAGCAGCGTCACCTCCCGCGCGGGCGGCTCCACGTGCGGCCGGCCCAGGCCGCCGCGCGCCAGCGCCGGGTCGGCCACGCCCCATTCGGCGGCCCAGGCCTTGGGGTCGAGCGAGGGCGAGGGGCCCTGGTGCACCAGGAACTCGGCCACGTCGAAGCCGATGCCGCCGGCGCCGATGATCGCCACCTTGCGCCCCACCGGCTTCTTGTGGCGCAGCACGTCGATGTAGCTCAGCACCTTGGGATGCTGCAGCCCCGGGATGCCGGGCACGCGCGGGCTCACGCCGGTGGCCACGATCACCTCGTCGTAGCCGGCCTGCGCCAGCGCTTCGGCCTCCACGCGCTGGCCCAGGTGCAGCTGCACGCCGGTGTGCTGCACGCGGCGGCCGAAGTAGCGCAGCATCTCGTGGAACTCTTCCTTGCCCGGCACCTGCTTGGCCAGGTTGAGCTGGCCGCCGAGGTCGGCCGCGGCGTCGAACAGGTGCACCTCGTGGCCGCGCTCGGCCAGCACGGTGGCGGCCGTCAGCCCCGCGGGGCCCGCGCCCACCACCGCGAAGCGGCGCTTCTTCGCCGCCGGCCGGAACACCAGCTCGGTCTCGTGGCAGGCGCGCGGGTTGACCAGGCAGCTCGCGACCTTGGCGACGAACACATGGTCCAGGCAGGCCTGGTTGCAGCCGATGCAGGTGTTGATGTCGTCGGCCCGGCCCTCGGCCGCCTTCTTCACGAACTCGGCATCGGCCAGCAGCGGCCGCGCCATCGACACCATGTCGGCCATGCCGTCGGCGAGGATGCGTTCGGCCACCTCGGGCGTGTTGATGCGGTTGGAGGTGACCAGCGGGATCGACACCTCGCCCTTCATCTTCTGCGTGACCCACGCGAAGGCACCGCGCGGCACGCTGGTGGCGATGGTGGGGATGCGCGCCTCGTGCCAGCCGATGCCGGTGTTCAGGATCGTGGCGCCGGCCTTCTCCACCGCCTTGGCGAGCATCACCACCTCGTCCCAGCTGCTGCCGCCGGGCACCAGGTCGATCATCGACAGGCGGTAGATCAGGATGAAGTCGGGCCCCACCGCCTCGCGCGTGCGCTGCACGATCTGCACCGGCAGGCGCATGCGGTTTTCATACGGGCCGCCCCATTCGTCGCTGCGCTGGTTGGTGGCCGCGGCGAGGAACTGGTTGATGAAGTAGCCCTCGCTGCCCATGATCTCCACGCCGTCGTAGCCCGCCTCGCGCGCCAGCTGCGCGCAGCGCACGAAGGCCTGGATCTGGCGCTCGATGCCGCGCGCCGACAGCTCCCAGGGCGTGAACGGGCTGATCGGCGACTTCAGCCGCGAGGGCGCCACCGCGAAGGGGTGGTAGCCGTAGCGGCCGGTGTGCAGGATCTGCAGCGCGATCTTGCCGCCTTCGGCATGCACCGCCTCGGTGACCACGCGGTGCTTGCGCGCGTGGGCGCGGGTGCTCATGCGGCCGGCGAGGGGCTTGGTCCAGCCGGCGATGTTGGGCGCGAAGCCGCCGGTGACCATGAGCCCCACGCCGCCGCGCGCGCGCTCGGCGAAGTAGGCGGCCAGGCGGTCGAAGCGGTCGCCGTCTTCCAGGCCGGTGTGCATGGAGCCCATCAGCACCCGGTTCTTCAAGGTGGTGAAGCCCAGGTCCAGCGGGGCGAGCAGGTGGGGGTAGGCGCGTGTCATGGGCCGCGAGCCTAGAGGCTGGCGCGGCCTCGCGCCTAGAGAGGCGCCCCGAATCGGCCCCGGGGTTCACCCGGGGGCCCCGCGAGTTCAAGCGTCGATCGACTTGTCGCGTTCGGGCGGTTCGCGACGCTCGTCGTCGTCGCCGCCGTCGGCTTCGAGGTCGGTCTCGGCGGCCAGGTCTTCGTCCTCGGCCACCAGCGCCTCTTCCGAGCCGATGCCCTGCACCTGGTCGGGCGAGATGTCGGGGGCCTCGACCTGCAGCGTGTCGCGGCCGGCCTCGGCGCGCTCGCCGGTGCCGCCGGAGTCGCTGTCGGCGTCGAGGTTGGCGTCGCCCACGTCGGCGCCCGCGCCGGGGGCGCGGCGGATGTCGTCGTTGGTGCCGCCGCTCAGGCCGATGTCGTCGGTTTCCACCGCGCCGGCCGCGCCCACCAGGTCGCTGCCGGTGTCGGAGGTGTCGCTCGGGCCCAGGCGTTCGGTGCTGGTGCCGCGTGGGCGGCGCGGGGCGCGGTCCGCGCCCAGCAGGGGGCTTTGTGCCATGAGGGTCTCTCCTGTGCTGTGCACAGGCAACAGGCGCAAGCGACGTGCCCGCGCGCCGGCCTCGGGCGCCTTCAGGCCGCGGCGGCCAGGCCCTCGCGCAGCCGGAACACCGCCACCGCCTGCACCAGCGCCTGGGCCTGCACCTTCAGGCTCTCGGCGGCGGCCGCGCTTTCCTCCACCAGCGCCGCGTTCTGCTGGGTGGCCTGGTCCATCTGCGACACGGCCTCGCCGATCTGCAGCACGCCCGAGCTCTGTTGCGCGCTGGCGTTGCTGATCTCGGACATGATGGTGGTCACGCGGTCGATCGCCTGCACGATCTCCTGCATGGTCATGCCGGCCTCGTCCACCAGCTGGCTGCCGCGCTCCACGCGCTCGACGCTGTCGCCGATGAGCGACTTGATCTGCTTGGCCGCCTCGGCGCTGCGCTGCGCCAGCGTGCGCACCTCGCCGGCTACCACGGCGAAGCCGCGGCCCTGCTCGCCGGCGCGCGCGGCTTCCACCGCGGCGTTGAGCGCCAGGATGTTGGTCTGGAAGGCAATGCCGTCGACCACGCTGATGATGTCGGCGATCTTCTTGGAGCTGTCGTTGATGCCGCGCATGGTCTCCACCACCTGGCGCACGACCTCGCCGCCCTTGACCGCCACGCTGCTGGCGCCATGGGCCAGCTCGTTGGCCTGCTGCGCGCTGTCGGCGTTCTGGCGCACGGTGGAGCTCAGCTGCTCCATCGAGGCCGCCGTCTGCTGCAGCGCGCTGGCCTGTTCCTCGGTGCGGCTGGACAGGTCGTTGTTGCCCTGCGCGATCTGCGCGCTGGCGGTGGCCACCTGCTCGGAATTGGCGCGCACGCGCGACACCACGCCGGCCAGCTGGTCCTTCATGGCGCTCAACGCCAGCATCAGCTCGGCGATTTCGTCGCGCCCGCGGGCGTCGATGGCAACGCTGAGGTCGCCCTGGGCCACGGCCTGCGAGGCCTGCACCGCCTGCTGCAGCGCGCGCACCACGCCGCGCACCAGCAGCCAGCCCAGCACCCAGCAAAACGCCAGGCCGGCGGCGATGCTGCCCAGCGTGAGGATGCGCAGCCACTGGTAGCGGCTCACGGCCTGCTCGTATTCATGTCTGGCCTCGCCGAGCTGCAGCTTCACCAACGCCTCGATCGACTCGCCCACCGGTGCATACAGCGGCACGATGGCCTCCTGCACCAGGCGCCTGGTGCCCTCGGCGTCACCCGCGCGCAGCGCGGCCAGCGCCGGTTTCAGGCCTTCGTTGACGAACTTGCGGCGCTCGTTGCCGAAGCGTTCGGTGAGCTTCTTCTGCTCGGCCGTCTGGTGCGTGGCCATGTAGGCATCCCACACCTTGGAGATGGCGGCGATGTTGGCCTCGACCTCGGCCGCATGCTGCTCGATCTTCTGCGGCGTGGGGTCGAGCACCGCATTGGCGATCGCCAGCCGGTTGCGCAGCAGCCGCTGCTGGATGTCGGCCACCTGCGACAGCGGCACGGTCCGGTCCTCGTACACCGTCTGCAGCGCTTCGTTGGTGCGCACGATGCCCGCCAGCCCCACGATGCCGATGCCGCACAGCAGCACGGACATCACGCCGATCAGCAAGAACAGACGCGTCGAAATTTTGAGCTGCATCATCTTGGTTCGCCTTTGCGCGTGGTAGGTGCGCCACGCACCCGCCTGGTGCCAATTTCGACGAAACCGGCTCCCCCCAAAGGGGGAAATAGGCAGCCGGATGCGGACATTTCCACACACGACGGCCTTGTGGCGGCGTGCCGGCTTGGGTTAGCGTGCCCACCCATGCAGCAACCACGCTTTGCGGCGAGGGGCACGCGCCGGGCCTTCGCCGCGCTTTCGCTGATGCTGGCCGCCGCCTTGCTGGCCGGCTGCGCCAGCGGGCCCAGCCGCCCGGGACGCGACGGCCCCGGCGACAATCCGCCGCCCGACCTGGCGCAGGTGCCCGACGCCGCGCCGCGGGTGGAAACCGTGCGCCCGGGCGGCCCCAACAAGCCGTATGAGCTGATGGGCCGCTCCTACCGGCCGCTCACCGGCGACCCGCCCTTCAGGGAAAAAGGCCTGGCCTCGTGGTACGGCCGCAAGTTCCACGGCCGGCCCACCGCCAGCGGCGAGACCTACAACATGTATGCGATGACGGCGGCCCACCCCACGCTGCCGATCCCCAGCTATGTGCGCGTGCGCAACCCGGCCAACGGGCGCGAGGTGATCGTGCGCGTGAACGACCGCGGGCCCTTCCACAAGGGCCGCATCATCGACCTGAGCTACACCGCGGCGCTCAAGCTCGGCGTGCTGCGCGGCGTGGCGCCGGTGGAGATCGAGCGCATCACCTACGAAGACATCCGCACCGGCGCCTGGCGGCGCGAGGCCGATGCCGCGCTGGCCGGGACGGCCCCGCCGCGAGACAACGCCGCAATGCCCGAGGCGCCTTCAGTGGCGCCGGCGGCCGCGGTCGAGGCCGCGGCCCCCGCGCCGCCGACGCCCGAGGCCGTGGTCGCCACGGCCGCACCGGCCGCCGCCACCGAGACCGCCCGGGCCTCCACGCCCGACGCGCGCGGCTTCTGGGTGCAGCTGGGCGCGTTCCGCCAGTCGGCCGGGGCGGTGGAGTTCCAGCGCAAGGTCGAGCGCGAGCTGGAGAACGTGGCGCCGCTGCTGGCGATCTTCAACGACCGCGATGTGCACCGGCTGCAGGCCGGGCCCTACCGCACCAGGGCCGACGCGGCCAGCGCCGCCGAGCGCATCCGCGAGGTGCTGCAGCTGGTGCCGCTGATCGTGGAGCGGCGCTGACTGTGGGCCTGCGGCTGCGCGGTAGCGCAGCCGCCTCCCGCGGCGGCCTCAGCGCGCGTACCACAGCGCGGCGAAGAAGTGGCAGGCGCTGCCGCCCATGACGAACAGGTGCCACACGAAGTGCGCGTAGCGCACGCGCGAGTCGAGCAGGAACACGATCGCGCCCAGCGTGTAGGCCACGCCGCCGGCCAGCAGCAGCCACACGCCCGCCGGCGCCACGCGCTCCAGCAGCGGCCCCGCCGCGAACACCGCCAGCCAGCCCATCGCGATGTACAGCCCGGTGGACAGCAGCGGGTGCGACAGCCGGTTCAGCAGCTTGGCCAGCGCGCCCATCGCCGCCAGCGCCCACACCACGCCGAACAGCGCCCAGCCCAGGCCGCCGCGCAAGGCGCCCAGCGCAAACGGCGTGTAGCTGCCGGCGATGAACAGGTAGATCGCCGCATGGTCGAAGCGGTTGAAGATCTGCTTCACCCGGCCCATCGGCAGCGCGTGGTACACCGCCGACACGCCGTACAGCAGCATCATCGTGGCGGCGAACAGCGTCACCGCCATGAAGTCCAGCGGCTCGCCGCCGCGCTGCGCGCAGGTGCGCAGCAGCACGGGCAAGGCCGCCACCGCCAGCAGGAAGCCCACGCCGTGGCTCACGCTGTTGGCGATCTCTTCGCCCAGGCTTTGGGGTCGCTGCTCGCTGAGCAGGCGCCGGATCCTCATTGACGCGGTCTCCATGACTGCGCTCCATGTTGGCCGTTTATATCGGCCAGGCAACCCCTGTTCCGAAGGCCCATCCCTAGAAGCGCATTCTCAAGTCGGTGCAAGACGACACGGTGTCAGCGGCCGCCGCTCACGTCGAGCAGCGCGCCGGTGCAATACGCCGCCTCGTCGGACAGCAGCCACACGATGCTGTGCGCGATCTCGTCGGCGCTGCCCGGCCGGCCCATCGGGATCTGGCCGGCGAGCGTGCGCGCACGCTCGGGCTGGCCGCCGGAGGCGTGGATCTCGGTGTCGGTGATGCCCGGGCGCACGGCGTTGACGCGCACGCCCTCGCGCGCCACCTCGCGCGCCAGGCCCAGCGTGAAGGTATCGACGGCGGCCTTGGCCGCGGCGTAGTCCACGTACTGGCCCGCGCTGCCCAGGCGCGCGGCCACCGACGACACGTTGACGATGGCGCCGCCCGCGCCGCCACGGGCGGTGCTGAGGCGGCGCAGCGCCTCGCGCGCACAGTAGAAGCTGCCCAGCACGTTGACCGCGAACATGCGCTGCAGGCGCGCCGCCGGCATTTCGTCCACACGCGCGGCCACGTCCACCACGCCGGCGTTGTTGACCAGCCCGCGCAGGCGCGCGATGCGGCCCTGGCCGTGCGCGGCGTCGAGCGCCGCGAACATCGCCTGCACCTGCTCGTCGCTCGACACGTCGGCCTGCAAGGTCAGCGCGCGCCGGCCGGCCGCCTGCACCGCCCTGGCCACCTGCAGCGCCGACGCTTCGTCGCGCGCGAAGTTGATCGCCACGTCCCAGCCGCGCTGCGCTGCGAGCCTGGCGGTGGCCGCGCCGATGCCGCGGCTGGCGCCGGTGATCAGCACCGTGCCGGTGTCTGCCGATGTCATTGCGGCGCATCATAGGGGCGTGCGCGCCGCTGGGGGTTCGCCCGAGCTAGGGGCGGCCTGAAGCTGCCGCTAGAGTTGACCGCTGTCAACACAAGGAGACCTCGCACCATGCAACGCCGCCGCTTCCTGGCCCAGGGCGCCGCGCTCTCGGCCGCCTCCTCGCTCGCCGCCTGGCCGCAGGCGCTGCTCGCGCAAGCGATCGAGAAGCCCAAGGTCACCATCGCCGTGGGCGGCAAGAACCTGTTGTATTACCTGCCGCTCACGGTGGCCGAGTCGCTGGGCTACTTCAAGGCCGAGGGGCTGGACGCGCAGATCGTCGATTTCGCCGGCGGCTCGCAGGCGCTGCGCGCGGTGGTGGGCGGCAGCGCCGACGTGGTGTCGGGCGCCTTCGAGCACACGATCAACATGCAGGCCAAGGGCCAGCGCCTGCGCGCGTTCGTGCTGCAGGGCCGCGCGCCGCAGATCGTGCTGGCAGTCAACAAGAAGACCCTGCCGGGCTTCAAAGGGGTGGCCGACCTCAAGGGCAAGAAGATCGGCGTCACCGCGCCGGGCTCGTCCACCAACATCATGGCCAACTTCGTGCTCGCCAAGGCGGGCCTGAAGCCCAGCGACGTGAGCTACATCGGCGTGGGCGCCACCAACGCGGCCATCGCCGCGATCCGGCAGGGCCAGATCGACGCCATCGCCCACCTCGACCCGGTGATTACGATCCTGGAACGCGCCGGCGACATCCAGGTGGTCACCGACACGCGCGACGTCAGCAAGAGCGACTGGCTGTTCTCGGGGCCCATGCCGGCGGCCTGCCTGTATGCGCCGCAGGCCTTCATCGACAAGCACCCCCACACCGTGCAGGCGCTGGCCAACGCGATCGTGCGCGCCGACAAGTGGATCCAGGCCGCCGGGCCGGGCGACATCCTGAAGGTGGTGCCCGAGGGCTTCTTGCTCAACGACCGCGCGGTGTACATCGACGCCTTCCTCAAGAGCCGGCCCGCCCTGAGCCCCGACGGCATGATCCCCGAACAGGGCGCGGCCACCGCGCACAAGGCGCTGGCCAGCATCGACGCCGAGCTGGCGAAGGCGAAACTGGATCTCACGGCCGTGTACACCAACGAGTTCGCGAAGAAGGCCAACGCGAAGTATCCCAAGGCATGAGCGCGCCGGCGCTGCAGCTGAGCGACGTCAGCTGCACCTTCGTGAGCAAGGACGACCCCACGCAGCGCTACACCGCGGTGCGCGATGTCGAGGTCGCGGTGCAGGCCGGCGAGTTCGTCTCCGTGGTGGGCCCCACCGGCTGCGGCAAGAGCACGCTGCTCAACGTGGCCGCGGGGCTGCTGCAGCCGTCCACCGGCCAGGTGCACGTGTTCGGCCAGCCCCTGGCCGGGCTGAACCGGCGCGCGGGCTACATGTTCCAGACCGAGTCGCTGATGCCCTGGCGCACCGCGCTGCAGAACGTGAGCGCCGGGCTCGAGTTTCGCGGCCTGCCGGCGGCCGAGGCGCGCGCGCTGGCCGAGGGATGGCTGCAGCGCGTGGGGCTGGCCGGCTTCGGCAACCGCTACCCGCACCAGCTCTCCGGCGGCATGCGCAAGCGCGTGAGCCTGGCGCAGACGCTGGTGCTCGACCCCGACATCATCCTGATGGACGAGCCGTTCTCGGCGCTCGACATCCAGACGCGGCAGCTGATGGAAAACGAGCTGCTGCAGCTCTGGTCGCGCGGTGGCGAGCGCCGGGCCGCCCCAGGCTCGCCGCCGGCCCCCGCGGGCGGCGGGCGCGAAGCGGCCGGGGGCCCACACGGTCGCAAGGCGGTGCTGTTCATCACCCACGACCTCGACGAGGCCATCGCGATGAGCGACCGCGTGGTGGTCATGAGCGCGGGGCCGGCCTCGCGCCCGATCGGCGAGTTCGCGATCGACCTGCCGCGCCCGCGCGACGTGGCCGAGGTGCGCGTGGCGCCGCGCTTCATCGAGCTGCACAAGGCGATCTGGGACGTGCTGCGCGAAGAGGTGCTCAAGGGCTATCAGCAGCAACTGGCCGCTTGAACGACACCATGTGGGCAACCCTCAAACCTTCGCAGCGCAACCTGCGCGTCTGGCAGGCCGGCCTGCTCGTGGTGGTGTTCGCGCTGTGGCACGTGCTCACCGCGCCCGGCCTGGTCCCGCCGCTGCTGTTCGACAACGACCGCCAGGCGGCCTTCTTCTTCGGCGAGCCGCTGAAGATCCTGGGCCGCATCTGGAGCTGGTTCTTCGTGAGCGCCGACATCTACGGCCACTTGTGGATCACGCTGCTGGAGACCGTGCTGGCCTTCGGCATCGGCACCGTGCTCGGCCTGGCCATGGGCTTGTGGCTGGCGCTGAGCCCGCTGGCCGCCGCCATCCTCGACCCCTACATCAAGGCGCTGAACTCGATGCCGCGCGTGATCCTCGCGCCGATCTTCGCGGTGTGGTTCGGGCTGGGCGTGGCCAGCAAGGTGGCGCTGGGCGTCACGCTCACCTTCTTCATCGTGTTCTTCAACGTCTACCAGGGCGTCAAGGAGGTGAGCCCGGTGGTGCTGGCCAATGCCCGCATGCTGGGCGCCACGCAGCGCCAGCTGCTGCGCCACGTGTACCTGCCCAGCGCCACGAGCTGGGTGTTCAGCTCGCTGCACACCTCGGTGGGCCTGGCCTTCGTGGGCGCCGTGGTGGGCGAGTACCTGGGCAGCTCGTCCGGCGTGGGCTACCTGATCCTGCAGGCCGAGGGCAGCTTCGACATCAACACCGTGATGGCCGGCATCCTGGTGCTCACCGCGTTCGCGCTGCTGCTCGACGCCGCGGTGGGCCAGGCCGAGCGGCGGCTGATGAAGTGGCAGCCGAAGTCGGCCGAGACCGAGCGGCTGTAGCCCGGAACGCGCTTTGCCCTGCCGGAAGCGACGAGCAGCTTCCGGAGCATGGATGAAGCAGGCCATGGTGGTGACCCACGGCGGCACCGACAGCAAGGTGGAACACTGCGACGGCTGCCAGCGCGCAGCCGTGCGCGCACTGCAGAAGCTCGACGCCGGCGAAGACGCGCTCGAAGCCGCGGTGGCCGCGGTCGAGGTGCTCGAAGAAGACGGCCGCTACGGCGCCGGGCTGGGCGCCCCGCTGGGCATGGACGGCAAGACCCTCCAGATGGACGCCGCGGTGATGGACTCGCGCGGCCGGCTGGGCGCGGTGGCGAGCATCGAGCAGGTGGTGCACCCGGTGCGCGTGGCGCGAATGGTGGCGCACACGCCGCACTGCCTGCTGGTGGGCGAGGGCGCCACCGAGTTCGCCCGCCGCATCGGCCTGCACCAGCCATTCGAACCCAACGCCAAGGTGCGCAAGGAGTTCGAGGAATACGTGCACAAGCTGCAGCAGGCCGGCGACCCCAAGGGGCCGGCAGACGACACCGAGGGCGACGAGGGGCGTGCACTGGTGAAGAAGTTCTGGAACTACCGCCGTCCGTGGCAGGAGGTGATGGACGAATTCGGCCACGGCACCGTGGGCGCGGTGGTGCATTGCGACGGCCGGTTCGCGGTGGCGGTGTCCACCGGCGGCTCCATGCCCGCGCTGCGCGGCCGGGTGGCCGACATCCCGCTCGTGGGCTGCGGCCACTTTGCCGGCGCCAGGGCCGCGCTGGCCTGCAGCGGCATCGGCGAGCACAACGTGCGCCACCTCACCGCCTCCACGGTGTATCGCTGGATCGAAGCCGGCATGCCGCTGCGCGAGGCCCTGCAACGGGGCGCCGAGCTCACGCCGCCGGGCCTGCAGTCGGCCATGATCGGCGTCACCCACGACGACGCGCAGCTCTTTGCGCGCAGGCCGATGGCGCACGCGATACTGCGCCGTCCATGACCGCGGCAGCGGGTGGCCCCGATGCAGCTCGACGCGCAGACGCTCTTCTTCTCCATGTGGGCCAGCGTCACGCTGATGAGCGCCGCGCTGGCCATTGGCGTGGGCCGCGCGCGGCCCGGCCTGCGCGCCTGGAACGCAGCCCTGCTGTGGCAGTCGGCCGGCTGGGCGCTGCTGATCGCCAGCACGGTGCACCGCGAGTCCGACCGCCTCACCGCCACGCTGGGCGCCTCGGCGCTGGTGGCCAGCGTGAGCTCGATGTACCTCGCCGCGCAGTACTACCTGCACCGCCCGCCGCGGCGCGCCTGGGTGTGGGGCCCGCCGCTGGCCACGCTGGTGCTGCACGCGTGGGTCTACCCCTACTTCGCGGCGCGCATCACGCTGGTGAACACCGTGCTCGGTGTGCAGATGCTGTGGCTGGCCTGGCTGCTGCGGCCCTGGGCCGGCACGGGCACGCGGCGCTGGCGCTGGCTGGCCTTTGGCGCGCTGCTGCTCTCGGCGCCGATGGTGCTGGCGCGCACCGGCCTGGTGCTGTGGGCGCCCGAAAGCTACCCCACCTTCACCTCGGGCCACTGGCTCAACGTGAGCGGCCTGCTGGTCAACAACGCCTGCCTGATGGTGGGCACGCTGGCTTTCCTGCTGGCGCATCGCGACGAGGCCGAGCGCGCGCTGCACCGCCTGGCCACGCTCGACGGGCTGACCGGCACGCTGAACCACCGCTCGCTGCTCGAGCGCGGCGCCGAGCAGCTGCAGCTCGCGTTGCGCCACGGCCAGCCTTTCACCGTGCTGATGCTGGACCTCGACCACTTCAAGCAGATCAACGACCGCCACGGCCACCCGGCCGGCGACCGCGTGCTGGCGCTGTTCGCCGAACTGCTGCTGACCAGCGTGCGCCAGGGCGACCTGGTGGGCCGCTACGGCGGCGAAGAGTTCTGCATGCTGCTGTCGCTGTCCGACCTGGACGCCGCGCGCGCGGTGGACAGGCGGCTGCGCGAGCGCCTGGTCGACGAGCTGAACCCGCTGGTGGGCTTCGAGGTGAATTTCAGCGCCGGCGCCGCGATGGTCGTCACGCGTCGCGAGACGTTGGAGCAGCTGATCAGCCGTGCCGACCACGCGCTGTATGCGGCCAAGCATGCCGGCCGCGGACAGCTGGTGTGCGACGTGGCGGGCGGACCGGTGCAGCCGCTGCCGCAGGTGGTGTGAGCCGCCGTCAGCCGGGGTATTCGCCGCTGCACAGGATGGCCACCGCCTCGCGCAGCGGTTGCGGCATCGGGCTGGAGTCGGGCGCCGCGCCTTCCTGCATGCCGTGGCGCGCGCCGTCGGGCAGCAGGTGCAGGCGCACGTTGTGCAGCTCGATCAGGTCGCGGTCGTACAGCTCCAGGAAGTCACTCTGCATCTCGCGCCCGTCGACCAGCGTCACCGCGCCCTGGCCCACCACCTCCAGGCCCAGGCACCGCTCGATCACCAGCGCGGTGTCCTCGTCGATGCCCACGCCCAGCAGGTAGGGGTTTTGCGCCACCACGGTGAGCAGCCGGCCCAGGCGGTAGCGCTCGGAGAAGTGCTGGTCCACGATGGCGCGGGGCAGGAAGCCCAGGCCCGCGGCCAGGTCCACCGCGCCCTTGGCCGGATGCGGGTTGACCCAGCCTTCGGCCAGCATGTGCTCCGACATCGCCGAGGCGCCGGCGCTGGTGCCCGCAATGCAGGCGCCGCGCTCGCGGTAGATGCG
Organism: Pseudomonadota bacterium; assembly: GCA_040758375.1. GTDB lineage: Bacteria > Pseudomonadota > Gammaproteobacteria > Burkholderiales > Burkholderiaceae_C > CAMLIZ01. Next base: position 17,861 of record JBFLWE010000051.1, read on the forward strand.
GTGCATCGCCGCCGAGGTGCGCGTGCCGCCGATGATGGACAGCAGCTTGCGCTGGTCGCCGCCGCTCATGAACACGCCGTCGGCCCGCAGGATGTGCTCGACCACCTGCGCGTCGGCGGCATCGTGGCGCGTGTGCATCGCCAGCACCGTGGGCTGCGCCCCCAGCACGCCGAAGGCGTGCTGGTACACCTGGGCCACCTGCTCCTGCTCGCGGCTGGCGGCGGTGAGCACCACGATCTGCGGGTTGGGCGCGTGCGTGAGCTCCACGAAGCGGCGCAGCACGCGCATGTCCTTGGACCGGTCCTCCCCGCCGCCGATGATCACCAAATGGCCCGGGGGGGACTCCGGGGTGGGGAGGGTAGGGGCGGACACAGCGGGTGAGGGCATGCGCGGCGCGGGGGCGGGCGAGGTGGAACCTCCGCTGTTGGAGCAAACGCCATGCCGGAGCCAGCGCTGCTCACACCGTTTCGGGCACCCCACTTCTCAACGACCGCGTGATCGCCAGCCCGATGCGCGTGGCCTCGGTCGCATCGTGCAGCGACAGCGGCACCGGCCGCTGGCCGTGGCAGGCATCGACGAAGGCTTGCAGCTCACGCTCGAAGGCTTCGGCGAAGCGCTCGAAGAAGTCGGCCACAGCGCGGTGGCGCACGCCCTGCGCGTCGCTCAGCACCACGCGGTCGCGCGCGGCGCCGTGGCCCACCAGCAGCTTGCCGTGGGTGCCGATCACCTCGGTCTGCGTTTCGTGGCCGTGGGCAAAGGTGCGCGAGGCGTAGAACACCGCGCGTGCGCCGCCTTCGAACTCCACGATCGCCAGCCCGTTATCCACATCGCCATGCTGCGCCAGCCCCGGGTGCAGCGCGATGGTGCCGCTGGCGAAGGCGCGGGTGGCCTTGGGGTGGCCGAGCATCCAGCGCGCGAGGTCGATGTCGTGCACGCTGCAGTCCATGAACAGGCCGCCGGAGGTGGCGGCAAAGCGCACGAAGAAGCCGCTGTCGTCGTTGAGGTCGCAGGTCTGCGAGCGCACCAGGAAGGGCCTGCCGATGCGGCCGGCGTCGATGTCGGCCATGGCCTGCGCGTAGCTGGGGTCGAAGCGGCGCACGAAGCCCACCATCGCCACGCGATCGGGGTGTGCGCGCGCCACGGCCTGCACGCGCTCGCAGTCCTCGGCGTTCAGCGCCAGCGGCTTTTCGACGAACACGTGCTTGCCGGCCTTGAGCGCGGCGATCGCCTGGTCGGCATGCAGCGCGGTGGGCGTGACCAGCACCACCGCGTCCACGGCCGGGTCGTGCACCAGCGCTTCCACCTCCGCATGCAGGCGCTGCACGCCGAACGCTTGCCGCGCGGTGTCGAGTTCGGCCGTCACCGGGCTGCAGGCCGCCACCAGCTGCGCGCCGCGGATGCGGAAGGCCAGGTTCTCGGCGTGGCGCCGGCCCAGCCGCCCCAGCCCGGCGATGCCGATGCGCAACGCCGGGCTCACAGCAGCACCGCCTGGCCGGTCTGCCACGAGGTGGTGGCAGCGTCGGCCAGCTTTTGCGCCGCCACGCCGTCGTCGATGGTGGTGCGAAAGGGCGCGCCCGCCTGCAGGCAGTCGAAGAAGTGCGCCAGCTCCAGGCGGTAGGCCTCGCGGTAGCGCTGCAGGAAAAAGTGTTCCGGTTTGTCGCTCTTGACGCCCTGCGCGTCCATCTGCACCACCTCGGTGGGCCGGTGGTTGCCGCAGGCCAGCAGCCCGGCGCTGCCCAGCACCTCGAAGCGCTGGTCGTAGCCGTAGGCCGCGCGGCGCGAGGTGTTGATCTGGCACAGCCGCCCCCTCTTCGTGCGGATCGTCACCGCGCTGGAGTCGATGTCGCCCACCTCGGCGATGGCCGGGTCCACCTGGCAGGAGCCGGTGGCGCTGAGCCACTCGGCCTCATCGCCGTCGGCGCAGAGGATCCAGCGGAACACGTCGAAATCGTGGATCAGCATGTCGCGGAAGATGCCGCCCGAGCCCTGGAGGTACTGCACCGGCGGCGCGCCCGGGTCACGGCTGGTGATCACCAGCATCTCGGGCCGACCGATCTCGCCGCGCGCCAGGCGCGCCTGCGCCTCGCTGAAGCTGGGGTCGAAGCGCCGCTGGAAGCCGATCATGCAGGCCACGTGGGCTTCGGCCACCGCGCGCGCGCAGGCCTCGGCACGCGGCACCGACAGGTCCACCGGCTTCTCGCAGAAGATGTGCTTGCGCGCGGCGGCGGCGCGCGTGATCAGGTCGCTATGGGTGTCGGTGGGCGAGGCGATGGCCACCACGTCGATGGAGGCGTCGGCGAACACCGCTTCCGGGGTGGAGACCGCGGCGCCGTGCCGGTGCGCCAGGCGGGCGGCGTTGTCGGTCACCGGGTCGCACACCGCGGCCAGCTTCACGCCCGGCAGCGCGGCCAGGTTGGCGGCATGGATCTGGCCGATGCGGCCGGCGCCGAACAGCGCGACGTTTTTCATGGGGTCTCCGTCAGGGGTTGTCGGGATGGTCGGCCGCGTCGGTGCTGGGCCGGTACTTGAGTTCGAGCTGGTAGGCCAGCGCGATGAACAGGCTCTGCGCCAGGCACATGGTGTTGGTGAGCGAGCGGAAGCCGAAGGTGGAGCTTTCGTGCACCACCAGCACGGCCTCGGCGTCTTGCGCCAGCGGGCCCATGCGGCTGTCGGTGATGGCGATCACGCGCGCACCGCGCGCGGCGGCGCGGCGCGCGGCCTCCAGCGACTCTTCGGCATAGGGTGCGAAACTGGTGACCAGCAGCACATCGCCTTTTTTCAGGCCGCGCAGCTGCCCATCCTGCATGGCGCCCAGGCCGTGCACGAGCTGGATCTGCTTGTCGGTGTGCTGCAGCGCATAGGCCAGGTAGGCCGCCACCGGGAACGAGCGGCGCGAACCCACCAGCCATACCGCCGGCGCCTCGGCCAGCAGGTTCACCGCGTCGGTGAAGGTGGAGCTGTGCAGGTCGCGTTGCAGCTCCTGCATGCCGGCGATGCTGCCGCCGATGAACTCGTGCGCAATGTCGGCGGCGCTCAGCGGCCCTTGCGCATGCTCGATCACGTCGCGGATGCGCGCTTGGTAGTTGCGCCCAGGGGCGAGTTGCTGCCGGATGCCGTCGCGGAACAGCTTCTGCATCTCGGAGTAGCCGGAAAAGCCGAAGTGCTTGGCAAAGCGGATCACCGCCGAGGGCTGCACGCCGCAGCGCGAGGCCACGTCCTGGATGCGCTCCAGGCCCAGCTGGTCCTGGTGCTTCTCGACATGGCGCGCGATCAGCTTGAGCTGGCGGGACAGCGACGCGTACTGCGCGCTCACCTGCGCCAGGAACTCGTCCACCGCGGCGCGGCTGGCCTGCGCGGAGGGGGCTTCAGCGGGGTCGTGCTTCATGGTGGGCGAGATCATATAGAAAACAGAAAAAATTTTCCACTCGTTTGTCCCAAGAAAATTTCATTTCCACGGTTCCTAGAATGCGTCGCACAGGCCGGTGTCATCGCGGCCCGCCTGATCCACCCCAAAGACGACGACTGGAGACGACGATGAGCCCGAAGACGAGCAAGCGGACCCTGCTCAAGACCCTGGCGCTGGCGGCGCTGCTGGCGGCCGGCTCGGCCCATGCGGCCGGCAAGTACGTGCTGATCAGCCACGCGCCCGATTCCGACGCGTGGTGGAACACGATCAAGAACGCGATCAAGCAAGCCGGTGAAGACTTCGGCGTGCAGGTCGATTACCGCAACCCGCCCACCGGCGACCTGGCCGACATGGCGCGGCTGATCGAGCAGGCCGCCGCGGCCGGCTACGACGGCGTGATCACCACGATTGCCGACTACAACGTGCTCGAAGGCGCGATCAAGAAGGTCACGGCCAAGAAGATTCCGCTGATCACCATCAACTCGGGCACCACCGCCCAGAGCGAGAAGCTGGGCGCGGTGATGCACGTGGGCCAGCCCGAGTACGAGGCCGGCCGCGGCGCCGGCGAGAAGGCCAAGGCCGCGGGCGTGAAGAGCTTCCTGTGCGTGAACCACTACGCCACCAACCCGGCCTCGTTCGAGCGCTGCCGCGGCTTCGCCGAGATGATCGGCGCCGACTACAAGAAGGCCACGCTCGACGCCGGCGACGACCCCAACGGCATCGAGGCCAAGGTGGCCGCCTACCTGCGCCAGCACCCCAAGACCGACGCGGTGCTCGCGCTCGGGCCCACCTCGGCCGCGCCCACGCTGAAGGCGCTGGACAAGGCCGGCCTGAAGGGCAAGGTCTATATGGCCAGCTTCGACCTGTCGGACGACATCTCGCGCGGCATCAAGGACGGCTCGGTGAAGTTCGGCATCGACCAGCAGCCCTACCTGCAGGGCTACATCCCGGTGGCGGTGCTGGCGACGATGAAGCAGATGAACACCACCGACCGCGCCAAGGTGGCCGACGCGGTGAAGGCCAACCCCAAGGTGAAGGCGCGCTTCGATGAATACGGCCTGGCGCCGGTGTACGGCAAGCGGCACATCCTCTCGGGCCCCGGCTTCGTCACGACCGAGAACATCGGCAAGGTCGAGAAGTACGCGGGTCAGTACCGCTGACGCCGAAGGCGGCGGCGCGCGATGCTGCGCATGTCGCCGCCGCCGCTTTCCCGCTCCATGAACCCACCCCTGCAGACCGCCGACCCAGCGGACCCCGCCCCCATGAATGCAGTCCCTCTACCCTTGTCCGCCGCAGCGCCGGAAGACCGCGACGAACGCGTGCGCCGCGTCAGCCCCTGGCGCGCCTTGTTGTCCCGGCCCGAGTTCGGCTCGCTTTCAGGTGCAGTGCTGGTGTTCGCGCTGTTCGGCCTGGCGGCCGGCGACTCCGGCATGTTCAGCGCCGAGGGCGTGGTGAACTGGGCCACGGTGGCCGCCTTCCTGGGCATCATCGCGGTGGGCGCGGCGCTGCTGATGATCGGCGGCGAGTTCGATCTGTCGATCGGCTCGATGATCGGCTTCGCCGGCATGATGCTGGCGATCCCCGCGCTGTACTGGGGCTGGCCGCTGTGGGCCGCGGCGCTGTTCGCGTTTGCGCTCAGCATGCTGCTGGGCGCCTTCAACGGCTACCTGGTGATGAAGACGGGCCTGCCCAGCTTCATCGTCACGCTGGCCTTCTATTTCATCCTGCGCGGGCTGTCGCTGGCGCTTTCGACCCTGCTCACGGGCAAGACCATCCTGAGCGTCAATGAGGGCCAGTCGTTGCGCGAACTGGCCGAGGCCGACGCGCTTTACTCGGCGCTGTTCAGCGGCCACGTAGGCACGGGCCTGTTCAACACGCTCGCCCAGTGGGGCTGGGTGGCCGCGCGCGACGACGGCACGGCGCTGGCCATCGGCATCCCCAAGGTCGTGGTCTGGTGGATCGCGCTCACGCTGGCGGGCGCCTTCCTGCTGGCGCGCACCCGCTTCGGCAACTGGATCCTCGCCGCCGGCGGCGACCCGAACGCGGCTCAGAACTGCGGCATCCCGGTGTCGCGCGTGAAGATCCTGCTGTTCGTGCTGATGGCGGCCTGCTCCACGCTGTTTGCGGTGCTGCAAGTGGCCGACGCCGGCTCGGCCGCGGCCGACCGCGGGCTGCAAAAGGAGTTCGAGGCCATCATCGCCGCGGTGATCGGCGGCTGCCTGCTCACCGGCGGCTACGGCTCGGTGATCGGTGCGGCGCTGGGCGCGCTGATCTTCGGCGTGGTGCAGATCGGCATTGGCTACACCAGCATCGACAACAACTGGTACCGGGTGTTCCTGGGCGCCATGCTGCTGGTGGCGGTGCTGTTCAACAACTTCATCCGGCGCAAGGTCGCGCTGGGCAAGCGCTAGGAGGACGAGATGAGCGAACGGGCCGCAGCGCCGGGCCGCCCCAAGCAAGGCCCGACCCTCTCGGAGGGTCGCTTGCCGTACCCGGCGAGCGGGGAGCAGACATGTCACATCCTCCAACTCGACAACATCAGCAAGTTCTTCGGCTCGGTGATCGCCCTCAACGGCGTGACCCTGCGCCTGAAGAAAGGCGAGGTGCACTGCCTGCTCGGCGACAACGGCGCCGGCAAATCGACGCTGATCAAGACGCTGGCCGGCGTGCACCGCCCCGACAAGGGCCAGTACCTGGTCGATGGCCAGCCGGTGGCCTTTGCGTCGCCGCGCGAAGCGCTGGACCGCGGCATCGCCACCGTCTATCAAGACCTGGCCTTGGTGCCGATGATGAGCGTGGCGCGCAACTTCTTCATGGGCCGCGAGCCGCAGAAAAAGCTGCTGGGCCTGCTGCCGGTGATGGACCACGCGCTGGCCGCGTACACCGCGGCGGACAAGCTGGCCGACATGGGCATCAAGGTGCGTGACGCGCACCAGATGGTGGGCACCATGTCCGGCGGCGAGAAGCAATGCCTGGCCATCGCCCGCGCCATCCACTTCGGCGCGCGCGTGCTGATCCTCGACGAGCCCACCGCGGCGCTGGGCGTGAAGCAAAGCGTCAACGTGCTCAAGCTGATCAACAAGGCGCGCGAGCGCGGCATCTCGGTGATCTTCATCACTCACAACGTGAACCACGCCTATCCCATCGGCGACAGCTTCACGCTGCTCAACCGCGGCAAGTCGCTGGGCACCTATGCCAAGGACGAGGTCTCGAAGGACGCGGTGCTGGACATGATGGCCGGCGGCGCCGAGATGCAAAAGCTGATGGCCGAGTTGGAAGGTGTGACGATCTGATGAGCAGTGCACTGAATTTCCCCGGCCCTCGCCGCTTCGACCTGGCCTGCCTGGGCCGGCTGGCAGTGGACCTGTATGCGCAACAGGTGGGCTGCGCGCTGGAGGACGCGACCAGCTTCGCCAAGTACCTGGGTGGCAGCTCCGCCAACATCGCCTTCGGCGCCGCGCGCCTGGGGCTGAAGGTGGCCATGGTCTCCCGGGTGGGAGACGAGCAGATGGGCCGCTTTCTCACCCGCACGCTGCAGCGCGAGGGCTGCGACACCAGCATGGTGCAGGTGGACCCGCAGCGCCTGACCGGCCTGGTGCTGCTGGGCCTGAAAGACCGCGACACCTTTCCGCTGCTGTTCTACCGCGAAAACTGCGCCGACATGGCGCTGGACGCGGCGCAGATCACCGAGGCGTTCATCGCCGGCTGCCGCGCGCTGCTGATCACCGGCACGCACCTGTCCACGCCGACGGTGCGCGAGGCCTCGCTCACCGCCTTGCGCCACGCCGCGAAGCACGGCACCGTGCGCGTGCTCGACATCGACTACCGTCCGGTGCTGTGGGGCCTGACCCGCCGGGGCGAAGGCGAGAACCGCTACGTGCCCGACGACACGGTGAGCGCGCAGCTGCAGCAGCTGCTGCCGCAGTTCGACCTGGTCATCGGCACCGAGGAAGAGTTCCTCATCGCCGGCGGCGTGCCCGGCGACCTGGTCGCCTCGCTGCAGCGGGTGCGTGCCGTCACGCCCGCGGCGCTGGTGGTCAAGCGCGGCGCCGCGGGTTGCAGCTACGTCCCGGGCGCGGTGCCCGCGCGCCTGGACGATGCGCTCACCGTCAAGGGCGAGCGCGTGGAGGTGCTCAACGTGCTGGGCGCGGGCGATGCCTTCGCGGCCGGCCTGCTGACCGGCCTGCTGCAAGGCCAGGACTTCGAAAGCGCCGCCCGGCTCGCCAACGCCTGCGGGGCGATCGTGGTGTCGCGCCATGCCTGCGCGCCGGCCATGCCCACGCGCGAGGAGCTGGCGCACTGGTTCAACGGCCAGCGCCCCGCGCGCGTGGAGGCCGATGCGCAGCTCGCGCACCTGCACCGCAGCACCGTGCCGCGTCCGCGCTGGGACGAGCTGTGCGTGATGGCCTTCGACCACCGCAGCCAGTTCTACGATCTGGCGCGCCAGGCGCAGGCCGGCGAGGAGCGCCTGCCCCGGCTGAAGGCGCTGCTGGTGCAGGCGGTGGAACAGGTGGAACGCGAACAGGGCCTGCTGGGCCGCGTGGGCGTGCTGGCCGACGGCACCTATGGCGAAGCGGCGCTGCACCGCGCCACCGGCCGCGGCTGGTGGGTGGGCCGCCCGGTGGAGCTGCCGGGTTCGCGCCCGCTGCGCTTCGACCACGGGCCCTCCATCGGCTCGCAGCTGCTGCACTGGCCAGCCGAGCAGGTGGTGAAGTGCCTATTGCACTACCACCCCGACGACCCCACCCACCTGCGGCTGGACCAGGAGACGCAGCTGCGCCACCTGTGGGAGGCCACGCGCGCCAGCGGCCACGAGCTGTTGCTCGAAGTGATTCCCCCGCGCGACACGCCCGACCCCGACGACGCGGTGCTGCGCGCGGTCAAGCGCTTCTACAACCTCGGCTTCAAGCCCGAGTGGTGGAAGCTGGCGCCGATGGCGCCGGCCTCGTGGGCTGCCTTGCAGGCGCTGCTGGCGGAGCGCGACCCGCAGTGCCGCGGCGCGGTGATCCTGGGCCTGAACCAGCCGCTGGCCGAGCTGGTGCGCGGCTTCGCCGATGCGCGCAACCCGGTGGTCAAAGGCTTCATGGTGGGCCGCACGCTCTGGGCCGAGCCCAGTCTGCGCTGGCTGAACAACGAGATCGGCGACGGCGCGCTGGTGGCCGCCGTGGCGCGCAACTTCGCGGCGCTGGTCCAGGCCTGGCGCGCCAGCCGCCACGCAAAGGAGCTGGCATGAAGACCGTGCGCTTGACCATGGCGCAGGCGCTGGTGAAGCACCTGGCCGCGCTGAAGGTGCAGGCCGAGGACGGCACACTGCAGCCCTACCTGGGCGGCGTGTGGTCCATCTTCGGCCATGGCAACGTGGCAGGCCTCGGCGAGGCGCTGCATGCCGAGCGCGAGGCGCTGCCCACCTACCGCGCCCACAACGAGCAGGGCATGGCGCATGCCGCCATCGGCTACGCCAAGGCTCATTTCCGGCGCCGCATCATGGCGGTGACCACCAGCATCGGCCCCGGCGCCACCAACTTGGTCACCGCGGCGGCGCTGGCGCATGTGAACCGCCTGCCGGTGCTGCTGCTGCCGGGCGACGTGTTCGCCTCGCGCGCGCCCGATCCGGTGTTGCAGCAGCTGGAGGACTTTCAGGGCGGCGACCTGAGCGTGAACGATGCGTTCCGCCCGGTCACGCGCTACTTCGACCGCATCACGCGGCCCGAGCAGATCTTGAGCGCGCTGCCGCGCGCGACGCAGGTGATGAGCGATCCGGCCCTCTGCGGCCCGGTGTGCCTGGCGCTGCCGCAGGACGTGCAGGCCATGGCATTCGACTGCCCCGAGCGCTTCCTGCAGCCTGAGCCGATCGTGTGGCGCCGGCCGCCGGCCGACCCCGCTGAGCTGGCGCGCGCCGCCACGCTGCTGCGCACGGCCCGCCAGCCGCTCATCGTGGCCGGCGGCGGCGTGCTGTACGCCCAGGCCGGCGAGGCCTTGCGCCGCTTCGCGCAGGTGCATGGCGTGCCGGTGGCCGAAACCCAGGCCGGCAAGAGCAGCCTGGCCTGGGACCACCCGCTCAACGCCGGCGCGATCGGCGTCACCGGTTCGCCCGCGGCCAACACGCTGGCGCGCGAGGCCGACCTGGTGCTGGCCGTCGGCACGCGATTGCAGGACTTCACCACCGGCTCGCATTCGCTGTTCGGCCACGCCCGGCTGCTGGGCCTGAACGTGCAGCCGCTGGACGCCGCCAAGTGGCACGGCATGCCGCTGGTGGCCGACGCGGAGGCCGGCCTGGAGCAGCTGCAGGCGGCGCTGCAAGGCTGGCAGGCCGACGCGGCCTGGACCGCGCGCGCCCAGGCGCTGGCCGATAGCTGGCGTGAGCGCGTCACTGCGCTCACCACCGCGCAGCCCCAGGACACGCTGCCCTACGACGCCGAGGTGATCGGCGCGGTGCGCGATTCGGCGGCCGATTCCCCGCGCGGCGACATCGTGGTGTGCGCCGCCGGCACGCTGCCGGCCGAGCTGCACAAGCTCTGGCGCGCCGCCGCGCCCGGCGGCTACCACGTGGAGTACGGCTACTCCTGCATGGGCTACGAGATCGCCGGCGGCCTGGGCGTGAAGATGGCGCGGCCCGACAAGGAAGTGGTGGTGATGGTGGGCGACGGCTCCTACCTGATGATGAACTCCGAGCTCGCCACCGCGGCCATGCTGGAGCGCAAGCTGATCGTCGTGCTGCTCGACAACCGCGGCTACGGCTGCATCCACCGCCTGCAGCGCGCCACCGGCGGCGCACCGTTCAACAACCTGCTGCCCGACACCGCACCGCGCATCGACTTCGCGGCCCATGCGCGCGCGCTGGGCGCCGAGGCGGTGCACGTGAACAGCATCGCGCAGCTGAAAGACGCGATGCGCAAGGCCCGCGCCGCGCGGCGCCCGCAGCTGATCGTGATCGACACCAGCCCCGAGCGCAGCACCGAGGACGGCGGCTGCTGGTGGGAGGTGGCGGTGCCCGAGGTGTCGGCGCGCCGCGAAGTCAACGACGCCCATGCGGCCTATCAGGCCGCCAAGCCACAACAACGCCCCTGATCGAGAAAAGCCCCCATGAGCTCACGCTGGAACGTCCGCATCGGCATCAACCCCATTTCCTGGAGCAACGACGACCTGCCCGCGCTGGGCGGCGAAACGCCGCTGGAGACCGCGCTGCGCGAAGGCGCCGAGATCGGCTACCAGGGCTTCGAGCTCGGCAACAAGTTCCCCCAGGAGCCGCAGGCGCTGAAGGCCAAGCTGGCCGAGTTTGGCGTGGCTTGCGTGTCGGGCTGGTACTCCGGCCGCCTGGCCGAGGGCACGCTGGCCGACGAGATGGAGCGCTGCGTGGGCCACATGCGCAAGCTGCAGGCCCAAGGCTGCAAGGTGGTGGTGTACGGCGAGGTGGCCGGCTCCATCCAGGGCCAGATGGACACGCCGCTTTCGAAGCGCCCGCGCTTTGCGACCGAGGCGCAATACAAGGCCTACGGCGAACGCCTCACCGCCTTCGGCCAGCACTTGCAGTCGGTGTACGGCCTCACGCTGGCCTACCACCACCACATGGGTGCCTACGTGGAATCGCCCGACGACGTGGACCGCCTGATGGCCGCCACCGGTCCCAGCGTGGGCCTGCTGTTCGACACCGGCCATGCCTTCTACGGCGGCGCCGCCGACCCGGTGGCGCTGCTCAAGAAGCAACTGCACCGCGTGGTGCACGTGCATTGCAAGGACGTGCGGCCCGCGGTGATCGCGCAGGCGCGCAACGACGGCTGGTCCTTCCTGCGCGGCGTGGTCAACGGCACCTTCACGGTACCGGGCGATGGCGTGATCGACTTCGAGGCCGTGCTCGCCACGCTGCGCCAAGGCGGCTACGAAGGCTGGCTGGTGGTGGAGGCCGAGCAGGACCCGGCCGTGGCCCCCAGCTACGCCTATGCGAAGAAGGGCTACGAAACCTTGAAGCGCATCGTCGAGAGGCTTTCAGCATGACCACCAGCCCGCTGCTCGTGAAGGCGCAGCGCGAAGGCCGCGAGATCGTCGAGGTCACGCCGCAAAGCGCGGGTTGGCGGCACGTGGGCTTTCGTGCGCTGCGGCTCGCGCCGGGCGAGCAGGAAAGCTGGTCCACCGGCGCGCGCGAGCTGTGCCTGGTGGTGCTGCAAGGCCGCGTCGATGTAGCAGCCGGGGGCCAGCGCTTCGCAGGCCTGGGCACGCGCCGCAGCGTGTTCGACGACACGGCGCCGGCGGCGCTGTACGTGCCGGGCCACACCGCGGTGGCGATCGCGGCCACCGAAGCGGCCGAGGTGGCGCTGTGCAGCGCCCCCGCCGGCGACCGGCCGCGCGACGTGACGCTGCTCGACCCGGCCCGGATGAAGCGCTCGGTGCGCGGACAGGGCAGCAACACCCGCCACATTTGCGACATCCTGCCCCACACCCACCCCACCGCCGCTCACCTGCTGGTGGTGGAGGTGCGCACGCCCGCGGGCCACTCCTCCAGCTACCCGCCGCACAAGCACGACACCGAGGCGCCGCCCACCGAAACGCAGCTCGAAGAGACCTACTACCACCGCCTGAACCCGCCGCAGGGCTTTGCCTTCCAGCGCGTCTATACCGACGACCGCAGCCTCGACGAAGCCATGGCGGTGGAAGACCACGACGTGGTGCTGGTGCCGCGCGGCTACCACCCGGTGGTGGTGCCGCATGGCTACGACTCCTACTACCTCAACGTGATGGCCGGCCCCGGCCGCCACTGGGTGTTCAAGAACGATCCGGCGCACGAATGGATGCTGCAACCCCCCGCCGCGCGCTGAAGCGCCCCATGGCCGCCCGGCCGCCGTGACGCGGCGCCGCTAGCCCCCTTTTCACCCGAAGTCACCGAGTTCGTGAGTTCCCTGCCGGGAGCGCGCGAGGCCGCGCTGCGCCCGCAATCTTCCAACCCCACCCTTGAGAGGAGACCACCGAGATGAACACCACCCACCTCCTGCGCGCCACCGCCGCCGCGGCCTTGCTGGCCGCCACCGCCCACGCCCATGCGCTGGACTATGGCGGCTACTTCCGCGCGGGCCCCGGCGCCACCAGCACCAAGGGCACTTCGCGCGCCTGCTACGGCCTGCCCGGCCCGGGCCTGAAGTACCGCCTGGGCAACGAGTGCGACATCTATGGCGAGTTCACGCTGAGCCAAGGCATGAAGCTGGAGAACCTGGACACCAAGGCGGTGCTGATGACGGACTTCTGGAACGGCGCCACCGACTCCGGCGACGCGCGCCTGCGCGTGGAGCAGCTGTTCGTGGAGACCAAGGGCGTCGATATCCTGCCGGCCGCCGTGTTCTGGATCGGCAAGGAGCGTGGCCGCCGCGGCGACGTGCACATCGTCGATACCTTCTTCACCGAGATGAAAGGTGTGGGCGCCGGCGTGAAGGAGATTCCCGCGGGCCCCGGCAAGCTGGGCTTGGCCTACTACAAGACCGACGGCAACAACACCAACGCCGGCCACCGCGTGAACCTGGAGTACTACGACCTCGCGGTCAACCCGGGCGGCAAGCTGCACTTCGTGGGCACCGGCACCGATGCCACGCAAGGCGCCAAGGGCTTTGGCCTGTCGCTGCGCCACACGCAAGACGGCGTGTTCGGCGGCGGCAACAGCCTGTGGCTGCAATACGCGCAGGGCACGGCGGCGCTGAACAGCAACTTCGGCAGCCTCGCGGCCGACAGCCGCACCAAGGCCTGGCGTGTCGTCGAAAGCCCGAGCTGGCAGTTCGGCGCCTTCGGTGGCCAGGCCATGCTGCTGTTGCAGCAGCAGAAGTCGCCGGACGCAACCACCGGCAACATCGTCAAGCAGACCAACGTTTCCCTGGGCGGGCGCGTGTCGTATGCGCTGACCAAGAACTTCAAGTTGCTGGGCGAAATTGGCCACAGTGAGATCAAGCCCGACGGCGGCAGCACGCAGAAGCTGACCAAGTACACCTTCGCACCCACCATCGCCACCGGCCCCGGCTTCTGGAACCGCCCCGAGCTGCGCCTGTACGTCACCCACGCCAAGTGGAGCGGCGTGGCCGGCTCGGTGGTCACCGGCGAGAGCGTGTTCGACGGCAAGACCTCCGGCACCAGCTATGGCGCGCAAGTCGAAATCTGGTTCTAGATAGGTCCCACCCCCGTAGCGCCTTCGGCGCTTCCCCCTCAAGGGGGCAACACCAGCGGACCGGCGAAGCCGGATCCGCGGTGTTCGCTGGTGTTTTGTTGAGAGGTGCGCGTGAATCCTGACCTTGCTCGCCGCCGCGCGGTGGCCACCGTGTTGTGCGCGCCTTTCATGCTGTGCGCGCGCCAACGCGCGCTGCGCTTCGCTTTCGTGAGCCACGCGCCCGACAGCGACGGCTGGTGGTCCACGGTGAAAAACGCGCTGCAGCATGCGGCGGCCGATTTCGGCGTGGCGGTGGACTACCTCAACCCGCCCGACGGCCGCATCGAGGCGATGGCGGCGCTGCTCGACGGCCTGCAGCCGGCGCGCTACGCCGCCGCCATCTCCACCATCGCCCATTTCGATGCGCTGCGCCGTCCGCTGGCCGCGCTGGTGCGCGACAAGGGCTTGCCGCTGATCACGGTGAACTCCGGCACGCAGGCGCAGAGCGAGCAAGTGGGCGCGCTGATGCACATCGGCCAGCCGGAGTTCACGGCCGGCGCGGAAGCCGGTGCGCTGGCGGCCAAGCAGGGCGCCCGCCGCTTCCTGTGCCTGAACCACTATGCCAACAACCCGGCCTCGCACGAGCGCTGCAAGGGCTTTGCCTCGGGCCTGGGCCAACCGGGCGCGGTGGAGGTAGTACTCGACGGTCCGACCGGGGGCTTTGCGGCCACCATCGCACAAGCGCTGCAGCAGCACCCCGAGGTCGACGCGCTGCTGGCGCTGGGGCCGCTGTCGGCACACGCGGCGCTGCAGGCGCTGCGCGCCGCAAAGGGCGCGCGCACCAAGCCAATGCTGGTGAGCTTTGATCTTTCAATGCCCATCACGCGGGCCATCCGCAACGGCGAGATTGCCTTCGCGATCGACCAGCAGCCCTACCTGCAGGGCTACTTGCCGGTGGCGCTGCTGGCTGAAAAGCTGCGCTCGCCCGTCGGCACCAGCATGAACCTGGTGAAGTTCAAGGTCTATGCCAACGAAAGGATGCACGAGCGCATGGCGCGCTATGGCTTGTCACTCAAGGCCGCGTCGGGACAGCACATCCATTCGGGGCCAGGCTTCGTGACGCGTCTGAACGTGGAAAAGGTGGAGCGCTTCAGCGGGCAGTTCCGCTGATCGGCCGGTCAGCGGAATCCGACAGACGTCAGTCACGCCCCACCCGCTGCGCCACGAAAAGCCGACAGACGCCCGCGGCAGGTCTGCCTACGCTTGGACCAGCTTCCCACGGAGCACGGTCATGAAAAAGCACACCCCCGCCGCACTCACCCTGGTTCTGAGCCTGGTCGCCGCCACTGCGCTGATGGCGCAGGCGCCCACCGCCGACATCGACGCGGTAACCGCCACGCCGGCGCTGCGCGTGCAGGAGTCGGGCGGCGTGCAGTTCCTCAATGGCGGCGCCGGCAACGAGGAACGCAACGCGATGAAGGCGCTGCAGACCGAGTTTCCGCTGCAGATCGTGTTCAGCAGCCGCGACGGCGCCTACGGCGTGGCGCAGCAGGTGCGCGTGCTCGACGGCGGCAAGCAGCTGGTGGCGGTGGACAACGCGGGGCCGATGCTGATGGTGAAGCTGCCGCCGGGGCGCTACACGGTGGAGGCCGACTTCGCGGGCGCCACCCAGCGGCGCACGGTGCACGTGGACAACGCGCCCAAGACTGTGCACTGGTCGAGCCACCTGGTCTCGCGCAACTGAACCTCGTCCACCCGCAGGACGCCGCAGACCCGGCTTCTCCGGTCCGCGGGTGTCGCCCCCTCGAGCAGCTGTCGCCCGGCCGTGGGCCTTATTTCGCGGTCGGCATCACGAACTCGGCGCCCTTGGGCGTGCTCTCCGGCCAGCGCTGCATGATCGACTTCTGCTTGGTGTAGAAGCGCACGCCCTCTTCGCCGTAGGCGTGCATGTCGCCGAACAGGCTGCGCTTCCAGCCGCCGAAGCCCTGCCAGGCCATCGGCACCGGGATCGGCACGTTGATGCCCACCATGCCCACCTGGATGCGGCGCGCGAACTCGCGCGCCACGTTGCCGTCGCGGGTGAAGCAGGCCACGCCGTTGCCGTATTCGTGGTCGTTGACCAGCTGCACCGCTTCGGCGAAGTCCCTGGCGCGCACGCAGGCGAGCACCGGGCCGAAGATCTCTTCCTTGTAGATGCGCATCTGCGGCGTCACGTGGTCGAACAGCGTGCCGCCGGTGAAGAAGCCCTGCTCGTGGCCCGGCACCTTGTGGCCGCGGCCATCGACCACCAGCTTGGCGCCTTCTTCGATGCCCAGCGCGATGTAGCTCTCGATGCGGTCGAGCGCCTGCCGGGTGACGATGGGGCCCATCTCGGCATCGAGCTCCATGCCGTTGCGGATCTTCAGCGCCTTCGCGCGCTCGGCCAGCCTGGGCACGATCTTGTCGGCCACGTCGCCCACCAGCACCGCCACGCTGATGGCCATGCAGCGCTCGCCGGCCGATCCGTAGGCCGCGCCCACCAGCGCATCGACCGCCTGGTCGAGGTCGGCATCGGGCATCACCACCATGTGGTTCTTCGCGCCGCCCAGCGCCTGCACGCGTTTGCCGAAGTGGGCGCCGCGCTCGTAGATGTAGTGGGCGATCGGCGTCGAGCCCACGAAGCTCAAGGCCTTGACGTCGGGGTGCTCGATCAGCGCGTCCACCGCCAGCTTGTCGCCCTGCACCACGTTGAACACGCCGTCGGGCAGGCCGGCCTGCTGCAGCAGCCCGGCCATGAACAGCGACGGGCTGGGGTCGCGCTCGCTGGGCTTGAGCACGAAGGTGTTGCCCGCCGCGATGGCGATCGGGAACATCCACATCGGCACCATGCACGGGAAGTTGAACGGCGTGATGCCCGCCACCACGCCCAGCGGCTGGCGCAGCGTCCAGTTGTCGATGCCGGTGGACACCTGCTCGGTGTAGTCGCCCTTGAGCAGCTGCGGTATGCCGCACGCGAACTCCACGATGTCGATCCCGCGCATCACCTCGCCCTGCGCGTCGGTGAACACCTTGCCGTGCTCGCTGGTGATCATGGCCGCCAGCGTGTCCTTGTGCTGGTTGAGCAGCGCGAGAAAGTTGTTCAGCACGCGCGCGCGCCGGATCGGCGGCGTGTCGGCCCAGGCGGGGAAGGCGGCTTTCGCGGCGGCCACCGCGGCGTTCACCTCGTCGGCGCTGGCCAGCGCCACCTGGCGCGCCACCTGGCCGGTGGCCGGGTTGTACACCGCCTGCCGGCGGCCCGATGCGCCCGGCACGCCGCGGCCGGCGATGTAGTGGCCCACCTCGGTGGTGTCGATGAAGGCTTCGGGTGCACCCATGGCGTCGTCTCCAGATGTCGATGCGGGCCAGTCTAGGCAGCGCAGGCCGCCGTGCCAATGCGCCGGTGCTGGATTCATTGTTCAGATCGGCAAACAATCCGCCGATGGACAGCCGAAAGATCGAGGCTCTGTGGAGCCATGTGCACTGGCTCACCGTGCTGGGCCAGCAGGGCAGCTACACCGCCGCCGCGCAGCGGCTGGGGGTGAGCAAGGCCTCGATGAGCCAGCGCATCGCCGAGCTGGAGCGCGCCGCCGGCGTGCCCCTGGTGCGCCGCACCACGCGCAGCGTGCGCCTCACCGAGGCGGGGCAGCAGCTGGTCGACGCCACGCAGGGCGCCTTCGAGCAGATCGCGCGCAGCTTCGAAGGCGTGAAGGACCTGGCCGCGGCGCCGCGCGGGCTGCTGCGCGTCACGGCGCCGGTGGCGCTGGCGCGGCAGCAGATCGTGCCGCGGCTGCCGGCGTTCCTGCGCGCGCATCCGCAGGTGCGCATCGAGCTGGAGCTGTCCGACCGCATCAGCTCGCTGGCGCAGGAGGGCTTCGACCTCGCGATCCGCCACAGCGCCGCGGTACCCGACACCCACGTGGCATGGACGCTGTGCCGCACGCAAAGCGTGCTGGTCGCCAGCCGCGGCTACCTGCGCCGCCGCGGCGCGCCCGAGCGGCCGCAGGACCTGGCGCAGCACGACTGCCTGCACTACCTGCGCCCGCAGGAAACGCCGGCCTGGAGCTTCGTGCGCCGCGGCAAGGCCCAGGGCGACAAGCACACCGTGCCGGTGAAGGGCCCGTTCGCCGCCAACAACAGCGAGGCCTTGCGCGAGGCCGCGCAAGACGGGCTGGGCATCGCGCTGCTGCCCGACTTCAGCGCGCAGTCCGGCCTGCAATCGCGCAAGCTGGTCACCGTGCTGCCCGACTGGCAACCGGTGGGCGCCTTCGGCGAGCAGCTCTTTGCGGTGCGGCCCTACAGCCCGCACGTGCCGCGCGCGGTGCAGGCCTTCGTGGGCTACTTGCGCGAGGCGTTGAAAGAAGGCTTCGGGTTGCCGGCGTGAGCTCCGCCCGGCCGCCCGAAGGGGCTCGCTCCCGCTTGGCGGCACAGGCCGCAGGCCGAAGGGTGCACCAATGAGTCTGCCGGCGAACCCCGAAAAAAAGCCCACCCCGGTGGGGGGTGGGCGCGCAAGTCCTCAGAAAGGACGTCGTTGGGACCGGGTGCGGCGCCGGCGGGAGCGGCGCCGCGAAAGCGTCAGTTCCGGCCGACTCTAGGTTTGGCCGGTCGGCGCGGCCATCCCCAGAACGAGGGAACACGGCGCCGGTTTCGGGCATGGCGGCTGCTAGGTCCGCCCGCGCTATCGGGCGAGGCCGTACGCCGCCGCCAGGTCCCACAGCGCGGAACCACAGCTCTTGAACAGGGTGGCCTGCGGCCGTGGCGCCCCAGCCGCGAGCACCTCGCCCAGCGTCGGCAGGGCCCGCACCGCCAGCCCCGCCTGCAGCAGGTCGCCGGCCTCGTGGCGCGCCGCAGCCGTGTCCAGCACGACGCGGCCGTGCCCGGCAAGGTGCCGCACGACCGCCGGCGCCAGCTCGGCCATGGTGGGCGTGAAGGCGCCCACCGCCGCCACGAACGCGTCGTCGCGCGGCAGTGAGTGCAGGCAGACCTCGGCTGCCGGCGTGGCGGTGACCACCAGCGGGCAGCGCTGCAACGCCGCCTGCAGGTCGTCGGCCATGTGCGCCTGCAGGCCCAGCGCCCGTGCGCGGGCGAGCAGGCGCTGGGCGCCTTCGGCCCCCCGGCTGCGCAGCCACAGCTCGCGCACGCCGAAGACCTCGCGAAACACCTCCAAGTGGGCGCCTGCTTGCGCGCCGGCGCCGAACATCAGCAGCGGCCCGCCGGGTTCGCGCGCCAGGTGCCGCGCCGCCACCGCCGTCACCGCGGCCGTGCGCCGGGCGGTCACGGTGGGGCCGTCGAGCAAGGCGAGGCGCTCGCCGGTGTCGGCCTTGAGCACCAGCACGTCGCCCAGGATGGCCGGCAGCCCGCGCGCCGGGTTGTGCGGGTTGTAGGTGATGAGCTTGGCGATCGCCAGCGCGCCGTCGCTGCCGGTGCGCCAGGCCGGCATCAGGAACCAGTGGGTGTGCGGGCCGATCGTGTGCACCGACCGTTCGGGCACCTGCACCTCGCCGCGCTGCTGAGCGGCCAGCAGCGACTCGATGGCCGCCATCAACGGCTGCCAGGGCAGGGCCGCCGCGGTGGCCTGCGCGTCGAGCAGCCTCATGCGGCGTTGCGAGCCAGGGTTTCGGTGTTGCCCTGCACGCCGGGCAGCCGCGTGCTGGCGACAAGAAAGAGCAGATGTCGTCGCATCCCGCGATCATAGGGAGCGCCCATTCGCCTTGCCCAGCGCCACAATCGGCCGTCATGAGTGCTGCCCCCCTTGGCGAACAAGACCTCGAGCGCCTGCAGGCGCTGCTCGACGCGCTGCCCGCGCCGCTGGAGCCGCTGGACGTGACCATGCTCGACGGCTACCTGTGCGGCGTGCTGCTGCAGCCCCGGCGCGTGGCCGAGGGCGACTGGTTCCCGCCCCTCCTCGACATCGAGGGCCGCACGCCGCCGCCGGGCACCGAGCTGGGCCCGCTGCGCGAGCTGGTGCTGCGCCGCCATGCCGAGCTGGATGCCGCGATCGAGCAGCGCACCTGGTTCGACCCCTGGGTGTACGAGCTCGACGAAGCCGCCAGCCCGTCGGAGACGGTGATGCCCTGGGTGGCCGGCTTCGCGACCGCCTGCGCCCACTTCCCGGCGCTGATGGAGCTGCACGACCCCGAGCTGTTGGAGCCGTTGGCCACGCTGTACATGCACCTCGACCCCGAGGACCTGGAAGACGCCGACGCGCTGATCGCCGAGATCGAGACGCTGGAGCCGCCGCAGGCGCTGGCCGAAGCGGTCGAAGGGCTGGTGCGCAGCACGCTGCTGCTGGCCGACGTGTCGCGCCCGCTGAAGAAAAAAGCCGCGCCGCCGGTGCGTCGCGCCGGGCCGCCGCCGCGTAAGTCATCGGCCACCCCGCGCCGCCGGCGCTAAACCGCACGCCCCGACCCCATGCCCCCACAGCCCAACGACCTGGGCGCCTTGCTGGCGCGCATCGCGCTGAAGGACCGCACCGCGTTCGAGCAGCTCTACCGCCTGACCAGCGCCCACCTGCTCGGCCTGGCCGCGCGCGTCGTGGGCAGCCCGGCGCGCGGCGAGGAGGTGCTGCACGACGCCTACCTCAACGTGTGGCATGCCGCGGGCAGCTACCGGCCCGGCATCGCCACGCCGATGACCTGGCTGATCAACATCGTGCGCAACAAGGCGATCGACGCGCTGCGCTCCAGTGCCAGCGAGCGCGCGACCACGGTGCCCTTGCCCGACGAGGGCGCCGAGTCGCTGGCCGGCGCAGCCGAAGGTGCCGGCGAGCCGCAGTCGCTGCTGGACGCCAGCATCCAGCGGCTCCAGCTCGACGGCTGCATGGGCCAGCTCTCGGCGCAGCAGCGCCAGGCCCTGGCGCTGGCCTACTACCAGGGCCTGATGCACAGCGAGATCGCCGAGCGGCTGGGGGCCCCGCTGGGCACGGCCAAGGCCTGGGTGCGGCGCGGCCTGGCGCGGCTGAAGGACTGCCTGGCCGCGGCAGGGCTGGCGGCATGAAGCTCACGCCCCAGGCCATCGAGCTGCTGGCGCGCGAGTACGCGCTGGGCACGCTGCACGGCGGCGCACGCCGCCGCTTCGAGACGCTGCTCGCCGGCTCGCCGCCCGTCGCGCACGCGGTGGCGGCCTGGCAGCAGCGGCTGGGCCACCTGGCGCCGGCGGTGCCGGCGATACAGCCTTCGGCCGCGTTGTGGCGCGGGCTGGAAGACCGCTTGTTCGGCCCGGCCCCGGCGGCCGCCAGGGCCGGGCGCACGCGCGGCCGCTTCTGGCGCTGGGGATTCCCCTCGCTGGGCGGCGCGGTGGCCGGCGTGCTGCTGAGCGTGCTGGTCCTGCAGCTGCAGCCGCAGTGGCTGGCCCGCGCGCCGGCCGATCCCGAGACGCTGCCTGCCAGCTACGTGGGGCTGCTCAGCGATGGCGCCGGCCAGCCGGTGCTGCTGGCCAGCGCCACCCGCCACGGGCAGCGCCTGTCGCTGAAGCTGCTGCAGCCCCTCGTGGTGCCGCCGGGCCAGGTGGCGCGCTTGTGGGCGCTGCCGTCCGACGGCCGGCCGCCGTTTGCGGTGGGCACCGTGCCGCCCGGCGGCAAGGTGCAGCTGACGCTGCAGGACAGCGCCGAGGCGCTGTTCGCCAAGGTGTCGCGGCTGGGCGTGCGGCTCGAGCCCGAAGGCCAGGCCCTGCCGCCGCCGGGCCCGGGGCCAGGGCACTTCATCGTCAGCGGCCCCTGCGTCAAGCTGTGGTGAGCGCTGCATCCCGCCGGCGGGTCGCTCCGTAGGTGTGGGCAGGCGGCGCGAAGCCGCCGCCCTTCAACCCGAACACCCCTCAGGAAATGACCATGACGAAGAAACGCCTCGCCGCTCCCGCCGCCCCGTGGCTGCTGGCCCTGCTGATCGCCGCGGCGCCGCTGGCCGCCGGTGCCGCCGATTCGGGCCCGCCCGCCGCCGCCGACCCGCTGGCCGAGGTGCGCGCGCACCTGGAAGCCGAGCGCTGGACGGCCGCCATCGAGGCGCTGCAGCGCCTCGACGCGCGCGACAACGCCGACTGGAACAACCTGATGGGCTACTCGATGCGCAAGCGCAAGACACCCGACCTGGCCGCGGCCGAGCGCTACTACGACGAGGCCTTGCGCCTGAACCCGCAGCACCGCGGCGCGCTGGAATATTCCGGCGAGCTGTACCTGATGAAAGGCGAGCTCGCCAAGGCCGAGGCCCGCCTGGCCGTGCTGGACAAGCTGTGTTTCCTGCCCTGCGCCGAGTACACCGACCTGAAGAAGGCGGTCGAGCGCTACAAGGCCACCGGGAGGTATTGAGACCCGGATCGCGAAGCGGGCGCAGCGCACATGCGCGCCTGGCCACCGCGCGGCCTGTCCTAGCCGAAGTGCCGCGCAGCGTGCACGCCCAGGCCCTGGGCCACGCTGGCGAAGCGGTCGCCGCGCTGCACCCGTGCCGCGGGGAAACGCGCCGCGATGCGCGCGGTCAGCGGCTGAAAGCCGGTGGAGCCGCCGGTGAAGTACAGCGCATCCAGCTGCTGCGGCTGCAAACCGGCCTGCTTCAAGGTCTCGTCGGCGGCTTCGACGATGCGCTGCAGGTCGGCCTCGACCGCCTGGGTGGCCTCGCGCTCGGCCAGCGGCACCGCGAGGCCGGGCTCGACCTGGCGCAGGTCGATGGTGGTCGAGCCGCCTTCGGCCACCGCGATCTTGGCGTCTTCGGCCAGCGCGATCAGCGCATGGCCCAGCCGCTGCTGCGCCACGCGCATCAGCCGTGCGTGCAGGCGCGCGTCGGCATAGAACGGGCGCAGGCGCTGCAGCTCGGCCACGCGCGCCGGCGCGTACACCGTGTTGATCAGGTGCCAGGTGGCCAGGTCGAAGTACACCCGGCTGGGCACCTCGCGCGGCGGCTGGCTGCCCTGGCGCGGCCCGTGCGCGCAGTAGCCGCAGGTGGGCAGGATCGCGGCCAGCTCGACGCGGCGGTCGAAGTCGGTGCCGGCGATGTGCACGCCGTGGTTGGCCAGGATGTCGTCCTTGCGCTCGGCGCGCCGCCGGCGCTCGGGCCCCACGCGCACGATCGAGAAGTCGGAGGTGCCGCCGCCAATGTCGGCCACCAGCACGCGCTGCTCGGTGGTCGCCTGCTGCTCGAAGTCGAGCGCGGCGGCGATCGGCTCGTACTGGAAGGCGATCTCGCCGAAGCCCACCGCGCGCGCGGCCGTCTCCAGCGCCGCCTGGGCTTGCGTGTCGCGCGCCGGGTCGTCGTCGACGAAGAACACCGGCCGGCCCAGCACCGCGCGCCGCAGCTCGGTGCCGGCTTCTCGCTCGGCCAGCTGCTTCAGGTGGCGCAGGTAGCCGGCGATCACGTCGAGGTAGCGCACCGCGCGGCCGGCGCCCACGTCGGTGCTCTGCTCGACCAGCGCGGAGCCGAGCACGCTTTTCATCGAGCGCATCAGGCGGCCGTCCACGCCGTCGACATAGGCGGCCAGCGCGGCGCGGCCGTAGGAGCGCGGCAGCTCCTCGTGCGCTTGCACGCCCTCGACCGCGTAGAACACGGCGGTCGGCATGGTGCGGTGGCCCGGTTCCAGCTCGACCAATGAGACGCCCTGCGCCGAGGGCACAGCAATCGCCGAGTTGGATGTGCCGAAGTCAATGGCGCAGAAGGAAGCGGTCATGGCAAAGGCAAGCAGGCCCGCGGCCTGTGAAGGCGGCGGGCCCGGCGGGGATGTGAAAAGGGGCGGGGATTGTAGCGAGAGGCCTGTCTTACCGCGAAGAACGCAAAGAGGACCAAGGCCGCAAAGACTTTCCCTTCTTCTTGGCGTTCTTGATGTGCTTTGCGTCCTTCGTGGTACCGAAGACCATGGCGGCACTCAGCTCGTGGCCATCGCAGCGCGGCGCACGAGGCCCGTGCTCACGTCGCCATGGAAGCCGAACTGCAGCGCCGGCCGCTGGCCGCTCATCAGCTCGGCCAGCGCCCGGCCGGAGCCGGCGCCGTGGGTCCAGCCCAGCGTGCCGTGGCCGGCGTTCACCCACAGGTTGGCCAGCTTGCTGCGCCCGATGTAGGGGATGTTGGTCGGGGTGCTGGGCCGCAGGCCGGCCCAGAAGTTGGGCTCGGAGGTGTCGGCCACGCCGGGGAACAGCTCCTCGTAGCGCTGCACCAGCGCCCGGCAGCGCACCTTGGCGGTGGCCGTGTCCAGGCGCGTGTCGTAGCCGGCCAGCTCGGCGGTGCCGGCCACGCGGATGAAATCGCCCAGGCGCGAGATCGCGATCTTGCGTCCGTCGTCGATCATGCTCACCACGCTGGCGCGTTCGGGGGCCTTCAGGCGCATCGTGGCCGAATAGCCCTTGGCCGGATAGATGTTGAGCGCAATGCCCAGCGGCCGCAGCAAGGGCGCGGTGAAGCTGCCCATCGCCGCCACGTACTGGTCGGCCACCAGCGTGCGGCGTCGTCCGGTCATCTGGCTGCCCACTTGCACGCCGGTCACGCGCCCGCCGGCGCTCTCGAAGCCGAGCACGTCGTGCTCGAACAGGAACACCGCGCCGCGCGCCGCGCAGCGCTGGGCCAGCTGCTGGGTGAACACGCGCGCGTCGCCCGACTCGTCGCTGGGGGTGTAGGTGCCGCCGTGGATGTGCGGCGCAAAGCTGGCGAGCGCCGGCTCGACCTTGAGCACCTCTTCGCGGCTCAGCACGCGGCGGTCGACCCCGTGCTTGCGCATGATCTCGGCCGCCTCGGCGCCGGCTTCGAAATCGGCTGCGCTGCTGAAGAAGTGCAGGATGCCGCGTTCGAGGCGGTGGTATTCGATGCCGGTCTGCGCCACCAGCGCCTTCAGCGACTCATGGCTGTAGCGGCCCAGCGCCACCAGCTGCTGCACGTTGCGCTCGAAGGCCGCGTCGTTGCACTGGCCGAGGAAGCTCAGGCCCCACTTCCACTGCTGCGGGTCGAGCTTGGGGCGGAACAGCAGCGGCGAGTCGTCGCGCAGCAGCCACTTGGCCACCTTGAAAGGCGCCGCCGCATTGGCCCAGGGCTCGCAGAAGCTCACCGAGATCTGCGCGCCGTTGGCGAAGCTGGTCTCCAGGGCGGCATCGGCCTGCCGGTCCACCACCGTCACTTCGTGCCCCTGTTCGAGCAGGTACCAGGCGGTGCTCACGCCGACGATGCCGGCGCCCAGGACGATGACTTTCATGCGTTGCTTCCTTTCAAAGAGGCCGCAGCAGCAGCTGCAAGCCGACGAAACCCATCACCAGTGCCACGCCGGCGTCGATGGCGCGCCAGGTGCGCGGGCTGGCCAGCCGCGGCGCGAGCGCCGACGCGCCGAAGCCCAGCAGCGAGAACCACATCAGCGAGGCCATGCCCGCGCCGGCGGCGAACCAGCCGCGCAGCGCCGCGGGCTGCTGCGCGCCCACCGCGCCCAGCAGCACCACGGTGTCGAGATAGACGTGCGGGTTGAGCCAGGTGAGCGCGGCGGTGGCCGACAGCGCGGCCCCCCAGCCGTGCGCGCCCGGGGCCTGCCGCAAGCCGGCGCCGCCGCGCCAGGCACGGCGCGCGGCCTGCAGCGCGCACCACAGCACGAAGGCCGCGCCACCGAAGCGCAT
>JBFLWE010000052.1:0-42808 GCA_040758375.1 Pseudomonadota bacterium
CAGGGGACGCGCAAGCGCATCCCCAAGGGGGTGACATGGAGCCCCACCCCAACCCGCCCCCACGGGGCGGGAGTCCCCCTGGGACAGGCCGCGGCAGCGGCCAGGGGATGAGCAAGCGCATCCCCAAGGGGTGCAATGCGGCCCCACCCCAACCCGCCCCCAAGGGGCGGGAGTCCCCCTGGGACAGGCCGCGGCAGCGGCCAGGGGATGAGCAAGCTCATCCCCAAGGGGTGCAATGCAGCCCCACCCCAACCCGCCCCCAAGGGGCGGGGAGTCCCCCTGGGACAGGCCGCGACAGCGGCCAGGGGCGATCGCACATAGCGCCCAATCCGCGATCCGGGTTTCCCGGTCGCGGATTGCAGCCCCCTCGGGGGCGGCCGCCCTAGCGGCCGGGGGCTCAAGGGTACAACCCGCGCTCTTCGCGCGCCATCAGGATGCGCTCGCAGGCCACCGCGAAGGTGGCGGTGCGCAGCGTGATCTTGTGCTTGTCGGCGGTGTTCCAGATGTGCTTGAGCGCGTCCACCATGATCTTGTCGAGCCGCAGGTTGATCTCGTCCTCGCTCCAGAAGAAGCTGGAGAAGTCCTGCACCCACTCGAAGTACGACACGGTCACGCCGCCGGCGTTGCAGATCACGTCGGGCACCACCAGCACGCCGCGCTCGGCCAGGATGTCGTCGGCCGTGGGCACCGTGGGGCCGTTGGCGCCTTCGAGCACCAGCTTGGCCTTGAGCCTGTTGGCGCGCTCGGCCGTGATCTGGCCTTCCAGCGCGGCGGGGATCATGATCTCGCAGTCGATGTCCCAGAACGACTCGTTGCCGATCGTGTCGCCGCCGGGGAAGCCGCCCACGCCGCCGGTGTTGCGCACATGCGCCATCAGGTCGGCCATGTCGAAGCCGCGCGTGTTGAGCAAGGTGCCGGTGTGGTCCTGCACGGCCACGATCTTGGCGCCCGCGCCGGCGAACAGCTCCGCCGCGGCCGAGCCCACGTTGCCGAAGCCCTGCACCGCGACGCGCGCCCCGTCGAGCGCCAGGCCGAGCCGGCGCGCGGCCTCGCGGCCGGTGACGAACACGCCGCGGCCGGTGGCCTTGACGCGGCCGAGCGAGCCGCCGAGGTGGATGGGCTTGCCGGTGACCACGCCACTGGCGGTGGCGCCCACGTTCATCGAGTACGTGTCCATCATCCACGCCATGATCTGCGCGTTGGTGTTCACGTCCGGCGCCGGGATGTCCTGGTGCGGGCCGATGATGATGCCGATCTCGCTGGTGTAGCGGCGCGTCATGCGCTCCAGCTCCTTCAGCGACAGCTTCTTCGGGTCGACACGGATGCCGCCCTTGGCGCCGCCGTAGGGCAGGTTGACGGCCGCGTTCTTCACCGTCATCCACGCCGCCAGCGCCATCACCTCTTCCAGCGTCACGTCGGGGTGGTAGCGCACGCCGCCCTTGCCCGGGCCGCGCGACAGGTTGTGCTGCACGCGGAAGCCTTCGAAATGGGCCACCGAGCCGTCGTCCATCTCGATCGGCACGTCGACGATCAGGGTGCGCTTGGGGCGCTTCAAGGTCTCGACCCAGCGGGCCAGGCGGCCCAGGTACGGGGTGACGCGGTCCACCTGCATCAGGTAGGTGCCCCACGGGCTGTCGGGCGTGGGGTTCACATAGGACAAGGAGCTGCTCATGGCATGCCTTTCGGTGTTTCGAATCGATCGTCGCGCCGCCTCGTGAGCATTGCGACGCTGCGTGGCGCGCACTGTAGGCGCCTCGCCGCCGAATTTGTCTCGGAGCCCCATGCGACCTTTGCATAAGGGCTGTCGTTGCCGCTCATGGCGGCTCAGGGTTTCCTCGCAAATACACTTGCCCGGATGAACGCTTCCCTCACCGTCTTCATCGGCGGCGGCAACATGGCCAGCGCCATCGTCGGCGGTCTGGTCAAGGCCGGCCGCAACCCGCAGTGCATCGTGGTGGTCGAGCCCAACGAGGCGCAGCGCGAGACGCTGCAGCGGCAGTACGGCGTGCGCACGCTGCCGGTGGCCGACGGCTCGCTGGCGCAGGCGCAGCTGGTGGTGTGGGCGGTCAAGCCGCAGAGCTTCCGCGCGGCGGCCGCGCCATGCGCTGCATTCGTGTCGCAGGCGCTGCAGCTGAGCGTGATGGCGGGCATCCGCAGCGACGCGATCGCGCAGGCCACTGGCAGCGCGCGTGTGGTGCGTGCGATGCCCAACACGCCGGCGCTCATCGGGCGCGGCATCTCCGGTCTGTTTGCTCGGCCGGCCGTCAGCGCCGCCGACCGCGCGCTGGTCGAAGAGGTGTTGCGGCCCACCGGCAGCACCTGCTGGGTCGGGCAGGAGCAGGACCTCGACGCGGTGACCGCGCTGTCGGGCTCCGGGCCGGCGTATGTGTTCTACGTGGTCGAGGCGATGATGCAGGCCGCCGTGGAGATGGGACTGAGCGAGGCTCAGGGCCGCGGACTGGCGCTGGCCACGGTGGCCGGTGCTGCCGCGCTGGCTGAAGCGTCGGCCGACGCGCCGTCGGTGCTGCGCGAGCGCGTCACCTCCAAGGGCGGCACCACGCATGCGGCGCTGACCGTGCTGGAGGCCGAGGGCGTGAAGCCCGCCTTCGTGAAGGCGCTCAAGGCAGCACAGCAGCGTGCCAAGGAGCTGGGGGACGAGTTCGGCGCTGCCTGAAGGCGGCGGCTCAGGGTTTCCAGTGCACGGCGAAGTCGGCCGCGATGCCGACGAACATGGCGAAGCCCACCCAGTGGTTGGCGCGGAAGGCCCGGAAGCAGCCCTCGCGGCTGCGCGTGCGGATCAGCGCGTAGTGCCACACCGCCTGCGTGATGCCGGCGGCCAGCCCGAGCACGAAAGGCCAGCGCAGGCCCTGCGACAGACCGAGCGCGAGCCAGCTCGCGAAGAACACGCCGTAAAAGCCCATCACCGCCGCCACGTCGAAGCGGCCCAGCGTGAGCGCCGAGGTCTTGATGCCGATGCGGATGTCGTCGTCGCGGTCGACCATCGCGTACTCGGTGTCGTAGGCCAGCACCCAGAACAGGTTGCCGATGAGCAGCCACCAGGCCAGCGCCGGCACGCGGCCCTGCACTGCCGCGAACGCCATCGGGATGCCGAAGCTGAAGGCCACGCCCAGCACCGCCTGCGGCATCGACAGAAAGCGCTTGGTGAACGGATAGGCGATCGCCACCGCCAGCGCGGCGAACGACATCTGGATCGTGAGCGCGTTGGTGGTCAGCACGAGGCCGAAAGCCGCCAGCGCCAGCGCGGCGCCCAGGCCCAGCGCTTCTTTCACCGACACCAGCCCGCTGGTCACCGGCCGCTGCGCCGTGCGCTTGACGTGGCGGTCGAACTCACGGTCGGCCACGTCGTTCACGCAACAGCCGGCGCTGCGCATCAGGACCGTGCCGAGCGTGAACACGGCCAGCAGATGCCAGCCCGGGAAGCCGCGCGCGGCCAGCCACAGCGCCGACAGCGTGGGCCACAGCAGCAGCAGCCAGCCGGCGGGGCGGTCCCACCGGATCAGGTTGAGGTAAAGCTGCAGGCGGCTGGGCGCCGGTGCCGTGTCGGTGCTCACAGGGCCAGGATTATGCGGACGCCGCAGGCCATGGGCGAGATCAGCCCATGCGCTGCTGGAACACCAGCCCCGCGTGCTCGCGCAGCGCGTGGAACCTGATCTTCGGCCAGTTGCTTTCGACCGCGCGCAGCTCGGGCGCGTATTCCACCAGCAAGGTGGGCGCGTCCACCGCGTCGTAGGCCACGCGGTGCGCGTTGGCGTCGATGAAGCGTTGCAGCTCCTTGGGGTCGTCGCAGGTCACCCAGCGCGCAATCTGGAAGCGGCTGGGCTGGATGCGGGCCTTCACGCCGTATTCGTGCTCCAGCCGGTGCGCCACCACCTCGAACTGCAGCTGGCCCACCGCGCCCAGCAGCAGCACCGAGCCGGCCACCGGGCGGAACACCTGGATCGCGCCTTCCTCGCCCAGCTGCGTGAGGCCGGCCTTGAGCTGCTTGGTCTTCAGCGGGTCGGCCACCTCGACGGTGCGGAACATCTCGGGCGCGAAGAACGGCAGCCCGGTGAACTGCAGCGCCTCGCCTTCGGTGAGCGTGTCGCCCAGCTGCAGCACGCCATGGTTGGGAATGCCGATGATGTCGCCGGCAAAGGCCTCGTCGAGCAGCTCGCGCCGCTGCGACAGGAAGCTCACCACCGTGTTGGGGCGCAGCTCCTTGCCCGAGCGCACCACCTTCAGCCGCATGCCGCGCTCGAAGTGGCCGGAGGCCACGCGCACGAAGGCGATGCGGTCGCGGTGGGCCGGGTCCATGTTGGCCTGGATCTTGAACACCACGCCGCTGAACTTGCCTTCTTCGGGCTGCACCTCGCGCTGGATCGCGGGCCGCGCGCCGGGCGGCGGCGCCAGGTCGACCAGCGCGTCGAGCACCTCGCGCACGCCGAAGTTGTTGATCGCCGAGCCGAAGAACATGGGCGTCTGCCGGCCGGCCAGGAACTCGGCCTCGTCGAAGGCGGGCGAGGCCTCCTGCACCAGCTCGATCTCGTTGCGCGCCTGCTCGTACTGCGTGCCGAAGCGCTGCGCGTAGACCGGGTTGTCCAGGCCCTGCAGCATCTCGTCGGCGTCGTGCGCGCGGTCTTCACCGGGGCTGAACACGCGCATGCGCTCTTCGCGCAGATCCAGCACGCCGTGGAACACCTTGCCCATGCCCACCGGCCAGGTGAAGGGCACCACGCTCATGCCCAGCTCGCGCTCGATCTCGTCCATCAGCGCCAGCGGCTCCTGCACCTCGCGGTCCATCTTGTTCACGAAGGTGAGGATGGGCGTGTTGCGCGCCCGGCACACCTGCAGCAGGCGCCGCGTCTGCGGCTCCACGCCGTTGGCCGCGTCGATCACCATCAGCGCGGCGTCCACGGCGGTGAGCACGCGGTAGGTGTCTTCGGAGAAGTCCTGGTGGCCGGGCGTGTCGAGCAGGTTGATCACGCAGTCGCGGTATTCCATCTGCATCACCGACGAGGCCACCGAGATGCCGCGCTGCTTTTCGATTTCCATCCAGTCGCTGGTGGCGTGGCGCGAAGCCTTGCGCGCCTTCACGCTGCCGGCGATCTGGATCGCGCCGGAGAACAGCAGCAGCTTCTCGGTGAGCGTGGTCTTGCCCGCGTCGGGGTGGGAAATGATCGCGAAGGTGCGGCGGCGGCGCACCTGGGTGGGAATGTCGGCGGACATGCGTGGCGGCGGGACAACGGAGCCGGGCATTATCCCCGCCGGCGTGCGCGGCAGCCGCTGCAGGAATCGGCGCGATGGCGGACACTCCGGCTCCACCGCACGGTCGTGCGAAACAACGGGAGACCCTCGTCATGCACCTGCTCGCCGAGCAACGCGTCGTCATTGCCCGCCCCGTGCCGGCGGTGTTCGAGTACGCCACCGATCTGGAACGCTTCGGGGAGTGGTTCCCCGAAGTGCTGGGTGTGGAGTCGGCCGATGCGCTAGCGCCGGCTGCGGTGGGCAAGCAGTACTTGGAGCGGGTGAACGTACCCTTGCGTGGCGAGCGCAAGGTGATGATCACGGTGCGTGAGGCCCAGCCGGCCACGCGCTTCGTCACCGAAGGACGCCTCACGCCGCTGCTGCCGCGCATGGAGCTGGGCTTCGCGGCCCACGGCGACCAGGCCTGCGAGTTCACGTTCCGCATGTTCAGCCGCAGCGGCAGCCCGGCGGTGCGCTGGCTGCTGCTGCCGCTGGCGCGCCGGGTGCTGCGGCGGCGCGCGGCCGCGGGGGTGGCGGCGCTGAAGCGGCGGCTGGAAGGGCGTTAGTCCGCAATAAAGGGCTTGACCACGCCCAGCACCTGGTCGGTGTAGGCGTCCTTCTGGCCCACCGGCGCCACGTAGTGCAGCGCCTTGCGGGCCGTTTCGAAGCCTGCCTTCTTGGCCATCAGCCAGGCCGCCAGGTACACCGAGGCCATGCAGCCGCCGGCGGTGGCGACCGGGCCGCGTGCGTGGAAGGGCTCGTCGAGCACGAGCACGCCGGCTTCCACCACCCAAGGCTTGGTGGTGCTGTCGGTGCAGGCGGGCATGGTGCCCAGCAGGCCCAGCCGCGCCATCAGCAGCGTGCCCGAGCACTGCCCGCCGATCAGCTGGCGCAGCGGGTCGAGCTGCAGCCGGTCGAGCAAGGCGCTGTTCTCGGCGATGGCGCGGGTGTAGATGCCGCTGCCGAAGATCACCGCATCGGCATCGTTGGCGAACTCCAGCGGCTGCTGCGCGGTGACGGTCACGCCGTTCATCGACGTGACCTGCGCCGCCGGGCAGGCGAGTTCGGCGCTCCAGCCTTCGGTGCGCAACCGGTTGATCAGGCCCAGCGCGATGAAGGAATCGAGCTCGTTGAAGCCGTCGAAGGTGAGGATGGCGACCTTCATGCTGGAGGCTGCGTCCGTCACTCGTCGAGCAGGCTGCGCAACATCCAGGCGGTTTTTTCGTGCACGTCGAGCCGCTGCGTCAGCAGGTCGGCAGTGGGCTGGTCGTCGGCCTTGTCGGCCGCGGGGAACACGCCGCGCGCCGTGCGCGCCACGGCCTCGTGGCCCTCGACCAGGATGCGCACCATCTCCATCGCCTTCGGCGGCGTGGCCGGTGCGTCCTTCAGCGAGCTCAGGCTGCCGAACTGCTGGTACGAGCCAGGGGCCGCGTGGCCCAGCGAGCGGATGCGCTCGGCGATCGGGTCCACCGCGTTCCACAGCTCGGTGTACTGCTGCATGAACATGGTGTGCAGCGTGTTGAACATCGGGCCCGTCACGTTCCAGTGGAAGTTGTGGGTCGTGAGGTAGAGCGTGTAGGTATCGGCCAGCAGCTTGCTCAGTCCCTGGGCGATGGCGGCGCGGTCGTCGGCGGAGATGCCGATGTTGATGGGGGTCTTGTCCATGCTGGGAGCCTCCTGGGGAACCGGACCACTGTAGCGGCAAGCGCCGGGCCCCGCCATGCCTTGTGGCGAGCCGGGCGCGGCCCGTCATGCCGGCGCCGTCACGCCGAAGCGCGCCAGCGCCGCCCGCACCCCGGTGCCATAGCCCGGGTCGGCGCGGTCGAAGTGGGCCAGCTGGCGCTGGATGATCTCGGCCGGCACGCTGCGCATCGCGCCGGCGATGTTGTCCACCAGGTTCTGCTTCTCCTGGGGCGGCAGCAGGCGGTACAGGTTGCCGGCCTGCGTGTACGGGTCGTCCTGGGCCCGCGGGTCGTACCGCCCGGCCACGCCTTGCACCGGCCAGCCGGCGTCGCCATGCCCAAAGCCGCCGGGGGCCGCCCGTGGTGCCTGCACTGGCGTGTAGTTCGGCGCCGCGCCGCCGTTGTCGAAGGCCATGCTGCCGTCGCGCTGCTGGTGGTGCAAGGGGCAGCGCGGCCGGTTCACCGGCAGCTGCTGATGGTTGGTGCCCACGCGGTACAGCTGCGCGTCGTGGTAGGCGAACAGGCGCCCCTGCAGCATCTTGTCGGGGCTCAAGCCCAAGCCCGGCACCACGTTGGCCGGCGAGAACGCGGCCTGCTCCACCTCGGCGTGGTAGTTGTCGGGGTTGCGGTTGAGCTCCAGCACGCCCACCGGCAGGCGCGGGAAGTCGGCGTGCGGCCAGACCTTGGTGAGGTCGAAGGCATCCCAGCCGGTGCGCTGCTCCCAGGCGATGCGCTGGTCCTCGGCCATCACCTGGACGTATGCCGTCCAGCGCGGGAAGTCGCCGCGCGCGATGGCCTCGAACAGGTCGCGCTGTGCGTGGTCGGGGTCGGTGCCGGCCAGGCGGGCGGCCTCGGCGGCCGACAGGTTCCTGATGCCCTGCTGCGTCTTGAAATGCCACTTCACCCACACGCGCTCGCCCGCTGCGTTGACCAGGCTGAAGGTGTGGCTGCCGAAGCCGTCCATGTGGCGGTAGCCGTCGGGCGTGCCGCGGTCGGAGAACAGCATGGTCACCTGGTGCAGGCTCTCGGGCGCGCGGCTCCAGAAGTCCCACATCATCGCCGGCGACTTCAGGTTGGATTTCGGGTCGCGCTTTTGCGTGTGCACGAAGTCGGGGAACTTGATCGGGTCCTTGATGAAGAACATCGGCGTGTTGTTGCCCGCCAGGTCCCAGTTGCCCTCTTCGGTGTAGAAGCGGACCGCGAAGCCGCGCGGGTCGCGTTCGGTATCGGCCGAGCCGCGCTCGCCGCCCACGGTGGAAAAGCGCACGAACACCTCGGTGGTCTTGCCGATACGCTCGAGGAGTCTCGCCTTCGTGTAGCGCGTGATGTCGTGCGTGACCGTGAACGCGCCGTAGGCGCCCGAGCCCTTGGCGTGCACCACGCGCTCGGGAATGCGCTCGCGGTTGAAATGCTGCAGCTTCTCGATCAGGTGGAAGTCCTGCAGCAGCAATGGGCCGCGTGGGCCGGCGGACAACGAGTTCTGGTTGTCGGCCACCGGGATGCCGGAGGCGGTGGTGAGGCGGGTGGGGTGGGACATCGGGCGCTCCGTCGAAGAGGGATGCCCGGAGTGTGGGGGTTGGCGATAGAGCCGTCTAATCGAGATTTGCTAAGCGATTGATAGATATCCGCCCATCGGCTGCGCAAGGGAAGCGCCGCCGCTCCGAAGCGGGTGCCGGATTCAAGCGCCGGTTGATTCGGACTCGAGTCCTGGCTATTCCGGATCCAAAGCCCGGCTGATCCGGATTCACTCGCTCAGCCGCGTCACCCCGTCGAGCTTGCACGCATACACCGCATTGCGCAGCGCCGCGATCGCTTCGTAGCGGGTGAAGGTGCGCCGCCACGCCAGCACCACGCGCCGGCTGGGCACCGGCGCGCTGAACGGGATGTACTGCACCAGCGGGCCGGGCTCGCGCGGCACCGAGAGCATTGGCACCACGGTCACGCCCATGCCCGAGGCCACCATGTGCTTGATGGTCTCGAGCGAGGAGCCTTCGAAGCTCTTGCGGATGCCGTCGGCGTCGCTGGCGAAGCGCGCGAACTCGGGGCAGACCTCGAGCACATGGTCGCGGAAGCAGTGCCCGGTGCCCAGCAGCAGCATCGTTTCTTTCTTCAGCTCTTCGGAGCTGATGCTCTTGCGCGCAGCCAGCGGGTGCTGGCGCGGCACGGCCACCATGAAAGGCTCGTCGTACAGCGGCGCGATCGCCAGCCCTGCGTCGGGAAAGGGCTCGGCCATGATGGCGCAGTCGAGCTCGCCGGTGCGCAGCATCTCCAGCAGCTTGACCGTGAAGTTCTCCTGCAGCATCAGCGGCATCTGCGGCGTCTTCTCGATCGCATGCTTCACCAGCTCGGGCAGCAGGTAGGGGCCGATCGTGTAGATGATGCCCAGCTTCAAAGGCCCGTTGAGCGGGTCCTTGCCGCGCTTGGCGATTTCCTTGATCGCCTGGGCCTGCTCGATCACGGCCTGCGCCTGGCGCACGATGGCCTCGCCCAGCGGCGTGACGCTCACCTCGTTGGCGCCGCGCTCGAAGAGCTTGACGTCCAGCTCCTCCTCCAGCTTCTTGATCGCCACGCTGAGCGTCGGCTGCGAGACGAAGCAGGCTTCGGCCGCGCGGCCGAAGTGCTTTTCGCGCGCGACGGCGACGATGTAGCGGAGTTCGGTGAGCGTCATGGCGGCGGGTGGATGGGCGCAACGATACCCGAGGTCAGGCCTTGAGGTAATCGGTACGAGCGCCCAGCCAGCGCAGCACGTGCGCTTCGGCCGCGCGCGGGTGCTCGCGCAGCAGGTGGGCGGCGGCGCGCCGCGCCTGCTGCAGCAGCGCGCCGTCTTCGTTCAGGTCGGCAAAGCGCAACAGGGGCGCACCCGACTGGCGCGCGCCCATGAACTCGCCCGGGCCGCGGATCTCGAGGTCGCGGCGCGCGATCTCGAAGCCGTCGTTGGTTTCGGCCATGGCCTTCAGCCGCGCCTTGCCCGACTCGGACAGCGGCGGCGTGTACAGCAGCACGCACACGCTGGCCACCGCGCCGCGGCCCACCCGGCCGCGCAACTGGTGCAGCTGCGACAGCCCGAAGCGCTCGGCATGCTCGATCACCATCAGGCTCGCGTTGGGCACGTCCACGCCCACCTCGATCACGGTGGTGGCCACCAGCACCTGCATCTGCCCTTGCGAGAACGACGCCATCACCGCCGCCTTGTCGGCCGCCGGCATGCGGCCGTGCAGCAGGCCCACCTGGCGCCCGGGCAGCGCGGCACACAGCTGCTGGTGTGTTTCGGTGGCGTTCTGCAGGTCGAGGGTTTCCGACTCCTCGATCAGCGGGCAGACCCAATACACCTGCCGACCTTTGTCGACCTCGTCGCGGATGCGTGCGATCACCTGCTCGCGCTTGCCGTCGGCGAACACCTTGGTCACCACCGGCGTGCGGCCGGGCGGGAGCGCGTCGATGGTGCTCACGTCCAGGTCGGCGAAGTAGGTCATCGCCAGCGTGCGCGGGATGGGCGTGGCGCTCATCATCAGCAGGTGCGGTTCGAGCGCGGTGTCCTGGTCCGCCAGCTTCTGCCGCAGCGCCAGCCGCTGCGCCACGCCGAAGCGGTGCTGCTCGTCCACGATGGCCAGGCCCAGCCTGGCGAAGCGCACGTCGTCCTGGATCACCGCATGCGTGCCCACCACCAGCCGGGCTTCGCCGCTGGCCACGCGCCCGACCATCTGCGCGCGCGCCTTGCCCTTGCGGCTGCCGGTGAGCCAGGCCACGCCCACGTCCAGCGGCTCCAGCCACTGCACCAGCTTGCGAAAGTGCTGCTCGGCCAGGATCTCGGTGGGCGCCATCAGCGCGCACTGCCAGCCGGCGTCGATGGCCACGGCGGCCGCGAGCGCGGCCACCACCGTCTTGCCCGAACCCACGTCGCCTTGCAGCAGCCGGTGCATCGGCCGTTCGCGCTGCAGATCGGCCGCGATCTCCTCGGCCACGCGGTGCTGCGCCGGCGTCAGCTGGAACGGCAAGGTCGCGAGCAGCTTTTCATGCAGGCCGCCCGGTGCTGCACGCAAGGGCGGCGCGCGCAGCAATGCCCGCTCGGCCTGGGCCTGCAGCTGCGACAGCTGCTGCGCCAGCAACTCCTCGTACTTCAGGCGCTGCCAGGCCGGATGGCTGTGGTCTTCCAGCGTGGCCTGCGACACGTCGGGCGCGGGATGGTGCAGGAAGTGCAGCGCCGCGCGCAGCGGGGGCAGCCCCGCAGGCACCGCCGAAGGCGGCAGCAGTTCCTCCAACGGGGCGCGCGACAGCGCCGAGGCCACAGCCTTGCGCAGGTAGGCCTGCGGCAGCTGCGCGCTGGTGGGGTACACGGGCGTCAGCGCGTCGGCCAGCGGTGTGCCTTCGGCCACCAGCTTGCACGCGGGGTGCACCATCTCGCGGCCGAAGAAGCCGCCGCGCACCTCGCCGCGCACGCGCAGCCGCGCGCCGACGGACATCTGCTTCTGTTGCGACGGGTAGAAGTTGAGGAAGCGCAGCACCAGCTCCTGGCTGCCGTCGTCCAGCCGCACCACCAGCTGCCGCCGGCTGCGGAACTCGACGCGGCTGTCGCGCACGATGCCTTCGCACTGCGCGGTCTCGCCCTCGCGCAGGTCGGCGATGCGCGTCAGGCGGGTCTCGTCCTCATAGCGCATCGGCAGGTGCAGCGCGAGGTCGATGTCGCGCTTCAGGCCGAGCTTTTCCATCGCCTTCTGGGGCGCGGATTTCGGCTTGTTCTCGGCGGCGGCCAGGGCCTCGGGCATGAAACAATTCTGCCCTCGTCCTTTGCCACGGGCCGGTACAGCCTGCATGCCATGCGCTCCTACACCCTGAGCGACTTCGACTTCGCTCTGCCTCCCGAGCTGATCGCCCAGCACCCGGCGCCCGAACGCAGCGGCTCGCGCCTGCTCGACGGCACCGGGCCTGAGCCGGTGGGCCGCATGTTCCGCGAGCTGCCTTCGCTGCTCGATGCGCGCGACCTGCTGGTGTTCAACGACACGCGGGTCATCAAGGCGCGGCTGTTCGGCGCCAAGGACACAGGCGGCGCGGTGGAGGCGCTGGTCGAACGCGTGCTGCCGGGCGACGAGGTGCTGGCGCACCTGCGCGCCAGCAAGTCGCCGCGGCCGGGGCAGCGCGTGCGGTTCGCCGAGGGTGCCTTCGAGGCCGAGGTGCTGGGCCGCGAGGGCCCGGACGGCTCGCTGTTTCGCCTGCGCTTGCCGTCCGAACCGCTGGCGCTGCTGGAGGCGCACGGCCACGTGC
The DNA here is from genome assembly GCA_040758375.1 of Pseudomonadota bacterium. GTDB lineage: Bacteria > Pseudomonadota > Gammaproteobacteria > Burkholderiales > Burkholderiaceae_C > CAMLIZ01. Next base: position 12,186 of record JBFLWE010000052.1, read on the forward strand.
CGCTGCCGCCGTACATCACGCATGCCGACCAGGCGGACGACGCCGCGCGCTACCAGACGGTGTTCGCCGCGCGGCCGGGCGCGGTGGCGGCGCCCACCGCGGCGCTGCATTTCGACGAGGCCATGCTCGAACGCTTGCGGGCCCTGGGGCTGGCGATGGCGCGCGTGACGCTGCACGTGGGCGCAGGCACCTTCCAGCCGGTGCGCAGCGAAAACCTGGCCGAACACAAGATGCACAGCGAGTGGTTCGAGGTGCCGGCCGCCACCGTGCAGGCCGTGGCCGCGGCGCGCGACCGCGGCGGCCGCGTGATCGCGGTGGGCACCACCACCTTGCGGGCGCTGGAATCCGCCGCCCGCGACGGCGCCTTGCAGGCCGGCGCACGCGAAACCGACCTGTTCATCACGCCGGGCTACCGCTTCCGCGTGGTGGACCGGCTGCTCACCAACTTCCATCTGCCCAAGAGCACCTTGCTGATGCTGGTGAGCGCGTTCTCCGGCTACGAGCACCTGCGCGCGCTGTACCGCCACGCGGTCGAGCAGCGCTACCGCTTCTTCAGCTATGGCGACGCGATGCTGCTGGACCGGCGCGAGCCGGTCGCCGCCGGCTGAACACAGTAGTCCCGCCGAACCGTGGAATAGTGCAGTCCCGGCCCTGCCGCTGCCTTGACAAACCCGCGCGCCCGGGCGCTTGATTCAAGCCATGCGCCAGGGAGGCCGATAAGCCGAACACGGGGATGTACCCCGGGCCGCATGGGCGGGGCTGATGAAGCTGCTTCCTCTCCATCAGGTGAGTGCGCAGGTCCGGGCGGGCGCGGCGCTGCCATTCAGCATCCGCGACGCCGACGGCACCTTGCTGCTGGCGCGCGGCCAGGTGGTGGCCAGCGACGATGCGCTGGCGCTGCTGATGAAGCGCGGCGCGACGGTCGACGTGGAAGAGGTCAGCCGGCGTGCCGAAGCGGTCGCCCCGCCGGCGGAGAACTTCCCCGGCCGCTGGCACCAGCTCACCGTGCGCGCGGCGGTGGTGCTGCGGCCGCCGCTCGGTGACGACTTCCTCGATCGGGTGAACGACATCCGCGAGCAGCTCGCCGGCATGGCCGGGCGCGATGCCGACATGCTGCTGTACCTCGCGCTGCGCACCGCGCGCGATCCCGGCCCGCAGTACGGGGTGCTGCATGCGCTGCATGTGGCCACGGTGTGTGCGCTGTTGGGCCCGCGCATGGGACTCGGCGAATCGCAGCAGACGAGCCTGATGAACGCCGCGCTGACGATGAACCTGTCCATCGTGGACCTGCAGTCGCGCCTGGGCGGCGCCGCCTTGCCGCCCACGCCCGCCTTGCGCGAGATGATCGACCGCCACGCCGAAGACAGCGCCGCCCTGCTGCGCAAGGCCGGCGTGGAAGATGAAGCGTGGTTGTCGCTGGTGGCCGAGCATGATGCGCCGGCCCGCGACGGTCAGGCCGAGGAGCCCGGTGCTGCGCTCAAGCTCTTGCGCCTGGTCGACGGCTACACCACGCGCATCACCGACCGGCCCGACACCATCATCGCTTCGCCCGCGCTGGCGGCCAAGGACCTGTTCGCCAAGCATGCGCAGGACCCGATGGCGCTGATGCTGGTGAAGACGCTGGGCGTCTACCCGCCCGGCTGCTTCGTGCGCATCGCCTCCGGCGAGACGGCGGTGGTGCTGCGGCGCGGCGAGGCAGCCAACAAGCCGCTGGTGGCCTGCATCACCAACAAACGCGGCGATGCGCTGCAGCAGCCGATACGGCGCGACACCGGCCTGCTGCCGGAACACGCGATCACCGCGGTCGTCCCCGACAAGGAGGTCAAGGTCAGGATGCCGTCGCAGCTGTTGTACGCGTGAGCCCCCGGCCGCCTTGCGGCCGCCCCCCGAGGGGGCTGCAATCCGCGACCGGGAAACCCGGACGCGGATTGAGCGCTAACGCAGTCCGCCCCTGGCCGCTCTCGCGGCCTGTCCCAGGGGGACTCCCGCCCCTTGGGGGCGGGTGGGGGTGGGGCTCCATGTCGCCCCCTTGGGGATGCGCTTGCGCGTCCCCTGGCCGCTGGCGCGGCCTGTCCCAGTGGGACTCCCGCCCCTTGGGGGCGGGTTGGGGGTGGAGCACCATGTCGCCCCCTTGGGGATGCGCTTGCGCGTCCCCTGGCCGCTCGCGCGGCCTGTCCCAGGGGGGCAGCCGCGCAAGAAGAGGGGTCGGTGAGAATCGGGCCATGCTCCAGTTCGACTTGTTGAAGACCGAGGGCCTCGCCCGCCGCGGCCGCCTCACGCTCAACCACGGTGTCGTCGAGACGCCGATCTTCATGCCCGTGGGCACCTACGGCACCGTCAAGGGCGTGATGCCGCAGTCGCTGCTCGACATGGGCGCGCAGATCATCCTGGGCAACACCTTCCATCTCTGGCTGCGGCCCGGCCTGGAGATCCTGCGCCAGTTTGGAGGCCTGCACCGCTTCGAGGGCTGGCACAAGCCCATCCTCACCGATTCGGGCGGCTTCCAGGTGTGGAGCCTGGGCGAGATGCGCAAGATCTCGGAAGAGGGTGTCAGGTTCGCTTCGCCGGTCAACGGCGACAAACTGTTCCTCACGCCCGAGACCAGCATGCAGATCCAGACGGTGCTCGACTCCGACATCGTCATGCAGTTCGACGAGTGCACGCCCTACGAAACCAAGGGCCACATCACCACCGAGCGCGAAGCGCGTGCGTCGATGGAGCTGAGCCTGCGCTGGGCGCGCCGCTGCATCGCCGAATTCCAGCGGCTGGACAACCCCAATGCGCTGTTCGGGATTGTCCAGGGCGGCATGTTCGAGCACCTGCGCGAGGAGTCGCTCCATGCGCTGGTGCAACTCGACCTGCCCGGCTACGCGATCGGCGGCGTCAGCGTGGGCGAACCGAAGGAGGAGATGCTGCGCATCATGGCGCACACGCCGCACCGCCTGCCCGCGCACAAGCCGCGCTACCTGATGGGTGTGGGCACCCCGGAAGACCTGGTGGACGGCGTGGCCTGCGGGGTGGACATGTTCGACTGCGTGATGCCCACGCGCAACGCGCGCAACGGCCACCTCTTCACCCGCTTCGGCGACCTGCGCCTGCGCAACGCGCGCTACAAGACCGACGAGCGGCCGATCGACGAGACCTGCGGCTGCCACACCTGTGCCCACTTCAGCCGCGCCTACCTGCACCACCTCGACCGCTGCGGCGAGATGCTGGGGCCCATGCTCACCAGCATCCACAACCTGCACTTCTATCTGAACCTGATGCGTGAGGTGCGCGAGGCTCTGGACGAAGGGCGCTTCGAGGCTTGGCGTACGCAGTTCAAGGTTGATCGTCTGCGGGGGGTGTGAGGTTCCTTCTGGCGTTCGGCGGAGGTCTGAGCGCGGGGCCGGAGAACGCAGGCGCCGCCACCACCCTGCCGCCCCGACCTCTGCGCGCCAAAGCCAGTGCACTCGACGCCCCGGGCACCAGCATCGCGCCGTAACATCCTGCCCATGCAACACCCCGGCGCCGCCACCTTCGACTACATCATCGTCGGCGCCGGCACCGCCGGCTGCCTGCTGGCCAACCGGCTGAGCCAGGACCCCACCAAGAGCGTGCTGCTGCTCGAGGCCGGCGGCCGCGACGACTACCACTGGATCCACATCCCGGTGGGCTACCTCTACTGCATCGGCAACCCGCGCACCGACTGGCTGTACAAGACCGATCCCGACCCCGGCCTGAACGGCCGCAGCCTGCGCTACCCGCGCGGCAAGGTGCTGGGCGGCTGCTCCAGCATCAACGGCATGATCTACATGCGCGGCCAGCGGCGCGACTACGACCAGTGGGCGCAGATCGCGGGCGACGCCAACTGGCGCTGGGACGAATGCCTGCCGTACTTCAAGCGCCACGAAAGCCACTGGCGGCTCGACGACCCCGCGGCGGCCGATTCCAGCTTTGCGCGCTACCACGGCCGCCAGGGCGAATGGCGCGTGGAAAAGCAGCGCCTGCGCTGGGACATCCTCGACGCCTTTGCCGCCGCCGCGCAGCAGGCCGGCATCCCTGCCACGCAAGACTTCAACCAGGGCAACAACGAAGGCGTGGGCTACTTCGAGGTGAACCAGCGCAGCGGCTGGCGCTGGAACGCGGCCAAGGCCTTCCTGCGGCCGGCCTGCATGACGCGGCCCAACTTCGAGATGTGGACCGGCGCCCATGTGAAGCGCCTGCTGCTCGAGCGCGACGAGGCCCATGGCCTGCGCTGCGTGGGCGCCGAGGTCGTCACGCCGCAAGGGGTGGAGACGGTGCGCGCCACGCGCGAAGTGGTGCTGGCCGCCGGCGCGATCGGCTCGCCGCAGATCCTGCAGCTGTCGGGCATCGGGCCCGGTGCGCTGCTGCAGCAACATGGCATCGCGGTGCTGCACGACCTGCCCGGCGTAGGCGAGAACCTGCAGGACCACCTTCAGATCCGCGCCGTCTACACCGTGCAGGGCGTCAAGACGCTCAACACGCTCACGCGCAACCTCTTCGGCAAGGCCATGATCGGCCTGCAGTACGCGCTGATGCGCAGCGGCCCGATGAGCATGGCGCCCTCGCAGCTCGGCGCCTTCACCCGCAGCGACCCGTCGCGCGAATGGCCTGACCTCGAGTACCACGTGCAGCCGCTGTCGCTCGAGGCCTTCGGCGAGCCGCTGCATCCGTTCAACGCCTTCACCGCCAGTGTCTGCAACCTCAACCCCACCAGCCGCGGCCATGTGCGCATCACCTCGCCGCGCCATGAAGACGCGCCGGTGATCCGCGCCAACTACCTTTCGACGCCCGAAGACCGCCACATCGCGGCCGAGTCGCTGCGCCTGACGCGCCGCATCGTGGCGCAGCCGGCGCTGGCGAAATACCAGCCGCAGGAGCTGAAGCCGGGGCTGCAGTACCAGAGCGACGAAGAGCTGGCCCGCCTGGCCGGCGACATCGCCACCACCATCTTCCACCCCGTGGGCACCTGCCGCATGGGGCGTGACGACGATCCGGCGGCCGTGGTCGACTCACGGCTCAAGTTGCGCGGCGTGGCGGGCCTGCGCGTGGTGGACGCCAGCGTGATGCCCACCATCACCAGCGGCAACACCAACGCGCCCACGCTGATGATTGCCGAGCGGGCTGCGCAATGGATCACACGGGATGCGGCCTGACCCGGCCTAGACTTTTCCCCCATGAACTCCGCCCCCAGACCGCGCCTGACCGCGCTGTTGCTGGCCGGCCTGCTGCTGGGCGCCAGCGCCTGCGCCGGCCAGACGGCCGTGCGCTGCGGACGCACCTACCAGGATCGGCCTTGCTCGGGTTTCCAGGGCAAGCTCGTTGCCCCCACGCAGGCACAAAAGAAAGTAAGCGCAAACCAGGCCATTGACCCCGCCTGCCGCAAGCGCGGCTCGGTAGCGCTGCGCTACATCGCCGCGCGCCGCGAGGGCATGCCGGAAGACGTGCAACTGGCCAGCACCACCAGCCCGGCCGACCGACGGCTGATCGGCCAGGTGTACCGCGCCGAGGGCACGCCGGAGGAGCAGCGCGCGGCGGTCGAAGCGGCCTGCATGGCCGAGCGGCGGCAGATCGCGCGCGGCGCGGCCAGACCGGGAAAGCCCTGATGACGCTCAGATCCCCGGGCCCTAGAGTGCCCGGACTCGCGGCGGCCGGCCCAGGCATGGCCGACCGGACGGGGGACTGAGGAGACAGCAGCAACTCGAACAGCTACAACATACACACGAATGACCCGCACCGCCTTCGAAGGCGGGTGGAAGTCAGGATTGAAGGCACCCCTGCAGCGGGTGCCTTTCTTTTTGTGCTGGGCGCTTGGCCTGGCTTTTCGGGCTTTCAGTGCGAGGGGTGGGGCGTACGATGGCCTGTCGTCTTCAAGCGCAGAGTGCTGCCCATGCCCGTCGATCCCGAACTGCGTTCCCTGGACATCGACATCCCCGCCCAGCCCGATTCGCTGGTCAAGCTGTCGCTGCTGCTCGCCGAGGACGACATCAACCTGCAGGCCGCGGCCGCGCTCATCGAGTCCGACATGGCGCTGGCCGCGGCGGTGATGAAGGCGGTGAATTCCTCGCTCTACGGCCTGAAGGGCCGCGTGCAGGCGGTGCAGCAGGCGATCACCTACCTGGGCATGCGTGAGGTGGCGGCCATCACCTTCGAGATGGCGCTGCGCGCCGCCTTTCCGCCCGAGCCGGAGCTGCAGCCGCTGTGGGAGCGCGCCAGCCGGCGCGGCCTGCTGATGGGCCGCATGGCGCAGGCGCTGGGCATCGACGCCTGGGCGGCGCACTCGGCCGGCCTGTTCGAAGAGTGCGGCAAGGCCGTGCTGCTGCGCCATGCGCTGGACCACTACCGCTCGATGCTGCGCGCGGCCAAGAGCGATGCCGAGCTGGTGCAGCTGGAGCGCGTGGGCTTCGGCGTCAGCCACGACGCGCTGGGCGCGGCCCTGTGCGAAAGCTGGGGCCTGGGGCCGGCGGCCGTGGCCAGCGTGCGGCACCACGTGGCGGTGCAGGCCGGCGCCGAGCTGCCCGAAGGCGCGGGCCGGCGCGGCATCAGCGCGCTGTCGGCGGTGGCGCAGGCGGCGCTGGCGGCGCCCGAGACGCTGGAGGCCGAGGTGCGGCGCGTGGCGCCGCAGGTGCCGCTGCAGGCCGAGGCGCTGCTGGTGGCAGCGCGCAAGACCGCCGCGCAGATCGGCGGCTGAAGCCGCGGCCGCTTCAGTCCACCTTGGCCCCCGAGGCCTTTACCACCGCCGCCCATTTCTTGGTCTCGGCCGCGATGTGGCGCGCGAACTCGGCGCTCGTCATGCCACTGGGGATGGCGCCTTGCGACTGCAGCCGCTCCTTCAGCGCCGGCGAGCCCAGCGCCTTGGCGGTCTCCTGCTGCAGCCGGTTCACGATGTCCATCGGCGTGCCGGCCGGCGCCAGCAGGCCGAACCAGGAGCTGGCCTCGTAGCCCTTGAGCGCCGGGCCGCCGGCTTCGGCGATGGTGGGCAGCTCGGGCAGGGCCTGCGAGCGTTGCGCGCTGGTGACCGCCAGCGCCTTCAGCCGCCCCGCCTTGATCTGCGGCATGGCCGAGGGCAGGTTGTCGAACATCAGGTCCATGCTGCCGCCCACCAGGTCGAGCAGCGCCGGACCGGAGCCGCGGTAGGGGAAGTGGACCATGTAGGTGCCGGTCATGCTCTTGAAGAGTTCGCCGGCCAAGTGGATGGAGGTGCCGTTGCCGCTGGAGGCCATGTTGAGCTGCCCGGGGTGGGCCTTGGCGTAGCGGATCAGGTCGGGCACGCTCTGGATGCCGTACTGCTGCGCCTTGGCCGGGTTGAGCACCAGCACGTTGGGCACGCCGGCCACCAGCGTCACCGGCACGAAGTCCTTCACCGGGTCGTAGGGCAGCTTGGGGTAGAGCGAGGCGTTGATGCCGTGCGTGCCGACCGTGCCCATCAGCAGCGTGTGGCCGTCGGGCGGCGCCTTGGCCACGTCGGCCGCGCCCACGTTGCCGCCGGCGCCGGGCTTGTTGTCCACGATGAAGGCCTGGCCGAACGCGCGCTGCAGCTCCGGCGCGAGCGCGCGCGCCAGGATGTCGGTGGTGCCGCCGGCGGCGAACGGCACGACGATGCGCACCGGCCTGCTGGGCCAGGCGCTCTGGGCCTGGCCTGTGGGCGGCAGCACGGCGCCGGCGGCGAGCAGCAGCCAGGTGCGACGGGGAAGGTGGAGCATGGAAGGGGCCTTTCGCGGTGGAAGTGGGAGGGTCCGGCGCAGTGTGCAGCAAGCATGCGCGGCACAACATCGCCGAGAGCCCGCATGCGCGGCACGCCGCTTTGTGCCACGATGGCAGCCACATGAGCGATTCCGTGCCGCCAGCGCCGCCGGACCTCGGTGTCGTCATCGCGCGACTGCAAGCGCACTACATCCGCGGCGTCGCGCCGCGGCAGGTGTTCGACGCGTTGCTGCCCGAGCTGCTGGCGCTGACGCACAGCCAGTACGGTTTCATCGCCGAGCTGTGGCGCGACGCCGAGGGTGCGCCCTTCCTGAAACTCTTCACGCTGACCGACATCGCCTGGGACGACACCACGCGCCGCCTGATGCGAGAGCAGCGCGACACCGGCCTGGAGTTTCGCAATCTGCGCACGCTGTTCGGTGCCGCGGTCAACAGCGGCCAGCCGGTGATTGCCAACGACCCGGCGCACGATGCGCGCCGCGGCGGGCTGCCGCCCGGCCACCCCGCGATGCACGCGTTTGCCGGCGTGCCGCTGCGTCATGGCGGCGCGATGGTCGGCCTGGTCGGCCTGGCGAACCGGCCCGGCGGCTACGACCGGGCGCTGATCGAGCAGCTTGGGCCGCTGTTTGCCACCGTGGGCTCGATCATGGGCCAGGTGCAGGCCGAGCGCGAGCGCCGCCGTGTCGAGCAGGCGTTGCGCGACAGCGAGGCGCTGTACCGCGCGACCTTCGAGGCGGCGCCGGTGGGCATCGCGCAGGTGGACCTGGACGGCCGTTTCGTCGAGGTGAACCCGCGCCAGTGCGAGATCCTCGGGCGCAGCGCCGAAGCCTTGCGCGCGCTGCGCTTTCATGACATCTCGCATCCCGACGACCTGGAGGCCGACCTGGCGCTGCTGCAGCGGCTGCTCGCCGGCGAGATGGAGCGCTACACGATGGACAAGCGCTTCCTGCGGCCCGACGGATCGCAGGTATGGACCACGCTGACGGTGGCGCTGCTTCGCGACGCACAGGGCCGGCCGGCCAGGATGGTGTCCACGCTGCAGGACATCGGCCAGCGCAAGCAGCTCGAGCAGGTCCGCGTGGCGGCCGAGGCGGCCGAACGTGCCAACCGCGCGAAGACCGAGTTCCTGTCGCGCATGAGTCATGAATTGCGCACGCCGCTCAACGCGGTGCTGGGCTTTGCCCAGTTGCTGCGGCTGGACGGCCGCGATCCGCTGTCGGCGCACCAGCGCGAGCAGGTGCAGCACATCGAACGCGCGGGCGTGCACCTGCTGGGCATGATCAACGACGTGCTCGACCTGTCGCTGATCGAGGAAGGCGCGCTGGCGTTGTCCTTCGGCCTGCAGCCGCTGCTGCCGCTGGCCGACGAGGCGCAGGCCCTGCTGCAGCCGATGGCGCGCGAGCGCGGCGTGACGCTGCAGTGCGAACCTTCCGACCCCGCGCTCGCCGTCTGGGCCGACCGTCTGCGGCTGCGCCAGGTGCTGGTCAACCTGCTGTCCAACGCGCTGAAGTACAACCGCAGCGGCGGCGTCGCCGCCCTCGCCTGGCGCGCCGAGGGCGAACGCGTGTGCATCAGCGTGCGCGACACGGGGCCCGGGCTCACCGAGGCGCAGCGCGCACATCTGTTCGAGCCCTTCAACCGCCTGGGTGCCGAGCGTGGCCGTGCCGAAGGCACCGGCATCGGCCTGGTCATCACCCGGCGGCTGGTGCAGCTGATGCACGGCGAGCTGCGGGTGCACAGCGTGCCGGGCGAGGGCAGCTGCTTCTCGGTGTTGCTGCCGTGCCGCGGGCACGGTCGGGATGGCCGGCTCTAGCCCGGTCCCTCGGTCACCTTCAGCACCACCGCGCCCTCGCTCCAGGCGCGCTCGAAGTCCTGCTCCACGCGGCGCAACGCCTCGGCGTCGTCTGCCTGCACCGCGCGAATGCCCACGGCGCGGTTGCGTCCCAGGCTCTTGGCGGTGTACAGCGCCATGTCCACCAGGTTGAGCGCGCGCTCCCAGTGCAGGCTGGGCCGCGCGGGCGGCAGCGGGAACAGCGCGTGCCCGATCGACACCGTGACGCGCAGCGTCCCGCCGGCGGCCTGCATGGCCGTTGCGCCCACGGCGCGCAGCAGCCGTTCGGCCATGGCCTGCAAGGCGTCGATGCCCAGGCGTGGGGCGAACACCAGGAACTCTTCGCCGCCCCAGCGCACCACCAGGTCTTCGGCGCGCACCGCCTCGCTGAGCCGCCGCGCTGCCTCGATCAGCACCTCGTCGCCGGCCGCATGCCCGTAGCGGTCGTTGACGTGCTTGAAATGGTCGATGTCCACCAGCAGCAAGGCGCCTTCGAACGAGAGGTGCGCCCCATGGTCGCGCATCACGTCCTGGAAGTGCCGGCGGTTGGCCAGGCCGGTGAGCGCATCGCGCTCGCTTTGCACGCGCAGCCGGCTCTGGCTGCGCTCGAGCTGGCGTTGCGTTTCGCGCACGCGCAGGTACAGCAGCACCGCGAACACCACCGCCACGCTCAGCGTCACCGCCAGCAGCATCCACACCCGTTGCAGCAATGCGCGGCTCTTGAGCTGCGCGCTCTTCAGGGCGTTGTCGCGCTCCAGCAGTTCGATGTTGCGCTGCTGCGCCTCGCGGTCGAAGCGCGACTGCAGCTCGCGCAGGGCGGCTTCTCGGTTGCGCGCCATGATGTCGGCGACCAGCTTGCGTTCGCGGTGGTACAGCTGCAGTGCGCCGGCCATGTCGCCGGCCGCCGCGAGCGCGTCACCGAACTCGCGCAGCGCGCCGGCCTGCTCGCCTTCGCCGATGGACTCCCAGAGCTTGAGCACCTGTTCGAAGTCGCGCTTGGCGCCGGCCACCTCGTTCATCGCCAGGCGCGCGAGGCTGGCGTTGTGCAGCAGCGTCCGTTCGGCGCGCGCCTCGTGGTAGCGGCGCATCACCGGCAGCGCGCGCTCGATCGCGGCGAGCGCGTCGCGCGGGCGGCGGGCGGTCAGGTAGTCGTCGCTCAGGTTGATGAGGAACAGGGCTTGCAGCCGCGGCGACCGGGCCTGCTGCGCGAGCCTCAGCCCTTCTTCGCCGATGCGCAGCGCGCCGGCGCTGTCGCCGCGGCGGTCGTGGATGCGCGCCTCGCTGAGCTTCACGCGCGCTTGCAGGTCCAGCGAGCCCTCGGCACGGGCGATGCGGCCGGCCTGCGCGATCAAGCGCGAGGCGGGGTCGAACTCGCCGGCGCTGGCATGGGCGCTGGCCTGCAGGGCCAGGCTCCAGGCGCGACGGTAGGGATCGTGGGCCTGCTCGGCCAGCGCGGCCGCCGCTTCCCAGTGCTGGCGCTGCGCCACACGCACGCCCTGCGCGCCCGCGCGCGTGGCCAGCAACTGCAAGGCGCGCCAGCGCGAGCGGTGGTCGCAGTCGGCGGGCGGGTGGAGCGCCGGTTTGCCGCACAGCCGCTCGTACTCGGCCAGCGCCGCCTGTGCGTGGTCGGCGGCGCGGTCCAGCCGCCCGGCGTTGTCCTCCACCGTGGCCCGCACCAGGGCGGCGTCGGCGCCCGCCATCGCGCCGGCGGGTCCGTCGCGCAGCTCGAGCAGGCGCTGCGCGCTGGCGAGCGCGGATGCCGACTGTCCGGCGCGCGCCTCGATCAGCCCGCGCGCCAGCCACCAGGCGCGCTCGGCCGCGGCGTCGCCAGCGTCCGGCCTCCGGGTCTGCAGGGCCTGCAGCGCCGCCTCGGGCTCGTCATAGCCCTGGCGCACGAGGCTGTCGAGCTGCCGTTGCCATTCGGCCGGGCTGGTGGCCGCCCACGCGCACAGCGGCGCCAGGGCCAGCGCCAGCGTGGCGGCGCCGCGCAGCAGGATGGAGACCGCCTGCTCGCTCATGTGCGCGGCTCCGGCCCGCGCTGCAGCGACAGCGCCACGCGGCCCTCGCGCCACGACTGCTCCAGCGTGCGCGTGATCTGCTGCACCTGCGCCTGGTCGTCGGCATGCAGCAGGCGCACGCCGTAGGCGCGGTTGCGGCCGTGGGCCTTGGCAAGGTACATCGCGGTGTCCACCAGCTCGATCGCGCATTCCCACGACACCGCCGTGCCGGCGGGCTCGAGTGGAAAGGTCGCGAAGCCGATCGAGGCGCTTGCCCACACCGCGTGGCCCTGGCAGTCCACCGGCGCGTTGGCCACGGCCGCCAGCAGGCGCTGCGCCAGCGTTTCCACCTGCTCGGGCGACAGTGCTCGCACGACGACGAGGAATTCCTCGCCGCCCCAGCGCACGATCATGTCGTCGTCGCGCAGCGCGGTGCGCAGCCGGCGCGCGATTTCCACCAGCACGGCATCGCCGGCGGCATGGCCGTGCACGTCGTTGATCTGCTTGAAATGGTCCACGTCCAGCAGGTAGACGGTGCCTTCGAGCCGGTCGCCGGCCGCCTGCTGGCGCATGGCCTGCTGGAAGTGGCGGCGGTTGGCCAGGCCGGTGAGCGGGTCGCGCTCGCTTTGCAGCTTGAGCTGCTCGTTGGTGCTGGCCAGCAGCCGGTTGGCGCGGCGCGCGCGCTGCACCAGCAAGGCCACCACGCCGAGCGTGAGCCCGCCGCAGGCCACGCCCAGCAGCCACAGACGCTGCTGCAGCTCGCGCTGCAGCAGCTGCTCCTCCTGCAGCCGGTTCTGCCGGCTCAGCAGCTCCAGCTCGCGGTGGCGGCGCTCGTTGTCGTAGCCCTCCTGCAGCTCGAGGATGGCCTTTTGCTGCTCCTGGCGGAACACCTCGTCGGCCAGGCGCCGGTGCTGCCGGTAGGCCGCGAGCGCCTCCTTCAGCTCGCCGGCCTGTTCGAGCGCCTCGCCCAGCTCGGCATAGGTGTCGGCCATGCTCGGCAGGGAGCCGATGCGTTCCTCGATCGCCAGCGCCTGCCGCACCGCCTGGAGGCCTTCGTCCTTGCGCTGCAGGCCGATCAGCGCCAGGCCTATGTTGGTGAGCGCCAGACTTTCCGAGCCGCGCTCTTTGAGCTCGCGTGCCAGCGGCAGCGCGCGCTGCGACATCTCCAGCGCGGTGGCGAACTGCTGGCGCTTCAGGTAGAAGTCGGCAATGTTGGCCAGCCCCAGGATCTCGTCGCGTTTCGCCCCGGCGCGGCGCGCGTGCTCGATCGCCCCGCGCAGCGCCGCGAGCTCGGCGTCGTCGGCGCGCTGGTCTTCGAGCAGGATCGACTCCGTGGTGAATGCGGCCGACAGCGCCAGGTCGTCGCCCGCCGCGCGCGCCAGCTCGATGGCCTCGCGGTTCATCGTGCGCGCGCGGTCCTTCTGGCCGGCCTCGAACAAGGTATAGGCCAGCAGGCTGCGCGCCTCGCTGCGGCGCCAGGCGACGCCCGATGCATCGGCGATGGCCAGCGCCTGCAGCTGCAGCCGCACCGCGTCGTCGAGCCGGCCGGCACGCTCCCTGATGTCGGCGGCCAGCAGCAGGTAGGGCAGGCGCTGCAGCGGCGGCGTCTCGGCGGGCAGGCGGGCGAGCGCTTCGCTGGCCAGGCGTTCGGCGCGGCCCATGGGCCCGCCGTGGTAGAGCTGCTTGGCCCGCACGAAGAAGGCCGCGGCCTCAGCGCGTGCGCGCGACGGCGTGGCGCGCTGGGCCAGCGCCTCGAGCTGCAGCGCGACGCGCTCGCTGCCCTCGGCGTCGTTGACCACCGCCTTCAGCCAGCCCAGCAGCTCGAGCGCCCGGGCGCGGTCGGGGTGGTCGTCGGCGAGCGTCTGCAGCAACGAGGCAAGCTGCGCGGCGGCTGCCTCCGGCTGTGCGCGCCCCTGCTGCTGGATCGCCTCGATGCGGTCACCGGCGACCGGTGCGCCGGCCGCGACGGCGGCGGCCGCCAGCAGCCATAGCAGCAGCCCGGCCCACCAGGGGCCGACCACCACGCCGCGACCCGGGCCCCGGCGTGGCCGCAGAGCTGCTGGCGCGGACAACATCCTGTGCTCTTCGGCAAAAGGGCAGCCGACTTGAGTGCAGCAGCGCGCTGCTGGCGGCAGCCCTTGTGCGCGACCGCAGGCGCTACCGCGCCCGGCGCAGCAGCGCGTGCAGCAAGATGGCGCCGAAGGTTGCGGTGCCGATGCCGCCCAGCGCAAAGCCGCCGAAGCGCAGCGTGAAGTCGCCGGTGCCCAGCACCAGCGTCACGGCGGCCGTGATCAGGTTGGCGTTGTCGGAGAAGTCGACCTTGTTGTCGACCCAGATCTTCGCGCCGGCCACCGCGATCAGGCCGAACACCACGATCGACACGCCGCCCATCACCGCCAGCGGAATGGCCTGGATCAGCGCCCCGAACTTGGGGCTGAAGCCCAGCAAGATGGCGATCAGCGCCGCCACCACGAACATCGCGGTGGAATAGATGCGCGTGGCGGCCATCACGCCGATGTTCTCGGCATAGGTGGTCACGCCGGTGCCGCCGGCGGCGCCCGAGACCATGGTCGCGACCCCGTCGCCGAAGAAGGCGCGGCCCATGTAGCGGTCGAGGTCCTGGCCGGTCATCGCGCTCACCGCCTTGATGTGGCCCAGGTTTTCCGCCACCAGGATGACGGCCACCGGCGCGATCAGCAGCAGCGCCTTGCCATCGAACACCGGCGCGGCGAACTTCGGCGCGCCGAACCAGGGCGCGTTGGCGATCGCCGACAGGTCGATCGGCTTGCCCAGTCCCATGCCGTTGGTGAGCACCGCATAGAGCAGACTGGCGACGATCAGGCCCACCAGGATCAGCAGCCGCTGCGTCATGCCGCGCGTGTACACCGCGACCAGGCCGATGGACACGAAGGTCAGCGCCTGCATCCACGCGTCGAACGGCGTGGGCGCCATGTTCTTCACCGGGATGCCGGCCAGGTTGAGCCCGATCACGGCCACCACGGCGCCGGTCACCACCGGCGGCATCAGTTTCTCGATCCAGGCCGTGCCCACGCCCATGACCACCAGGCCGATCAGCGCATAGAGCAGGCCGCAGGCCACGATGCCGCCCAGCGCGACGCCCAGGTTGGTGTTGGGGCCGGTGCCGGTGTAGCCGCTGGCGGCGATGACCACGCCGATGAAGGCGAAGCTGGAACCCAGGTAGCTGGGCACCCGCCCACCCACGCAGACGAAGAAGATCAGCGTGCCGACGCCGCTCATCAGGATCGCCAGGTTGGGGTCGAAGCCCATCAGCAGCGGCGCCAGCACCGTGGCGCCGAACATCGCGATCACATGCTGCACGCCCAGTGCCGCGGTCTGCGGCCAGGGCAGGCGCTCGTCGGGCGCGACCACGGCGCCGGGGCGCGCCTGGACCTCACGCCATTGCGGTAGGAAGCTCATCGGGGGTCCTCTTGTTGCTTTGCTTGAAGCCGCCGAGTCGGCGGCGCCCGCTCGCTGCAGGCCGGGTGCGGCGCAGCGGCGCCAGTGTAGGGGCGCCGCCATGGGCGGGGGGAGGGTGGCAGCCCGTAGATGGAGGCGCCGCCGAGCCGGCACGGCGCGGCCTGGCGCCGGCGGGGCGGGCGCTGCGAGGGGGAACGGGAAAAAAGAAGGGGAGCGGGACGGGAGGATCCGGGGGGCTCGCTCTCAACACCCCCGGCGCCCGCTCCCCTTGGACGTCAACGCTTGCTGTCGACGTGGGGCTTCGGAAGATGGGTCAGTCTTCCTCGGCCTGGCTTCCAACCATGAAGCACGGCGGGGTTCAGCCGCGCCGGAACTCGAACGAAAGCTGTTGCGGCGTGCGGCTCGACTGCAGCACGCGGGCGGCAGGCCGTGCGGCGGCGGTGGCCGGCATCGCGGCGGGCACGGGGCGGCTGCCGGGCACGGGAGAAGCCGGCTGGGGCTTCAGGGTCTTGCTGCTCCACATGATGCGCTCTCGGGCTTAGGCGGGATCGGCAACGAACGGCTGCGCGGCACGGTGCAGCCACTGGGTCAGCGCGCTGCGGGTGGGCAGGCGCTCGACGGCGCGCGACAGGCGCAGCAGGGACGCGGCCGCGGCGCTCTGGTGCGGACCAGCGGCGCGGAGACGGGGTTTGACGGCGGGCTTGCTGCGAACCATGGCGCGGGTACTCCTGGGTCATCGCCGGTGCACCGCTTGGCTGCCCGGCTGCGCGTGCGGGGCGCAGCTTTCGTGCCAGCGCACGGGCGTGATCTTGTTCACGCGCCGCGCGGCCGGCCGATCGAGGACGACGTTTTGTGTTGACCGGTGCGGCGGTCGCCAATACGTTGTCTTACAACACTGACGCGGCCTGCAGCGGCTGTGTCGGCGTGTCGCGGCTTGTATCCGTCAGCCCGCGCGCGGGTGCATCAGCCGGCGCGCAGGTGCGCGATCACGGCCGAGTGCACCTGGGCGTCGCCCAGGATGCGCCGGTGCCCCAGGCCTTCGGTCACCTGCAGACGGGCCAGTCGCAGCGCGCGGGCCAACTGCTGCGCGGCCGCCAGCGGCGCGGCGCGGTCATCGCGGTCGTGCAGCAGCAGCGTCGGTTGCGGCACCCGCTCGGCCAGCCAGCCCGGCTCGAACTGGTCCAGCGGCACGCCTTCGCGCTGCTGGATCGCCTCGCGCATGCTGCGGGCGATGCCGGGCCCCAGGCCGAAGCTCATCGCGAAGCCGTGGATGAACACGGCGGGCGTCATCGGCGGCGACACCAGCACCAGCCGTTCGGCCGCCAGCCCGCGTGCGGCCGCGTGCGCGGTGGCCAGCCCGCCCAGCGAGTGGGCCACCACGCCGTGCAGGCGGCCTACGCGCGCCTGCACCGCGAACAAGGTCCGCACGAACTGCGGCAGCGTGCTGCGCCAGCCGTCGCTGCGGCCGTGGCCGGGAAAGTCCAGCAGGATCGGCTCGAAGCCGTCGGCCGCCAGTGCCTCGCCCAGTGCGCGCAGCTGCATCGCGTCGCCGGCCCAGCCGTGCACCAGCAGCACCTTGGGCCGCTCGCCGGCCGGGGCCACATAGTCGTTGGCCGTCGCCGGCCCCGCGCGATGCCACAGCGCGATGCGGCCCTGCTCGAAGCGCAGCAGCTCGCTGCGCCAGGGCGCTGGCACGGGGCGGGCGCGGGCAGCCAGCTTCGAGGGCACCGGGGTGAAGAACAGGCGCATGGCCAGCCGCAGCGCCAGCGCAGGCGACAAACGGTGCGCGGCGCGCATGCCGCGTCCCATCCAGCGCGCGGCGCGGCTGCCGGCGTAGAACGCATCGACCTGCGCGGCCGTGGGAGCGGTGGTGGACGTGTCCATGGCGTTCACAGCAGGTTGAAGTCGGCATTGCGCCGGGGCAGCAGCGGCCACCAACGCTTGAACAACCAGGCGCCGCGCACGGCGCCCGCCAGGGCCAGGACGATCAACAGAGCCAGCATTTCGGTTCTCCTGTTCGCACGGTCGTGCGAAATAGCGGACGAAAAAAGCGCATCGGAGGGGTGGCCTCCTCAGCGCTGGTCGAGCCCTCCGGTGAGAAGGGCGGGTTCCACCTCGACGCCTGGCGCCAGGTTGTTGCGCAACAGGCGCACCCAGGCGGCCCAGGTGCGTTCGGCGGCGCGCGTGTCGCGCAGGAAGCGGGCGTCGTGCATCAGGCCGACGAAAAGCGAGTCCATCTCGAACACCAGCTGCTCCGCGTCGGTGTCGGGCCTCAGGTGTCCGGCATCAATGGCCTGGATCACCGTGCGCTTGAGCGAGGTGCGCCAGCGCCGGATACCGTCTTCCAGCAAGTCGCGCACCGCGCCTTCGCGCGCGTCGTATTCAAACGCACCCTTGCAGTAGATGCAGCCCTGCTCGGCCTCGACCCGGCGCACGCGCTGCAGCCAGAGCTTCACGATGGCATTGAGCCGCGGCAGACCGCGCGGCTCGCGCAGCGCGGGGAGGAACACGTCCTGCAGGAACCGGCGGTCGTATTCCTCCAGCACGGCCTTCTGCAGCGCCTCGCGCGAGCCGACCCGGGAGAACACGCCGCTCTTCGACAGGTTCAGGCGCTTGGCCACCTCGCCAATCGTCAGGCTCTCCAGCCCTTCGGCGGCGGCCATGCGCAGCGCGGTGTCGAGGATCGCAGCGAGTGTGAGCCCGCTGCGTTCGGTTTTCGTTTCCATCGTGGAGCGGAATTTAGCACGATCGTGCTAAATCCATCTCGATGGTGTTGGCTTCTAGGCGGGCTGGTAGCCGCGCGGCACCGCGCCCAGCAGCTTCCTCGTGTACTCCTGCTTCGGCGCGCGCAGGATCTCCTCGGCCGAAGCCTGCTCCACCACCTCGCCGTCCTTCATCACCAGCACTTCGTCGGAGATGAAGCGCACCACCGCCAGGTCGTGGCTGATGAACACATAGGCCAGGCCCAGCTCATCCTGCAGGTCCTTCAGCAGGTTGAGCACCTGGGCCTGCACCGACACGTCGAGTGCCGACACCGCCTCGTCGAGCACCAGCACCTCGGGGTTGAGCGTCAGGCAGCGTGCGATCGCGATGCGCTGCCGCTGCCCGCCCGAAAACTCGTGCGGATACTTGCCGAAGGCGCTGCCATCGAGCCCCACCTTCTCCAGCAGCCCCCGCGCGCGTTGCTCGCGCTCGGCAGTGCTGGCGCCGATGCCGTGGATGGCCATCGGCTCGACCAGCGTCTCGCCGATCGTGAAGCGCGGGTTCAGCGAGGCATAGGGGTTCTGGAACACGATCTGGATGCGCCGGCGCATCAGCTGGCGCTCGCGGTCCGACAGCGCCAGCAGGTTCTTGCCGTCGAAAATGACCTCGCCGCTGGTGGGCTCGTGCAGGCGCAACAGCGTCAGGCCCATCGTGGTCTTGCCCGAACCCGACTCGCCCACCACGCCCAGCGTGTGGCCCTTGCGCAGGCGGAAGTTGACGTCCTTCACCGCCTTGAACTCGCGCTTGCCGAACAAGCCCTGCTTGAGCCAGAACGACTTGGCGAGCGAGCGCACCTCCAGCACCACCGGGGCGTTGGGGTCCTTCGGCTTGGCTTCGGCTTGCACGCCGCGGCCGGCGATGTGGTCGTCGATCACGCGCAGCCGCGGCGGGTTGTGCTCAAGACTCGGGCGGCAGGACAGCAGCGCCTGGGTGTAGGGGTCCTGCGGCGCTGCGAAGATGCGGTCCACCGGACCCTGCTCGCGCACCACGCCGTGGCGCATCACCACCACCTGGTCGGCGATCTCGCCGACCACGCCGAGGTCGTGGCTGATGAACAGCACGCTCATGCGATGGCGCTGCTGCAGCTTGGCCAGCAGCTCCAGGATCTGGCGCTGGATGGTGACGTCGAGTGCGGTGGTGGGCTCGTCGGCGATCAGCAGCTTGGGCTCGCAGGCCAGCGCCATCGCGATCATCACGCGCTGCTGCTGTCCGCCCGAGAGCTCGTGGGGGTAGGCCTTCAGGCGCCGCTTCGGCTCGGGAATGCCCACCTCCGTCAGCAGGCTCTCGGCCTTGTCCAGCGCGGCCCTGCCGCCCAGGCCCAGGTGGCGGCGCAGCGGCTCGACGAGCTGGTCGCCCACCGTGAACACCGGGTTGAGCGAGGTCATCGGGTCCTGGAACACGCAGGCGATGTCGCGCCCACGCAGGGACTGCAGCTGCGCCATGCCGGCCTGCAGCAGGTCTTGCCCGTGGTAGAGGATCTGGCCGCTGCGCTCGGCGTTGTCGGGCAGCAGGTTGAGGATGGACATCGCGGTGACGCTCTTGCCCGAACCCGACTCGCCCACGAGGGCCACGGTGCTGTTCTCCGGGATGTCGAAGCTCACGCCCTTGACGGCCTCGGCGCGCTGCATCACGCCGTCGACCTTGCCCATGCGGAAGGCGACGCGCAGATCTTGAATGCTCAGAAGCATGACGTTTACCAGTTGTCTTGGGTGCATCGGCGCTTCGCACGCCGCGGCGAGAAGCCCAGCGAACACCGCGGATCCGGCTCCGCCGGTCCGCCGGTGTTGCCCCCTTGAGGGGGAGCGCCGTCAGGCGCTCGGGGGTGGGCCTTCATTCCAGTCCGCGCAACTTCGGGTCGAGGGCGTCGCGCAGCGCATCGGCCATCAGCGAGAAGGCCGTGACGAACACGCACATGAAGCCGGTGGCGGCCGCCAGTTGCCACCAGTGGCCCAGGATCAGCTCGCTTTGCGCCTCGGCCAGCATCGTGCCCCAGCTCACCTGGTCCACCGGCACGCCCAGGCCCAGGTAGGACAGGATCACCTCGCTCTTGATGAAGCCCACCACCAGCAGCGACATGCGCACCAGGATCACGTGGCTCACGTTGGGCAGGATGTGGCGGAACATGCGCGAGGGCACCGAGGCGCCGATGGCCTCGGCCGCGCGCACGTACTCGCGGCTCGAGTGCTTCATGAACTCGGCGCGCACCTGGCGGTAGATGCCGGTCCAGCCGGTGAGGCCGAGGATCATCACCACCGTGCCCACGCCGCGGCCGAACACCGCCGCGAAGGCGAAGATCAGCAGGATGTCGGGAATGGCGGTGAAGACGTTGTAGACCCACTCGATGAAGTCGCCGATCTTGCGGCCGAAGAAGCCGGCCGTCGCGCCCAGCAAGGTGCCCACCAGCGCGGCGAGCGCCGCGGCCAGCACGCCCACGAACACCGAGATCTGCGTGCCCTTGATGGCCTTGTCGAGCACGTCGCGCCCCAGGCGGTCGCCGCCGAAAGGCAGCGTCTCGGCGCGCGGTGCCTCCTCGGTCTTGTACTGCTTGGCGCGTTCCTCCCACTCCCGGTAGCGCGGCGCCAGCGGGTCGATGTCGGACAGGTCGACGTTGGGGCCCTTGGGGGCCTCGATCGCGCCCGCCGTCTCGGCCGGCGCCGGGCCCACGAGGGTGGGCCGCGCATTCGGCACGCCGATCTCCTGCTGCCAGTGCTTGGCCACGAGGCCGGTGGCGGCGGCGGCGATCAGCAGCAGGAAGCCGGCCACGATGGCCAGCGAGACCATGCCGACGCGGTCTTTGCGGAAGCGCCGCCAGGCGGCGTGCCACACGCCTTCGGAGCGCTCGTTGCGAGGCGGCGTGGAGTGGGCGGGGGTGCCGCCGTTCTGCTGAAGTACCGCACTCATTTGAGAACCACCCGCGGATCGACCAGTTTGTACAGGACGTCGGTCATCAGGTTGATCAACATCGTCAGCGCGGCCAGGTAGACGGTCACCGCCTGGATCACCGGGTAGTCGCTGCGGTTGACCGCCAGCAGCACCTCGCGGCCCAGGCCGGGAATCGAGAAGAACACCTCGATCAGGAACGAGCCGACGAAGATGCCCGGCAGCTGCAGCCCGATGTTGGTGAGGATGGGGATCATCGCGTTGCGCAGCACGTGCTTGAACAGCACGGTGCGCTCGGTCAGGCCCTTGGCGCGCGCAGTGCGCACGTAGTCCTGGCCCAGCTCGTCGAGGAAGAAGCTGCGGTACAGCCGCGTCTGCGGCGAAATGCCCACCAGCACCGCCAGCAGCACCGGCAGCGGCACGTAGGTGACCAGGTTGGTCCACACGCTGTCGCTCCAGCCCTGCACCGGGAACCAGCCAAGCTGGAAGCCGAACAGGTACTGGCCCACGATGATGTAGACGAGGAACGAGATCGACAGCGCCACCGTGGTGATCACCATGATCACGCGGTCGCTCAGCGAGCCGCGGCGGTAGGCCACCCACATCGCGATCGGCAGCGCCACGATCACGTCGAGGACCAGGATGGGCAGCATCACGGTCAGCGTGGCGGGCAGGCGCGTGGCGAAGAGGTTGGACACCGACTCGTTGGTGGCCCAGCTCTTGCCCCAGTCAAACGTGGCGATCTGCTGCAGGAAGATGCCCAGCTGCACCCACCACGGCTCGTTCAGGCCGAGCTGCTGGCGGATCGCGTCGATCTGCTGCGGGGTGGCGTTCAAGCCGCCCATGATTTCAGCGGGGTCCCCGCCGAAGAATTTGAACAGCACGAACACCAGCAGCACCACCCCGAGCAGTGTCGGGACCATTTGCCACAGGCGCCGTATCAGGTAGGCCGCCATTGAAATTGCTCCATGCCGGGGCGCCGCCGCTCGTGGCGGCGCACCCCATCGATTCGGGATGCGCGAGTGTAGGGCGCGCCAATGCAGGTGTTTGCCCGCGTTTGCCCTGCATTGCTTCGGGTTTTCCTGGGGAAAGCCGTCGAAACGCAATCCGCATGCCACGCGGGCGATAGACTTCGCGGCCTGTGGTTGCCCGCCCCCGGCGCCATCACTTGTCTAGACGGGCCTGACAAGCATGAAGCGTGTTCTCCTGCTGGCGGCGGCCACAAGCCTGCTGCTGGCGACCCCGGCGCCCTTTGCCCAACCGGCCAGCGCCCCTTCCCAGTCTGCCGCTGCCAAGGTGCTGCGCTATGCATTCCGCGTGGCCGAGAGCGGCTTCGACCCCGCGCAGACCTCCGATCTGTACTCCACCACCGTGGAGGCGAGTCTCTTCGACGCGCCGCTGGAGTTCGAATACCTCGCGTCGCCGGCGCGGCTGCGGCCCAACACCGCGGCCGAGATGCCGGAGGTGTCGGCCGACCACCGCGTGTTCACCTTTCGCCTCAGGCCTGGCATCTACTTTGCGGACGATCCGGCGTTCAAGGGCAAGCAGCGCGAGCTGGTGGCGGCCGACTATGTCTACAGCATCAAGCGCCACTACGACCCGCGCTGGAAGAGCGGCCGCCTGTACTGGCTGGAGGGCAGCCGCCTGCTCGGCCTGAGCGAGCTGCGCAAGCAGGCGCTGGCAGACAACAAGCCCTTCGACTACGAGCGCGAGGTGGAGGGCGCGCGCGTGCTCGACCGCTACACCTTCCAGATCCGGCTGGCCGAGCCCAACCCACGCTTCGTGTACGTGATGGCCGACCCTTCGCTGGTGGGGGCGCTGGCGCGCGAGGTGGTGGAGTTCTACGGCGACAAGATCGCCGAGCACCCGGTGGGCACCGGCCCATACCGGCTGGTGGAGTGGCGACGCAGTTCGCGCATGGTGTTCGAGCGCAATCCCAACTACCGAGAGCGCCACTACGACGAGCATCCGCCCGAAGGCAATGCGCGCCTGCAGGCCATCGCAGCCCGCTTCAAGGGCCGGCGCCTGCCGATGATCGACCGCATCGAGGTGTCGGTGATCGAGGAGAGCCAGCCGCGCTGGCTCGCATTCTTGAATGCCGAGCACGACCTGCTGGAGCAGCTGCCCTCCGAGTTCTCCGGCATCGCGATCCCGAACAACAAGGTCGCGCCCAACCTGGCCAAGCAGGGCATCGGCATGGTGCGCTACCCGCGCGCCGACGTGTCGTACACCTACTTCGGCATGGAAAACCCGGTGGTGGGCGGCTACGAGCCGCGCAAGGTGGCGCTGCGGCGCGCCATCTCGCTGGCGGTCGACGTGGACAAGGAGATCCGGCTGGCGCGCTGGGGGCAGGCCATCCCGGCCCAGTCGATGGTGGGCCCCCACACCTGGGGATACGACCCGGCGTTCAAGTCGGAGATGAGCGACCACGACCCGGCGCGCGCCAAGGGCCTGCTCGACCTGTACGGCTACGTCGACCGCGACGGCGACGGCTGGCGCGAGCAGCCCGACGGCTCGCCGCTGGTGCTGCGCTACGCGGCCACGCCCGACCTCGACAGCCGGCAGCTGTCGCAGCTGTGGCAGAAGAACATGGCGGCCATCGGCATCCGCATGGAATTCCAGATCGCCAAGTGGCCCGAGCACCTGAAGGCCTCGCGCGCGGGCAAGCTGATGATGTGGGGCGTGGGCTGGAGCGCCAGCATCCCCGATGCGGAAGACTTCCTCTCGCTGGGCTACGGGCCCAACAAGGGCCAGTCGAACCATGCGCGCTTCGACCTGCCGGCCTACAACCGGATGTTCGAGCGCCTGCGCACCCTGCCCGACGGCCCCGAGCGCCAGCAAGGCATCGCAGAGGCGAAGAAACTGCTGGCCGCCTACATGCCCTACAAGGCCCACGTGCACCGCATCTTCACCGACATGACCCACCCCTGGGTGCTCGGCTACCACCGCAACATCTTCGTGCGCGACTTCTGGCGCTACGTGGACATCGACACCGCTGAACTGCAAAGGCGAAGCGCGCAATGAAGTTCCTGTCCTGCCTTGTCGCCGCGGCCGCGCTGCTGCTGCCGATCGCCTCGCAAGCGCAGGCGCTGCGGGCCGACGGCGAGCTCAAGGTGCTGCGCTATCCCTTCGTGGCCGCCGAGACGGGCTTCGATCCAGCAAAGATCAACGACCTGTACTCGCGCATCGTCACGGCCCATCTGTTCGAGGCGCCTTACCGCTACGACTACCTGGCGCGCCCGTACAAGGTGGTGCCGCACACGGCGGCCGCGATGCCGGAGGTCTCGGACGACTTCAAGACCTGGACGATCCGCCTGAAGCCCGGCATCTACTTCCACGACGACCCGGCCTTCAAGGGGCGTCGCCGCGAGCTGGTGGCCGAGGACTACGTCTACACGTGGAAACGCTTCTTCGATCCCGCCAACAACAGCCCGGTGTACTCGGGCTTCAACGAAGAGGGCGTGATCGGCGTCGACGAGTTGCGGCAGCAGGCGCTGAAGAGCAAGCAGCCGTTCAACTACGACCGCGACATCGAGGGCGTGCGCGCGCTCGACCGCTACACCCTGCAGTTCAAGCTCAGGCAGCCGCGGCCGCGCTTCCTCTACACCATCACCGACAGCAGCCTGTTTGGCGCGGTGGCGCGCGAGGTGATCGAGCACTACGGCAACGACCGTTCCTCCGAGCATCCGGTAGGCACCGGTGCGTTCCGCCTGGCGAGCTGGCGCCGCAGCTCGCAGATCGTGCTGGAGCGCCACCCGCACTACCGCGAGTCGTACTACGACGCGCAGCCCGCGCCCGATGATGCCGAAGGCCAGGCGCTGCTGCAGCGCTTCAAGGGCCGGCGCATCCCGATGATCGATCGCGTGGAGATCTCCATCGTCGAGGAAGGGCAGCCGCGCTGGCTGGCGTTCCTGAACCGCGAGTTCGACCTGGTGTCGGTGCCGCTGGAGTTCGCCAACGTGGCCGTGCCCAACGGCAAGCTGGCGCCCAACCTGGCCAAGCGCGGCATCCAGCTGGCGCGCATGCTGAACCCCGACCGCACGCTGCTGTACTTCAACATGGAAGATCCCATCGTCGGCGGCTACACGCCGGAAAAGGTGGCCTTGCGGCGCGCCATCGGGCTGGCCTACGACACGATGCGCGAGGTGCAGCAGATCCGGCGCGGGCAGGCGATCCCGGCGCAGTCGATGATCGCGCCCAACACCTACGGCTACGACCCCGACTTCAAGAGCGAAAACAGCGACTACGATCCCGCGCGCGCCAAGGCGCTGCTCGACCTGTACGGCTACGTCGATCGCAACGGCGACGGCTGGCGCGACATGCCCGACGGCTCGCCGCTGGTGGTCCGCTACGCCAGCCAGTCGAGCCAGATCGACCGCCAGTTCGACGAGGTGTGGCAGAAGAGTGTCGAAGCCATCGGCGTGCGCATCTCGATCGAGACCGCGCAGTGGCCCGAAAACCTGAAGAAGGCGCGCGCCGGCCAGCTGATGGTGTGGTCGCTCGGCTTCAGCGCCGCCGCACCCGACGTGCAAGACGGCTTCCAGATCTTCTACGGCCCGGCCGCGGGCGGCCAGAACCTCGCGCGCTTCAAGATGCCATCTTTCGACGCGCTGTACCAGCGCATGCAGTCCCTGCCCGATGGCCCCGAGCGGCTGCGGCTGATCCAGGAAGCGAACAAGCTGGTGCTGGCCTATGCGCCGGCCAAGTACAACGTGCACCGGGTCATCACCGACCTGGCCCAGCCCTGGCTGGTCGGCTTTCGCCGGCCGCCTTTTGGCAACCAGTTCTGGCAGCACGTGGACATCGACAACTCGAAGCGGCCCAAGTGAAGACGATCCGACTCCTCCTCGCGGGCGCAGCCCTGTGCGCCGCCTTGCTGCCCGGCGCGCTCGCCCAGCCTGCGCTCAAAGTACTGCGCTACGCCTTCCCCGTGGCCGAGACCGGCTTCGATCCGGCGCAGATCAGCGACCTGTACTCGCGCACCGTCACGCCGCACATCTTCGAGTCGCTCTACGGCTACGACCACCTCGCGCGGCCGGCGAAGATCGTGCCGCTCACGGCCGCGGCCATGCCTTCCGTGTCGGAGGACTTCCGCACCTGGACCGTGCGCATCCAGCCTGGCATCTACTTCACCGACGACCCGGCCTTCAAGGGCCGTCGCCGCGAGCTGGTGGCCGAGGACTACGTCTACACCTTCAAGCGCATCGCCGACCCCAAGATCAAGGCCGCGGGGTGGCCCGAGATCGAGGAGTTCCAGTTCCTCGGCCTGTCCGAGCTGCGCGAGGAGGCGCTCAAGGGCAAGAAGCCCTTCAACTACGACCGCGAGATCGAGGGCCTGAAGTCGCTCGACCGCTACACGATCCAGTTCAAGATGAAGCAGCCGCGCCCGCGGCTGATCGAGAAGCTGGCCTCGGCCGACCTGTACGGCGCGGTCGCGCGCGAGGTGGTGGAGCACTACGGCGACCGCATCATGGAGCACCCGGTGGGCACCGGTCCCTTCAAGCTGGCGCAGTGGCGCCGCAGCTCCTTCATCGCGCTCGACCGCAACCCGGCCTACCGCGAGCGCTACTACGACGCGCAGCCGGCGCCCGACGATGCCGAAGGCCAGGCGCTGCTGCAGCGCTTCAAGGGCCGGCGCATCCCGATGATCGACCGCGTGGAGATCTCGATCATCGAGGAGTCGCAGCCGCGCTGGCTGGCGTTCTTGAACCGGCAGCTCGACTTCATCGCGATACCGCTCGACTTCGTGCCGATCGCCGTTCCCAACGGCAAGCTCGCGCCCCACCTGCGCAAGCAGGGCATCCAGGCGCACCGCATGCTCAACCCCGACTCCGTGGTCACGATGTTCAACATGGAAGATCCGGTCGTCGGCGGCTACGCGCCGGAAAAGGTGGCCTTGCGGCGCGCCATCGGCCTGGGCTTCGACACCGGCCGCATGATCCAGTCGCTGTACCGCGGCCAGGCGGTGCCGGCGCAGGGCCCGATCGTGCCGGGCGCCACCGGCTACGACCCCGGCTTCAAGAGCGAGAACGGCGACCACGACCCGGCGCGCGCGAACGCGCTGCTCGACCTGTACGGTTATCTCGATCGCGACGGCGACGGCTGGCGCGACATGCCCGACGGCTCGCCGCTGGTGTTGAAGAAGGCCACGCAGCCCGAACAGCTCTCGCGCCAGCAGGACGAGCTGTGGAAGCGCGACATGACCGCGCTGAAGATCCGCATCGACATGGTGCCGGCCAAGTGGCCCGAGAACCTGAAGGCCGCGCGCGCCGGCAAGCTGCAGATGTGGAGCGTGGGCTCCTCGGCCGACGTGCCCGACGGCCAGAGCGCGCTGGCGCGCTGGTACGGGCCGGCGGCCGGCACGCAGAACCTGGCGCGCTTCAAGAGCCAGCGCTTCGACGCGATCTACGAGCGCATGCAGCTGCTGGCCGACGGGCCCGAGCGCATGAAGCTGTTCCACGAGGCCAAGCGCATCACCGTGGCCTGGATGCCCTGGAAGGTGCACGTGCACCGCATCCTCAACGACCTGACCCAGCCCTGGCTGGTCGGCTACCGCCGCGCGCCGTTCTGGCAGGAGTGGTGGCACATGGTCGACGTGGAGCCGCACGCGCCGCCGGCCGGGCGCTAGACAAGGCAGCGCGGCGCGCTACTGGAACCTGCGCAACCGCTCGGCCACGTCGTCGCCCACGTGCTGCATGAAGGCGCGCACCCGCGCGGTCTCGCGCAGGTCGGGGTGGGTGAGCATCCACACCGGCACCGCCAGCTCGGGGATCGGGTCCGACACCGCCACGATGTCGGGGTGGCTGCCCTCCATGAACGTGGGCAGCACGCCCACGCCGATGCCGGTGCGGATCATCGCCACCATCGCGTTGAAGATGTCCACCCGCAGCCGCACGTCGGCCTGTGCGAGCTGCTGCCGCATCCAGCGGTCGTACACGCGCGCATGCGCGTCGCGCTCGAACGCCACCCAGGGCACCTCCTTGACCAGCGTGGCCAGCGGCGTGGGGGTCTGCGGCAGGCCCGGGGCGCCGCGCATCGCGTACACCCGGCACTGGGTCATGCCCAGCTGCCGGCCCACCAGGTGCTCGGCCACGTTGGCCGACAGGCGCAGCGCCACGTCGGCCTCGAGCTTGGACCAGGTCTGGGCCTGGTCGGCGTGGCGGCGCGACAGGTCCACCAGGAAGGCGTTTTCCACCACCTCCACCTCGATGCCCGGGTAGCGGCGCGCGAACGAAGCCAACGGGTGCGGCAGCAGGTGCTCCATGATCACGAACGCGGTGGTCACCCGTAAGGGGCCCGTGAGCTCGCGGTCGCGGCCCAGCACGCGGCGCTCTATTTCGTCGGCCTGGTCGGCCATGCGCCGCGCCAGGTCGAGCAGCATCAGGCCGGCCTCGGTGGGGTGGTAGCCGCTGCGATGGCGCTCGAACAGGCGCGCGCCCAGATGAGCTTCCAGCGCGTCGAGCCGGCGCAGCACGGTGGTGTGGTTGACGCCCAGCTTGCGCGCGGCCCCGGCCAGTGAGCCGGCATGGCCCACGGCCAAGGCATAGCGCAAATCGCTCCAGTCGAGTTCGGCCATACCTCAAGTATGTGCTATGTGCGAAATCGCAGACTGCATATGCGATCCCAGTTGTTGTGTGCACAAACGGACAGGTCTACAGTGCCATTGCCTAGGGTAAACACTGACGAGGTGATGTATGGGTACTCTGGTTCATCCGTCTGGCGGCTCGATGGGATCAGCGGGCCGTCCTGCACTGCAACTGCTGCAGCGGCCGGTTCGCAGGCAGCCTGCGGCCAAGCCCGGCCGAGCGCCGCGCGAGTCGGTGGGCCAATGGGTCGTGCGCCAGGTCGAGCGCTTCTGGGCCTGGGGAGAGACCGCCCAGCATCACCGCCTGGGTAGCTGGCTGCAGCACTGACCCCCTGAGAGCGCGGGGCGGGCCCGTCCCTAGAATGGGGCGATGGTGCGTCGTGACGTCAAGGAAGGACTGATCCCGGAAGGGGGAGGACCAACTGCGACTTGCTGCGCCACTCCAACGGGTGAGAGTCCCGTCCCGGTAGGCGTCGGTGCGCCGGGTAGCAGGCCCCAGGTAGTGGAGGGAGACCTCCGTGCCCGAGCGGGGCGTCGGAAGCCCGTGAGGCGGCGCAAGCCGCGTAGCGGGGAGCAAGCACGCGGGCCGCAACATGAAGTGAAGCCTGCAGCCTCGACACATTTACAACCCGCAGGCCGAGCCGCTCATTTCACGGCGAAGGCAATACCTGCAGCGCTTGAACCGAAGCGCGCTGCGGGCTGCGGCGGGGTATGGGGCGCAGCACGCGTGCAAGGAGTGGAGCGGAACACGAGAGATCCGTCTGCGCGGCCTGTGTCGGGGCAAGCGAGCCCGTATAAGCCCAAGGCGAAGTCGAGTCGTGCGCAGCGGAAGTCCGAGGGGATCGTAGTACCGGACGGTGAGGCGAGAGCCGAGCCGACGAAGGCCGTGGGGCATAACGCGGCTGGAGGGAAGGGTCCCTGCGGTGGTCATGCTGAGCAAGCGGGTAAGCGCAAGGGAATGGCCGGCCAGGCCGGACCTAACGACCCCCACGGCGAAGAGCCGGCGGACAACGTGCGACAACTGCAGAGGCAGCTCTGGGCCGCAGCCAAGCGGGCACCGGGAAGGCGCTTCCACGCGCTGTACGACCAGATGTGCAGGAGTGACGTCCTGCGCGAGGCGTGGAGGCGAGTGCGCCGCAACCGCGGTGCGGCGGGGATCGACCGCGTGTCGATCCAGAGTGTGGAGCAGCACGGCGTCGAGGAGTTCTTGCAAGAGCTCGGTGCGGTGCTGCGCGCAGGCGAGTACGGCGCGCAAGTCGTGCGGCGCGTGTACATCCCCAAGGCAGACGGAAGGATGCGGCCCTTGGGCATTCCGACGGTGCGAGACCGGGTGGTGCAGATGGCGGCCAAGCTGGTGCTGGAGCCGATCTTCGAGGCGGACTTCGAGCCGTGCTCGTATGGGTTCCGGCCCAGGCGCAGCGCGACGATGGCGCTGGAGCGGATCAGGCAACTGAGCCGCCAAGGGGCAGATCACGTGCTGGATGCCGACATC
The DNA here is from genome assembly GCA_040758375.1 of Pseudomonadota bacterium. Lineage (GTDB taxonomy): Bacteria > Pseudomonadota > Gammaproteobacteria > Burkholderiales > Burkholderiaceae_C > CAMLIZ01. The sequence goes on from JBFLWE010000052.1 coordinate 41,879, forward strand.
GAGGACTACTTCGGCAGCATCGATCACGGCAAGCTGCTCACCTTGGTGGGCCAGCGTGTCAGCGATCGGCGGATGCTCAAGCTGGTGAGGCTGTGGCTCGAGGCGGGGGTGATGGAGGACGGGGCGGTGCGACATCCGGTGGCAGGTACGCCGCAGGGTGGGGTGATCTCGCCGCTGCTGTCGAACATCTACCTGAACGTGCTGGACCGGGTGTGGGCCAGGCATGGTCAGCACCTGGGCGAGTTGGTGCGGTATGCGGACGACTTCGTGGTGATGTGCCGAAGGGCTCAGGACTGCGCGGAAGCCCAGGGCCGCATCGAGCACGTGCTGGGCCGGCTGGGGTTGACGCTGCAGCCGCAGAAGACGCGACGCGTGGCGCTGAAGGATGGCCTGGAAGGCTTCGACTTCCTGGGCTGTCACCTGCGCAAGCGCATGAGCGGACGGCTGTGGGAGCAGAAGAAGCTCAAGCGGTACTACCTGCATCGCTGGCCGAGCCGCAGAGCGATGAACCGCGTTCGTGCGCGGGTTCGCGAGCTGACCCCGCGCAGTCGCTGCCACCAGGATGTTCGAGGCGTCATTGCCGACATCAATCCGGTGCTGCGCGGCTGGGGGCAGTATTTCCGCACGGGCAACGCGACGAGCCAATTCATCACCGTGGATGCCTACGTCGTACGGCGGCTGAAGAAGCTGCGTCGTGCCCGTGCGGGGCGAAACCTGCACGCGGGGCTGAGCCAGCGCTGGGATCGAGCGTACTTCGAGAGCCTTGGACTTCACCGCCTGCGCGGCACGATCCGCTATCCCGGCCAACCTCCTGGCAACAGGAGCCCGCGTAATGCTGCGAGTCGACGACCACCGGTAAGCCGTGTGCGGGAAATCCGCACGCACGGTTTGAACGGGGGCGTTGGCTCCGAACCCGGCCTTCAGGCCGAC
>JBFLWE010000053.1:0-41993 GCA_040758375.1 Pseudomonadota bacterium
CTCGCGGGCCTGACGGGGCCCACCCCCGAAGCGCCTGCGGCGCTTCCCCCTCGAAGGGGCAACACCAGCAGACCGGCGCAGGCGGATCTGCGGTGTTCGCTGGGCTGCGGCCGCTGCAGGCGGCGCAGAGTCGCGTGCGGAGCGCCATGGGCCACTGATCAGTACGCTTGAGCCGGATCAAGCCGCGTGAACAGGCGGCATTGCGAAGGTCTTCGCGTTCGGTTAGATTGGCAAGTAATTGAATACTTACCAAGGCACGCAATGCCCGAGATCACCACCCGCCTGCCCACCGAGGCCCGCCAGGCCGAGATTGCCGCCACGCTGATCGCGCTGGCCGGCGAGCGCAGCCCTGGCGCGATCACCACCACCGAGCTGGCCGGCGCGCTGGGCCTGAGCCAGGGCGCGCTGTTCAAGCACTTTCCCACCAAGGACGCGATCTGGCTGGCCGCCATCGAGCGCGTGCAGGCCGAGCTGCTGCAGCGGCTGCGCGAGGCGGCAGACGCCGCGCCGACGCCGCTGCAAGGTTTGCAGGCGGTGTTTCTCGCGCATGCGCGCTATCTGGCCGACCAGCCCGGCGTGCCGCGCCTGATCTTTCACGAGCTGCAGCGGCCCGACGACAGCGAGGTGAAGCAGCGCGTGCGCGCGCTGCTGCAGGCGTACCGCGCGCTGGTGGGCCAGCTGATCGCGCAGGCCGTGGCGCAGCGCGAGCTGCCCGCCGCGCTGGACAAGGAGGCCGCGGCCACGCTGTTCCTCGGCGCCATCCAGGGCCTGGTGATGCAGTCCATGCTCGCCGGCAAGCCCCGTGCGGTGCTGAAGCTGGCCGAACGCGTGGTGTCGGTGCTGTTCGCTGCATGGAGGCCTTGATGAAGACACGACGACTGGCATGGCGGCGCGTCGCAATGGGCGCGCTGGCGGCGGCGCTGCTGGGCGGCTTCGTGCTGGTGCTGGCGCGCTCGGGCCCGCTCGCGCCGGTGCGCGTGACCACGGCCGAGGCGGCGCAAGGCCAGGTGGCGCCCGAGCTGTTCGGCATCGGCACGGTGGAAGCGCGCCGCAGCTACCTCATCGGCCCCACCGTGGCCGGGCGCGTGGCGCAGGTGCGGGTGGACGTGGGCGAGATGGTGCGCGCCGGCGAGGTGCTGGCCGAGATGGACCCGGTGGACACCGAGCAGCGCATTGCCTCGCTGGCCGCGGCGGTGGAGCGCGCGCGCAGCGCCGTGGCGGTGGCCCAGGCCCAGCACCGGGACGCGCAGGCCCGTAAGGCGCTGGCCGAGCTGAACGTGCAGCGCTATGTCGACCTTGGGCAGCAGCAGTTCGTGAGCTCCAGCGCGGTGGACGCCAAGCGTCAGGAGCAGGCTTCGGCGCTGGCCGGCGTGCAGGGCGCACAGGCCGGCGTGGCCAGTGCGCGCCAGGAGCTGCAGCGCCTGCAGGCCGAGCACGAGGCGCTGCGCGAGCAGCGCGACAACCTGCGGCTGCGCGCGCCGGCGGCGGCCATCGTGACGGCGCGCGAGGCAGAGCCGGGTTCCACCGTGGTGGCCGGGCAGGCGGTGCTGCGGCTGGCCGAGCCGGCGAGCCTGTGGCTGCGCGTGCGCTTCGACCAGGCGCGCTCCGACGGGTTGGCGCTGGGGTTGCCAGCGGAAGTGAGGCTGCGTTCGCGGCCCGAGCAGCCCTTGCGCGGCAAGGTCGTGCGGGTGGAGCCGCTGGCCGACAGCGTGACCGAGGAGCGCGTGGCGCAGGTGGCGCTCGACGAGGCTCCCGCGAGCCTCACGCTGGGCGAGCTGGCCGAGGTGAGCGTCAAGCTGCCGGCGGCCGGCGCCAGCCTGGTGGTGCCCAGTGCCAGCCTGCGGCGCGAGGGTGCGCAAGTGGGCGTGTGGCGGCTGCGCGCGGGCGACGCCGAGTTCGTGCCGGTGCGCACGGGGCGCAGCTCGCTCGACGGCCGCACGCAGGTGTTGCACGGGCTGGCGGCCGGCGACCGTGTGGTGGTGCACAGCGAGAAGCCGCTGGGCCGCGCCGCGCGCGTGCGGGTGGTGGCCTCGCTGGAAGGGCTCACCCGATGATCAGCCTGGCCGGCCGCGACATCCTGCATGCCTGGGGCAAGTTCGTCTTCACCGGCGCGGGCCTGGGCCTGTTGATCGGCGTGACGCTCACGATGGCGGGCCTGTACCGGGGCATGGTCGACGACGGCAAGGTGCTTCTCGACAACAGCGGCGCCGACCTGTGGGTGGTGCAGAAGGACACGCTGGGCCCGTATGCCGAGTCGTCGAGCATCCGCGACGACACCTGGCGCAGCATCGTGGCGCTGCCGGGGGTGGCGCAGGCGGCCAACGCCACCTACCTGACGATGCAGGTGCGCCAGGGCAGCCAGGACGTGCGCGCGATGGTGGTGGGCTTCGAGCCCGGCGGCCCGGGCGAGCCGGGCTATCTCACGGCGGGCCGGCCGATCTCGCGCGGCCACTACGAGGCGGTGGCCGACGTGCGCACCGGGTTCCGGCTGGGCGAGCGCGTGCGCATCCGGCGCCATGAGTACACGGTGGTGGGCCTGACGCGGCGCATGGTGTCCTCGGGCGGCGACCCGATGGTGTTCATCCCGCTGAAAGACGCGCAGGAAGCCCAGTTCCTGAAGGACAACGACGCCATCCTCGCCGAGCGCGCGCGCACCGCGGCCAACCCTTCGCTGGCGCGCCCGGGGGTGCCGGGGCTGCTGCAGGCGATCCAGGCCTCGCAGACCAGCAACCGCCAGGTCAACGCGGTGCTGGTGCGCATGGCGCCGGGCGCCGACGCGCAGGCGCTGGCCGACGAGATACGGCGCTGGAAGCACCTGCAGGCCTACACGCGCGACGAGATGGAGGAGATCCTGGTGGCCAAGCTGATCGCCACCTCGGCCAAGCAGATCGCGATGTTCCTGGTGATCCTGGCCATCGTGAGCGCGGCCATCGTGGCCTTCATCATCTACACCATGACGCTGGGCAAGATCCGCGAGATCGCGGTGCTCAAGCTGATCGGCACGCGCAACCGCACCATCGCGTCGATGATCCTGCAGCAGGCGCTGGGGCTGGGCCTGATCGGCTTCGTGGTGGGCAAGATCGTGGCCACCCTGTGGGCGCCGGCCTTCCCCAAGTTCGTGCTGCTGCTGCCGGGCGACGCGGCGCTGGGCTTCGGCGCGGTGATGGTGATCTGCGCGCTGGCCAGCACGCTGGCGATTCACGCCGCGCTCAAGATCGACCCGGCCGCGGCCATCGGAGGGTGAGGGCCATGCAAGGGGGCATCCGCATCGAAGGCCTGCGCAAGCGCTACGGCGAGGGCGACACCGCGGTGGACGCGCTCAAGGGCGTGGACATGCACGTCGCGCCGGGTGAGGTGGTGGGCCTGATCGGCCCCTCGGGCTCGGGCAAGAGCACGCTGCTCAAGTGCCTGGGTGCCGTGACCGAGCCCACGGCCGGGCGCATGACGCTGGGTGAAGAACTGATCTACGAAGACGGCTGGCGCATCGGCGACCTGCGCGCGCTGCGGCGCGACCGCATCGGCTTCGTGTTCCAGGCGCCGTACCTGATTCCGTTCCTCGACGTGACCGACAACGTGGCGCTGCTGCCCATGCTGGCGGGCCAGCCCAACGCGGTGGCACGCTCGCGCGCGCTGGAGCTGCTGCGCGCGCTGGAGGTGGAGCACCGCGCCGCGGCCCAGCCTTCGCAGCTTTCGGGCGGCGAGCAGCAGCGCGTGGCGATCGCGCGCGCGCTGGCCAACCGGCCGCCGGTGATCCTGGCCGACGAACCCACGGCGCCGCTGGACAGCGAGCGCGCCCTGGGCGTGATGCGCATCCTCAACCGCATGGCCGAGCAGTACCGCACCGCGGTGATCGTGGTCACGCACGACGAGAAGATCATCCCCACCTTCAGGCGCATCTACCACATCCGCGACGGCCGCACCTACGAGGAGGCGGGCGAGGGCGTGGTGGTCTGAGAACCCGTGAAGCTCAGGGCCGCGCGTAGGCCTCGGGCTGCGCACGCAGCGGGGCTTCCTGTCGGCGGTCGAGCAGCGCATCGGTGAGCGCGGCGCCGGCCCACATGGTGGACAGCGTGACCCAGGCGGTGACGGTGAACACCGCGGCGCCGGAGATGCCCGCGCCCACGGCGCAGCCGCCGGCCAGCATGCCGCCAAAGCCCATGAGCAGCGCGCCGGCGATGTAGCGGCGCATGCTCTGGCCGCCCTGGAAGCCTTCGAGCTTGAGCTCGCGCGACAGCGCCGCCGAGAGGAAGGAGCCGGCAAACACGCCCGGCACCAGCCCGAGGTCGAACTTCCACGGCTGCCCCGGCGGCGAGAGCACGAACATCAGCACGTCGGACGACGGGCCGGTGAAGCTCAGGCTTTGCACCGGCACCACGTCGAACGACCGGCTGGCCACCAGCCAGGTGAGCAGCCAGCCGAGCGCCACCGCGGCGCCGGCCGCGATGGCTGCGGCCACGCGCGGCAGCGGCACCCGCTGGCGCCGCGCCCACACGAAGGCGGCGGCCAGCCACAGCAGCCCGAACAGCAACCCGCCCGCATGGCCCACGCCGGTAGCCGCGATCAGGTCGCGGGCGTGGCCGCCTTCCACGGTCCACCAGCCGGAAATGGCCGTGCGCAAAGGCGACAGCAGCCCCGACAGCGCGGCCGCCGCGGTGACCGCGAACACCAGGCCCGAGAGCAGGGCGCGCAGGTTGCCCTGGGCGGCGAGCACCAGCAGCCGGCTCGCGCAACCGCGTGCCAGCACCATGCCGATGCCGAACAGCGCGCCGCCGATGGCCGCTCCCGAGAGGCTGCCACGCGCGGCGAGCTGGCGCGCGGTGCTCACGTCCAACCAGCCGGCCAGGATGAAGCCCTGCGTCAGCATCACCGCGGTGGAAAACGCGAACAGCCACACGGTGAGCTTGCCTTCGCGCGTGCCGCGTGCGAACTCGATCACGGCAGAGCGCAGGCAAAAGCGCGAGCGCTGCGCGGCAAAGCCGAACACCAGCCCCAGCAGGGCGCCGGCGGCCGTGGCGGCACCGCTGCCGCCGAGCTGGTCGATGAAAGCGTCGATGGACATCGCGCACCCGTGGCCCTAATATTCGTCGATGCGAATGTATTACGAGAATGCCGCGGCGCGGCGTGAATTCAGTCGTTCCACCGCGGCTGTCTTGATCTGGCGCACCCTGGCGCTGCTGCTGCTGCTGCCGCTGCTGGCGGCGGCGCAGACGCTGCCGCCGGTCAAGCCCGTGCAGGTGAGCCCCAACGCCTGGTTCGTGCAGGGGCAGTCGGCGCTGGGGTCGCCGGCCAACGGCAACTTCATCTCGAATGCCGGCTTCGTGGTGACACGCGACTCGGTGGTGGTGATCGACGCGCTGGGCTCGCCGGCGCTGGCGCGCGAGCTGCTGCGCCAGATCGCGCGCATCACGCCCAAGCCGGTGAGCCACGTGCTGCTGACGCACTACCACGCCGACCATGTGTACGGCCTGCAGGTGTTCAAGGAGGCGGGGGCGACCATCGTCGCCGAGCGCCACGGCCTGGAGTACCTGAATTCCGAGCCGGCGCAGCTGCGGCTGCAGGCCAGCCGCCAGGACCTGGCACCCTGGATCGACGAGCACACGCGGCTGGTGCCGGCCGACCGCTGGATCGACGCCGACCTCGACCTGGAGATCGGCGGCACCGCCTTCCGCCTGCGCCGCGTGGGCCCTTCGCACACGCCCGACGACCTGGTGGTGCACGTGCCGTCGGAGCGCGTGCTCTATGCGGGCGACCTGGTGTTCCGCAACCGCGTGCCCTATGTGGGCCAGGCCGACAGCAAGCAGTGGATCGCGGCGCTGGAGCAGCTGCTGCAGTTCGACGTGGCGGTGGTGGTGCCGGGCCACGGCCCCGAGTCGCGCCAGCCGCGCCAGGACATCACGCTCACGCGCGACTACCTGGCCTACCTGCGCAAGACCATGGGCGCGGCCGCGCGCGAGATGGAGCCCTTCGACGAGGCCTACAAGCGCACCGACTGGTCGCGCTTCAAGGACCTGCCGCTGTTCGACGCGGCCAACCGCATGAACGCCTACAACACCTACCTGCTGATGGAGCAGCAGGAGCAGTAGCTGGGCCGATCCCCCCGTCGCACACTCCCTCATCCCTGCGCCGGCTGCAGCAGCGGCGTGTCGTGTTCGACGAGAAAGGCTTCGGCCTGCTCGATGATGAAGTAGCGGAACGCCTCGGCCGCCGGCGACAGCACGCGCGAGGGCAGGTGCACCACGTTCCAGGTGCGCATCACCGGCGTGCCCTCGACGAACAGCACATGCAGCAGGCCGCTGCGCACCTCCAGCCCCATGGTGTGCAGCGAGAGGAAGCCCAGCCCCATGCCGGCCATCACCGCCTGCTTCACCGACTCGTTGCTCGACATCTCCATCGTGATGCGCGGGCTGAAGCGGTGCTCGCGAAAAAACTGCTCCATCGCCGCACGCGTGCCCGAACCGGCCTCGCGCACGACGAAGGGGTAGGGCTCCAGCGTGCGCACCGGCGGGTGTCCCACCTTCAGCAGGGGGTGCCCCGGTGGCGCCACGAACACCAGCGGGTGCGCGGCGAATGCATCGGCGCGCGTGGCCAGTTCGCTGGGCGGGCGGCCCATCACCGCCAGATCCACCTCGTTGCCGTGCAGCAGCTTGAGCAGCTGCTCGCGGTTGCCGGTGACCTGCAGCCGCACCTCGATGCCCGGGTGCTCCTCGCGAAAGCGCGCCAGCAGGCGCGGCAGGAAGTACTGCGCCGTGCTCACCATGCCGATGGTGAGCAGGCCGGTCTCGAGCCGCTTGAAGCGCGCCATGGCGTCGTCGGCGTCCTTCAGCGTGGCCAGCAGGCGCTTGGCATAGACCAGGAAGTACTCGCCCGCGGTGGTGAGCGACACCTGCCGCCCCTGGCGTTCGAACAGCGCCAGCCCGACCTGCGACTCCACTTCCTTCACCTGCATGGTCACGGCCGGCGGCGTGAGGTGCAGGGTTTCGGCGGCGCGCGCAAAGCTCAGGTGGCGCGCCACCTCGGTGAACACGCGCAGCTGGCGGAAGGTGATGTTCATTCAGTATTTTCTGAAGTGAAAGCGAAGAATAACTGAATTCATCTTATTTCCGTGGAAACTTATATTGCTCTCCAACGCACTGCAGCACTGGAGAGCCAAGTGAACAAACCCGTCGAAGAAGGCCTGATCACCGACGCGAAGAAGCGCTATTCGGCCGGCGTCCTGAAGTACCGCCAGATGGGCTACTGGGACGCCGACTACCGGCCGAAGGACACCGACGTGATCTGCCTGTTCCGCATCACGCCGCAAGAGGGCGTGGAGCCGATCGAGGCCGCCGCCGCGGTGGCCGGCGAATCGTCCACCGCCACCTGGACGGTGGTGTGGACCGACCGCCTCACCGCCTGCAACGACTACCGCGCCAAGGCCTACAAGGTGGAGCCGGTGCCCGGTACGCCGGGGCAGTTTTTCGCGTGGGTGGCTTATGACCTGATCCTGTTCGAGGAGGGCTCGATCGCCAACCTCACGGCCAGCCTGATCGGCAACGTGTTCAGCTTCAAGCCGCTGCGCGCCTGCCGGCTGGAGGACATCCGCATCCCGGTGGCCTACGTGAAGACCTTCAGGGGCCCGCCCACCGGCCTGGTGGTCGAGCGCGAGCGGCTCGACAAGTACGGCCGCCCGCTGCTGGGCGCGACGATGAAGCCCAAGCTGGGCCTGAGCGGCCGCAACTACGGCCGCGTGGTGTACGAGGCGCTCAAGGGCGGGCTCGACTTCACCAAGGACGACGAGAACATCAACAGCCAGCCCTTCATGCACTGGCGCGACCGCTTCCTCTACTGCATGGAGGCGGTGAACAAGGCGCAGGCCGCCAGCGGCGAGGTCAAGGGCACCTACCTCAACGTCACCGCCGCGACCATGGAAGACATGTACGAGCGCGCCGAGTTCGCCAAGGAGCTGGGCTCGGTGATCGTGATGATCGACCTGGTGATCGGCTACACGGCGATCCAGAGCATGAGCAACTGGTGCCGCAAGCACGACATGATCCTGCACATGCACCGTGCCGGCCACGGCACCTACACGCGGCAGAAGAACCATGGCGTGAGCTTCCGCGTCATCGCCAAGTGGCTGCGACTGGCGGGCGTGGACCACCTGCACTGCGGCACGGCCGTGGGCAAGCTCGAAGGCGACCCGATGACGGTGCAGGGCTACTACAACGTGTGCCGCGAGGGCTTCACGAAGAAGGACCTGCCGCGCGGCCTGTTCTTCGACCAGGACTGGGCCGACCTGCGCAAGGTGATGCCGGTGGCCTCGGGCGGCATCCATGCCGGCCAGATGCACCAGCTGCTCGACCTGTTCGGCGACGACGTGGTGCTGCAGTTCGGCGGCGGCACCATCGGCCACCCCCAGGGCATCCAGGCCGGCGCGGTGGCCAACCGCGTGGCGCTGGAGGCGATGGTCAAGGCACGCAACGAAGGCAAGGACATCGCCCGCGAGGGCCCCGCGATCCTCAAGCGCGCCGCCGAGACCTGCGGGCCGCTGAAGGCCGCGCTCGACACCTGGAAGGACGTGAGCTTCAACTACGCGTCCACCGACACCTCCGACTTCGCGGTCACCCCCGCGATGGCCGCCTGACAAGGAACACGCGATGCTGACCAACCCTGCCGGCCGCCTCACGCAAGGCCAGTTTTCGTTCCTTCCCGACCTCACCGACGCCGAGATCGCGCTGCAGGTGGAGTACGGACTGCGCAAGGGCTACGCCTGGAGCGTGGAATACACCGACGACCCGCACCCGCGCAACACCTACTGGGAGATGTTCGGCCCGCCGATGTTCGACCTGCGCGATGCCGCCGGCGTGGTGGCGGAGCTGAACGCCTGCCGCAAGACCTTTGCGCGCCACTACATCCGCCTGGTGGCCTTCGATTCGACGCGCGGCGTGGAGTCGGTGGCGATGAGCTTCATCGTCAACCGGCCGCCGACCGAGCCGGGGTTTGCGCTGGAGCGGCAGGAGATCGGCGGCCGGTCGGTGCGCTACGCCACGCGCGCCTACGCGATCGACAAGCCCGAGAACGAGCGGTACTGATCGATGAACGCGCCGCTGTATCGCATCCCCGGCGTCACGCAGCCGGCGGCGCAGGACAGCGCCGCCCCGGCCGAAGCCGCCGCGCCGCAGCCCCGCACCGTGGCCGAAGTGCTGGCCCAGACGCGCGTGGAAGAGGTGCTCGACGAGCTGGACCGCGACCTGGTGGGCCTGGCGCCGGTGAAACACCGCATCCGCGAGATCGCCGCGTTGCTGGTGATCGACAGGCTGCGCCTGGTGCACGGCCTGCAGACGCAGACGCCCTCGCTGCACATGAGCTTCACCGGCAATCCCGGCACCGGCAAGACCACGGTGGCGCTGCGCATGGCGCAGATCCTTCATCGCCTGGGCTACGTGCGCAAAGGCCACCTGGTGGCCGTGACGCGCGACGACCTGGTGGGCCAGTACATCGGCCACACGGCGCCCAAGACCAAGGAGGTGCTGCAGCGCGCGATGGGCGGGGTGCTGTTCATCGACGAGGCCTACTACCTCTACCGCCCGGAGAACGAGCGCGACTATGGGCAGGAGGCCATCGAGATCCTGCTGCAGGTGATGGAGAACCAGCGCGACGACCTGGTGGTCATCCTCGCGGGCTATGCCGACCGCATGGACACCTTCTTCAAGAGCAACCCGGGTTTGTCTTCGCGCATCGCGCACCACCTCGACTTTCCCGACTACGCGCAGCACGAGCTGCTGCAGATCGCCGACCACATGCTGGAGGCGGCGCACTACCGCTTCGCGCCCGGCGCGCGCGAAGCCTTTGCCGAATACCTGGCGCTGCGCGTGCAGCAGCCGCACTTCGCCAATGCGCGCAGCGTGCGCAATGCGCTCGACCGCATGCGGCTGCGCCAGGCCAACCGGCTGTTCGCCGAGCGCGAGCGCGAGCTGGGGCGCGACGACCTGTGCACGCTGGTGCCGGCCGACATCCGCGCCAGCCGCGTGTTCGGCGCGGCGCAGGCTGCCTAGAACGATTCCGAAACACCAGGAGACACCCATGCATTCCATCGACCTCGACGAGTGGCTGCAGACGCAACCGCCGGCACTGGCCGTCACGATCACGGCGCTGGCGCGCGCGGCCGCGCGCATCGCCGAGGCCGTGTCGCTGGGGGCCCTGGCGGGCCTGCACGGCGCGGAAGACAGCAGCAACTCGCACGGCGAGGTGCAGCAGCGGCTCGACCTGTTCGCCGACCGCTGCATGGCCGAAGCGCTGGCGGTGTGCCCCTCGGTGGCCGGCTGGGCCAGCGAGGAACAGGAGTCGCCGGTGGTGTCGGCCGACTATGCGCGCAGCGGCGACCACCTGGTGCTCTACGACCCGCTGGACGGCTCCTCCAACGTGGAGATCAACAGCGGCATCGGCACCATCTTCTCGGTGCTGCCGCATCCGTTCCGCGGCACCCACCCGGGCGCTGCCGGCTTCCTGCAGCCGGGGCAGCGCCAGGTGGCCGCGGGCTACGTGCTGTATGGCGCGGCCACGGTGATGGCGCTGACCACCGGCGCCGGCGTCGCGATGTTCACGCTCGACCGCCGCAGCGGCCGCTGGTGCCTCACGCGCGACCAGGTGCGGCTGCCCGCCGGCACCGCGGAGTTCGCGATCAACTGCTCCAACCAGCGCTTCTGGGAAAAACCGGTGCAGCGCTACATCGCCGAATGCCTGGCCGGCGAGGACGGACCGCGCGCGCGCAACTTCAACATGCGCTGGGTGGCCTGCCTGGTGTCGGAGGTGCACCGCATCCTGAGCCGCGGCGGCGTGTTCCTGTACCCGCGCGACCACAAGCAGCCGCTCAAGCCCGGGCGCCTGCGCCTGATGTACGAGGCCGCGCCGATGGCCCTGCTGATCGAGCAGGCCGGCGGCGGCGCCGTCACCGGCACGCAGGACCTGCTGCAGGTGGTGCCCGACACGCTGCACCAGCGCGTGCCGGTGATCCTGGGCACGGCCGAGGAGGTGCAGCGCATCGTGCGCTACCACGCCGAGCCGAGCGAAAACGTGACCTGGCAGCTGTTCAAGACCCGGTCGCTGTACGTGCAACCCCAGGCCTGAAGGAGCCGGCTCACCATGTCGCGCAAGCATCCCGTCATCGCGGTCACCGGCTCCAGCGGCGCCGGCACCACCACCGTCAAGCGCACCTTCGACAACATCTTCCGCCGCGAGGGCATCACGGCGGCGGTGATCGAGGGCGACGCCTTCCACCGCTACCCGCGCCAGGAGATGAAGCAGCGCGTGGCCGACGCCGAGCGCGAGAACCGGCCGCTCAGCCATTTCAGCCCCGAGGCCAACGAGTGGAAGCTGCTCGAGCAGCAGTTCCGCAGCTACGGGCTGGAAGGCCGCTGCCAGACGCGGCTGTACCTGCACAACGAGGAAGAGGCCGCGCCCTGGCAGCAGGAGCCCGGCACCTTCACGCCCTGGCAGTACACCGGGCCCGACACCGACTTGCTGTTCTACGAAGGCCTGCACGGCTGCGTGAAGACCGGCGAGGTGGACCTGGCGCGCCATGTCGACCTGAAGATCGGCGTGGTGCCCATCATCAACCTCGAGTGGATCCAGAAGATCCACCGCGACACGCGCGACCGCGGCTACTCCAAGGAGGCGGTGGCCGACACCATCCTGCGGCGCATGCACGACTACGTGCACTACATCTGCCCGCAGTTCGCCGAGACCGACATCAACTTCCAGCGCGTGCCGGTGGTGGACACCTCCAACCCCTTCATCGCGCGCGACATCCCCACCGCGGGCGAGAGCATGACCGTGATCCGCTTCAAGGACCCGCGCGGCATCGACTTCCCGTACCTGCTGTCGATGATCCACGACTCGTTCATGTCGCGCGCCAACACCATCGTGGTGCCGGGCGGCAAGATGGACCTGGCGATGCAGCTCATCCTCACGCCGATGATCCTGAGGCTCATGGAGATCCGCCGTGCGCAGCACCACTGACGACAGCGGCGCAATGGCCGACGCGCTGCGGGCGCTGGCGATGGACGCGGTGCAGGCCGCACGCTCGGGGCACCCCGGCGCGCCGATGGGCATGGCCGAGATGGCGGTGGCCTTGTGGAGCCGGCACCTCAGGCACAACCCGGCCAACCCGCACTGGCCCGACCGTGACCGCTTCGTGCTCAGCAACGGCCATGCGTCGATGCTGCTGTATGCGCTGCTGCACCTGACCGGCTACGACCTGCCGGTCGAGGAGCTGCGGCGCTTCCGCCAGCTGCACAGCAAGACCCCTGGCCACCCGGAGCACGGCCTGACGCCCGGCGTGGAAACCACCACCGGCCCGCTGGGCCAGGGCCTGGCCAACGCGGTGGGCATGGCGCTGGCCGAGAAGCTGCTGGCCGACGAGTTCAACCGCCCGGGCCACACCATCGTCGATCACCGAACCTACGTGTTCGCCGGCGACGGCTGCCTGATGGAAGGCATCAGCCACGAGGCCTGCTCGCTGGCCGGCGTGCTCAAGCTGCACAAGCTGGTGCTGCTGTACGACGACAACGGCATCTCGATCGACGGCCCGGTGCAGGGCTGGTTTGCCGACGACACGGCGATGCGCTTCCGGGCCTATGGCTGGGATGCGATCGGCCCGATCGACGGCCATGACGTGGCGGCGCTGGACGCGGCCATCGCGCAGGCGCGGCGCAGCACCGAGCGGCCCACGATCGTCCTGTGCCGCACGACCATCGGCCGCGGCTCACCCAACCGGGCCGGCTCCGCCAAGGCGCACGGCGAGCCGCTGGGCGATGCCGAGATCGCGCTCACGCGCGAAGCCCTGGGCTGGACGCACGGCCCGTTCGAAGTGCCGCCCGCGGTGCGCGCCGGCTGGGACGCGCGCGCGGCCGGCGCCGACCGAGAGGCGAGCTGGAACGCCGCCTTCGCGGCGTATCGGGCGGCGCACCCGGCGCTGGCCGAGGAGTTCGAGCGCAGGATGCACGGCGAGCTGCCGCGCGACTGGGAGCAGACCGCGCTGTCGATGATCCACGCCTTTGCCGGCGAGGGCGCTTGCGTCGCGACGCGCAAGGCCTCGCAGAAGGTGCTGGCGCGCATCGCCCCCGTGCTGCCCGAGCTCGTGGGCGGCTCGGCCGACCTGACCGGCTCCAACCTCACCGACTTTCCCGGTTGCGGCGCGGTGCGCGGCGGCGCCGCGGGCGGCCGGCACGTCAACTGGGGCGTGCGCGAGTTCGGCATGGCCGCGGCGATGAACGGCATGGCGCTGCACGGCGGCTTCATCCCCTACGGCGGCACCTTCCTCACCTTCAGCGACTACAGCCGCAATGCGGTGCGCATGTCGGCGCTGATGAAGCTGCGCGTGGTGCACGTGTTCACGCACGATTCCATCGGCCTGGGCGAAGACGGCCCCACGCACCAGCCGGTGGAGCATGCGGCCAGCCTGCGGCTGATTCCGGGCCTGGACGTGTGGCGCCCCTGCGATGCGGTGGAGACCGCGGTGGCCTGGACCCACGCGCTCGAAGAGCGCGAGCGCCCCAGCGCCTTGCTGCTGTCGCGCCAGGAGCTGCCGGCGCAGCCGCGCAGCGCTGCGCAGCTGCAGGCCGTGCGCCGCGGCGGCTACGTGCTGGCCGACCGGCCGGGCGCCTGCGCCGTGCTCGTCGCCACGGGGTCGGAAGTGGCCTTGGCCGCGGCCGCGCAGGCGCTGCTCGACGCCCACGGCGTGCCGGTGCGGCTGGTGTCCATGCCCTGCGTCGAGGCCTTCGACCGCCAGGACCTTGCCTATCGCGCACTGGTGCTGCCGCCCTCGCTGCCGCGCATTGCGGTGGAAGCGGGCGCCTCGCGGTGCTGGGGGGGCTGCAGCGCGGTGATGGGCCTCGACCGCTTCGGCGAGTCGGCGCCCGCCGGCGCGCTGTTCAAGCACTTCGGCTTCACGCCCGAACGCCTGGCCGAGCTGGTGCTCGCCGAGATCAACCGCATCCACGACTGAATGAGGGAACACTGCCATGCGCTATTCCGTGCTCAGCTTCGACCTCGACGGCACGCTCGTCGACACCGCTGCCGAGATCGCCGAAGCCGCCAACCGCACGCTCGAGGAGTTCGGCGCGCCGCGCCAGCCGGTGGCGCTGGTCGAGCGCTTCATCGGCGCGGGCACGCGCGAGATGATGCTGCGCCTGCTGGCCCATGTGCTGCACGAGCGCAGCGAGCTGGCGCCGAAGCTGCCGCCCGATGCGGTGCTGGAGCGGCTGAAGTTCCACTATGGCGTCACCGCGGGCCTGTCGGCCCGGCCCTACGAAGGCGTGCCGCAGGCGCTGCAGACGCTGGCCGATGCCGGCGTGCGCATGGCCTGCCTCACCAACAAGGAGCACCGCTACGCGATCCGCGTGCTCGAGCGCACCCGGCTCGACCGCTTCTTCGACCTGGTGGTGGGCGGCGACTCGCTGCCGGTGAAGAAGCCCCATCCCGAGGTGCTGCACCACGTGGTGCGCGTGCTGGGTGGCCAGCCGCAACGCGCCGCGCACGTGGGTGACTCGCAGACCGACGTGGACACCGCGCGCGCGGCCGGCGTGGACGCCTGGGCCGTGCCCTACGGCTACAACGGCGGCCAGGCGATCGAAACCGCCGCGCCGCAGCGCCTGTTCCGCAGCCTGCGCGAGGTGGCCGAGCATGTGCTGCAGGCCAATGGCGAACACGCTGTCGCCGCCTGAAGGAGACCTACCCATGGCATTGGTCTCCCTGCGCCAACTGCTGGACCACGCCGCCGAGCACGGCTATGCGGTGCCGGCCTTCAACGTCAACAACCTGGAGCAGATCCAGGCCATCATGGAAGCCGCCGAGGACACGCGCAGCCCGGTCATCCTTCAGGCCTCGGCCGGCGCGCGCAAGTACGCCGGTGAGGCCTACCTGCGCCACATGGTGCTGGCCGCCGTGGAGCAGCACCCGGGCATCCCGCTGGTGCTGCACCAGGACCACGGCGTGTCGCCTGCGGTGTGCCAGCAATCCATACGCTCGGGCTTCAGCAGCGTGATGATGGACGGATCGCTGCTCGAAGACGGCAAGACGCCTGCCCCCTACGAATACAACGTGGCCGTGACGCGCCGCGTGTGCGAGATGGCGCATCCGGTTGGCGTGTCGGTGGAAGGCGAACTGGGCTGCCTGGGTTCGCTGGAGACCGGCGAGGCCGGCGAGGAAGACGGCATCGGCGCCGCCGGCAAGCTCGACCACGGCATGCTGCTCACCGACCCGGCGCAGGCGAAGGATTTCGTCGCCCGCACCGGCGTGGACGCGCTGGCCATCGCCATCGGCACCAGCCACGGCGCCTACAAGTTCAGCCGCCCGCCCACCGGCGAGGTGCTGGCCATCGAGCGCATCGCCGCGATCCACGCCGCCGTGCCCGACACGCACCTGGTGATGCACGGCTCGTCCAGCGTGCCGCAGGAGTGGCTGGCGATCATCCGGCGCTTCGGCGGCGACATCAAGCAGACCTACGGCGTGCCGGTCGAGGAGATCCAGCGCGGCATCCGCCACGGCGTGCGCAAGGTCAACATCGACACCGACATCCGCCTGGCGATGAGCGGCGCCATGCGGCAGAGCATGGCCGAGCAGCCGGCCGAGTTCGACCCGCGCAAGGCGCTGCTGGCGGCCAAGCAGGCCGCGCGCGGCATCTGCAAGGCGCGCTTCGAGGCCTTCGGCTGCACCGGCATGGCCGACCGCATCCGGCCGCTGCCGCTGGAGGCGATGGCGCGTCGCTACCCGCCGCAGGCCGCGCTGGCCGCGTGATGCCACGCGCGCTGATCTGGGACGTTGACGGCACGCTGGCCGAAACCGAGCGCGACGGCCACCGCGTGGCCTTCAACAGCGCGTTCGAGGCCGCGGGCCTGCCGTGGCGCTGGGACGTGGACCACTACGGCCGGCTGCTGCAGGTGACCGGCGGGCGCGAGCGGCTGCTGCACGACATGGCGCTGCGGCCCGACGCGCCGGCCTCGGCCGCCGGCCGCGAGCTGCTGGCGCGCACGCTGCACGCGCTGAAGAACGCCGCCTATGCCCGGCTGGTGGCCCAAGGCCAGGTGAGCCTGCGGCCGGGCGTGCGCGAGTTGCTGGACGAATGCGC
This sequence comes from Pseudomonadota bacterium, assembly GCA_040758375.1. GTDB lineage: Bacteria > Pseudomonadota > Gammaproteobacteria > Burkholderiales > Burkholderiaceae_C > CAMLIZ01. The sequence goes on from JBFLWE010000053.1 coordinate 16,103, forward strand.
TGCCGCGGGCGTGCGGCTGGCCATCGCCACCACCACCAGCCGTTCCAACGTGCAGGCGCTGTTGCAGGCGCAGCTGGGTGATGCCGGCGCGCCGCGCTTCGAGGTGGTGTTGTGTGCCGAGGACGCGCCGCGCAAGAAGCCCGATCCGCAGGTGTACCGCCTCGCGCTGCAGGCGCTGGGCCTGGCGGCGCGTGACGCCGTGGCGGTGGAAGACTCGCCCGCCGGCCTGGCCGCGGCGCGGGCCAGCGGCATCCCGGTGCTGCTGACGCGCAGCGTGTACTTCGCCAACGCGTTCCAGCCCCCCGGCGCGGCCGACGGCGTGCTGGCCATCGGCGACGGCCTGCACAGCGGGCAGGGCTGGTCACCGGCCGCTTCGGCGCCAGGCCGCATCGGCTTGACGCAGCTGAAGGACTGGTTGAAAACCCACCCCGACAACATGCGTTGTTGCGCATAAACTCGGGTCTTCAAGGCTGAAAGAGCCGCAGGAGACCCCGTGCAAGACAACGAGTTGGGCCAGGATTCCGACCAGGTGTTCGCCGCCGCGGCCGAGCTGTTCTCGGTGCTGTCCACGCCTTTGCGGCTGAAGCTGATCAGTGCGCTGTGCCACGAGGAGAAAAACGTGTCGCAGCTGCTGGCGGAGATCGACGCCTCGCAGCCCAACCTGTCGCAGCACCTGTCCACGCTGTACCGCGCCGGCATCCTGGGGCGGCGGCGCGAGGGCACCCAGATCTTCTATCGCATCCAGAGCGAGCGCGCCGCGATGCTGTGCCGCGCCGTCTGCACCCAGATCGCCAGCGAGATCGACGGCGACGGGGAAACGCCCCACAACGACCGGCTGTTGCCGGCTTCGCACCGGCCGTAGGTCAGCGGTTGCACCTGGAGGGACGGAGCGGCAGGGCGGCGGCGGCGCCTGCGTTCTCCGGCCCCGCGAGCGTGGGCCGGAGAACGCGTGCCCGTGCCCCCGCCCGGCGCTCGGCTCCCCAGGCGAATGAATTCACAGCCCTGCGCCCCTTCGGCGGCCTACGGTCGGCAGCTCAGCCGCAGCAGCCGGTTGCGGTCGACGATGCGGATATCGCGCTCCTTCACCTCCAGCAGCCCGAGCTGCTTGAAACGCGAGAACGCACGGCTCACCGTCTCCAGCGTCAGGCCGAGGTAGCTGCCGATCTCCTCGCGCGTCATGCGCAGCACCAGCGCCGAGGACGAGAAGCCGATCGTGTGCAACCGGTCCAGCAGGTTGAGCAGGAAGCTGGCCACGCGCTCCTCGGCCTTCAGGCTGCCCAGCCACAGCATCACCTGGTGGTCGCGCGCGATCTGGCTGCCCATGAGCTGCCAGAACGACTTCTGCAGCTCCGACGAGCCGCCCAGCATCTGCAGCAGCTCGTGGTAGCCGATCACGCACACCTGCGCATCTTCCAGCGCCACCGCATCGCCGGCGTGGTGGCCGGTGCCGATGCCGTCCAGCCCCAGCAGCTCGCCGCTGACGTGAAAGCCGGTCACCTGGGTGCGGCCGTCGGCCGCGGTGGTGGAGCTCTTGAACTGGCCGGCGTGCACCGCATACAGATGGCGCAGCGGGTCGCCGTTGCGGAACAGCAGCTGGCCGCGCTGCACCGTCTTGCGGCCGCTCACCAGCCAGGGCTGCGCGCCGCCGGCGCGGAAGCGGTCCGCTGCCAGCCACGACTGGCGCAGCCGGCAGATGAAGCAGTCGCCATGCATCGCGTCGAACGCCTCGTGCGGCACCAGCGCCGGCCTGCCCGGACGCAGCGGCTGCGGAATTGCGCCCTTCAGCGCGTGGGCGTGGGGTGCGTAGGCTTCGAGGGGGGAGCGTTCGGCGACAGCGGCGGAAGGCATGTAGGTCTCTCCTGGTCTGGTATGGGAGAGACTGTAGGCAGCGGCCGCTGCGTGGTCTGTAGGGAGTTCTGGATTCCGAACGTAGTGAATATTTGACCGAACGTGAACGGTCTGTATCACCCTCCGCGCCGCGTCCAGCGGCCGCAGCCCAGGTCTTGCGCGGATCCGGCTTCGCCGGTCCGCAGCAAGGGCCCCCTCGGGGGGCAGCGACCGAAGGGAGCGTGGGGGCCCTGTCAGCCGTCCACGTCGATCAACCCGCTGCGGATGGCCAGGCGCACCAGCGCCGGCACGTCGCCCACGCCCAGCTTGCTCATCAGCCGGCTGCGGTAGGTGTCCACCGTCTTGGGCGACAGGTGCAGCGTGCCGCCGATGGCGGCGCTGGAATGGCCTTGCACCACCAGCGACAGGATCTGGCGTTCGCGCGGCGACAGCGTGGACAGCGGGTCGTCCGACGGGCCGGCCAGCGCCTGCAGCGCGATGTCGGCCACGTCGGCGCAGAGGTAGCGCCGGCCGGCCACCACCGTGTCGATAGCCTGCAGCAGCTCGCGCGCGGGGGCGCCCTTGAGCACATAGCCGGCCGCGCCCAGCCGCAGCGCTTCGGCCACGTTGCGGGGCTGGGACGACATGGTGAGCACCAGGCTGCGCACCGGCAGCCCGCGGCGCTGCAGCTCGGCCAGCAGCTCCAGCCCCGAGCGTTCGCCCAGGTGCAGGTCGAGCAGCAGCAGCTCGGGTTCCAGGCGGGTGATCTCGGCCAAGGCACGGGTGGGCTCCGCGGCCTCGCCCACCACCTGGTGGCCCGCCGCCTCGAGCACTGCGCGCAGGCCCTCGCGCACCATCTGGTGGTCGTCCACCAGGTAGAGCGAGCAACTGGCGGCAAGGCTGCTCATGCGCGCTGCTCCCACTGCAGGCTCACGGTGGTGCCGCCGCTGGGGTTGCGCTGCACCGAGCAGCGGCCGCCGATGGCCAGCGCCCGCTCGCGCATGCCCACCATGCCCAGGTGCCCCGGGCGTCCGGCGGAGGCTTCCTCGTCGATGCCGCGGCCGTCGTCTTCCACCGCCAGCTCCAGCCGGTCGGCACTGCCCGACACGCGCACCTGCACCATGCTGGCGCCGGCGTGCCGCAAGGCATTGGCCACCGCCTCGCGCGCCACCATGAAGCCGGCGTATTCCACCTCGGCGGGCCAGCGCAGGCCGGCGCACTCGGGGGTGGCATCGAGCTCGAGCGCCACCGTGCCGTCGGCCGGGGCTCGGCTGCGCAGCTCGTTGTCCAGCGCGGCCACCAGGCCGGCCTCGTCCAGCACCGGCGGGCGCAGGTCCACCAGCACCTGCCGCACTTCGAGCACCGCCTGCTCCAGCAAGGCGGCGATGCGCGGGCTTTGGCGTTCCAGGGCCTGCGAGCGGCGCTCAGGCGGTGCGGCGCCCACGGCGTCGAACGCCAGGCGGATCGCGGCCAGCGTCTGCCCCAGCTGGTCGTGCAGCGATTGCGCGATGCGGCGCGTGGTCGTCTTCTCCTGGGCCATCAGCTTCTGCGTGAGCTGCTGCAGCTCGACGCGGTAGCGCTCCAGCGCCAGATCGGCGCGCAGCTTGCTGCGCCGCAGGTCGCGCTCGCGCACCGCGCGCTGCACCACCATGGGAATCAGCGTCTGGTAGCTGCCTTCGACATCCTTGACCAGGTAGTCGATCGCCCCCTGGCGCATGGCCTCCACGGCCACCGCCACGTCGCCTGCGCCGGTGAGCATGACCACCGGCAGCGGCACGTCGCCCTCGACATGGGGCAGCCGGGCCATCAGCGCCACGCCGTTCATGTCGGGCAACCGGTAGTCGAGCAGCACGCAGTCGAAGCGCTGCGCCGCGGCGACGGCCATGGCCTCGTCGGCGCTTTGCGCTTCCACCACCTCGGGCTGCGGCAAGATGCCGCGCGCGAGCGCGCGACGGCAGATCAGGCGGTCGACCTCGTCGTCGTCCACCACCAGCACCCGCACCGGCGACGCGGCGCTCACACCGGCGCCGCCTCCGACAGCGTCCAGTACGCATCGATGGTGCGCATCGCTTCCACGAACTTCAGGTAGTCCACCGGCTTGGTCATGTAGCCGGCCACGCTCCAGTCGAAGCTGGCCACCTTGTCCTGCTCCTCGTGCGAGGTGGTGAGCACCACCACCGGGATGCGGCGCCACTCGGGGTGCTGCTTGATCACCTGCAGGAACTCGATGCCGTTCATGATGGGCATGTTCAGGTCGAGCAGGATCAGGCAGGGCCTCGGGTTGCCCTCGTCGGCCAGGTGCTCCAGCGCGGCCTCGCCATGCATGGCCTGCACCAGCGAGTTGGTGACGCGGATCTCCTTCAGGGCACGCTTGACCGTCATCGCGTCGACCTGGTCGTCCTCGACCAGCAGGATGGGGTTGCTGCTCACGTGCATGCAATCTCCTTGGGCAATGTGAAATGGAAGGTGGTGCCTTGGCCCACCTGGGATTCGAGCCAGATCCGGCCGCCGTACATCTCGACGATCTTCTTCACCAGCGACAGGCCGATGCCGGTGCTTTCGGAGGCATCGCGCGTCTTCAATGACTGGAACAGCTGGAACACGCGTTCCCAGTGGCGGCGGTCGATGCCGGGGCCGTTGTCCTGCACCCGGAAGTGCCAGTGGCCGCCGTCCTCGCTGCACTCGACGCTGATCTGGCCTTGGGGCTTGTCCATGTACTGGATCGCGTTGCCCAGCAGGTTCTGGAACAGCTGCTGCGCGCGCGTGCGCTCCAGCCGCAAGGTGGGCAGGTGGGCGACGCGCACCTTCACGTGCGGCGGCGGCGCCAGCAGGTCGACCGTTTCGTCCACCAGGGTGTTCAGGTCCACTCGGCTGGGCGTCTCCTTCACCCGCCCCACGCGCGAGTACTGCAGGATGCCGTCGATCAGCCGGTCCATGCGCTTCACGCGCGACAGCAGCAGCGCCATGTGGTTGCGGCCCTCGTCGTCGAAACGGTCGGCGTAGTCGGTGGACAGCCATTGCGCCAGCGAGCCGATCGCGCGCAACGGCGCCTTCAGGTCGTGCGAGGCCACGTAGGCGAAGTTGGTCAGTTCTTCGTTGGCGCTGCGCAGGTCGTGCATGAGCTGCGCCTGGCGCTCCTCGGCCTGCTTGCGCTCGGTGATGTCGCGGATCAGGCCGGTGAACAGCTTCTGGGCGCCCACCAGGGTTTCGGTGACGGACAGCTCCACCGGAAAAGTGCTGCCGTCCTTGCGTTGCGCCGTCACCTCGCGGCCGATGCCGATGATGCGGCGCTCGCCGGTGCTGCGGTAGTGTTCGAGGTAGCCGTCATGCTCCTCGCGGTAGGGCGAGGGCATGAGCAGGGCCACGTTGTGCCCCAGCACCTCGGCCTGCGAGTAGCCGAACATGCGCTCGGCCGCGTGGTTGAAGCGCTCGATGCGTCCGCGCTCGTCGATCACGACGATGCCGTCCTGCGCGGTGTCGACCACCGCGTTCATGCGTGCCTGGCTTTCGGCCAGCGCGGCGTAGGAGCGCTGCCGCTCGTCGAGGTTGCGCAGGATCATGCGCAAGATGAAGCCCAGCAGCGCCACCACGGCCACCACCGCGGCGGCTAAGGCGGCAAACATGCGCTTGGCCTGCTCGCGCGCGGCGTCGCCGTTGGCGCGCAGCAGGCCGCGCCGGGCGTCGGCAATCTGCGTGGCCGTGCGGGCCACGGCGTTCATTTCCTCCGCGCCGAAGCCGGTGGCCAGCAGCGCACGCGCTTCCTCGGGACGGTCGGCGTGGGTGGCGAGCACCCGGTCGAGTCGTTCCATGCGCGCATCGGCCAGCCGCTGCAGCTGTTCCACGCCTTCGCGCAGCGGCTCATCCCCGGCCGCCAGGCCGCGCAACTCCTGCAGCGACAGGCGCCAGCCGCGGGCGGCTGCGTCACGTTGGTCCAGGAACGCCTCGGAACCGGTGAAAAGGTAACCGCGCTGCGCGGCTTCCACCTCGTACAACTGCGAAAGCGCCCGTTCCAGCGGCACCACCACGTCGGCATGGCGCAACGCCTCGCGCGAGCTGCGCATGAAGCGGTCGGTGGTGTACCAGGCCGCCAGGGCCACCCCCAGCAGCACGCACACCGCGACGCCGAAGCCGGCCAGCACCTGCCGGTCGAGCGATAGTTTTTTCACCCAAAGCCTCATCGGCCGCGCCGAGGCGGCCTCTGGGCAGCATTTTTCGGAGAAGTGGCGGGCAGGGGCTTGAGCCGGGTCAATTTCAGGCGTTCCAGTGCATGGGCAAGCTGAGCTCCACGCGCGAACATGCCTGCACACGGCGCCGAGCAGTGCGCGCGCACCGATGGCCCATTGAAATGGAGGAGACAAGCTGATGCCCGTCCGCTGGCCCGATGGCCGCGGCGTCCTGCAGGCCTGGCGCGCGGCCTGGCAGCGCGCAGCGGCTTACCTGCTGGTGCCGCTGGGGTACTTCGCGGGTGCCAAGTTCGGCGTGCTCTACACGGTGATGCCCGAGGGCACTGCGATCCTGTGGCCGCCCAACAGCGTGCTGCTGGCGGCCTTGTTGCTGCGCCGCGGGCGTGGCGCGTTCGTGCTGGGCCTGCTGGTCATCGGCGCCGAGGTGGCGGCGGACCTGCCGGTGTTCAGCCTCACCGAGGCGCTGCTGTTCGGCCTGGTCAACGTGAGCGAGGCGCTGCTGGCCTACGGGCTTCTCGCGCGCTGCCGTTTCGACCTGCGCTTGCAGCGCCTGCGCGACCTCAACTGTTTCCTGCTTGCCGGGCCGGTGGTCGCTGCGCTGGCGGCGGCCTTTGCGGGCGCCGCCGTCTACAGCCGCTTCCGCGGCAGCGAGGTCGGCTACCTGCAGTTCGTGCGCATCTGGTGGTTTGGCGATGCATTGGGACTGCTGGTGTTCACGCCGATGTTCCTCGGCCTGGCGCAAGGCCTCGGGGGCGCGCTCGCGCGCTGGCGGGCGCGGCCGCCGCGCGACTGGCTGGCGCTGGCCCTGGCGGCCGGCGCCGCGGCGGGGTTCCTGGCGTCGCACCACGCCATGTTCGCCGGGCTGGTGTTTGCACCGGTGCTGCTGCTGCCGTTCGCGCTGTTGCTTGCGAGCCGCTTCGACCTGGGGCTGGTGTGCGCCGGCAGCGCGGCGATGGCCATGACACTGATCGTCACCCTGACGCAAGGCGGCCACCCCTTCGGGCCGTTGCCGGCACGAGAGGCCGTGTTGCGCACGCAGGAGTTCGTGTTCATCCTCGGCCTGGTGCCGCTGGGCCTGGGCGCGCTGCTGGCGCAGCTGCGGTCACGGCAGTGCGAGCTGGAGTCGGCCAACGAGCGCCTGAACTCCCTCAACCGCGAGCTGGAGTCGCGCGTGCAGGAGCGCACGGCGCGGCTCGACGCGCTCAACGCCGACCTGCAGCGGCTGGCCATGCTGGACCCACTGACCGGCCTGCCCAACCGGCGCGCGTTCTTCGATCGCGCGCGCCAGGCCTTCGAGCACCGCCGGCGGCACCCTGCGGCGCTGTCGGTGCTGATGATCGACATCGACCACTTCAAGGCCGTCAACGACCGCTACGGCCATGCAGCGGGCGACGCCGTGCTGGCAGAGCTGGCCCGGCGCATGGCCCTGGTGTTGCGGCCGCAGGACACGCTGGCGCGCCATGGCGGCGAGGAGTTTTCGGTGCTGGCGCCCGATGCCTCGCTGCAAGGCGCCGAGCAACTCGGCCAGCGCCTGCATCGCGCGGTGGTGGAGCACCCCGTGATCGTGGACGGGCAGCCGCTGGCGGTGACGGTGAGCATCGGCGTGGCGGCTTGCGCGCCGGACGACACGCTCGAGGCGTCGCTGCGGCGGGCGGACGAGGCCTTGTACGCCGCCAAGGCGCAGGGCCGCAACCGCGTGGTCACCGCAGCGCCAGACCGACGCTAGCGGTACTTGCGCAGGTAGAGTTTTTCGAAGCCGCGCTTGGCCCAGTGCAGCGGCCGCATCGCCGGCAGCACCAGGTTGCGCCGCGGCGTGCGCAGCACGAGCATGCCGCGGTCGAGCCCGTCCACGATGCAGGCCAGCTCCACCTTGAAGGTGGCGGTGGGGATCTCGCCGTGCAGCTCGCACAGCAGGTTCTCGGCCGCGGCCGCGGCCTGCAGGTCGGCCATGTGCGCCTGCTTGGGCATCCAGTCGGGACCGGGGTAGCTGCCGCCGTCGCCGGCCACGTACACCCCGCGCCAGCCCGGCACGCGGCACAGCTCGTCGGCCTGCAGCAGCCCGCCGGGCGAACGCGGCAGCTCCGTCGAGTCGAGCCACGCGCCGCCGGTCAGCCCCGGCATGAAGAGGATCAGGTCGGCCGCGAACCCGCCGCCCTCGGTGACCACCTTGCCAGCCTCGAAGCGCACCAGCTTGTGGCCCAGGTGGGTCTTGACGCCGCGGCGCTGCATCTCGCCCAGCAGCTTGCGCACAGCGTCGGGGCCCAGCCGGTTGCCCGGCTCGGCGGCGGGGCTGAAGAACACGAGCTCGAAGCGCTCGCGCCGGCCTTCGCGGCGCAGCTGCTGGTCGATGCCGAACAGGAACTCGAACATCGGCCCGCCGCGCATGGCGCTGGGTTCCTGCGGATTGCCGGCGAAGCCGACCGCGATGGTGCCGCCTTGCAGGGCCTGCAGGCGGTCGCGGATGCGCTCGGCCGCTTCGATGCCCTCGCAAGGCGTGATGCTGTGCTCGATGCCGGGCAGCCGCTTGAGGAAGCGTCCGCCGGTGGCGATGATCACCCCGTCGTTGGGCACCTTGCCGGCGCTGGTGAGCAGCACGCGGCCTTGTTCGGCCAGGCCGATGGCCGAGGCGGCGAGGTGGTGCACGCGATGGCGCTGCAGGAAGTTGCCCAGCGGCACCACCAGGTCCTCGCGCCTGCGCAGCCCGCTGGGGATCCAGATGATGCCGGGCAGGAAGTGCAGCTCCGGCAAGGGCGACACCAGCGTGATCTGCACCTCGCGGTCGAGCTCGCGCAGGCGGCGGATGGCGGACAGGCCGGCGAAGCCTGCGCCTACGACGGTGATGTGGGAGTGGGTCATGGTGAAAGCTACGCGCGCCGCACCGGCAGCCCGTGCGCCGCCCACATGCCGATGCCGCCGCGCAGGTTGGCCACTTGTGTGTAGCCGTGGTGCACCAGGAACTGCATCGCCTGGAAGCTGCGCGCGCCGGTGGCGCAGGCGAGCACGACCTGCCGGTCGCGCGGCAGTTCGTGGAAGCGTTGCTGGAACCGGCTCAGCGGCATCTGCACGCAGTGCGGGTGGTCGAAGCCCAGGCGGCCGGTCTCGTGCGGCTCGCGCACGTCCACCAGCCAGGCGCCGGCCTCCAGCGCCTGGCTGCATTCACCCGCTTCGAGCTGCAGCGACATGGTGCGTCCTCCGGGTTACTTGTGCTTGATCAGCCGCGTGATGCCGATCGCCTTGAGCACGTACTTCTCGTACACCGGCTCGGAGCTGCCGGTCTTCATCTTGTAGAGGAAGTACTTCTCGAACGCGATCTTGGCCAGGTGCACCCACTTGCCCTTCTTGAACCAGTTGACGTTGCGCGGCGGTATCTGCGGCAGCGCGACGAAGGCCGCGCCGGTGTCGCCCATGTCGGCCAGGCAGATCGCGTTCCAGGTGCCCTTGGCGGTGGCGGGCTCGCCTTTGATCTCGGCCACGATGTTGTGCACGATGGCCGTGACCATCGACTCGATCATGTAGCCGGTCTTGGGCGCGCCGGTGGGCACCGGCGTGGCCTCCACCGGCGGGATCGCCACGCACACGCCGGCGGAGAAGATGTTCTTGTACTTCTTGCTGCGCTGGTGCTCGTCGATCAGCACGAAGCCGCGCGGATTGCACAGGCCTTCGACCGCCGCCACCGGGTCCACGCCCTTGAACGCGGGCAGCATCATGCTGTACTTGAAGGGCAGCTCGTGCTCCTTCTTCACCTGGCCCATGTCGTCGAGTTCGGTCACGAACATCTTGCCGGCCTCGACCTTGGTCACCTTGGCGTTGCAGATCCACTTGACATCGTGGTTGCGCAGCTCGCTTTCGAGCATGCCTTTGGAGTCGCCCACGCCACCCAGGCCCAGGTGGCCGATGTAGGGCTCGGAGGTCACGAAGGTGATGGGCACCTTGTGGCGGATCTTGCGCTTTTGCAGGTCGCGGCTGAAGATGAACGCGAACTCGTAGGCCGGGCCGAAGCACGATGCGCCGGGCATCGCGCCGATTACCGCGGGGCCGGGCTCCTCGATGAAGCGCTTGTATTCGGCCAACGCATGCTCGGCATGGTCCACCGTGCAGATCGACTGCGTGTGGCCGCCTTGCGGGCCCGCCCCCGGCACTTCCTCGAAGGCCAGCCGCGGGCCGGTGGTGATGACCAGGTAGTCGTAGGAGAGGCGGCTGCCGTCCTTCAGCTCCACCGCGTTGCCCTCGGCGTCGATGCGCACCACCGGCTGGCCGATGAACTCGATGCCCTTCTTCTCCAGCGCCGGCTTGATCGGCAGCGTGATCGCCTCGCGCTCGCGCCAGCCCACGGCGAGCCAGGGGTTGGACGGCACGAACTGGAAGTAGTCCACCGCGTTGATCACGGTGACGCGGTGCTCGCGGCCGAGCGCGGCCTTGAGTTCGTAGGCCGCGGGCATGCCGCCGATGCCGGCGCCGAGTACGACGATGTGGGCCATGGTGATGTCTCCTCTGGTGGGGCGGTGGATCAGCGCAGCTGTGCGTTCGCCTGCTGCAAGGTGGTGTCGTCCAGTTCGCCGGCCAGCGCGCCCAGGCGCAGGCGGGCGGTGAGCAGCCGGATGCGGGCTTCCAGCAGCGCGAGTTCGGCGCCTGCGGCGTCGTTCTCGGCATTCAGCAGGTCCAGCGTGGTGCGGTCGCCCGCTTGCAGGCCTGTGCGCGTGGCGTCCAGCCGGGAGCGGCTGGCCTCCAGCGCGGCGGCGAGTGCGCGCGCACGGCCCTGGCCCACCGACAAGTCGAGCCAGGCGGCGCGTGTCTGCTGCGCCACCTGTTGGCGCGCGCGCTCGAGCTCGGCGTGCGCCTTGTCCACGAGGGCACGGCCCTCGGCGTGCTGCGCGCTGCGCAGGCCGCCGGTGTACAGCGGCACCGCCAGCTGCACGCCGATGGCGCTGTTGCGCGCGGTGCTGCTGGCGCTGCCGAAGTCACCGTCGCCCGACAGGCGCTCGCGCCCCAGCTGCGCCACCACGTCGACCGTGGGCGAGAAGGCCGCGCCCGAGGCACGCGCCTGCGCCTGGGCGGTGTGCAGTTGCGCCTCGGCCAGCTTCAGCCCAGGGTTCTGCCGCGCGGCGCGCGCCAGCCATTCGGGCAGCGTGCCGAGGTCGTCGATGCGCACCTCGCCGGGCAGCGGCAGCGCTGATTCGTCGGGCGGCAGGCCGGTCAGGTCGGCCAGTGCGTTGCGTGCCAGCTGCAGCTGTGTCTCGGCGGCCAGGCGCTCGGCCTGCAACGCGGCGGCGCGGGCACCGGCCTCGTGCACGTCGGTCACCGGCCGGTCGCCGATGCGGAAGCGGTCGCGCGCCTCCTGCGCTGCCCGGTCCACCGCCTGCTGCTGCCGCTGCAGCAGGCGCAGCCGCTCGGCCGCCAGTGCCGCGTCGAAGTAGGCCTCGGTGGTGTGCAGCATCAGCGCCTGCCGCGCCTGCGCCCACTCCGACTCGGCGGCTTGCGCGGCGATCTCCAGTGCCTGGCTGCGTGCGCTGCGCTCGCGGCTGTACAGCGGCTGCCGCAGCGCCACTGCATAGCGCGTGGCCGTGCCGCCGTTGACCGAGGTGTCGAAGGCCACGCCGCTGGATTGCCCGAACCCGGGCGCCGCGAACTGCGCGCCGCGCGCCGCCGTTTCGCTGCTTGCGTAGGAGGCACCGCCTTCGATCACCAGCGAAGGCCGCCACAGCGCCCTGGCCTGGCTGGCGCGCGCCGCACCCGCTGCGCGCGCCGCGCGGGCGGCGGCAGCGTCGGGCGCATGTTGCTGCGCGCCTTGCCATGCCTGGGCGAGGTCGAGCGCCTGCGCCGCCGGGGCCGCGATCGCGGCGGCCAGCGCCAGCAGGGTGCGCAGGCGCTTCATCGCAGCCGCCCTCATGCGCCCAGCTGCTGACGCAGCCAGTGGGTGATCTCGGCGGCCGGCATCGCGCCGCTGCGCCGCGCGACCTCTTGCCCGCCGCGGAACAGCACCATGGTCGGGATGCTGCGGATGCGATGCCGCACGCTGGCCTTGGGCGCGGCTTCGGTGTCCACCTTGGCGAAGCGCACCTGCGGCATCTGCGCCGCCGCGGCGGCGAACTGCGGCGCCATCATCTTGCAGGGGCCGCACCAGTCGGCCCAGTAGTCCACCAGCACCGGCAGCTCGGTGCCCTCGATGAAGGGCCCGAACGTGCGGTCGTCCAGCGCCACCGGCTCGGGCGCCATCAGCGCCGCGCCGCAGCGGCCGCACATCGGGTCTTCGGCAAGGCGTGCGTCGGGCACCCGGTTCTTGGTGCCGCAGGAAGGGCAGACGAGTTGCATGGCGGCTCCCTTTGTCGCAGGGTCAGCAGCCCGGCTTTGCACCGAGCTTGCGCAGGATGATCTCGAGCGGGCACCAGCGCGTGAACGAGCTTTGCAGCAGGTTGGCGCCGACGAACACGGTGAAGGCCAGCCACCAGCTGCTCACGTACAGCGGGCTGCCGGGAATGCCCAGCGCCAGCGACAGCAGGATGAAGAGGCCCGCGAACATGCGGACGAGTTGCCAAGAGGTCATGCGTGTGCTCCTTCAGGAGAGTTGGGGGAAGGCGAAGCGGCCGCCGGCTGGCGCCGGTAGGCCACGAAGTACAGCAGCGGGATCACCACCAGCGTCAGCATCGTGCTGACGAAGATGCCGAAGATCAGCGAGATCGCGAGCCCGTTGAAGATGGGGTCGTCGAGGATGAAGAACGCGCCCAGCATCGCGGCCAGGCCGGTCAGCACGATGGGCTGCGCGCGCGTGGCCGCCGAGCGCACCACCGCTTCCTTCAGCGGCATGCCCTGCGCCACCTGCAGCTTGATGAAGTCCACCAGCAGGATGGAGTTGCGCACGATGATGCCGGCCAGCGCGATCATGCCGATCATGCTGGTGGCGGTGAACTGCGCGCCCAGCAGTGCATGGCCCGGCATCACGCCCACGATCGTGAGCGGGATGGGCGCCATGATGATCAGCGGCGTGAGATAGCTGCCGAACTGCGCCACCACCAGCAGGTAGATCAGGACCAGGCCCACCGCGTAGGCCGCGCCCATGTCGCGGAAGGTCTCGTAGGTGATCTGCCACTCGCCGTCCCACTTGAGCGCGTAGTCGCGCCAGGGGTCGGCGGGCTGGCTGATGAAGGTCTCGCTCAAGCGTCCGCCGCCCGGCGTGGCGATCTGCGCGAGCGCGCCGCGCATCTCGAACATGCCGTACAGCGGGCTGTCCAGGTCGCCGGCCATGTCGCCCACGACAAAGTGCACCGGCAGGCCGTCCTTGTGATAGACCGGTTGCTCGCGCAGGGTGTCGGTCACCGAGACCAGCTCGCGAATCGGCACGATCTGGCCCGCGGCGCCGCGCACGCCCAGTTGCAGCAGCGCATCGAGGTCGCCGTGGCTCTCGGCCGGCAGCTGGATCGTCGCGGCCGCCGGGTACTTGCTCTGGTCGTGCAGGTAGGCGGTTGGCTCGCCGGCCAGGCCTGCGCGCAGCGTGCTCACGATCGCCGACTGCGGCACGCCCAGCAGCGCGGCCTTGCGCCGGTCCACCAGCAGCAGCTTGCGCGGCGCATCGGCGACGCCCGAGTCGTCCACGTCCACCACGCCGGGCGTGCCCTCGAACACCTTGCGCACCGCCTGCGCCACCTGGCGCCGGCCTTCGGGCTCGGGGCCGTAGACCTCGGCCACGATGGGCGAGAGCACCGGCGGGCCGGGCGGCACCTCCACCACCTTCACGTTGGCGCCGTAGTGCCGGCCGATGCGTTGCAGCTCGGGCCGCAGGCGGGTCGCGATGGCGTGGCTCTGCTCGTCGCGCTCGTGCTTGTCCACCAGGTTGACCTGCAGGTCACCCACCTCGCCGCCGGCGCGCAGGTAGTACTGGCGCACCAGGCCGTTGAAGTTGATCGGCGCCGCGGTGCCGGCATAGGCCTGGTAGTGCGTGACCTCGGGCTGCTTCGCCAGGTAGGCGCCCAGCTCGCGCAGCACGGCGGCCGTGCGCTCCACCGGCGTGCCGGCGGGCATGTCCACCACCACCTGGAACTCCGACTTGTTGTCGAAGGGCAGCATCTTCAGCACCACCAGCCCCAGCGCCGGCAGGGCCAGCGACAGCGCGATCAGCCCCGCCACGCCCAGGCCCAGCAGGCGGCGGTTGCGCGCGCCGCGCCGCTCGTCCAGCAGGGGGCGGAACACGCGCTCGAAGAAGGGGCCGATCTTCGCGGCCAGGCCCTTGGGCTCGTTGTGCGGCGCGTGCGCGCCGTGCTTCATCCACAGCCGCGCCAGCCACGGCGTCACGACGAAGGCGATGGCCAGCGACAGCAGCATGCCCATGCTGGCGTTGATGGGGATGGGGCTCATGTACGGGCCCATCAGCCCCGACACGAAGGCCATGGGCAGCAGCGCGGCGATTACCGTCAGCGTGGCCAGGATGGTGGGCCCGCCCACCTCGTCCACCGCGCCGGGGATCAGCTGCGCCAGCGTCTTCTCGGGGTGCAGCGCCTGGTGGCGGTGGATGTTCTCTACGACGACGATCGCGTCGTCCACCAGGATGCCGATCGAGAAGATGAGCGCGAACAGCGACACCCGGTTGAGCGTGAAACCCCAGGCCCAGGAGGCGAACAGGGTGACCGTGAGCGTGAGGATCACCGCCGCGCCCACGATGGCGGCCTCGCGCCGGCCCAGCGTGAGGAACACCAGCGCCACCACCGACGCCGTGGCGAACAGCAGCTTCTGGATCAGCTTCATCGCCTTGTCGTTGGCCGAGGCGCCGTAGTTGCGCGTCTCGACCACTTCCACGCCTTGCGGGATCAGCGTGTTGCGCAGGTTGGCCACGCGCTGCATCACCGCGTCGGCCACGCTGATCGCGTTCTCGCCCGGCTTCTTGGTGATGGCGATGGTCACCGCGGGGGCGTCGCCGTCCCTGCTGCCGTGCCACACGTAGCGCTGCGGGGGCAGCGGGCCGTCGCGCACCGCGGCCACGTCCTGCAGGAACACCGGCTTGCCGTTGCGCACGCCCACCACCAGCTCGCCCACGTCGCGCGCATCGCGCAGGTAGGGACCGGCCTCCAGCGCCAGCGCGCGGTTGCCCGAGATCAACTCGCCCACCGGGGCGCCCAGGTTGGCCGACTGCAGCGCCTGGCGCAGCTCGGCCACGGTGACGCCGGCGCCGGCCATGCGCGCCGGGTCGATCTCGACACGCACCGCGCGGCCCGGGCCGCCGATGGTGGTGACCTCGCGCGTGCCGGGCACGCGCTTGAGGTCCGCCTCCAGCGAGTGCGCCACGCGCTCCAGGTCGAAGGCGCCGGTGTGCGCGTCCTTGGCGAACAGCGTCAGCGTGACGATGGGCACGTCGTCGATGCCCTTGGGCTTGATCAGCGGCTCGCCCACGCCCAGCCCGCGGGGCAGCCAGTCGGCATTGGCGTTGATCGTGTCGTACAGCCGCACCAGCGCCTCGGTGCGCGGCACGCCCACCTCGAACTGCACCGTGATCACCGCCAGCCCCGGGCGCGACACGCTCATCACATGCTCGATGCCCGCGATCTGCGACAGCACCTGTTCGGCCGGCGTGGCCACCATCTGCTCGACGTCCTTCACGGCGGCGCCGGGGAAGGGGATCAGCACGTTGGCCATGGTCACGTTGATCTGCGGCTCTTCCTCGCGCGGCGTGACCAGCACCGCGAACACGCCCAGCAGCAGCGCCACCAGCGCCAGCAACGGCGTGATCTGCGCGCTCTGGAAGAAGCCTGCAATGCGACCCGAGACACCCATCACCGCACCCTCGCCGCGGCTTGCGGGTCCAGCGCCACCCGCTCGCCGGCGCCCAGGCCCGACAACACCTCCACCTGCTCGCCGCTGGCGCGGCCCAGCCGTACCTGGCGCAGCAGCGGGCGGCCGTCGGCGCCGATCACGTACACGCCGGTCAGTTCGGCGCGCCGCACCACGGCCGAGGCCGGCACCGACAGGCGCGGCGCCTCGGCGTTGCCGCCCGGCAGCCAGGCGCGGGCGAACATGCCCGGGGCAGCGGCCGTGCCGTCCGGCAGCTCTAGGCGCAGCTCCAGCGTGTGGGTGGCCGGGTCCACGGCCGGCAGCAACTGCCAGCGCGTGGGCGTGATGCGGCCGGCCGTGCCGGGCAGCTCGGCCTGCAGCGCCTGGCCCTTGGCCAGCCGCGCCGCGGCAGTCTGCGGCACTGCAGCGCTCACGCGCAGCGCCGCCGGGTCGTACAGCGTGAGCAGCGGGCGGCCGGGCAGGGCCATGTCGCCCAGCACCACCGACACCTCGGAGACGATGCCGGCGTAGGGCGCCTTCACCACATAGAAGCCCGATTGCGTGCGCGCGGCGCCCGCCGCGGCGAGCTGCGCCGCGGCCTCGGCCTGGGTGGCCTTGTATTGCGCCTCGGCGCGGTCCAGCGCGGCCTGGCTGATGTAGTTCTTCTGGAAAAGCTGCTTCTGGCGCTCGAACTCCTTCGTCGCGGCTTCCTGCATCGCGCGCGCGGCCAACACCTGCGCCGCGGCGGCACCCGCCTGCTGCTCGGCAGCGCGGGCGTCCAGCCGCAGCAGCACCTGTCCGGCCTTGACCGCGTCGCCGGCCTTCACCGGCAGCGCCACCACCGCGCCGGGCACCTGGGCCGCCAGAACGGTCTGGCGCACCGCCTGCACCACGCCGTCATAGGCCGCGGCGTCGGCGCTGGCCGAAGAGGCCACCGGCGCGCTCGCCAGCGCGTTGGTGGCCGGGGGCGCCGCCTGCGCCCCGAAGGAGACCGCCAGGGTGGCGGCCAGCACGGTGTGCATCGCCTTGAAGTTCATTCGCTTGTTCCGCAGCTTGATCCGCATGTGTCCGATGTGTTGTAGTATTTAGCCAAGTAGTTAAATAGTCAAGTGGCTACATGAGCACCACTTTCAAGGGGCTTGCACGATGAGGCATGATCCGGACCCGACACACGACTCCTGCCCCAGCATGGAAGGCTTGCCCCCCGAGGCGCTGCATCAAGTGGCGGCGTATTTCCAGGCGCTGTCGGAGCCCACGCGCCTGCAGATCCTCAACCTGCTGCGCGGCAGCGAGCGCAACGTGGGCGAGCTGGCTCAGGCCACCGGCTACACCTCGGCCAACATCTCGCGCCACCTGGCGCTGCTGATGCAGCACGGCCTGGTGGAGCGCGAGAGCCGCGGCAACGCGGTGTACTACCGCATCGCCGACGCGTCGGTGTATGCGCTTTGCGACCTGGTGTGCGGCAATATCGCGCGCCAGCTCGAGCGCGCCGCGGGCGAACGGCAGGCCTTCGTGCGCAGCGTGCGCCCGGGCAAGCGGCGCGGGGTTTGAGCGGAGTTTCATCCGCCCGGTTATCCAGCAGCCGGCGTGCCGGCGTCTTGCGCGATCTCAACCGTGGGCCCGAGCTTGATTCCACATTAAGAGAAAGGTCTTTCGGCTTTTCTCGACCGATCATGGCGCTGGTGGACGAATGAACGATGCGCTGGGCACGGTGTTGCAGGTCACGCAGCTGATCCAGGACATCTCCACCGGCGCGCGCGAGCAGCTCACCGGCATTTCGCAGGTGAACCAGGCCGTGGCACAGCTCGACACCATCACCCAGCAGAACGCAGCCCTGGTGGAGCAGATCGCCGCCTCGGCCGTGGCCTTGCAGTCGCGCGCCGACGCAGTGGCCGACGCCGTGAACGTGTTCCGGGTGCAAGGCGGCGAGCGCGCGGCGGCGCCCGACGCGCCGGTGCTGCGCCGCCAGGCCAAGGAACGCGCGGCCGCCTGAGCGGCCGCCAGGCTTGCGTTGCATCAAGCGGCCGCCCGCTGGCGCACACGAGCATCGGGCCTCTCGCGATGCGACACGGAGACCCGCCGATGAACACGCTGCTCGCCAGGCGCGCCGGCGTCGACACCTACCAGCAGCCGGTGGCCTACATGCGCGCCGACTGCGACGTGTGTCGCGCCGAGGGCTTCGAGGCGCAGGCGCAGGTCGAGCTGATTGCCAGCGGCCGCCATGTGCTGGCCATCCTGCACCGCGTCAGCGACGGCTGGCTGCAGCGCGAGCAGATCGGCCTGTCGGACCAGGCCTGGGCCATGCTGCAGGTGTCCGAGGGCGACGAGGTGGTGGTGCGGCATCCGCCGGTGCTCGAGTCGCTGCGCCACCTGCGCGCCAAGGTCTATGGCGGCCGGCTCGACTACGAGGCCTTGCGCGCGCTGATGGAAGACGTGAGCCGCAGCCGGCTGTCGGACATCCACCTCGCGGCCTTCGTCACCGCCTGCGCCGGCGGCCGGCTCGACCATGAGGAAACCGTGGCGCTCACGCGCGCGATGGTCGACGTGGGCGAGCGGCTCGACTGGCCGTGGGCCCCGGTGATGGACAAGCACTGCGTGGGCGGGCTGCCGGGCAACCGCACCACGCTGCTGGTGGTGCCCATCGTCACCGCCTGCGGCGTGGTGATGCCCAAGACCTCGTCGCGCGCCATCACCTCGCCGGCCGGCACCGCCGACACGATGGAGACGCTGGCGCCCGTGGCGCTGGACATGTCGGCGCTGCGCCGCGTGGTCGAGCGCGAGGGCGGCTGCATCGCCTGGGGCGGCGCCATGCACCTCAGCCCGGCCGACGATGTGCTGATCCGCGTGGAACGTCCGCTCAACCTCGACAGCGAAGGCCAGCTCGTGGCCTCCATCCTTTCGAAGAAGGCCGCCGTGGGCTCGCAGCGGGTGCTGATCGACATGCCGGTGGGGCCCACCGCGAAGGTGCGCAGCGCCGAAGCGGCGGCAACGCTGTCGCGCAGCCTGGTCGCGGTGGGCGCGGCGATGGGCCTGCAGGTGCGCGCGGTGGTCACCGACGGCAGCCAGCCGGTGGGCCGCGGCATCGGCCCGGCGCTGGAGGCGATGGACGTGATGTCGGTGCTGGAGCGCCGGCCCGACGCGCCGCAAGACCTGCGCGAGCGCGCGCTGCTGCTGGCCGGGCTGCTGCTGGAGATGGCCGACAAGGCCGCGCCCGGCCGGGGTCGCGCGCTGGCGCAGGCGGTGCTGGACGATGGCCGCGCGCTGCGCAAGTTCGTGGCCATCTGCGAAGCCCAGGGCGGCCTGCGCGAGCCGCGCCATGCGGCCCACCGGCAGGTGATCACCGCGCACGTCGCGGGCCGCGTGCGCGCCATCGACAACCGGCTGATCGCACGCGCCGCCAAGCTCGCCGGCGCGCCGCACGACACGGCCGCAGGCGCCGTGCTGCACGTGCACGTGGGCGATGCGGTGCAGGCCGGGCAGCCGCTGTTCACGCTGCATGCCGACAGCGCCGGCGAGCTGGCCTATGCCCTGAGCTTCACGCGCTCGCAGCTGCCCATCGTGGACATTGACCAGGTGGGCTGAACACAGGACCAGCGCGTTTGCGCTGTCGCAAGCGCGCCGCCGCGCCCGCGTCTACCTTGTGGCAATGGTGCCGCTCGAAGGCACGTGAAAGGCCACCATGGGGACGACCTTCTCCTTCTTCACGCAGGCGCTGGGGCGCGAGCCACCCGCGCCGGCCTCCGCGTACCCGTCGCTGGCGACGCCATGGCGGCCGATGTGAGGGCAGCGGCCATGCCGGACGACCCGCTGCTGGTGGTGGCCCTCGGCGCCGGCGCGCTGCAGCGGCGCGGCCAGCCGCTGGAGGCCGCCACCATGCTCGTCAACGTGCGCCATGCGGCCGCCCACCTGGCCCGCCTGGCCCAGCGCTACCGGCTGGTGGTGACGCACGGCAACGGCCCCCAGGTGGGGCTGCTGGCGCGGCAGAACGGGGCGCATCGCGAGGTGCAGCCCTGTCCGCTGGACGTGCTGGATGCCCAGAGCGAGGGCCTGATCGGCTACCTGCTGGAGCAGGAGATCGCCAACCAGCTCGGCGCGGGGCGGCACGTGGCGACCTTGCTCACCCGCGTGGAGATCGATCCCGACGACCCGGCCATGGCCCAGGCCACCAAGCCGGTCGGACCGGCGTATGCGAAGGCCGAGCGCGACGCGCTGGCGCGCGAACGCGGCTGGCGCTTCCTGCCCGGCGCCGACGGCTACCGCCGCGCCGTGCCGTCGCCTGCGCCACGGCGCGTGCTCAACCTGCAGGCGGTGCAGGCCCTGCTGGAGCGCGGCATGGTGGTGGTGTGCGCCGGCGGTGGCGGCATTCCGGTGCTGCGGCTGCCCAACGGCGAACTGCAGGGCGCCGAGGCGGTGATCGACAAGGACAGCGTCTCCAGCCTGCTCGCGCGCCAATTGCAGGCCCAGATGTTCATCGTCGCCACTGACGTGCCCGCGGTGGCGCTCGACTGGTGCCAGCCCACGCAGCGCACGATCCGCTCGGCGCCGCCGCGGGCCTTGCGCACGCTGCCTTTTGCCGCCGGCTCGATGGCGCCCAAGGTGGCTGCCGCGTGTGATTTCGCCGAGGCCACCGGCCACCCGGCCGTGATCGGCAACCTGGCCGACGCCGACCGGTTCGCCAGCCACGAGGCCGGCACCTGGATCAGCACCGAGCTGGGCGGCCTGCGGACCTGAAGCGGCTCACTCGAACCGGTGCTTGCCCAGGCTCACCCGCTTGGCCTGCCGGCCTTCGCCGGCCACCTCGGGCACGAACTGCACCTGCGCGCCCAGCACGATGTGCTCGTAGGGCGTGTCGGCCATGTTCTCGGGGCCGAACCAGTATTCGTTGCCGTCTGGCGTGCGGATGAAGCCGCAGCGGTCGGCCTCGTCGAAGCGCACCACTTCGCCATGCAGCGGCGTCGGGTGCAGCTTTTCCTCGCCGCGGCGGCGGCGCACCACGTCCTCGAGCCGGCGCTTCATGTCGTCAAAGGCCTCGCGCAGCGCCACGTACACGTCTTCGTGCTGCACGCGGTCCACCGTGAGTTCATGGCCGGGCAGCGTGAGGTCCAGGCGCACCGCGAAGGGACGGCCCTGGTGCTGGTGCTTGTGCAGGTGTTCGATGGTGACGCGGCACGACATCAGGTCGTTGCAGAACTGGTCGAGCTTGGCGGCCTTGTCGCGCGCGGCGTCTTCCACGGCCGGCGAAGCCTCCATGCCGAGAAAGCGCAGTTGAAGGGGCTGTTGCATTGCGGTCTCCGGTTGCCGCCACGGGGAAATGAAAGCACTGTAGGCAGCGCCCAGTGGGCGCGCTTGCGCCAACGCAAGCGGTTCGCAGGCACCTGGTTTGCTGCGCCCCAGGGCTGCCCAGACGGGGCGGCTCGGCCCTGCGCAAACGAAACACGAGGTGACCATGGCATCCCATTCCCCCAAGCTGCGTGAAGTGATGCGTGAGCAGAAGGAACACAAGGAACCGAAGGACCAGCCCGATGCTGCCCCCAGCGCGAGCCCGGTGGTGCGCGCCATCGACGTGGGCTTCGGCCTGGTCAAGTTCAGCCTGCCGGCCGAAGGCGGCGTCACGTTCTCGTCGTTCCCTTCGATGGCGATCCCGGCCGACGTGAGCGCGGTGCGCAGCCTCAGCACGCGCCGGCGCGACACCTTCGACGTGCCGGCCGGCGGCACGCAGTACGAGGTGGGGCGCGACGTGGGCCTGGCGCAGGCCGGCGGCGGCTTCGGGCGCGACCTCACCGACGAGTTCTACAGGAGCCCGATCTACGAGGCCGTGACCAAGGGCGCCCTGCGCTACATGGCCGAGGCCGGCGACACGGCCATCGACCTGCTGGTGCTGGGCCTGCCGGTGAACCAGTACAACGACGCCAAGCGGCGCGACCACCTGCGCCAGACCTACGAAGGCGTGGTGGACCTGGGCGACGGCGGGCGCATCGAGGTGCGCAAGGTGGTGGTGCAGGCGCAGCCGATGGGCGGCTACGCTGCGCTGGAGGAGCACCTGGATGGGCTGAACCAGGAGATCCGCGACACCGGCGGCGCGCTGCAGCCGCTGGCCTCGGCCGACGAGCTGGACGAGCTCGCGGTGCTGATGGTCGACCCTGGCGAGCACACGCTCGACTGGCTGCTGATCCAGCAAGGCAGCATCAACCCGCGCGCCAGCGGCGCCGCGTCGGACGCGGGCCGCCACCGCGTGATCCGCGCGGTGCAGGACTCGCTGGCCGCCGACGTGGGCCGCCCGCTGGGGCCGGCCGTGGCGCCGCGCATCAACGAGGCGCTGCGCCTGAAGCAGCCGGTCAAGCTCAGCGGCGTGGCGCACGACCTCACGAAGTACGAGCCGCAGATCATGAGCGTGGTGGAAGACTCGATCAACCGCATGATCGACGGCCTGCGCGACGCGCACGAGATCATCGACCTGATCGTGCTGGTGGGCGGCCACCCGCGCCGCTACCGCGACGTGCTCAAGCGCCGCTTCCCGGCCATACCGGTGTTCGTGATGCCCGAGCCCATGGCCGCCAACGTGCGCGGCTTCCAGATGATCGGCGAAGCCATGGCGCAAGAGCGCTAGGGCCAGCGGGAGCCTTGCGGTGGCGGTGATCCGGCTGGAAGTGGAGGTGGACAGCGAGGTCTATCCCGAGCTGTATGCCCGCCTGCGTGCCATCGGCCGGGTCGAGGCGCGCGAGGAGCGGCTGCGCCAGCTCGCGGCCTCGGGCCTGGTGTGGGAGGCGGTGCGCATGCACGGGCCGGCCGCCACCGCCTTGAGCCCGCCGCCACCGGCCAAGCGAGCGCGGGCGCGCCCGCCGGAGGCGCAGGCGGTGCCGGTGCTGGTGGACGTGGTCGCCCCGCCGGACGAAGCGCCTGCTTTGCCGCCGCCGCTGCAAACCGAGGTGCGTGCGCCGGGGCCGCGCTCTGCGCGCTTGAAGCGCATGTTGGATCGGGGGTTGTTCAAGAACGGCTGAGCTGTTGAACGGCAGCCGGATGCACCCGCCAAGGGCGGGATGCATGAAACTCGGGCTGGCACCGCTCGTGCATGCATCGCACCCGGGCATGCGTCTGGCTGTTGATCGGCGCGACGTCTCCTTTGCGCGTCCATCGCCGGCACGCACAGAAGCACGGCCGGTGCCGGCGGCCCGACACGTGGAAGGTCTCACATGGAACTGATCCTCTCCGCCGGCTTCATCGTCGCCATCGTGGCGTGGGGCATCCTGGCGCCCGCGGGACTGGCCGGCGTGTTCGACGCCGTGCTCGCCGCCATCACCCGCAACTTCGGCTGGTTCTATCTCTGGGTCGTACTGGCGCTCGTGTTGGTGGCGCTGGTGCTCGCCGCCAGCCGTTATGGTGAGTTGCGCCTGGGCGGCGAGGACGAGGAGCCGGAGTTCTCGCTGCTGGCCTGGTTCGCGATGCTGTTCGCCGCCGGCATGGGCATCGGCCTGGTGTTCTGGGGCGTGGCCGAGCCGTTGTCGCACTATGGCGAGCCGCCGCCGGGCGTCGCGCCGCGCACCCCGGAGGCGGCCAACGCCGCCATGCGCTACAGCTTCTTCCACTGGGGCCTGCACCCCTGGGCTGTGTACAGCGTCGTGGCGCTGGCCATTGCGTTCTTCCAGTTCCGGCGCGGCGGGCCGGCGCTGGTGAGCACGGCCGTGCGCACGCTGCCCG
Organism: Pseudomonadota bacterium; assembly: GCA_040758375.1. Taxonomy (GTDB): domain Bacteria; phylum Pseudomonadota; class Gammaproteobacteria; order Burkholderiales; family Burkholderiaceae_C; genus CAMLIZ01. The sequence goes on from JBFLWE010000053.1 coordinate 39,562, forward strand.
TGGCGGGGCTGCGACGGCTGGCGCCGCTGGCCGACATGCTGGCCGTGATCGCCACCGCGTTCGGGGTGGCCGCCTCGTTGGGCATGGGCGCGCTGCAGATCAACAGCGGCCTGCACGCCCTGCTGGGCGTCCCGGTGGGGCCGGTGTGGCAGGTGACCATCATCGTCGTCACCACGGTGCTGTTCCTGGGTTCGGCGGTGACGGGGGTGGCGCGCGGCATCAAGTGGCTGTCGTCGATCAACCTGGTGCTGGCCGGGTTGCTGGCGCTGGCGGTGCTGGTCCTGGGGCCCACGGTGGTGATCATCGACACCTTCACCAATACCCTGGGCAGCTACCTGAGCGAGCTGGTGCGCATGAGCCTGCGCATGACCCCCTTCCGCGACAGCGCCTGGGTGGGCGGATGGACGGTGTTCTACTGGGCGTGGTGGGTGTCCTGGTCGCCCTTCGTGGGCCTGTTCATCGCGCGGGTGTCGCACGGCCGCACCATCCGCGAGTTCATCCTCGGCACGGTGGCCGTGCCTGCGTTGGTGGCGTTCGCCTGGTTTTCGGTGTTCGGCGGCACGGCGCTGCACCTGGAGATCGCGCAGGGCGTTGCGCTGTCCGAGGCGGTGGCGGCTGACACCTCCACTGCGATGTTCACGCTGTTCGACGCGCTGCCGCTGGGGGCGCTGATGTCCGGCGTGGCGACGGTGCTGGTGCTCGTGTTCTTCGTCACGTCCGGCGATTCGGCCACGCTGGTGCTGGGCATGATGAGCACGCGCGGTCAGGAAGACCCACCAGCGCGCGTGAAGATCGTCTGGGGCCTGCTGGTATCGGGCATCGCCATCAGCCTGCTGCTGGCCGGCGGCCTGCAGGCGGTGCAGACGGCCACGATCGTCTTCGCGCTGCCGTTCGCCGGGGTGATTCTGCTGATGATCGTGGCGCTGTGGCGAGGCGTGCGCGCCGACTGGGCAGACCACGAGCGGCGCGAGCGCGCGCTGCGCCGGCGGCTGCAGGCCCTGTCGGGAGGGGCGGCCGGCGAGTCGCGGGGCAAGGGGCCGCGCGCCCCGTGACGGCCTGGGAAGCCCCCGGCGGCTTCGTAATGCGGCTGGTGGCGCCGGACGACGCGCCGCAGGACTCACGCCGAAGGAGGCGTCGCGGCCCTCACGGCGGTCCGCGGTCCGTTGCTCCCGGCCATCGGGGTCTTCAAGCCCAGCCGCTGTTCAGCGGGGCCGGTCCTGCCCGCCGAACGGGTTGCCACCGAACTCGGAGTCGCGTTCGGGTCTCACTTCTTCCTCGGCCACGAAGCGGAACACCGCCTGCCGCAGGTGGCCGGCGCGCACCTGCACCTGGGTTTCCAGGGTTTGCGCCACGGCAATCGCGTCCGACCCCCAGCTGGCCGACACGCGGTAGCGGCCGGGCGGCAGCGCGGCGAAGAACCACGGGCCGTCCAGCGTGGCCTGCAGCACCGGCGCCTGGGCATCGAGGCGGGTGATGCGCAGCCTGGCGTCCGACAGGTAGGCGCCCGAGCCTTTGGCCAGCGTGGCCACCCAGAGGGTGTAGCGCTTGCGCTCGGCGTGCAGGGCCTGCACCTCCTCGCGGCCGATGCCTCCGGTGGCGAAGGGGATGCCGCCTTCGAGCTCGCCGCGCTGCAGCGCGTGGGCGAAACAGGGCAACAAGAGCAGGCTGATCGATGCGAGGGCAATGCGGATGGCCATGGGTCGGGTCGTGCGAACGGCGACGGCCCCGATTGTGGGTCAGCCGGGCACGGCCAGGTTCATGCGGCCTGTGGCGCCCAGACCGAAGGCCGCAGCACCTCCTGCTGGTCGGCGGCGCTCTGGATCGCCGTGGCAAAGGCCTGCAGCCGGCCGGCGCAGCTGCCGTCGGCGACTTCGCGCTGTGTGAACGCAGTGCTCATCAGCGGCGCGTGGCCAAGCATGTGGGCGATCTCTGCCACTGCGTTGGGCGCGCCGCTGCCGCCCATGGTCGAGATCACCGTCACGGCGGGCAGCTGGTCGCGGTACAGGGCCACGAAGCTGCGCATCGGCCCGGCCAGCCGGTAGGCCCAGATCGGCGCGACCAGCACCACCAGGTCGAAGGCGTTGACCGGCGGGCCGCCGTAGCGGATCTCGGGCTTGCGGCGCAGCAGCGAATCGAGCACGCAGCGCCAGTTGCCGCGCCCGGCATGGGCCTCGGTGATCTCGGCGCCCGGCCAGTCCTGCATGCGGCACAGCCTCTGCGCGAGCTGGCGGCTGGTGCCGGTGTGCGAGTAGTGGATGACCAGAACCTTGCTCATGGCAGCCTCCGCCGAGCAGCCTCAAGGAGGTTGAGTGCCCCCATGGGGGGCCGCGTACGTAGTGAGCTTGGGGGGTTCATATCACCTCCGGTGAAGGCGGCGCCTGCGGCGCCGCCGGGGCTCACGGCACGTTGTTGAGGTGGCTGCTGGCGCTGGT
>JBFLWE010000054.1:0-41938 GCA_040758375.1 Pseudomonadota bacterium
CCTCACGGAGGGAGGCTGGAGGGTGCGGTCGAACACGCTGGAGCTCCCTCGCGGAGGGGGCTCGGGGGAGCCGTGCATAAAGCCGCAGGCTAGGAGGCTGGGCGGCTTCTGCCGCGCAGACTCCTAGGCCCGCGTCGCGCCGGCGGCGGCCGCCGGGGCCACACGGGCCTCGTCACCGTACTTGCCGTTGAACAAGAAGCGCAGCGGCTTGATCTTCAGCACCAGGAAATGGTGGATCGCCAGCACGATGGCGAAGGTGGACACCACGACGATGGGGAACTTGACGTAGGCGTTGAGGGGCGCGTCCATCAGCAGGATACCCAGCACCAGCACGGTGAGGTGGTGGAACAGGTACACCGTGTACGACGCCTCGGAGAGGTACGAGAACACCTTGCTGGGCCCGGAGGCAAAGCGTCTGAAAAGGTGAAGCACCATCACGGAGACGCTCAACGCGAGCAGCGTGTCGCAGTAGTACTCCACCAGGGTGCTGAAGGCCCCCACCGGCAGCAGCTCCAGCGCCACCAGGCCGGCGATGGACAAGCCGGCCGCCAGCACGGTGGCCCAGCCGGCCCGCGAAAAGCGCTCGAGCATCTGGCGCCGGTGGAACATCCACATGCCCAGCGCGAAGAACAGGCCGTAGTGCACCAGGTCGGCCAGGTCGAGGAATCCGAGCACCGGCTGCACCAGGCCGTGCAGCTTGTAGGCCGCGGCCCAGGGCAGCAGGCCCAGCGCCGGCAGCAGGAACAAGCCCGCCGGGCGCTCCAGCACCGGCGCCAGCGTATCGAGCGCGGCCTCCAGCGCCTGGGAGCGCTGCTGCAGCGCGCGCCAGGCCGCATAGGCGACCACGGTGTAGAGCGCCAGGTTGATCAGGAACCACAGGTGCGAGACCCAGCGGCCGCTGCGCAGCAGGTCGACCACGCCGCTGCCGGCGTAGTAGCCGAAGAAGCTGAGCGTGCTGTCGCGGTAGTCGTACAGCACATAGGCCTGCACGGTGTTGACGATCAGCGCGGTGGCCAGCAGCGGCACCAGGATGCGGGTGAGGCGCACACGCAGGAAGCGGTCGCCGTACTTGCCCATCACCATGAGGCAGAAGAAGCCCGAGAGCATGAAGAACGCCGGCATGCGGAACACGTGGATGGCCACGCGCAGCATGTGGAACACGACGTTGCCCTTGGGGTCGGTCAGCGCCCACTTGAGCAGAGGGTCGTACATGGCCGCCGTGTGCAATACCACGCCCAGGCTCATCAGCACGCTGCGTGCTGCGTCCAGATAGAAAATACGCACGGAAACAGCCCTTCTCTCCCTGGGGCGGGACCATATCACAGGGGCTGCCCCGCGTTTGCCCCGCCCTACCCCCTAGTTCGAGGCAGTCAGCCGCGCCACGTGGTCCCCGATGGCCAGGCTGGCGGTCAGGCCCGGCGACTCGATGCCGAACAGGTTGACCAGCCCGGCCGCGCCATGCTGCGCCGGGCCGTCGATGCGGAAGTCGGGCGCCGGCTCGCCGGGGCCGTGGATCTTGGGGCGCACGCCGGCGTAGGCCGGCAGCAGCGCACCGTCGGGCAGGCCGGGCCAGTAGCGCCGCACGGCTTCGTAGAACACCTCGCCGCGGCGCGGGTCCACGCGGTAGTCGATGCGCCCGGTGACCGTGTCGTCGGGCAGCCACTCGGCGTCGGGGCCGAAACGGGCCTGCCCCCCCAGGTCGAGCGTGAGGTGCACGCCCAGCCAGGCTCCCTCATGCAAGGGGTACACCAGGTGCGAAAACGGCGCCCGGCCGGCCAGCGAGAAGTAGCTGCCCTTGCTGAAGCGGGCTTGCGGCACGTGGCGCGGGTCCAGGCCCTGCAGGCCGGCGGCCAGGCGCGGTGCGTCGAGGCCGGCGCTGTTGACCACCGTGCGCGCCAGCACGGTCATCGGCGCGGCGCCGCCCACGTCGAGCTCGATGCCGGCGGGCGTGACGCGGCCGCCGAGCACCGGGCTTTCGAAGGCGAGCATCGCGCCGTGCGCCTCGGCGTCGCCTTGCAGCGCGAGCATCAGCCCGTGGCTGTCGACGATGCCGGTGGAGGGCGAATGCAGCGCGGCCACGCAGTGCAGCGCGGGCTCCATCGCCCGGGCCCCGGCGGCTTCGAGCCAGCCCACGTCGGCCACGCCGTTGGCATGGGCCTGGGCCTGCAGCGCACGCAAGCCGCCGAGCTGGCGCTCGTGGGTGGCCACGATCAGCTTGCCGCAGCGGCGGTGGGCGATGCCGCGCTCGGCGCAGTAGGCGTACAGCAGGTCGCGCCCCTGCACGCACAGCCGCGCCTTCAGCGAGCCGGTGGGGTAATAAAGCCCCGCATGGATGACCTCGCTGTTGCGCGAGCTGGTCACCGTGCCGATGGCGTTGGCGGCTTCGAGCACCACCACCTCGCGGCCGGCCCGCGCCAGGCTGCGCGCCACCGCCAGGCCCACGACACCGGCACCCACGACCACCGCATCGAGGCGTTCCACGGTCATGCGCGGGCCTCCGCGCGGCGGCGCGTGCGCACCGGCAGGCGCACCGCGTCGATGCCGCCGAGAAACAGGTCGGCGACGACGGGCGCCAGCGCCGCGTGCGTGAGCGGGCCTTCAGGCCGCATCCAGGTGTAGGTCCAGTTGATCATGCCGAACAGCAGCATCGCCAGCGGCTTCTCCAGCCGGTCTTTGGCGCCGCGCGGCCGCGCCGCGGCCACCGCCTGCGCAAACGCCTCGAACACGCGGCGCTGGCCGGCGCGCACCAGGGCGCGGTCTTGCTCGCGCAGGAACTTCATGTCCTCGGTGAGCACGCGGTGCTCGTCCTGCGCATCGGCATAGGCCTCCACGAAGCGCTCGATCAGCTGGCGCAGGCGCTGCTCGGGCGGCGTGTCACGCGGCACCGGCGCCTCGGTCAGCGACTGCAGCCGCTGCACATGGCCCAGCGCAATCTGCGCCAGCAGCGCGTGCTTGTCGCGCACGTAGTGGTAGAGCGTGGCCTTGGACACCTCGCAGGCCGCCGCCACCTCGTTCATCGTGGTGGCGGGGTAGCCTTGGCGCGCGAACAGCGCGGCCGCCCGCGCGAGGATCAGCTCGCGCTGGTCGTCGTGGGCGGGCGAGCGGGTGCGGGCCATGGGCTTTCAGGCCGGCAGGTCGGGCACGACCGGCTTGCCCTTCACGGTGTACGAGCGGCCGCGGAACATGGCCACGCGCTCGCCGCGCTGGTTGAGCACCTCGATGTCGTACAGGCCGGTGCGGCCGGCCTTGTTCACCTCTTGCGCGCGCGCGGTGAGCACGTCGCCTTCTTTCGAGGCGATGAGGATGTCGAGGCTGAAGCCGGCGGCCACGGTGAACTCGTTGTAGGCGTTGCAGGCGAAGGCAAAGGCCGAGTCGGCCAGCGTGGCGACCAGGCCGCCGTGGCAGATGCCGAAGCCGTTGAGCATGTCGGCGCGCACGGTCATCGAGGCGGTGCAGCGGCCGGGGCCCACCTCGGTGATCCGGATGCCCAGCGCCTGGGAGGCGCGGTCGCCGGCGTACATGCCGTCGCGCACGGCCTCGGCAACGCGTTGCGGATCAGGCATGCAGTCTCTCCCGGGCAAAGTGGGCGCGCAGCAGGCGCGGCGAACGACGGTAGCGTGCCTCGCCGTAGTGCTGGTGCAGGTGTTCCAGCACCTTCACCACGCGCGAGGCGCCGATGGCGTCGGCCCAGGCCAGCGGGCCTTGGGGGTAGTTGGTGCCCAGCACCATGGCCACGTCGATGTCCTGCGCGCTGGTGCCGTTCCAGGCCATCACGTCGGCCGCTTCGTTGGCCAGCCCGCACACGATGCGCATCAGCACCAGGCCGGCCACGTCGTTCAGGCGCAGCAGCTCGATGCCGGCCGGCTGCAGCGCGGCGGCCAGCAGCGGCAGCTCGGCCTCGGCGCCGGCGCTCGCGGCAGCACCCAGCAGCGGCGTCGCGGCGAAGTCGCGCGCCAGGTCGAGCAGCAGCACCGGGCTGCCGCTGGTGAACGCACGCTCGGTGGCGCTGCGGCCGTCGGTCAGCGCCACGGTGGTGGCGCCGAAGGCCAGCGTCTCGGCGGCCAGGCCGTGGTCGGGCGCGATCTCGACGCCGGCCGCGCGCAGGCGCTCGACCAGCGGCGCCAGCAGGCCGGCATCGCGCGCGACGCGCAGCGCCGGCACCTGGTGTGCCGGCGCCAGCCCCACCGCATGGGGCTTGGTGGCGGTGGGCCGGTAGTCGTAGAAGCCGCGGCCGCTCTTGCGGCCGAAGTGGCCGGCGCGCACCAGCTCCTGCTGGATCGGGTGGGGTGCGTAGCGGTTGTCGTACTGCGTGGCGGCGAAGACCGACTCGGTGACCGAGAGGTTGACCTCCACGCCGATCAGGTCCATCAGCTCGAAAGGCCCGAGCGCAAAGCCGCCCGCCTCGCGCATCAGCCGGTCGATGGCCTCCAGCGGCGCGATGCGCTCGCCCAGCAGGCGCAGGCCTTCGGCGTAGTACGGCCGCGCGACGCGGTTGACGATGAAGCCCGGCGCGTTGGGCGCGTCCACCGGCGTCTTGCCCCAGGCGCGCGACAGCGCATGCATCTCGGCCACCAGCGAGGGGTCGGTCTCGAGCCCGCGGATGATCTCCACCAGCTTCATGCGCGGCGCAGGGTTGAAGAAATGCCAGCCGATCACGCGCTGCGGATGCACCAGCCCCTGCGCGATCGCCGTGATGGAGATCGACGAGGTGTTGCTGGCCAGCACCGCGGTGGCGTCCAGCACCTCTTCGAGCTGGCGGAACAGCTGCTGCTTGGGTTCGAGCTTCTCGACGATGGCCTCGACCACCAGGCCGCAGCCGGCCAGTTGGTCGAGCCGCTCGGCCACGCCGATGCGCTCCATCACCGCGGCCTTCTGCGCCTCGTCGAGCTTGCCGCGCTGCACCGCGCCGGCCAGGTCGGCGCCGATGCGCTCGATCGCGCGCGCGGCAGCGCCTTCCTGCGCGTCGAACAGGCGCACCTCGTGGCCGGCCTGCGCGGCGAGCTGGGCGATGCCGCCGCCCATGCTGCCCGCGCCGATCACGGCCACCGGCACCAGGCCGTCGATACGGGGAAGGTTCTCCATCAGCGGTCCTTGAAGCTGGCGGTGCGCTTTTGCAGGAAGGCGGCCGCGCCTTCCTGGTAGTCGTGCGCGCGGCCGAGCTGCGACTGCAGCTGGGCCTCGCGCTGCAGGGCCTGGTCAAGGCTCATCGCGCCGGCAGCGTCGAGCGCAAGGCGGGTTTCGACCAGCGCCTTCACCGGCATGGCCGCCAGCCGCGCAGCCAGCGACTGCACCGTATCGGCCAGCAGCGCGTCTTCCACGCATTGCCAGATCAGGCCCATGCGTTCGGCGGCCTCGGCGGAAAGCTTGTCGCCCGTCATCGCCAGGCCCAGCGCGCGCGCCCGGCCCACCAGGCGCGGCAGCAGCCAGGTGCCGCCGCAATCAGGAATGAGGCCGATCTTCGAGAATGCCTGTATGAAGCTGGCCGAGCGCCCGGCGATCACCAGGTCGCAGCCCAGCGCCAGGTTGGCCCCCGCACCCGCGGCCACGCCGTTGACCGCCGCGATCACCGGCACCGGCATCGTGCGCACGCGCTGCGCCAGCGGGCGGTAGCAGGCTTCGATGAGCGCGCCGATGTCCTTGGGCTCGGCGCCGGGCGTGAGATCGGGCGCGATGGCCGGATCGCTCAGGTCCTGTCCGGCGCAAAAGCCACGTCCCGCGCCGGTGATGACCACGCAGCGCACCCCGGTGTCGGCCGCGGCGGCGTCGAGCGCCGCGCGCAGCTCGGCGTGCATCTGCGTGGTGAAGCTGTTCAGCGCCTGCGGGCGGTTGAGCGTGAGCGTGCGCACCGCGCCGCTGTGGGCTGTGAGGACCAGGGGCTCACTCATCGAGGGCTCTCCTTGAAGATGGGATTGTCTTGACCGGCATTGTTTGACCGACCGGTCGGTCGATGATTATCCTCAAGACGCGGCGTTTCGCCAGAGGATGCTCTTGCCATGCCTTTCTACTCCATCGACGGCCTGGTGCCGGTGGTCGACCCGAGCGCCTTCGTGCACCCCACGGCGGTGGTGATCGGCGACGTGTTCATCGGACCCGACGTGTACGTGGGCCCCTGCGCCAGCCTGCGCGGCGACTTCGGCCGCCTGGTGCTGCAGCGTGGCAGCAACCTGCAGGACAACTGCACGATGCACGGCTTTCCGGACAGCGACACGGTGGTGGAGGAAAACGGCCACATCGGCCACGGCGCGGTGCTGCACGGCTGCATCGTGCGGCGCGATGCGCTGGTGGGCATGAACGCGGTGGTGATGGACGAGGCCGAGGTGGGCGAAGCCAGCTTCGTGGCCGCATCTGCCTTCGTGCGCGCGGGCATGAAGATCCCGCCGCGCACGCTGGTGGCCGGCGTGCCGGCCAAGGCCGTGCGCAAGCTCAGCGACGACGAGCTGGCCTGGAAGCTCGAAGGCACGCATACCTACCAGCGGCTGGTGCAGCGCTGCCACGCCAGCCTGCGCGAAGTGCAGCCGCTGCCGGCGGCCGAGCCCGGCCGCCGGCGCCTCGCCGCGGGCGACCTGAAGCCGCTGGTGGCAGCCAAGCGCGCTACTTGAAGAACAGCGTCACCAGACCCAGGCTCACCGAGGGCACGAACAGCAGCAGCAACAGCCGCAGCACGTCGCTGGCGAGGAAGGGCAGCACGCCCTTGTAGGTCTCGTGCATCGACACGTCTTTCGCGATGCTGTTGACCACGTAGACGTTCAGTCCCACCGGCGGCGCCACCAGCCCGATGCCCACGGTCATGAGCACCAGCACGCCGAACCAGATGGCCTTCATCTCGGGCGCGAGGCCCCAGAGGTCGAGCGCCATCACCGCCGGAAAGATCACCGGGATGGTGAGCAGCAGCATCGACAGCTCGTCCATCACGCAGCCCAGCACCACGTACAGCAGCATCACCGCGCCCACGATCAGCAGCGGCGGCACCTGCAGCTGGCCCACCCAGGAGGCGATCTGCGCCGGCATCTGGGTGAGCGCGAGCGCCGAGTTCATCATGTCGGCGCCGAGGAAGATCATGAACACCATCGCCGAGGTCTCGGCCGTGCCGAGGAAGCTGCGGCGTATGCCCTGCAGGTCGAGCTCGCGCCGCGCCAGGCCGGCGACGAAGGTGCCCAGCGCGCCCACGGCCGCGCCTTCGGTGGGCGAGAACACGCCGCCGTAGATGCCGCCGAACACCACGATGAAGATGGCGATGATGGGCCACACGCCCAGCAGCGCCTTGAGGCGCAGGCCCCAGGGCAGCGGCTCGCTGGGCGTGGCCAGGTGCGGGCGCAGGCGGCAGTACAGCGCGGTGACGATCACGTAGCCCACGGTGGCGATCAGGCCCGGCACCAGCGCCGCGGCAAAGAGCTTGGCGATGTTCTGCTCGGTGAGGATGGCGTACACCACCAGCGGCACCGAGGGCGGAATGAGGATGCCCAGCGTACCGCCCACGGCCAGCGTGGCGGTGGAAAGCCGCCCGTGGTAGCCATGGGTTTTCATCTCGGGGTAGGCCACCTGCGTGATCGTGGCCGAGGTGGCCACCGACGAGCCGCACACCGCGCCGAAGGCCGCGGCCGAGAGGATGCCCGCCATCGCCAGCCCGCCGCGGATGTGGCCCACGAAGGCCGCCGCGGCCTGGAACAGCGCGCGGCTCAAGCCGCCCTGCGTGGCGAACTGGCCCATCAGCAGGAACAGCGGTATCACCGACAGGTCGTACACCGTCAGGCGCGCGACCGCGGAACCTTTCAGCGTGTTGAGCAGCGCCACGTCGTTGGTCATGGCCCAGTAGCCCACCGCACCGGGGATGAACATCGCCGCGGCGATGGGCACGCGCAAGACCATCAGCACGAGCATCGCGCCGAACATCACGATGCCGATGGTGGTGCCGCTCACCGCACTCATGCCGTCGCCTCCTCACCGCACCAGCGGCGCTTGGTTTGCACCAGCGCGATCAGCGCCGTGAGGGCGAGGCCGGGCGACAGCACGGCGTAAGCGACCCACATCGGCAGGTCGAGGATCATGGTGCTCTCGCCTGCTTCGTACACCGAGAACGCGCCCACCGCCGAGCGCCAGGCGAGCAAGCCCACCATCAACGCCAGCAGCAGCGAGCCGATCGCGTCGAGCTTTCGCAGCGTGCGCGCCGCGGTGCGCTGGGTGAAGAAGTCCACGATGATGTTGCTGCCGTGCAGCTGGGCCCACGGCAGGCACAGCGAGATGCACAGCGCGATGCCGAACTGCGTGAGCTCCACGTCGCCCGGGATCGGGCGCGCCCAGAGCGAGCGCCCCACGATGCTGGCGCTGGTGAGCAGCGCGACCAGGCACGCCGCCACGCAGCCGGCGATGGCGAACAGCACCGCCAGGCGGCGCAGGAAGGCGGGCATGTGGAAGGTTTATTTCTTGTACTTCGCGAGCAGGTCGCGCGCGTCCTTGAGCATCTGGTCGCCGGGCAGGCCGCGCTTCTTCATGTCGGCCACCCAGTCGTCATACAGCGGGTGGCTGGCCTTGATCCAGTTGTCGAGTTCGGCGGCCGGGATCGTGTAGAAGGTGTTGCCGCGGTCCACCGCGGGCTTGCGCCCCACGGCCTGGCTCTCGTCCCAGATCTTGCCGGCGGTGGCCGACAGGCCCGCGCCGGAGTGGCGGTCGATCACGGCTTTCAGCTCCGCCGGCAGGCTGTCGTACTTGGCCTGGTTCATCGCGAGGATGAAGGTGGCCGAATACAGCGCCGGGCGCGAAGGGTCGGTCTCGGTGTGGTACTTCACCATCTCGTGCAGCTTCACCGAGGGGATCACCTCCCAGGGCAGCGCGAAGCCGTCGATCGTGCCCTTGCTCACCGCGTCGGCCACCGCCGGCAGCGGCATGCCCACCGGCGTGGCGCCCAGCGAGGCGAGCAGCTTGTTGGTCTGGCGCGTGGGCGCGCGCAGCTTCATGCCCTTCAAGTCGGCCAGGGTCTTGATCTGCTTGTCGCGCGCATGCAGGTAGCCCTCGTCATGGATCGCGAACATCAGCGGCTTGATGCCCGGGAATTCCTTCGTCGCGTACTTCGTGTAGAAGTCCCACGCGGCCTTCGAGCCGGCCTCGGCCGAGTTGTTCATGAAGGGCAGCTCGAACACCTCCATGATCGGGAAGCGGCCCGCGGTGTAGCCGGGCAGCGTGAAGGCGATGTCCACCACGCCGTCGCGCGCCTGATCGATCAGCTGCGCGGGCGTGCCGCCCAGCTGCATGGCCGGGAAGATCTGGCACTTGATCTTGTTGCCCGAGTCGGCGGCGAGCTTGTCGCACCAGGGCTGCAGGATCTTGGTGGGCGGCATGGCCTGCGGCGGCCAGAAATGGTGCACCTTCAGCGTGATCTCCTGGGCCCCGGCCGACAGGCCGGCGACCGACAAGGCAGTGGCGGTGAAGGCGAGGCGCAGCCCGCGGCGCAGAGGTGCTTTCATGCTGTCTCCAGTCGTGATGTTCGTTGTACGAACTGTTGATCTAAATACGAACAAACTGTAGCCCGCGGCTCGAAGGGCCGTCAATGGCGCGAACCCTCGAGCGCGGGCAACACCGTGCCGACGCAGGCGCCAAAGCCGAGGCTGGCAGCGCCCGGCTTGTGGCAGCGGGCGCGCAGGATCACCGCGTCGCCGTCTTCGAGGAAACGGCGGGTCTCGCCGTTGGACAAGGACAGCGCCTGCCGGCCGCCGAGCGTGAGCTCCAGCAACGAGCCGCCCTGCTCCGACTGAGGGCCGGACTGCGTGCCGCTGCCCAGCAGGTCGCCCGGCTGCAGGTTGCAGCCGTTGCTGCTGTGGTGGGCCAGCATCTGCGCCACGGTCCAGTAGGCGTCGCGGAAGTTCGACTGCGACAGGCGCTCGGGCGGCAAGCCCTGGGCGCGCATCGCGGCGGTGTGCAGCAGCACCTCCAACCGGATGTCGAGGGCGCCGCGTTCGCGGTTGGCGGCCGAGTCGAGGTACGGCAGCGGCGGCGGGTCGCCGGCGGCGCGCACGAAGGGCACGCGAAACGGCGCCAGCGCCTCCTGCGTCACGATCCACGGCGACAGGGTGGTCGCGAAGTTCTTCGCCAGGAAAGGCCCCAGCGGCTGGTACTCCCAGGCCTGCAGGTCGCGCGCCGACCAGTCGTTGAGCAGCACCATGCCGAACCAGTCGTCCTCGGCCTGCTGCATGCCCATCGGCCGGCCCAGCGCATTGCCGGCACCGACGAACACACCCAGTTCCAGTTCGTAGTCGAGCCGCTCGCAACGGCCAAAGGCGGGTGCATCGCCTTCCCGCTTGATCTGGCCGTAGGGCCGATGGAAGCGCTGGCCGCTCACGCCGATGGACGACACGCGGCCGTGGTAGCCGATCGGCACCCACTTGTAGTTGGGCAGCAGCGGGTTGTCGGGGCGAAACAGCTTGCCCACCGCGGTGGCGTGGTGAATGCCGGTGTAGAAGTCGGTGTAGTCGCCGATGCGGCACGGCAGCCCCATCTCCACCTGCGATTGCGGCTTCAGGCATTCGCTCAAGGGCGCTTGCAGGTCGCTGCCCTCGCGCAAGGCCTCGCTCAACAGCGCGCGCAGCTGGCGGCGCGCCGCCGGGCCCATCGCCATGAAGGCATTGAGGTCGCCCTCGGCCAGCGGCAGCAGCAGGCGGCGCTCGGGCTCGCCCCAGAGCTCCTGGTCGAGCACGGCACGCAAGTCCAGCACCGCGTCGCCAATGGCCACGCCGATGCGCCAGCCCTTGGCGCTGCCGGCCGGGCGGAAGCGGCCGAAGGGCAGGTTCTGGATCGGAAAGTCGCAGTCCGGCGCGTTGGCCGATGCAACCCAGCTCTTGCGTTCGGGATCGTGGGTGGCGTCGATCATGGCTTGAACTTGTCTTCGAGCCCGGCCCAGCAGTCGGCGTACTTCGCATCCAGCGTCGCGACCTTCATCGCGAACTCGGTGGGATGAAAGCGCCAGCGGCTTTCGAACATGAAGGCCAGCGTGTCGTCGAGCTTGTGCGGCACGAGCTCGGCGCTGCTGGCTTTTTCGAACGCCTCGGCATCGGGGCCGTGCGGCACCATGCTGTTGTGCAGCGAGGCACCGCCCGGCTGGAAGCCCTGGGGCTTGGCGTCGTACTGTCCGTACACCAGGCCCATGAACTCGCTCATCACGTTGCGGTGGTACCAGGGCGGGCGGAAGGTGCGCTCGGCCACCATCCAGCGCGGCGGGAAGATCACGAAGTCGCAGTTCGCGGTGCCGGGCGTGTCGCTGGGCGAAGTGAGCACGGTGAAGATCGACGGGTCGGGATGGTCGAAGCTGATCGAGCCGATCGTCATGAAGCGGCGCGTGTCGTACTTCAGCGGCGTGAGGTTGCCGTGCCAGGCCACCACGTTGAAGGGCGAGGCCTTGGCGGGCGCGCGCCACAAGGCGCCGCCGTGGCGCTTGAGGATCTGGTATTCCCCCGGTGTGTCCTCGAACGCCGCCACCGGCGCGAGGAAGTCGCGCGGGTTCGCCAGGCCGTTGGAGCCGATGGGCCCGAGCTCGGGCAGGCGGAACGGCGCGCCGTGGTTCTCGGCGATGTAGCCGCGCGCGCTGCCGTCGGGCAGCGCCACCTTGAACAGCAGCCCGCGCGGGATGAGCACGATCTCGCCCGGCCCGGCCTGCAGCACGCCCAGCTCGGTGGTGACGTGCAGGCGCCCTTGCTGCGGCACGATCAGCATCTCGCCGTCGGCATTGACCAGCGCCGTGCGCTCCATCGAGCGGTTGGCATGGAACACGTGGGCCGCCATGCCGCTTTGCGCCTCGGCGTCGCCGTTGACCACCATCGTGCGGATCGCCTGCACGAAGTCCTGCGCCTCGTTGGGCGCGGGAAACGGCAGCCAGCGCAGCGGATCGGGCGGCACGGGCTGGCCCTCCCGCGCGCCGGTCTTCCACCAGGCGTGCGGCTCGGGCCGGTAGGCGCCGCACACCACCGAGGGCTGGCGGCGGTACATCCAGGTGCGGCGGTTCTCGTGGCGTGGTGCGGTGAAGGCCGCGCCGCTCAACAGCTCGGCATACAGGCCCAGCGGCGCGCGCTGCGGGCTGTTTTGCCCCACCGGCAGCGCGCCGGGCCGCGCCTCGCTGGCGAAGTGGTTGCCGAAACCGGACTGGTACTGCGGTTCGTTCATCGTCAGGGCTTGGATTTGGCGGCGTTGGCCAGCGTGTTGTCGCGCGCGAGCGCGATCGCCTCGCGCAGCACCTCGCGGTCGCCGATATGGTTGGCCAGGATCAGCACCAGCTTGGCCAGCACCATCTCGGCCTGCTCGTCGCTCAGCTCGCGCTGGCCGGCAATGAGCTCCTGGTAGAAGCCGTCGGGGTCGGGGATGTTCGCCGTGCGGATCAGTTGCATGTGGCCCTCTTCAACGCGGCTTCGATCTTCGCGGGGTCAAAGCTGCGCCAGCGCGCCGCCAGGTACTGGTCGGGGCGCAACAGCAGCGTGGTGCCGGGGCGGGCGTCGTAGCGCCGGGCGAGCACGCCGTCGGCATCGACCACGTCGCTGCCCACGTGCAGCACGCGGGCCTGCACCGTACCGGCCTGCACCGCGGCCACGGGCGGGCGCTCGCCGAAGACGAGCAGCGTGAAGCCGTCTCCCAGCAGCTCGATCAGCCAGGCGGGCCGGCCACCGCGCAACACCGGCGCGTCGGCGGCGTCCATGCCCGGCCTCATGCTGCCGGCGAACGTTTCGTCGTCGGGCGTGTTGAGCGCCGAATGCTCGTACGGCGTGGGCTTGGACAGCCGCCCGCTGTTGACCAGGGGGCGCGCGAACGCTTCGGTTTCCGCCAGCTCCAGCACCGCGTTGCGCAGGCGCAGCGAGCCGCGGCTCTTGGGGGTGATGAAGTCGGTGGAGCGGGTGGAGTGGCCGATGTTGTCGTCGGCCGCCGGCGCGCGCTCGTCGTGGTAGCTGTCGAGCAGCGCTTCGGGCGCGGCGCCGTCGAGCACGAGCTTGAGCTTCCACACCAGGTTGTCGGTGTCCTGCACGCCGGAGTTGGCGCCGCGCGCGCCGAAGGGCGACACCTGGTGCGCCGCATCGCCGGCAAACAGCACGCGGCCGTAGCGGAAGCGGTCGATGCGGCGGCAGGCGAACTGGTACACCGACACCCACTCGAGCTCGAACTTCGCCTCGGGCCCCAGCATGGCCTGGATGCGCGGGATCACCTTCTCAGGCTTTTTCTCTTGCTCGGGATCGGCGTCGCGGCCGAGCTGGAAGTCGATGCGCCACACGTTGTCGGCCTGCTTGTGCAGCAGCACCGACTGGCCGCGGTGGAACGGGGGGTCGAACCAGAACCAGCGCTCGGGTGGAAAGCCCGCCTCCATGACGACATCCGCAATGAGAAACCGATCTTCGAAGCGCTGGCCTTCGAAGGGCGCGCCCACCATGCGGCGGATGTCGCTGTTGGCGCCGTCGCAGGCGATGAGCCATTGCGCTTCCATCGCGAACGCGCCCTCGGGTGTGTCGACCTGCAGCGCCACGTGGTCGCCTTGCTGCGCCAAGCCCACGACCTTGTGCTTCCAGCGCAGGTCCACGCCTGCTTGCTCGCAGGCCGCCACCAGCGTCTCCTCCAGGTGGTACTGCTGCAGGTTGATCATTGCCGGCAGCTTGTGGTGCGCTTCGGGCAGCAGGTCGAAGCTGTACACCAGGTCGTCGCGGAAGAAGACCTTGCCCACCTTCCACTTCACGCCCCGCTCCAGCAGCGGCGCCACCACACCCAGCCGGTCCCAGATTTCCAGCGGGCGCTTGGCGTAGCACACGGCCCGCGAGCCCACGCTCACGGTGTTGTTGTCGTCGACCAGCACCACCGGCAGCCCGCGGCGCGCACAGTCGAGCGCGGCCGTCAGGCCCACCGGCCCGGCACCGACCACCACCACCGGATGGCGGCGCACGGTGCCGCTGCGCTGCTCTTCACTGGCCCGGAACGCGTACTCGGGCGCGCGGTAGGTCTTGAACATGGCGGATCAGCCGAGCGCAGCGAATTCTTTCTCGTGCATCCAGGCCGCATGCTTGGGCGCGCGGCGCGTGGCGGCCCACTCGTCGAGCATCTGCCACTTCACGTCGTCGAGCTGCTTCATCATCTCGGGCGTGGCGGTGTCGGCCGCCAGCTCCACGCGGTGGCCGTTGGGGTCGAAGAAGTAGATCGACTTGAAGATCGTGTGGTCGGTGATGCCCACCACCTCGACGCCTGCCGCTTGGAGCCGGGCCTTGGTGGCTTCGAGCTCGGCCACGCTGTCCACCTTGAGGGCCAGGTGCTGCACCCACTCGGGCGTGTTGGGGTCGCGCCCCATCGCGGGCGAATTGGGCAGCTCGAAGAAGGCGAGGATGTTGCCGTTGCCCGCGTCGAGGAACACGTGCATGTAGGGGTCGGCCGCATGCGTGGAGGGCACGCGGTCCTCGGCAATCGCGAGCACGAACTCCAGCCCCAAGTGCTCGCGGTACCAGTGCACCGTTTCCTTGGCGTCGTGGCAGCGGTAGGCCACGTGGTGGATGCGTTGGATGCTCATGTCGGGCTCCTGGGTCAGGATTCGAGGGCGCGCCACATCTCGATGTCGCGCTGCGCGGTCCACACGCGCGGGTCGGCGTACTGCGTGGCCTCGTCGTAGGCCCGCGTCACGTCGAAGGGCATGCAGTGGTCGAAGATCACCCACTGGCCGTAGGTGGGCTTCAGGCGCTCGTAGGTCTCGCGGTACACGGCCTTCAGCTCCTTGCCTTGCGCCGCACCGGCCTTCACGCTGGCGAACAGCTCGCTGACGAAGGCCTTGGTGCCGGCCAGGCCCTGCGCCACCTGCGCCTGGCCCTTGAGCGCCGCGCCGCGGCCGGGCACCAGCGCCAGCGGTTTCAGCGCCGCGATGTTGTCCAGCGTACGCGGCCAGTCCTGGAAGTAGGCGTCGCCGGCATACGGCGTGGCGTCGAACTCCACCAGGTCGCCCGAGAACAGCGTGCGCTCGCCGGGCAGCCACACCACCGTGTCGCCCTTGGTGTGGCCGCGGCCCAGCTGCAGCAGCTTGACTTCCAGCTTGCCGAGCCACAGCGTCATCTCGCCCTTGAAGGTGATCGTCGGCCAGGTCAGCCCGGGCGGCACGCTCTCGACGTTGCGGAACAGGCGCGGGAAGCGGCCGATCTCGCTGGCCTTGTCGGCTTCGCCGCGCTCGACGATCAGGTCGTAGGTGTCCTGGCTGGCGATGATGTGCTGCGGCTGGTAGGCGCTGGCGCCGAGCACGCGCACCGCGTGGTAGTGGCTGAGCACCACGTAGCGGATCGGCTTGTCGGTCACCTCGCGGATGCGGCGGATCACGTCCTGCGCCATCACCGGCGTGGCCTGGGTGTCGATCACCATCACCGCGTCGTCGCCGATCACGATGCCGGTGTTGGGGTCGCCTTCGGCCGTGTAGGCCCAGGCGTGCTCGGAGAGCTGGGTGAAGCTGACCTGCTTTTCTTCGAGGTCGGCTTGGGAAGCGAAGGCCTTGCTCATGGAGAAGTCCCGTGTCTTTGACTTTGACTAATGAATTTGCCTATGTCTAACGTGCTTGATCTTAATCAGACGATTCGATAATGTCTAATCCATTCGTTTAAGTAGAAATACCGATGAGCGACACCCAGGAGGAGCGCGGCTCGCGCGGCATCCAGAGCGTGGAGGTGGGCGGCCAGCTGCTGCTGGCGCTGGCCCACCACGGCCGGCCGATGGCGCTGAAGGACCTGGCGCGCGGGGCCGGCATGGCGCCGGCCAAGGCCCACCCCTACCTGGTCAGCTTCGGCAAGCTGGGCCTGGTCGAGCAGGAGCCGGCCACCGGCCGCTACGGCCTGGGGCCGCTGGCGATGCAGCTCGGGCTGATCAGCCTGCAGCAATACGACCCCGTGCGCCTGGCCACGCCGCTGATCGAGGAACTGGCGCAGGAGATCGGCCACACGGTGGCGATCGCCGTGTGGGGCAACCGCGGGCCGACCATCGTGCGCGTGGCCGAGGCGCCCTCGCCGGTGCACATCTCGATGCGGCACGGCACGGTGATGAGCCTGCGCGGCACGGCCTCGGGCTGGCTGTTCGCCGCGCACCGCGCGCGCGAGGACGTGGCCGCCGCGCTGGCGCACGAGCCGCCCGGCAGCCCCGCGTTCGACGCCGCCACCTTCGAGCAAGGCCTGGCCGAGGTGCGCCAGCACGGCCTGGCCCGCGCGGTGAACCTGTCGGTCTCGGGCGTGAGCGCCATGGCCGCGCCGGTGTTCGACGGCACTGGCGCGATGGTGCTGAGCATCACCGCCATCGGCCCCACCGAGGCCTTCGACAGCCGCTGGAACGGCCGCGTGGCAGCAGCGCTGAAGCGCTGCGTCGCGGAGCTGTCGCGCCGGCTGGGCGGGTTGAGCGCATGAGCGCTCCGGGCGGCGGCACGGCGGTGCCGGAGAACCGGACCGCGAAGGGCGCAAAGAGGGAAAAGGACGCCAGGGCCCATACGAGAAAGTCTTCGCGTTCTTGCGTGCCTTTGCGTCCTTCGCGGTAAAAGATCCCGCTCAAGAAACCCCATCACAGGAGGCAGCCTCATGCGTCGCGTGTTGATCGCGGTGGCCGCGTTGATCGTGGCCGCCGCTGCGTACTTGTTTCTCTGGCCGGTGCCGGTGCAGCCGGTGGCGTGGAACGCGCCGCCCGCGCCGGGCTATGCGGGTCCGCACGCGCCCAACGACCGGCTGGCCGGCCTGCAGCACCTCGACCTGGGCGGCGACCAGGGCCCGGAACACATCGCGTTGCGCGACGGCTGGCTCTATGCCGCGGTGGCCAGCGGCGCCATCGTGCGCATGAAGCCCGACGGCTCGCAGCGCGAGCTGGTGGTGCGCACCGGCGGGCGGCCGCTGGGCTTCGACTTCGACGCCAGCGGCGCCCTGCTGATCGCCGACCCCATGGCCGGGGCGCACGGCGGGCTGTTCCGCGCCACCGGCAGCGGCGCGCAGGCCAAGCTGGAGCTGCTCACCGACAACCTGCAGGGCGACCCCATCCTGTATGCCGACGGCGTGATCGTGGCGCGCAACGGCAAGGTGTACCTCACCGATGCGTCGCGCCGCTTCGGGCCCAAGGCCCACGGCGGCACCTTCGAGGCCAGCGTGCTCGACATCCTGGAACACCGCTGCACCGGCCGGGTGCTCGAACACGACCCCGCCAACGGCCGCACGCGGCTGCTGCTGGCCGACCTGTGCTTTCCCAACGGCATCGCGCTCAGCGCCGACGAGCAGCACCTGTTCGTGGCCGAGACCGGCGAATACCGCATCTGGAAACTGGCCGTCGCCGCGCAAGGCCTGAGCGCCCGCCAGCCCGGCCCGCAGGCCCGGGTGCTGCTGAGCAACCTGCCCGGCTACCCCGACAACCTGATGCGCGGGCAGGGCGGCCGCCTCTGGGCCGGCTTCGCCAAGCCGCGCGGGGCCTTCATCGACAACACGGCCGGCAAGCCCTGGCTGCGCGCGCTGGCGCTGCGCCTGCCCAAGGCGCTGTGGCCGGTGCCACCGGCCTATGGCCATGTGTTCGCGTTCGATGAATCGGGCCGCGTGCTGGTGGACCTGCAGGACCCGAGCGGCGCCTATCCCGAGACCACCGCCGTCACCGAAGGCGACGACCGGCTGTACGTGCAGAGCCTGCACGCCAAGTCGCTGGGCTGGCTGGACAAGAAGAAGGCGGGCCTGTAGCCGCTACACGCGCTGCACGAAGCGCTGCAGCGTTTCGGCGAAGCGGGCCGGCACCTCGGCCACGCTCAGGTGCGCCGCCTCGTCGAACACCTGCAGCTCGGCGCCCGGGATCGCATGCGCGATCTGCCGCGCCATTTCGGGCGTGGCGCCGGCATCCAGGCCCCCGGCGATGACCAGCGTCGGCGTCTTCACCGCGGGCAGCTGCGCCAGCCAGTCGACGCTGCGCACCGCATGGCAGCAGGCCGCGTACGAGGCCGGGTCGCAGCGCAGGATCTGCTCGCGCAGCGCCTGCGTGAAGGTGGGGTTCGCGGCACGGAAGCCCTCGCTCAGGTAGCGCTGCAGCACCATGTCGGCAATCGCTGCCATGCCGCCTTGTTGCACGGCGGCGATGCGCTGCGTCCACGCCGCCTGCGCGGCCGCGGGGTATTGCGCCGTCGTGTTCGCCAGCACCAGGCCGCGCACGAGCTCCGGGTACCGGATGCCCAGCCCCTGGCCCACCATGCCGCCCATCGACAGGCCCGCGAACACCACCGGCCCGCGGCCCCATTCGCGGATCACGCGCGCCGCGTCGTCCACCAGCTGGTCGAGCGTGGCCGGCTCGTGCTGCGGCGCCGAGCCGCCGTGGCCGCGGTGGTCGTAGCGCAGCACCGGATGCCGCTGCGCCAGCTCGGCGGCCAGACCGTCCCACATCGTCAAGTCCAGGCCGAGCGCGTGGCTCAGCACCAGGGGCACGCCCTGCTCCACACCCTGCAGCGCAATGCGCAGCTGCGGCTGGCTGAAGCTGTGGTGCCATTGCACGCGCGGGCCCGCGGTGAGCGGCGCGGGGCCGGGCAGCAGGCCTTCGGCCTTGAGGATCTCGGCCGCGATCTTGAACGCGGTGTTGGCCGCCGGCACGCCGCAGTAGATGGCGCCTTGCATCAGCGTCTCCTTGATCGCCTCCACCGGCACGCCGCCGCGCACCGCCGCGCGGCAGTGCAGCTCGAACTCTTCCCAGCGCGCCAGGCCCATGGTCATGCCCAGCACCAGCAGGCGCCGCGTCTGGCGGTCCAGCCCCGGGCGGCCCCAGATGTCGTGCCAGGCGTAGCGCGTGATGAAGGCCTGGAAGTCGGCGTTGAAGCCGTTGGCGCCGGCGGTGGAGCGCAGCACCCAGTCTTCGCCCAGCACGTCGCGGCGGTTCTTCAGGCCGCGGTCGAAATCGTCTTCTCGGGTCATGCTCTCTCTCGTCAGGGCAGCCAGCGCGCCCAAGGTTGCGCCGCCGCCAGCGACCGTGCGGCCGGGCGCAGGCGCTGCAGCAGGTCAAGCGCACGCTCGCGCGCTGGCTCGGCCAGCGCCAGGTCGAACATCGCATCGCGCGACGCGAAGGCGGCAATGTTGTGCCGCATGCGCGCCTCGTCCACCTGCAAGCCGGCCGCTGCTTCGGCCAGGGGCTGCAGGCCGCCGTGGGCAGCGAGCAGCAGCTCGCGCCAGTCAGACAGCTCGGCTTGCCAGTTGCCCAGCCCGCGCTCGTGCTCCTGCACCATGCCCTGCAGCAGCCCAGCCACGCGCTGGGGCGCGCGCTGCGCCGCCGCCAGCGCCAGCATCGACGCGACCGGGTTGCGCTTGTGCGCCATCGCGGTGGAGCCGCCACGGCCCTGGCCAATGGGTTCGGCGATTTCGGCGATCTCGCCCTGACCCATCAGCGCCCAGTCGCGCGCCAGCTTGCCCAGCGAGCCGCACAACACGCCCAGCTCGCAGCCCAGGCGCACCCACTCGTCGCGCGTGGTGTGCCAGGCGCCGGCCGGCTCGGCCAGCGCCAGCGCCGCGGCCATGCGGCGCGCCACGGCCGGGCCGCCGCGGCCCATCGCGGCCAGCGTGCCTACGGCACCGGCCAGCTGCAGCTGCAGGGCGCGCGCGCCGGCTTCGTGCAGCCGCTGCTGCGCATGCACCAGCGGCTGCAGCCACTGCGCGAGCTTGAAGCCGAAGCTGGTCACCGAGGCCGGCTGCATCAGCGTGCGCGCCAGCACCGGCGCGTCGCCATGGCGGTCGGCCAGCGCCAACAGCGCCGCGACCAGGCGCGAGAGGTCGCGGTCGAGCAGCGCCAGCACGCGGCGCGTGCACAGCACCATCGCGGTGTCGATCACGTCCTGGCTGGTGGCGCCCAGGTGCACATGCTTCGCCGCCTGCGCGTCGGCCGCGGCCACGGCCGCCTTGAGCTGCGGCACCAGCGGGATCGCCAGGCTGCCGGCGCGGCCGCTCGCGGCCAGCAGCGCCGCGAGGTCCATGCGTTCGAGCTTGCACGCCGCCGCGATCGCGTTCGCGGCCTCGGCGGGGATCAGGCCCTCGGCCGCCTGGGCGTGGGCCAGCGCCGCCTCGACATCGAGCATGGCCTGCACGAAGGCCCCGGCGCTGACAGCCTGCAGGGCCTCGGCCGTCGACAGGAACGACTCGAAGGGCCCTGCGTTCATGGCGTTGCCGCGCCTATTGCTTGGCCGCGGCGCGCTCGGCGTGCCACTCCACCAGCCGGCGCATCAGGCCGAGCGAGATCTGCTGCGCGTGGATCAGGCCGAGGATGCCGTTGCGGTGCCACTCCACCACCTTGGCCTCGGGCAGCTCGGCGAGCTTTTTCTCGTCGAGGGCCAGGAAGCCGTCGACCGACACCTTCTCGCCGCCGGGCAGCGTGGCGTCGAAGCGCATGTCCTGCAGCAGCCCCTCCTGCAGCAGCAGCGCGCAGAACTGGCGCGTGCGCTCGACCTCGGTCTCGAAGTTCTCGACGAACTGCTGCACGCTCTTCATCAGCTCGCTGGGCTCGCCCTGCTCGTCGAACAGGCGGTCGCCCTCGGTCTCGGAAAAACCTTCCCAGTCGCGGTCGATGCAGATCGCCATGCGGTCGTTGCCCACGCCGGCCATGCCAAAGGGATAGCGGCGCAAGAAGGCGGGCAGGTAGGGCGTGCGCCAGTGGCCGCTGGGCTGCAGGTACAGGTTTTCCTGCTGCGCCACGCCCAGCACGGCCATCGGCGCCACGTTTTCCTGGCCGGTCTTGTCGTCCTTGCCGGCGCGCACGAACACGATCGGGTATTCGCGGCACACGTCGGCGAACTCCACCGCGGTGACGAACACCGCGTTCATCCCGGCGGTGCGCGTGAAATCGGTGAACGGATGCTTGATGCGCAGGGCACGATGCTGCACGCGGTCCAGCGCCATCACGTTCTTGTACAAGGCTTCGACGATCATTTCTCCAGGTCTCCAACTTCGGGGCTGCGCTGCACCAGCACCTTGTCCACACGCTTGCCGTCCAGGTCCACGACCTCGAACGTCCAGCCTTCCCATTCCACCTTGTCGGCGGTGCGGGGCAGGCGGCCCAGCAGCAGCATGATCATGCCGGCCAGCGTGTTGTAGCGCCCGCGGTCTTCCTCGGGCAAGTCTTTCAAGTCCAGGCGGTCCTTCAGCTCGGGCACCGGGATCAGGCCGTCGAGCAGCCAGCTGCCGTCCTCGCGCTGCACGGCCCAGGCGTCTTCGGCGCTGGGCGTGGAGAACTCGCCGGTGATGGCCTCCAGCACGTCTCGCACGGTGATCACGCCCTGCACCTCGCCGTATTCGTCCACCACGAACACCAGCTCCGCGCCCGAGGCGCGAAAGTGCTCCAGCAGCTCCATGCCCGACAGCGTCTCGGGCACGAACACCGGCGGCTGCAGGTGCTCGGTGAGCGTGGGCCGGCGGCCCTGGGCCAGCACGGGCAGCAGCTCCTGCGCGGTCACCACGCCCAGCACGTCGTCGAGCCCGCCGCGGCACACCGGGTAGCGCGAGTGGCCGCTGTCGGCGATGACCAGCATCACCTTGTCGAAGGGAGCCGCCGCATCCAGCCAGATCACGTCGGCGCGCGGGATCATCATCGAGCCCACCTGCCGGTCGTCGAGCCGGAACACGTTGCGCACCATCTGGTGCTCGTGCGCCTCGATCACGCCCGACTCCAGGCCCTCTTCGAGGCTGGCGGCGATCTCCTCCTCGGTGACCGATCGGCTGGGGCCGCCGCGGATGCCCAGCAGCCGCAGCGTGGCCTCGGTGCAGGCCGTCAGCAGCTTCACGAAGGGCCGCGCGATCAGCGACAGCCACTCCATCGGCGGTGCCACCAGCCGCGCCACCGTCTCGGGGTACATCTGGCCCAGCCGCTTGGGCACCAGCTCGCCGAACACGATGGTCAGGAAGGTGATCAGCGCCACCACCAAGCCGGTGCCGATGAAGTCGGCCGCCCGCGCCGACAACGCGAAGGTGCTGCCCATCCACTGCGCCAGCGGTCCGGAAAAGGCCGCTTCGCCGACGATGCCGTTGAGCACGCCGATGGAGGTGATGCCGATCTGCACGGTGGACAGGAACTTGGTGGGGTTCTCGTGCAGGTCGAGTGCCGCCTGCGCGCCGGCTTCACCGCTTTCGATGAGCACTTGCAGCCGGGCCTTGCGCGCAGCGGTGAGCGCCATCTCGGACATGGCGAAAACACCGTTGAGCAGGATGAGGAAGACGAGTAGCGCGACGTCCATGCAGCGAGCGCCACGCTTGCATGAGCAAGAGGCCCCGGGGCGGCAAAGGCCCGCAGCGTAGCAGAATCAGGTGATGGATTATCTGGTGGGAGACCTGCAGGGCTGCTGCGACGCGTTCGAGCGGCTGCTCGCGGAACTGCAGTTTTCGCCCTCGCGCGACCGGCTGTGGGTGCTGGGCGACCTGGTCAACCGTGGGCCGCAGTCGCTGAAGACGCTGAAGACTTTGCGTGCGCTGGGCAGCGCCGCCACCTGCCTGCTGGGCAACCACGACCTGCACCTGCTCGCGGTGGCCGAAGGCGTGCGGCCCGAGCACCGCAGCGACACCTTGCGCGAGATCCTCGAAGACCGGGACCGCGACGCCTGGATCGAATGGGTGCGCGAGCGTCCGCTGGCCGCCGAGGCGCACGGCTGGCTGCTCGTGCATGCGGGCGTGGTGCCGCAATGGACGCGCGAACAGACGCTGGCCTTGGCGCGCGAGGTGGAAACGATGATGTGCGGCCCCGACCTCAAGGCTTTTCTGCAGGTGATGTACGGCAACGAGCCCTGCCGTTGGGACGAAAGCCTGCAAGGCGCCGACCGCTGGCGCTTCGTGATCAACGTGCTCACGCGCATCCGCTTCGTCGGCGACGACGGCTCGCTGGACTTCAAGCTCAAGGAAGGCGCGGACGCCGCGCCGCCGGGCTTCAGGCCGTGGTTCGAGATGCCGGGCCGGCGCACCCAAGGCGTGCCCATCGCATTCGGGCACTGGTCCACGCTGGGGCTGATCGACCGGCCCGACCTGCTGGCGCTGGACACCGGCTGCGTGTGGGGCGGCGAACTCACGGCGGTGCGGGTCGATGGCGGGCGGCGCGAGGTGGTGCAGGTGGGCTGCGAGCGGGCGCAGCGGCCAGGCTGAGCAGCGGCCCGTTCATGCCGCCGCGCCGGCGCAGACGGCGCGGCGCATTGCAGTCACGGGCCGATATGATCGGCGGCGAATGGCCACCGATCGTTCCCGCGCCTCGAGGGACTCCCACACAGCCTCCGCCACCGTGCTGGACGTTGCCCGCGAAGCCGGCGTCTCGCCCTCCACCGTCTCGCGCTTCCTGAACGGCTCGCCGCGGGTGTCGCCCCACAAGCGCGAGGCGGTCGAGCGCGCGATCAAGAAGCTCGACTTCAAGCCCAACCTGTTCGCGCGTTACCTGAAATCGGGCACGACGATGACGATCGGCGTGCTGGGCCAGGACATCGAGAGCGCGTTCTTCACCCGCGCGATGCGCGGCGTCGAAGAAGGCCTGGCGGGCACCGGCTATGCGCCGATGATCGTCACCGGCCACTGGAACGCGGCCGAAGAAGCCGAGCGCATCCGCATGCTGATGGCGCGCCGCATCGATGGCCTGGTGATCCTCACCGGCCACCTGGCCGATGCGCAGATCGTCGAGTTCGCGCGCCACCAGCCGATCGTCGTGACCGGCCGCTGCCTGGAGGCGCCCAACGTGCGCTCGGTGGGGCTGGACCAGGAGGCCGGCGGCCACCTCGCCACGCGCCACCTGCTCGGCCTGGGCCACCGCAGCATCGCGCACATCGCCGGCCCGCAGGACCAGCCCGATGCCGCCGCGCGGCGGCAGGGCTACCTGCGCGCGCTGGCCGAAGCGGGCGTGAAACCCGACCCCGCGCTGCTGGTGCCCGGCGACTTCCTCGAAGCCGGCGGCCTGCTGGCGATGAACCGGCTGCTCGACAGCGGGCTGCCGTTCACCGCGGTGTTCGCCGCCAACGACCAGCTCGCCTTCGGCGCACGCATGGCGCTGTACCGGCGCGGCGTGCGCGTGCCCGACGACGTGTCGCTGGTGGGGGTGGACGACCTGCCGGCGGCCGCCTACTTCACGCCGCCGCTGACCACCGTGCGGCAGCCGATCCACGAGATCGGCCGGCGCGCGGCGAGCACGCTGCTGCGCATGCTCGGCCACCCGGTCGAGGAAGCGGCGCTGCCGCCGCTCGAGCTGGTGGTGCGCGAGACCACGCGCCGGGTGTAGCCGCCCCCCGGCGCGCAGCCCGCCCGGCTCAACGCTGGTACACGCGCACGTAGTCCACTTCCATGCGCTGCGGGAACACCGTGTTCCCATCGGGCGAGCCGGGCCAGTTGCCACCCACCGCCACGTTGAGGATCAGGTGGAAGCGCTGGTTGAACGGCGCCGGGAACGCACCGCCGCTGGACCACCATTCGGTGGCCGTGTGGTACAGCTGGCCGTCGACATAGAAGCGGATCTGCGTCGGCTCCCATTCCACCGCGTAGACATGGAACTGGTCGACCACGCTGCCGGCCGGCACCGTGCTGCCGCCCTTGTGCGTGTTGTTGGGCCAGGCGCCGCCGTAGTGCAAGGTGCCGTAGATGCGGTTGCCGCCGGCCGCGGCCGGGTTCACCGCTTCCATGATGTCGATCTCGCCGCTGGCGGCCCAGCCGCCGTAGACCCAGTCGGTGGGCAGCATCCAGATCGCCGGCCACAGCCCCTGGCCGCGCGGCAGCCGGGCGCGCGCTTCGATGCGGCCGTAGCGCCAGTCGCCCTTGCCCAGCGTGCGCAGGCGCGCCGAGGTGTAGTCGCGGCAGCCGTCGGCGCCGCAGTAGCGCTCGCGCAGCGCCTGGATCGTCAGCAGCCCGTTGGCCACATAGGCGTTCTGCGGCCGCGCGGTGTAGTACTGCAGCTCGTTGTTGCCGCCGCCCTTGCCGTTGACCTCGAACTCCCATTTGCCCGGGTCCACCGCGTTGCCGTCGAACTCGTCGCGCCAGACCAGGCGCCAGCCGCCGTTGCCGTCGCGCGGCTGGAAGACGAAGCGCTGCGCGCCGCTGCCGTTGCAGCTCCACTGCTGGATGTTGGCGCCGTCCAGCAGCGACCCGCCGGCCACGTCGATGCACTTGCCGCTGTTCACGTTGGTGATCACATGCCCGTTGCCCGACGGCGCGATGCGAAAGCGCTGCGCATTCGTGCCGTTGTCGGTCCACTGCTGCACGTTGGCGCCATCGGCGGTGGAGGCGCCGGACACGTCGACCACCTTGCCGCTCAGCACGCTGCGCAGCTTGTAGACGCCGGGCTGCGGCTGCGACAGCTCGAACAGCTGCGCCTGATGCCCGCTGCAATTCGCTTGCTGGATGTTGCCGCCTTCGGCCATGCTGGCGCCGGCCACGTCGACGCACTTGCCGCTGGCGGCATTGACGATCGTGTAGCGGCCGTCGGGCAGCGCCTGGGCGGCTTGCGGTGCGACCCAGATCGCGGCGATCGAAGCCGCAAGCGCATACGCGCGGCCGCGGCGAAGGGTGCGGGTCGCCGGTGGGGTGTGTTGCATCTTCATGGGTTCTCCCTGGGGTTCAACGGGTGGTGACGATGGAGATCGCGCAGTTGCGGCCGGCCACCATTGCGTTGGTGGGCACCGGCCGCGTGCCGCCGTAGGCCAGCTGCATGCCGGCTTCGGCCGCGCTGCCCGGGGCGATGCTGGCGTTCCAGGCGGCCGGCTTGACGCTCACGCTGCGCCCGCTGGTGCTGAACGTGCCGCTCCAGCTGTTGACCACCGAGAAGTCGGCCGAGCCGGTCCACGACAGCTGCCAGTTGCTGATCGGCTGCGTGCCGGTGTTGGCCAGGCGGATCGAAACGATCTGGCCGCTGCCCCAGTCGTTGCTCGTGTCCAGCGTGAGCTTGCAGCCGCCGGGGTTCGTCGAACCGGGCTTCGTGGTGGCCGACACGGTGGCGCTCGCCGGCCCTTCGCCGCCCGCATTGGTGGCCACCACCGCGTAGTGGTAGGTGGTGGCCGCGTCGAGCCCGCCGTCGGTGTAGCTCGTGCTGCTGGTCGAGCCGACGGGCTGGAAGCTGCCGGCCGCGCCGGTGAGCGATCGATGCACCGTGTAGCCGGTCGCGCGCTGCGCGGCCTGCCAGCTCAACGCCACCTGCCCTTCGCCGCCCACCGCGGCCAGGCCTTGCGGCGCCGGTGGCAGCTCGATCGGCGTGCCGCCGCAGGCCGGCGGCTCGTTGCCGAACACCCGCTGGCCGGCCGAGTACACCGCGATGGCCGCGGTCTTTGCCGGCGTGCCGCTGCCCAGGCCCGCGTAGGACGGGTCGTTGGCCGGGTTCCACGGCCGGCCCGCCGGCACCGCGAAGCGGAACTGCACCTCCTTGCGGAACGCCGACTGGCCGCCGGGGTAGATGGGGGTGCCGCTGAAGTCGAGCACCGCGTAGTACACGCTGCTGCTGCCGCAGCGGTGGAACCCGGCCAGGCGGCCGCCTTGGGTGTGGTTGGTGGTCAGCGTCACATCGGCCGCGCTGCCGCCCGCGGCGATCAGCTCGGCCAGGTCGACGAAGTAGCGGAACGACAGCTTGTCGCCGGGGCGCGCGGGCCAGCCCGAGCGGTTGTTCAGCAGCGCCTTGATCTCGGTGTAGTTCGAAGCCGCGCTGTTGACCGCCGCTTCGACGAAGAACTCGTCCTCGCTCGGCGTTTCCTTGGGTGGGAAGTCGGGCAGCGGCGTGCTGCCCGGCATCAGCTCGTTGAGCTTCGCCAGCACGCCGGTGACCGAGGCGTTGTAGTCGGTGGCGACCTCGTTGGTCACGTAGTTGCCGATGTCGTCGCTGTAGCTGTCGTCGGCGCCCGGGCCGCCGACCAGCGCGCCGTACAGCACATGCCGGTGCTGCGCCGGCACGCTCTGGCTGTCGGCCCAGGAACCGTGCGCGGTGCGGTGGTGCGGGCGCTGCGGCGCATTGCGGCCGAAGCCCACGATGTAGCTGCTGTTGCGCGGGTTGTCGCCCAGCGCGTAGTGCGCCTGCCGGATCGCGAAGTCGCGGTAGCGCTGCTTCTTCGCCGGGTCGGCCACCACATCGGCATACACCAGCGCGATGAACGAGGCGTTCATCGCATAGCGCAGCGAGCCCCACTGCGACAGCCAGGCCAGGCCGCCGGGCGTGGTGGTGACTTTCTCGCCGGTGTCGGTGCCGGTGGTCCAGTAGTCGAGGTTGCGCTCGATCGCGTTCACGTACCTCGGCTTGCCGGTCGCCTCGGCCAGCAGCACGTAGACGCCGTAGTGCTTGCTGTCCCAGTCGTGCGTCCACTTGTATGGCAGGTGGCTGCTCTGGCCTTCGGTGCCGAACTGGTCGACGAAGGCCTCGGCCTTGGCGAGGTAGCTTGTTTCGCCCGTGGCACGGTGCAGCCAGGCCGCGGCCCAGGCCAGCTCGTCGTAGTAGCCCGACCACGACTTGTAGTACGAGGCGGCATCGGTCACGCAATCGGAGTACTTGGCGCGCACGCGGTCGGCAAACGCGAACAGCTGCTTCGCATGCGTGAGCAGCTTGGTCGCGTAGGCCGCATCGCCGGGCTTGAACACCATCGACGCGGCGGTCATCGCCGCGGCAGTTTCGGCGGCCGCGTCGGAGCCGCCGCAGCTGGCGTCGATCTTGTAGGCGGGCGCGGCCAGCGGGTACACCTCCACCGGGCCCCACCAGCTGTGGTCGACACCGCCGTTGCCCACCTGCACGTACAGCTCGTCGGGCGCGGCATGGGCGCGCAGGAAGTAGTCGTTGACGAAGCGAAGGTTGTTCAGCAGCGCCTCGTGCTGGCCGGCCGCCTTGTAGCCGGCTTCGAAGCGCAAGGCGCCCCAGGCCAGCTGCGTGGCCGTCCACGCCATCGGGAAGCCGAACTTCACATGGTCGCCGGCGTCGTACCAGCCGCCGGTGAGGTCGTGGTCGACATCGGCGCCGTCGGTCAGGCGCGAATCGCCGCGCCAGCTGACGCGGTTCCACGCCGGCAGCTGGCCCGATTGCTGCGCCTCGTAGAAGAGGATGGATTTCTGCAGCGCCTCCGCGTAGTTGTGGCGCGGCGCGGGCGCCGCCGCGATGCCTTTGCGCCCTGCTTGCGCCCCTGCGGCGGTGTCAGCCCCTTCGGACCCACCACCGCAGGCGGCCAGCGCTGCCACTGCCACGCCGGCCAGCACCAGCCGCGCAGTGCCGGCCCGCACGGCGGGCCTCCATGCACATGGTTCGAGCCTCATCAACAGCCTCCTTGCATTGACCTGTCGAGAAGAGGCGATCACCCCCGTGGCTGTCGGCGCCGCGGAGCGAGACCGCCAGTGCGTTGCGCATGAAATCGTTACCACTCTTTTCGTCGTTTCCGCACACCCGAGAAAGCGCTTGCAGATGAGACCGCCGGTTGCGGGTCGGTGGGCCGGGCTCCCGGATGTGCCGGGTGCCCTGCACAGCGATCACGTGACGGATCGGAAAGCGCCAGGCCGCTGAAGGCGATGAAGGGAATGCGTGCCTGCGCGGGGTATGAAAACTGATGGCAACGTTTTCACGCGCAACGATTATTCGAGCCCGCAGGGTGCGACTTCAGAGGGTTTTCCCCTATGCGGAGGCCGGGCCAGCGGGCAAGCTGCAACAGGCCGTAGCCGCCGGTCGCAGCACGCCTCACCCAGCGCAGAGGCAGTCCACCGAACCGGCCGGCCGTGCGAGGCAACGCGCCAGGCACGGCGCCGCCGCCGCAACGGGCACGCCCTGCGGCGTGTCATGCGTGCAGGCAGCGCCCCTGCGCGTCGAACAGCAGCAGCTGCCGCGGCGCGATGCGCACCGCCTCATCGCGCAAGAGCGCGGCGCCCTGCTCGGGCGCGCACTTCAGCGTGACGCTGCCGTCCACACCCGGCAGGCGGCAATGCACCAGCACGACGTCGCCCAGGTGCTCGACCAGTTCCACCTCGGCGGCCAGGCCGCCGGGTGCCGCGTGCGGCTGCAGCGCCAGGTGCTCCGGCCGCACGCCGATCTCAGCGATCGCGCCCGCATCCAGCCCGGCCGCGGGCAGCCAAGGCAGGCGGCCCGCGGCACCCAGGTCCAGCGACCAGCCCATGTCGCCGGGCAGTGCGCGCGCCGGCAGGAAGTTCATGCGCGGCGAGCCGAGGAAACCCGCGACGAAGCGGTTGACCGGCCGGTCGTACAGCTGCAAAGGCGTGCCCACCTGCTCGATGCGCCCCTGGTTGAACACGGCGATGCGCTGGCCCAGCGTCATGGCCTCGACCTGGTCGTGCGTGACGTAGACGATGGTCGCGCGCAGCCGTTCGTGCAGCCGCGACAGCTCCAGCCGCATCTGCGTGCGCAAGGCCGCGTCCAGGTTGGACAAGGGCTCGTCGAACAGGAACACGCCGGGCTGGCGCACGATCGCGCGGCCGATGGCCACGCGCTGGCGCTGGCCGCCCGACAGCTCGCGCGGCTTGCGCTGCAGCAGGGTGTGCAACTGCAGCGTGCGAGCGGCCTGGTGCACCGCCTGCTCCACCACCGCGCGCGGCTGCCCGGCCATGCGCAGGCCGAACCCCATGTTCTCGGCCACCGTCATGTGCGGGTACAGCGCATAACTCTGGAACACCATCGCCACGCCGCGTTCGGCAGGCGGCTGCTGCGTCACCTCGCGCCCGCCGATGAAGATCTGCCCGCCGCTGGGCGCCTCCAGCCCGGCGACCATGCGCAGCGTGGTGCTCTTGCCGCAGCCCGAAGGCCCCACCAGCACCATGAACTCGCCATCGTCGACCTGCAGGTCCACGCCCTGCACCACGGTGGCACCGTTGGCGAATCGCTTCTCCAGGCCGCAGAGTCTGAGCTGTGCCATGACGTGAGCGCTCGTTCAGCCCTTGGAGGCCAGCGCGTGCTGGCCGATGAAGTCGCGGTACCAGTACGCGCTGTCCTTGGCGGTGCGCGCCTGCGTCTGGTAGTCCACATGGAACAGGCCGAAGCGCTTGGTGTAGCCGGAGTTCCATTCGAAGTTGTCGAGCAGGCTCCAGTAGAAGTAGCCGCGCACGTCCACGCCCAGCTCCATCGCCTTGGCCAGCGCCGCCAGGTGCTCGCGCAGGTAGGCGATGCGCGCCTCGTCGTGCACGCGGCCGGCCTGCAGCACATCGGCATTGGCCATGCCGTTTTCGGTGATGACGATCGGCGGCGGCGCATATTCGCGCGTGATGCGCACCAGGTGCTGCGTCAACGCCTTCGGGTAGACCTCCCAGCCCATGTCGGTGAAGCCCATCGCCCCGGGCGCGGGCTGGGCCGGCTGCCCGGTGCCGATGACGCTGCGGGTGTAGAAGTTGACGCCCAGGTAATCCAGCGGCTGGCAGATGCGCTCGAGATCGCCTGCTTCGACGTGCGGCGCATCGGCGCCCAGGTGCTCCAGCACATCGGCCGGGTAGCTGCCGAGGAACACCGGATCCATGTACCAGCGCACGTTCAGGCCGTCGTCCAGGCGCGCGGCGCGGCGGTCGGCCTCGGTGGGCCGGGCGGGAAAGGCCGGCGTGTGGTTGAGCACGATGCCCAGCGGCGCCTGCGTCACCGCGCGCATCGCCTCGATCGCCGTACCGTGCGCCAGCAGCAGGTGGTGCGACACCTGCGCGGCCGCGGCGCGGCTGGTCATGCCCGGTGCGAACTGCGCGGTCTCATAACCCAGGGTCGCGACGCACCAGGGCTCGTTCAGCGTCGCGATCGTCGCCAGCCGGTCGCCGAAACGGCGCGCCACCTCGGCGGCGTACTCGGCGAACAGCGGCACCACCTCGCGCGACTGCCAGCCGCCGAACGCATCGTGCAGCGCGGCCGGCAGGTCCCAGTGGTACAGCGTGGCGTGCGGCTGGATCCCGGCTGCAAGCAGCGAGTCGATCAGCCGGTCGTAGAAGGCAAAGCCGCCCTCGTTCCACGCCCCCTGCCCTTGCGGCCGCAGCCGCGGCCAGGCGAACGAGAAGCGGTAGGCCTTCAGGCCCAGCCATTTCATCAGCGCCACGTCGTCGGCGAAGCGGTTCACATGGTCGCAGGCCACGCCGATGTTCGAGCCGTCGACGATGCGGCCGGGTTCGGCGCAGAAGCGGTCCCAGATCGACAGGCCGCGGCCTTCGATGCCGCCTTCGATCTGCGCGGCGCTGGTGGCCGCGCCCCAGACGAAAGCGGGGTGGAACATCGAAGGCTGGAGGGTGGAGGCAGGTGGGGTCACGGGCGTGGCTACGAGGGTCATGGACAAGCAGGGGTGGGAGTTCAGCCGCGCACGGCGCCGGCGGTGAGCCCGGCCACGAGGCGCCGGGCTGAGAAGAAGAAGGCCACGAGCAAGGGCAGCATCGCGATCGCGCTGCCGGCCATCAGCGCGCCCCACTCGGTGTTGTTGGGGCTTTGCATGCTGCGCAGCGCCAGCGGCACGGTGTAGTTCTCCACCGAGCGCATCACCACCAGCGGCCCGACGAAGTTGTTCCACGAGCTGATGAAGGTGATGAGGCCGAGCGTGCCGAGTGCCGGCCCCAGCAGCGGCAGCACCACGCTCCAGTAGATGCGCCATTCGCCGCAGCCGTCCATGCGCGCGGCGTCCACCAGCTCGCGCGGCACGGCGCTGGCCACGTACTGCCGCATCATGAAGATGCCCAAAGCGCCGGCGGCCCCCGGCACGTACAGCGCACGCGGCTGGTCGATCCAGCCCAGCGCGCTCATCACCATGAAGCTGGGGATCATGTTGAGGAAGCTGGGCAGCATCATCGAGCCCAGCACCATCGCGAACAGCGCGCGCTTGAAGCGGAACTCGTACACCGCGAACGCAAAGCCCGCCAGCGAGCACAGCAGCAGGTTCAGCAGCGTGGTCATGCCGGCCACGTACAGGCTCAACGCGAGGTTGCGCCAGTAGGGCAGCCGCTGCAGCAGCAGCTGCAGGTTGGACCAGAACGCATCGCCGAACCACAGCGGCGGCGGCGAGTTGAAGATCTCGGCGCGCGAGTGCGTGGCGAAGACGAACGTGAAGTACAGCGGCGCCACCAGCACCAGCGCGCCGGCGAACAGCAGGCCCAGGCTGAAGGCCTGCGAGGCCGGCAGCCGTTCAGCGCGCGCCATGGCCGTCTCCTTCCCGCCCGAACAGCCGGCTGTTGAGCCAGCTCACCACCACGATGATCAGGAACAGCAGCCACGAGATCGCGCAAGCCGTGCCGAAGTCGCCGTCGGAAAACGCGGTGCGGTACATGAAGATCGCGGTGGTCATCACCGACTGCGAAACGCCGCTTTCCTGGTCGACCAGGATGAACGGCTCCTCGAACAGCTGCAGGTTGCCGATGACCGTGAGCGTGACCGCGAAGTACACCATCGGCTTGAGCAGCGGCAGCGCGATGTGGCGGAACTGCTGCCACTCGCCGGCGCCGTCGAGCCGCGCGGCTTCGTACAAGTCCTGGTCGATCACCTGCAGCGCGGAGAGGTACAGCACGATGTTCCATCCCAGGTAGCGCCAGAAGACGACGAAGGCCACCGCCGGCTTGGTGAAGGCCGACTTGCCGAGCCAGTCGATGTTGCCCTCGGGCAGCAGCGCGCTGAAGCCCGGGAGGTGGCGCAGCCCTTCGATCGCGGCGTTGATGACGCCGTAGTCCCTGGAGAACAGCGTCGCGAAGATCAGCGCGATGGCCACGCTGGAGGTGATGTAGGGCACGAAGTACGCCCCCACCACCACGTTGCGGCTTCGCTTGCAGCGCCGGTGGATGAAGTAGGCCAGCGGCACCGCCACCAGGTGCTGCGGCACGCCCGACACGAGCGCGAACCACACGGTGTTCCAGAGCGATTTGTGGAACCACGGGTCGCCGAGGGTGAACGTGTAGTTTTCCAGCCCCACCCACTGCATCGCGTCCAGGCCTGCCGCGGGGTTCCACTGGTGCAGCGACAGCCAGATGGAAAACAGCAGCGGAAACAGCCCGAACACGAAGAAGAGGACGAAGAACGGCGAGATGAAGAGATAGGGCGCCACCGCGCGGCTGAGCCAGCGGCGGCGCGGCGGCGCTGCGGCGGGCGCGGAGCTGACCGCCGTCTGCTCGATCGCCGCGCTCATCGCTGCGCCCTCAACCGGCGCGTGCGCCGCTCCAGCAGCGCCTTGGCATCGGCCAGCGCCTGCCGGATGTCCTTGCCCTCGCTGATCACCTGCTCGAACTCGGCGCGGATGATGTCGGTGGCCATCGCGTCGTACTTGTTCACGGGAATGGCCGGCACCTTGCGCGCAATGTCGCGCCACAACAGCCGCGCCCGCTCGCCGCCGAGAAACTCGATCGGCTCCTCCATCGCCGCGTCGTCGTGCGCGGCCAGCAACGCCGGGAACGCGTCCATCACGCGCAGCGAGTTGAGCTGCACGTCCTTGCGCGTGGTCATGAACAGCACGAAGTCCCACGCCGCCTGCTTGTGCGCGGCCAGGCGCGGAATGGCATAGAACGAACCGCCATACGAGGCATGGCCTCCCCCTGGCAAGCCGGTCGAGCGCCACAGGCCGCGGGTGTCGGGCGCAAGCCAGTTCTTCAGGTGGCCCACCAGCCAGGCGCCCATCATCTGGGTGGCGATGCGGCCTTGCCGAAAGCCCGCCGTCCACTCGTTGGTCCAGTTCACCGCGTTGGCGTCCAGGCCCGCGCGCCGCACCTCGCGGCCCAGCTCGAAGGCGCGCACGAAGCGGGGGCTGTCCACCAGCACCCGGCCTTCGCGGTCGAAGTACAGGCCCTCGCCTTCCTGCACGCCGCTGCGGATCAGGATGTCGCGCAAGTCGGCCGCGTCGGCCAGCAGGTAGGCGCCGGTGGCGGCCTTGATCTTCTTGCCGGCTTCGATGAACGACGTCCAGCTGCGCGTGAGCTCGGCCTCGCTCACGCCCGCCTTGCGCAGCAGGTCCTCGCGGTACAGCAAGGTGCCGGGGCCGATGTCGGTGGGCAGCGCGACGAGCTGGCCTTGCCGGTTGACGCCCTGCGCAAAGGCATAGGGCACGAAGCGCCCGGCCAGCGCCATGCCGTCGAACGGCGGCTTCGACAGGTCGGCCAGGCCGCCCGACTCGGCGAACCTGCCGAGGAAGCGGAAGTCCAGCGCCATCACGTCGGGCACGCCGGAGCCGGTGGCCAGCACCGTGGTCATTGCGGTGTGGTGGTCGGCGTACTGCAGCGAGGCGATCTTCACTTCCACGTCGGGCCGTTCGCGGCGCCACAGCTGGAGTGCCGCCTTGGCGCTGCGATCGAGGTCGGGGAAGCTGGCCACGGTGATCGTCTGCCGCGCTGCCAGCGCGGCGGTGGAGGCGGCGGCCAGGCCACTCGTGACGGCCAGCGCGGCCATCCACCTTGCCAGGGCTTTGAACTTCATGCGAACCATGCGGCGGCGCCGGCGGACCGTGGCGTCAGAAGCGGTAGGAGGCCTTGGCGCCGAAGGTGCGCGGCGCGTTGTAGAACGCTGTCCACCCGCCGTTGGGCATCCAGTAGGCCGCCGTCTTCACCTGCTCGTCGGTGGCGTTGACGACGAACACTTCGGCGCCCCAGCGGCCCTTGGCCTCTTCGTAGCGCAGGCTCAGGTCCACCGTGCCGTACGCCTTCTGCGTGCGCGCCTCGGGGAACGAGGTGGCCACCTGCGCCGAGGTGGGCGCCTGGTTGAACTCGCCGAGGTAGCTGGTGGTCTGGTAGTGCACCTGCATGCGCGGCGTCAGCCGGGCGCCGCTGGGCAGGGCGAAGTCGTGCTCGTAGGCGACCGTGGTGCTGAACTTCGGCGCGTGGGGCAGGCGGTTGCCCTTGAGGTTGACCGCGTTCGCCACGTTGCCGCTGGCGTCGGCATTGCAGTTCACGCCCGCGCTGGAGTCGCAGCTGAGGAACTCGTCGTACTGCGCGTCGAGCACCGAGAAGTTGGCGCTCAGGCGGTCGGCCGGCGTGATGCGCCAGCTCAGCTCGCCTTCCAGGCCGTTGATCGTGGCGCGCGCGGCGTTGCTGGTCACCAGCTGCTGCTGACCGGTGCTGTTGTCGCGCTCGATGGTCGAGACCTGCATGTCCTTGTACTTCATCATGAAGGCCGCGACGTTCAGCGCCAGAGCGCGGTTGAAGAACTCGGTCTTCGCGCCCAGCTCGTAGTTCGTCAGGAACTCGGGCTTGTGGCGCCGGCCGCCGTCGGACAGGCCGCCTGACTTGAACCCGGTGGACACGGTGGCGTAGGCCAGCATGTCCTTGCTCGCCTGCCACTCGCCGCGCAGCAGCCAGGTGCTGGCGCTGTCTTCGGTCTTGCCGTCGTTGGCGCCGCCGCCCGGCCAGGTGCCCGGGGCGTAGGCGCTGTTGCAGCTGGCCGCATCCACCGGGCCGCCGGGGCCGATGAGATGGCCGCCGCTGCCCACGGTGGCACCGAACTGCGGGCACACCCAGTTGCGGCCGCCCACGTCCTGCTTGCGCTCCTTGGTGTAGCGCGCGCCGGCGGTGAGCTTGAGGCTGGGCGTGAACGCGAAGCTGCCCTGCCCGAACACCGCCTTCGAATCGAGCGTGCGCTCGGGCTGGATGAACGACATGGCCCAGGCGGTGTCGCTGGGCTGGGTGGGGTTGATGACGATCGGCCCATTGCCCGCCGGCACCGGCGTCTGCGAGATGTCGATGTCGAAGCGGATGCTGTTGTCCTCGTGGATCAGGAATGCGCCGGCGATCCACTGGAACGGCGAGTCGTCCGTCGATTTGACGTTGATCTCGTGCGTGTAGTTGTCGAACTTCGACCACTCGGTGCGGTGTTCCTGCTTGAAGCCCGGCAGCACGCCCGCGTCGTAGTCGCTCGCGTTCTCGCGCTCCAGCCGCGACCAGCTGCCGATGTAGCTGAGCTCCAGCGCCTCGGTCGGGCGCCAGTCGAGGCGGCCGCGGTACTGCAGGTTGCTCTGGTCCAGGTGGCCCGGCGTGTCGATCAGCGCGGAGTTCCACTTCTGCCCCGCGCGCGGCTGCTGCATCAGCGCCACCTGCCCGGTGCCGTTGTCGCGGAAGTATTCGACCGCGCCGGTGGCGGTGAGCGAGTCCGTCGGCTCCCACACCAGCGTCGTGCGCACGGCCGCCTGGTCGGTGGCGCCGTATTCGCGCGCGCCGGGCATCACGTTGGAGCGTGGCTGGAATTCGACCCAGCCGTCCTGCTTGTCGGTCATGGCCGCCACGCGCAGCGCCGCCTTGTCGGCCAGCGGAATGTTCATCGCGCCTTGCAGGCTCACGCGGTTGCGGTCGCCCACGAGCATCTGGCCGTAGCCGCTGTTGTCGCCCAGGCGCGGCTTGGCGGTGATCATGTTCAGCGAGCCGGCGGTGGCGTTGCGGCCGAACAGCGTGCCTTGCGGGCCGCGCGCCACCTCCACCGAGGCCAGGTCGAACATCAGCGTGGTGGCGCCCTGCGGACGCGGCGAGTACACGCCATCGACGTGGAAGGCCACCGCCGGATCGCCCAGCTCGGTGTGGTTGGTCGAGCCCACGCCGCGCAGGAACACGTGCACGCCGCCGGAGTCGCCGTGCTGCTCCACCTTGAGGTTGGGCACCAGCGTCTGCAGCGAGCTGAGGTCCTTCACCTGCGCCTTGTCCAGGTCGCGCTGCGAAAAGGCCGACACGGCGATCGGCGTCTCCTGCACGAAGGTCTGGCGCTTGGTGGCCGTGATGGTGATGCGCTCGACGGCGCCCCCGTCCTCGGCCTGCTGCTGCGCCCATGCCGGCGCACCGGCCAGCGCGGGCACCAGCACCAGCACGGCCTTTCTCTTGAACTGCGCTTGCCTTGTCTTCACGGCGTGTCTCCTTCGTTGTGGCAGGCCTTCTGCGAGGCCGGCAGGATCGTCGGTACATCGAAAATGACAACGTTGTCTTTTCGATGCCGCGCAGTATGACAACGTTGTCAATTCTGCGTCAACTGCGGGTATTCACCAAGCCCTGCCGCGAGGCTCAGGCCGTGGCGCGACGGCGTCCGCGCCGCGCCGGTGCGGCGGTGGAGTCCCGCAGCACCAGCTCGTGCGGCAACACCTTCACCGGCGCCTGGCGCTCGTCGGCCGGCACGCCGCCCACGCGGGCCAGCAGCATGTCCACGGCGGCTACCGCCATCTCGAACACCGGTTGCCGCACCGTGGTCAGCGCGGGCCACACCAGGCTGGCCGAGGGCGAATCGTCGAAACCCACCACCGACACGTCCTGCGGCACCTGCAGGCCGCGCCGTTGCGCGGCGGCCATGAAGCCGAGCGCCGTGTCGTCGTTGCTCGCAAACACCGCGGTGGGCGGCGCGCCCAGGCCCAGCAGATGTTCGGCCGCCCGCTGGCCCGAAGGAAAGGTGAAGTCGCCATCGAACACGCAGGCCGCGTCCACCGCAAGCCCCCTCCCGCGCATGGCCTGCAGAAAGCCCCGCAGGCGCCATTCGGAGGCCGCCTGCTCCGGCGCCCCCTTGATGAAGCCGATGCGGCGATGGCCCAGCCCGATCAGCAGCTCGGTCAGCTCGCGCGCCGCCTGCACCTCGTCCATGCGCACCTGGGGCAGGTGAGCACCGCGGTCGCCGGGCGACAGCAGCACGCAAGGCGTGCCCGAGGCCTGAATCGCGGCCAGCACCTCGGCGTTGTCGCAGATCGGCGGCGTGAGGATCATGCCGTCGGGCTGCAACGCGCCCAGCATGTGGCCCAGCTGCGCCGTCAGGTTGCCGGCATCGGCCCCGAACGACTCCACCACCAGGTGGTAGCCCGCCTCGCGGCAGCGCAAGGTGGCGCCGCGCTGCATGCCGGCGACGAAGGCCGCGCTGGGGTCGTAGTACAGCAGCCCCAGCAGGAACGAGCGCGCGCCGGCCAGGCTGCGTGCCGACAGCTTGGGCCGGTAGTTCAGCTCCGCCACCACGCGCAGCACCAGCTCGCGCGTCTCGGGCTTCACGTTGGCCTCGTGGTTGAGCACGCGCGACACGGTCTTGATCGACACGCCCGCCTTCTCGGCCACTTCCACGATCGTCGGCACTGCCGCTGTTCTGGGGTTCACGCGCTCCTCGCTCGGGGGCTGCGGGGCCCCGCGGGCGGGACTGTGCCACAAGCACCCGCGGCGCGGCAGGCGGCGCCCGTTTTGCGACAATCGCCGCTTGCCGCTGGAAGCGTGGCCGAGCGGTTTAAGGCACCGGTCTTGAAAACCGGCGATGGGGCGACCCATCCGTGAGTTCGAATCTCACCGCTTCCGCCACTTAGCGCGGGTTCCCTCCAGGCTCGCCGCCTCGTTCCCGCTGTCGTTCGATGCGACGGTCGCGGCCTCCAGAACGGGGGCGATCTGAAAAAGCTTAGCGTAGTGCTGGCGCCGTTCCGGCGCCGCTTGCGCTAGTTCGGCCTCGATAGCCGCTGCACGGGGATCCTGGCCGGCTAATGCGGCTAGATCCGCTGCCATCAGCGGTGGCATCGGCTTTTCTCCGTGATAGATGCGGCTCAAGAACGATTGGTTTACGTCGAGTTCCTGGCAAAGCTTGTAGCGCGACCACTGCCGCATTTCTAAAACTCTGTCAATCAGGGTTTTGCCCGGTTCCATACTTCACCTCAGGTCAAGCATCATTCGCCCCATTGCTTGCCCGTTGGGCAAGTAGCACCTAAGGGCAAGTATGCGCACTCTACAGCAGTCGGATGGAGAACGCCAGGCGCCGCTGACCTTCGCGGAGTTCCTGGCGCACCACTGCGCCAAGGAGGAACGCGGCGACCATTCCCCCACCTTCGTCCAGGCCCGCAGGCGTGGCGTCGTGCTCTGTGGCCGTGTGATCGAGGCCTCCCCTGGCGAGGGCTGCGACTTTTTCCATGTGGACTTGGCCACCGGTCCGGCGTGGGTGGTTCATCACAACGTCCGGCTCTGCTCCTTCGATGAGCGGTGCTCCTGCGCCGTGCGCTGCGAGGGTGCGGCGCAGCCGCACCCCGCTGCGCTCGGCGCTGTCCCCCTCGGTAACACGGGGACAACAACGGAGGCAGGGCGATGATGACAACGCCGCAGGCGGTTCTAGCCGGCCGTAAGGTTAAGTGGACCCTGGAGCAACTGGAGCGAGAGAACCAGCAGCGGGTTCGTATCGACTGGTTGCGGTTCACCCTGCCGCTTGATGCAGTGGTGAAGTCGGAGCGTAGCGGTCTGCCGAAGGATCTGACCTACCTCGATTGTCTAGACAAGCGCGCCCGGGATCTGGTGAGGGAAACGAGGGGCGCTGACGCGGACGACTACAGCAGCGCGCACAAGGTGGCCGAAGCTGGGGCCCGCATGCTGTGCGAAGCCCTCGGATGCTTCGAAGTCGGCGTTGTCGAGACGCGCGGCATGGATTACTACACCGCCCGAACGGCCATCAGTTTCGCAGGAGAAACGGTCGGGTTCGTGCTCGCAGGCGGCAAGTCCTCGAATCAAGCCAGTACGGTCCACGTGAACCTGTTCGGCTCTGCGTTGCTCCATGTTTCGCACGCGAAACTGCAGCGTGTCCGGGATTGGATCGAGCTTAGTAACGGCTGGATTACCCGCGTCGATCTGGCCCTCGATCTGTGGACCGATTGGAGCGTGCAGGACGCCCGCCAAGCCTACTTGGACGGTGAATTCAAAGTGCGGGGCAAACAGCCCTCGCAACGCGAGCACGGAAGCTGGACGCTCGGGCACTCCCGGACTTTCGAGGTCGGATCGCGGGACACGGGAAAGCTCGCCCGTATGTACGAAAAGGGTGATGAGCAATTCGGCCACGAAGCCAATGATCCTTGGGTGCGCCTCGAAGTCGAGTTCCGCAATAACCACCGAGTGATTGACACGGCGGTGATCGCCCGGCCCGCTGACTTCTTCGCTGGCGCCTACCCCTTCTGCGCTCGCGTGCTTGATGCAGTCGAAGTGCGCGCACAAGTCTCGGTCATGGTGACAACGCCAGAGGTGGCAGATCGCACCGCGGAGGCAGCCGTGACCCGACTTGCCCGCTGGGTGCGCGATACCGCTATGCCGTCTGTGCTGGCCGTGTTCAAGCGCACCGACGGGTTGTTTGAAAACCTGATGCGACTGGAAGACGACAAGGGCCGAATTCCTAAGCGGATTCGCGGCTTCGATGACTCGTCTATCTCGGCCGCCTTCGAAAAAGTCGCGGCGGCACTTGCCCCACCGCTCGCGCCTTCGGCAACTGGGGCTTAGAGGAAACGCAATGCAATTCACTACCCGTCTCATCGTTGTCGGCCTGAAGCGGTCGAAAGGCCAACTGGACAACGGGCAGGCCTACGACAGCACGAAAGCCTACGTGCTCACGAACATGGACACCCGCAAGGGTGATGCCCGCGGCCAAGCGGTCGCCGAATACAGCATCGGCGAAAGCACGGAATTCGAGAAGTTCGCGCATGTCCCGCTGCCCTTCGAGGCGGACGCCGATGTCGAACTCGTCAGCAACGGCAAGACGCAGAAGACCGTGGTGCATGCCCTGCGGCCTGTGTCGGCGGCTCCGAAACAGCCGCCCGCCAAACAGGCGAGCTGATGGCCCGTTACGTCATTCAGTCGGCGGAGACGTTCTGCTTTCTCCACTCGTCCCCGAGAACCGGGGACGTGAGTTGGACGCCTTCGCTGCTGACCGCCATCAGGCACGGAATCGTGCACGAGGCGGACGAGGTAGCGCAATTGATCGAGGACCACTGCGACAGGCATGCCGCAATCGTCATTGATCTGGATATCGAAACGGACTAGTGCCGTTTCGCAAGCGAAACGTGAGGCGGATGTGATTCTAGGCGTGGTGGCCCTCGTAGTCGGGCTGATAGTGGTGACAGCGAAGGCGCTCACGCGCTGGTTTGTGGGGGCTTGAAGTGATCTGCGCTGAAGTCATCCCCGCCTCGGCCAGCGCGCCGGCCACGTTCTCGCCGGTTGCCTCGCAGCCCCTCGACATGACGGCATGCGAGGCCGTCATCCTCACCGGCCAGGACGCCGGCATCGCCGCACTGTTCTCCTTCCCCTCCGCGACCGACTTAGGGACCGCGTTCGGAGTGGGCTTTACCCTCGTCGTCAGCGGCTACCTCATTGGGTGGGCTGTTGGGTCGGTCCTCAACTTCATCGAAAGGAACTGACACATGGACTTCACCGCACTCCTGGCCGCCGTGGACTTCGACAGCGTCGTGACCGCCATCGTCGCCATCGGCGCGATCCTGGCGCTGCCCGCCGTGGCGAAGAAGGGCACGCGCATCGTGCTGTCGATGATCGGCCGCTGATACGGCCGCTCGCGGCCGGGGGCTCACCGCTCCCGGCCTTTTTGCTTTGGAGGGTGCTGCAATGGTCTGGGTTGTCGCTATGTTCTTGTGTGGCGTCTTCGCGGGCAAAGCCTGCGTGCTGGGGCTTGCTCATGGTTAGGTGGCTGCTCGCGCTCGTGGCCGTGTGTGCCGGCCCCGCGCTCGCTCAGCAGATGTGCACGCAGTACCGGTACAACTACTACAGCGCGACCGCCTGGGCGGACAGCAGAGAAGAGGCGTGCATGCTGCATGACGGCATGGTCTTTCAGGGCGCCCCGATAACGGCCATCGGCTACGAGGTCAACAACGGCTGTCACGTTCGTCATAACGGCACAGACCGATGGATCAGCGACGGCTTCGTGCAGCAGCAGCAAGCGCCTTGCGCACCCACGTGCACTGCGGGCGAG
This sequence comes from Pseudomonadota bacterium, assembly GCA_040758375.1. Taxonomy (GTDB): domain Bacteria; phylum Pseudomonadota; class Gammaproteobacteria; order Burkholderiales; family Burkholderiaceae_C; genus CAMLIZ01. Next base: position 41,512 of record JBFLWE010000054.1, read on the forward strand.
GTCGTGGCGTCGGGATTCTTCGACATCGGCACTGACGCCACGAAGGCCCCGGTGCTCATGGCCTGCAAGGGCGAGTGTGAGGCGGTCTTCGATGGCGTGTCGCCGGCCGGCTCCACGCTGGTGGAGGGGGTGAAGCACTTCTATGCGAAGGGCAGCTACGTCAACACCGGCAACAGTTGCTCATCGTCCGACAACGACCCGGGCGACGGCATCCCCGGTGACAACCCGCCGCCCGACACGTGCCCGGCCGGGTACGACATGGGCACGGTGAACGGCAAACACTACTGCGCGCCGCGCAGCCGCGACCCGCCCGCGAGCGCGCCGACCGCGCCGGATGGCTCGCCCGTGGACCCCTACGGCACTCCGCTGCCGCAGCCCGAGACGACAACGACCAGGACCGGGCCGGTCGTGACGAACCCGGATGGCA
>JBFLWE010000055.1:0-16155 GCA_040758375.1 Pseudomonadota bacterium
CCACGGGCCCCAACCAGGGCTCGAAGGCAGCCCGCAGCGCCATCGCGGCCACGCCAAGCACCGCGGCCGCCGGCCAGCGCCACAGCGGCAATCGCGCCCCGGCCGCGTCGGCGGGCCTTGGCGTGGACGCATGGTTCGAAGGCAACGCCGTCATCGCACGGAATGCCGCAAGAGCGCGCTCTCGCGACCAGAGGATTGCGGTGTCATGAAGCGGCATTGTGCGGGCGAACCCAGGGTGCGGTGCAGCGAGCAATCGGCGCGCCCGTTGCGCCGGGGTTAACCTCTTGTCCCCGATGGCTCCGATCTGGATCGACACCCACTGCCACCTCGACGCACCCGAGTTCGACGCCGACCGGGGCGAGGTGCTGGCCCGCGCGGCCGGCGCCGGCGTGCGGATGATGGTGCTGCCAGCGGTTGAGGCGGCCAACTTCGACACCGTGCGATCGCTGGCGCATGCGCACGGCCTGGCCTATGCGCTGGGCATCCACCCGCTGTATGCCGGGCGCGCCGCGGAGCACGATCTCGACCTGCTGCAGCAGGCGCTGCACCGGCATCGCGACGACCCGCGCCTGGTGGCGGTGGGCGAGATCGGCATCGACCATTTCGTGAGCACGCCCGAACCCGCGCTGCAGGAGCGTTTCTACCAGGCCCAACTCGGGCTCGCGCGCCAAGCCGGCCTGCCGGTGCTGCTGCATTGCCGCCGCTCGGCCGACACGCTGCTCAAGGGCCTGCGGCGCATCGAGGTGCCGGGCGGCATCTGCCACGCCTACAACGGCAGCCGGGTGCAGGCGGACGGCTTCATCGGCCGCGGCTTTGCACTCGGCTTCGGCGGCACCATGACCTTCGGGCGCGCACTGCAGATCCGCCGCCTGGCGGAAACCCTGCCCGACACCGCCTGGGTGCTGGAGACCGACGCGCCCGACATCCCGCCGCACTGGCTGTACCGCACGGCGGCCGAGCGCGCCGCAGGAGAACGCTCGCGCAACGAGCCGGCCGAGCTGCCGCGCATCGCGCAGGCGCTGGCGGGCTTGCGCGGCCTGCCGCTGGAAGAAGTGGCGCGGCTGAACCGGCGCAACGCCTGCCGTGTGCTGCCGCGTCTGGCGGTGCTGCTGGAGGACGGCGCATGACGGTGCTGCGGGGCCTGGCCCCGGTGATCGCGCGTCACACGCGGCTGGTGGTGCTGGGCAGCTTCCCGGGCGCGACCTCGCTGCAGGCGCAGCAGTACTACGCGCACCCGCGCAACCACTTCTGGCCGATTCTCTCGGCACTGTGGGGCGTGGACCTGCGCGCGATGGCGTATGCCGACCGCATCGGCTTCGTACGCGACAAGGGGCTGGGCATCTGGGACGTGTACGCCCGTTGCCGGCGCCAAGGCAGCCTGGACAGCGCGATCGAAGATGCCGAGCTCAACGACCTGGCCAGCCTGCGGCGCCGCGCGCCGCACCTGCAGGCCATCGCCCACAATGGCGGGGAATCGGCGCGCTCGATGCGCGTGACGCGGGCGCTGGGCCTTCCGGTGTGGCGCCTGCCCTCCACCAGCCCTGCCAACGCCTCCTGGAGCTTCGAGCGCAAGCTCGCGGCCTGGCGCGACGCCTTCGCCGCCGCAGGCCTCACCGAATGAAGAAAACGCCTCCTCTGCCGCTGGCCACCATCTCCGAACACCAGGGCATCCGCGACCTGCACCTCGACAGCCCCTGGATCCAGGGCTCGATGCGCATCAGGGCGCCGTTCGAGATCGTGCTCGAGTACGTGCAGCGCATGATGGCCTGGCTGCTGTTCGTGGAACCCGACAGCGTGGGCCGGCTCCACGCGATGCAGCTCGGGCTGGGCGCCGGGGCGATCACCAAGTTCTGCCACAAGAAGCTGCGCATGCGCACCACGGCGGTGGAGCTCAACCGCGACGTCATCGAGATCTGCCGCGCCTGGTTTGCGCTGCCGCCCGAAGACCGGCGCCTGAGCGTGCTGAACGCCGACGCCGGCGACGTGGTGCGCGACCCCGCGCGCCTGCAGACGGTGGACGTGCTGTGCGTCGACCTGTACGACCACGAGGCCGCCGCGCCGGTGCTGGACGACGAAGGCTTCTACGCCGGCTGCCGCGGCCTGCTGGCCGACGGCGGCATCATGACCGTCAACCTGTTCGGCCGCGACGCGAGCTTTGCACGCAGCAGCGCGCGGGTGGCCGCCGTGTTCGGCCGCGACCAGGTGTGGAGCATGCGTCCCACCAAGGAAGGCAACACGGTGCTGATCGCCGCGCGCGGCATCGCCGTGCCCGACCGCGACGCCCTCACGGCGCGCGCCGCTACCATCGAGGAGCGCTGGGGCCTGCCCGCGCGCAAATGGCTGCGCATGGTGCGGCCGCTGGAGTGACAACGCCGTGTCCCATCACGACAAACCCAAGGGCAAGCTCGACTGGCGCGTGCTGCTGCAGTGGCTGCGCACCGACGGCATGGTGTCGGTCGAGGACGCCGAGCGCGTGAGCAGCCGCTTTCGCGCCGGCCAGTCCAGCCTGCACCCGCTGGTGCGCCTGGCCGGCGCCGAGCTGCTGCAGCCGGGCAGCGGCCGCGCGCTCGACCTCGAGACGCTCACCGAATGGCTGGCCGGCCGCTGCAAGCTGCCCTACCTGCGCATCGATCCGCTCAAGGTCGACGTGGGCCGCGTGGCCGAGGTGATGTCGATCAACTACGCCGAGGCACGGCGCTGCCTGCCGGTGGGCGTGGGCAGCAGCGAGGTGACCATTGCCACCGCCGAGCCATTCGACACCGCCTGGGTGCCCGAGATCGAGGGCCACACGCGCAAGACGGTCAGGCTGGTCATCGCCAACCCGCTGGAGATCCAGCGCTTCACCACCGAGTTCTATTCGCTGGCCAAGTCGGTGCGCTCGGCGCAAAAGAGCGGCGAGACCTCGGCGCTGGCCAGCTTCGAGCAGTTGGTGGAGCTGGGCAAGGGCAACAAGCAGCTCGACGCCAACGACCAGGGCGTGGTGCAGGTGGTCGACTGGCTTTGGCAATACGCCTTCGACCAGCGCGCCAGCGACATCCACCTCGAGCCGCGGCGCGACATGGGCGCGATACGCTTTCGTATCGACGGCGTGCTGCACACCGTGTACCAGGTGCCGCTGACGGTGATGAACGCGATGACCGCGCGCATCAAGCTGCTGGGCCGCATGGACGTGGTGGAGCGCCGCCGCCCGCAGGACGGCCGCATCAAGACGCGCCGGCCCGAGTCGGCCGGCTCGGGCGAGGTGGAGATGCGCCTGTCCACCTTGCCCACGGCCTTTGGCGAGAAGATGGTGATGCGCATCTTCGACCCCGACACCGTGGTCAAGCCCACCGAGGCGCTAGGCTTCGGGCCCAGCGACTCGCAGCGCTGGAACGAGCTCACCAGCCGGCCGCACGGCATCATCCTGGTCACCGGCCCCACCGGCTCGGGCAAGACCACCACGCTGTACGCCACGCTCAAGCGCCTGGCCACTGACGAGGTCAACGTCACCACCATCGAAGACCCGATCGAGATGATCGAGCCGGCGATGAACCAGACGCAGGTGCAGCCGGCGGTGGATTTCGGCTTCGCCGAAGGCCTGCGGGCGCTGATGCGCCAGGACCCGGACATCATCATGGTGGGCGAGATCCGCGACCTGGCCACCGCCGAGATGGCGATCCAGGCTGCGCTCACCGGCCACCTGGTGTTCAGCACCTTGCACACCAACGACTCGGCCTCGGCCATCACTCGGCTGGCTGACCTTGGCGTGCCGCCCTACCTGATCAGCGCCACCGTGATCGGTGTGCTCGCGCAGCGCCTGGCGCGCACGCTGTGCCCGGCCTGCAAGCAGCCCGACACCGAGCTCACGCGCGAAGACCTCGACATGGCCGCGCGCCCCTGGCGCCTGAAGGGCCGCATGAACGCCTACAAGCCGGTGGGCTGCCTCGAATGCCGCAAGACCGGTTTTCGCGGCCGCACCGGCCTGTACGAGCTCATGGTGATGAGCGAGCCGGCCCGCCTGGCGGTGCACCCCACGCTGGACGTGGCCGCCCTGCGCAAGCAGGCGCTGGCCGATGGCATGCACCCGCTGCGCCTGGCCGGCGTGACCAAGGTGGCCGAGGGCGTGACCACCCTCGACGAGGTGCTGCGCACCACGCCGGCCTGGGAAGGCTGAACCAGCTGCAGCCTCCGCCGCGCAGCTAGCGCTGCTGCCCATCGTGCTTCTGCCGATGGATCCTGCGGCTCTGGTGGTTCTGCGCGTGCTGCACATGCCGCTGTTCGTGCGCGCCCACGTGCCCATCGCGCCCGGCGCGCGCTTGCTGGCGATGTACCTGGGCCTGGCCCCGCTCCAGCCGCGCTGCTTCGTGGTGGGTGAGTTCACCGCTTTGCAGGCCCTGCTGGATGCGCTGGTCCTGTCGGATGTTGCGCTGCACGTCGGCCTGGATGCGCTGCGACGAGGCGGTGCCGGGGTCGCCTGTCACCGAGTTGTGGGCCGCGGCGGCGATGGCGTGGCTGGTCTTGTCCTGGGCCGCGTCCAGCCGCGCAGCCTCGGCGCCGGTGAGGGTGCCATCTTTCAGGGCTTTGGCCTGCAGGTGGTCCACGCGCGCCTCGCCGCGCTGCAGCGCCGCGGCTTCGCGGGTGGTGATGGCGCCGTTTTGCAGGCCTTGCTGGATGCGTTGCTGCTGGTGGATGTCGCGCTGCACGGTCGGCGCCGCGGACTGGGCCAGGACGGGGCCGGCGGCGACGAATGCCAGCAGCGCGGCAACGGCGAGATTGCGGTTCATGAAGACTCCTGTCGGGTTGTCGTTGGAAGCAGAGTCGCGCAACTCTGCTGCCACAACGGGGCCTTTTCGGCCGCCGTTGACGGGGGGCACGTTGCCGTCAAGTGAAGTTTTGTTGCGCCGGCCGGGCGACGCCCCGGCGCCGGCGCCGCCTATGATCGGGCGGATGGCGCCCCCACGCTCACTTCGCTGGCTGCCCCCCAAGGGGCCGCATGGCCTCGCACAGGCGGTTCGTCGGAGGCCATGATGCACACCGGCTCCACCCTTCCCGGCTCCATCGTGCGCGGCGGCCGCGCGCTGGCGCAGTGGCTGGCGAGCTGGTGGCGCATCGTGCACCTGGCGGCAGTGCTGCTGGCGCTGGGCTTGTCGCCTTCGAGCTACGCCCCCGCCCAGCGGCGCACCTTGGAGCACTACCTGTACCAGGCCGCCGCGCCGGCGCTGCTGTGGTTCAGTGTCATCAGCATGCTGATCAGCCTGGTGCTGATCCGCATCGTGATCGTCACCGCCCTGAGCTACGGGCTTTCGCAGTACGCGCTGGAGATGGTGGTGCGCGTGCTGGTGCTGGAGCTGATTCCGCTGACTGCCGCGTTGTTCGCGGCGCTGCGCGCCACCATCCCGCAGGCGGCCGAGATCGCCCAGATGCGCAACCAGGGCCAGTGGGCCGAGCTGCCCGATCCGCTGCGCACCGAGGTGCTGCCGCGCGTGGCAGCGGGCCTGTTCTGCGCGCTGCTGCTGGCCGCCGTGAGCTGCGTGGTGACGCTGGTAGTGGCCTACGTGTCGGTGTACGGCTTCACCGGCGCGGGCTTCGCCGGCTACACGCACACCGTGGGCCGCGTGTTCAGCCCGGCGGTCTCGCTCATCTTCGGGTTGAAAATCCTGCTGTTCAGCGCCACCGTGGCGCTGGTGCCGATGGCCACCGTGCTCGACTCCAGCCTGCAGGCGCGCACCAGCACCGAGCTGCGCGGGCTGGTGCGCATGTTCGTGGTGCTGGTGCTGATCGAAGGGGCCTCGCTGGTGGGCAACTACTACTGATGGACGAACCACAATCCCAAGAGCCGACCCAGCGCCCGCCCGAGGCCGTGCCGCACCTGGAGTTCAAGGCCGCGCTGCTGCTCGCGCTGTTTGCGCTGCTGGTGGGCGCCACCGTGCTGTACCTGCTGTACGCGCGCGGCGCGTTCGAGGCCACGCAGCGGCTGGTGCTGGTGGCCGAAGACTCAGAAGGCGTTCGCGTGGGCATGGACCTCACCTTCTCCGGTTTTCCGATCGGCCGCGTGCGCCGCATCGAGCTGGCGCCCGACGGCAACGCCCGCATCCTGGTCGACGTGCCGAAGAAAGACGCGCACTGGCTGCGCACGTCCAGCGTGTTCACCCTGGTCAAGAGCCTGGTGGGCGGCGCCAGCCTGCGCGCCTACAGCGGCATGCTCACCGACCCGCCGCTGCCCGACGGCGCCGAACGCAAGGTGCTGATCGGCGACGCCACCGCCGAGCTGCCGCAGGTGGTGTCGGCCGCGCGCGAGCTGCTGCAGAACCTGACGCGCCTGTCGGCCTCCGACTCGGCGCTGGCCGGCACCTTCAGCAACGTGCAGGTGCTCACCGAGCGCATGAAGGGTCCGCGCGGGGCCGCTGGCGTGCTGCTGGGCAGCGAGGCCGATGCGCAAAGGCTCAGCGAGGCGCTCGCCCACACCACGCGCCTGCTGGCGCGGCTGGACGAGATCGCCAAGAAGGCCGACGCGCAGCTGCTGGGCGCGCAGGGCGTGGTGCCCGAAAGCCGCGCCGCCATCGTGCAGCTCAACGGCCTGCTGGCCGACGCGCGCGGCACCTTGAAGCGCGCCGACGCGATCCTGGCGGACGCGCAGGTGATCGCCGGCAACGCACGCGAAGCCAGCACCGACCTGGTGGCGCTGCGCGCCGAGGTCGAAAGCACGGTGCGCAAGCTGGAGCAGCTGGTCAACGAGGTCAACCGCCTGTGGCCCTTTGCGCGCGAAACCGACATGAGCTTGCCATGACAACGCCTTGCCCTGCATCAAAGCCGGATCTTCGGTGTGCGCCGGGGTCCGCGCGGGGGCTGGTCGCGGCGCTGGTGCTGGTACTGGCCGGCTGCGGCAGCCAACCGGTGCCGCCCGATTGGCAGACGAACGCCAAGTCTGCGATAGAAGAGGCGATGCAGGCCCACCTGCGCGGCGACACGCGCCTGGAGACGCTGGCTTACCAGCGCGCGCGCGCCGAGGTGGCGCGCACCGGGCGGCCGGACCTGGCCGCACGCGTGGAGCTGATGCGCTGCGCCGCCCACGTGGCCGGCCTGGCCTTCGAGCCCTGCGCCGGCTTCGAGAAGCTGCGCATCGACGCCGCGCCCGCCGAGGCGGCCTATGCGGCGTACCTGGAAGCCCGGCCCTTGCCGCGCGAGCAGGTCGAGCGCCTGCCCGCTTCACACCAGGCCCCGGCCGCAGCGCTGGCCGGCGGCGTCTTCACTGCGCCGCAACTGCAGGCGATCGAGGACCCGCTGTCGCGCCTGATCGCGCTGGCGGTGCTGTTCCGCGCCGGCAAGGCCGACCCCGCGATGATCGCGCTGGGCGCCGACACGGCCTCGGCCCAGGGCTGGCGCCGGCCGCTGCTGGCGTGGCTGGAGGTGCAGGCGCTGCACGCCGACAAGGCGGGCGACGCCGGCGAGGCGCAGCGCCTGCGCCGGCGCATCGAGCTGGTGACCCGGGCGCGCTGAGGCGAGCCTACTTCTTGGGCCGGCGGAACGAACGCGGCCGGAACACGTTGCCTTCCCACTGCCCTTCGCGGGCGCGGCGGATCGCCTCCTCGGCGGCCTTGGCGGCATCCTGCTGGGTCAAGGGGCGCGCCGGAGGTTCGCGGCGGCGGCGGAACACGCCGCGCACGCGTTGCCATGCGCGCTGCAGCGCCGCATCCAGCCGCTGCTGCTGCCGCGGCTTGAGCGCCATGCGCGCCAGCGCGCCCAGGCAAGCCAGCAACACGGCGGCGGCGAACAGCTTTTCGATCATCGTGCGGCTATTGTGATCAACTGGCGCGGGCCGTGGGGCCCGCCGCGCGGCCGGCCAGCGCCGGATCGAGACTTTTCGCAAAAGGCGGCGCTGCAAGCCGCTTCAATGCCGCGTGCAAACCCGTGCAATCGCGGCGTGCCGGCCCGGTGCTGCAATGCCGCCATGGACGTCTTGCCTTCGCTGTTCGTTTCACATGGCTCGCCGATGATCGCGCTGCAGCCCGGCGCGGCCGGGGCCTTCCTGGCGCGGCTGGGCCCGGCGCTCGACGCGGCCTTCGGTCGGCCGCGCGCCATCGTCGCGGTGTCGGCCCACACGCTGGCACGGGCGCCGCTGGTGCTGGGGGCGGCGCGCCACGAGGCGGTGCACGATTTCGGCGGCTTCCCGGCCGAGCTGTACCGGCTGCGCTACGACGCACCCGGATCGCCCGACGTGGCGGGGCGCGTGATGCAGCTGCTCGGAGCAGCCGGCATCGGCGCGCGGCACCGCGACGCCGGTGGCCTGGACCACGGCATCTGGACCGTGCTGCGCCACCTGTACCCGGATGCGGACGTTCCCGTGGTGCCGCTGGCCTTTGCGCCCAGCGCGCCGCCGGCGCAGCAGTTTGCGCTCGGCGCGGCGCTGGCCCCGCTGCGCAGCGAAGGCGTGCTCGTGCTCGGCACGGGCAGCATCACGCACAACCTGCGCCGACTGTTCGGCGGCGTGCACGGCACCGCCGAGGCCGATGCGCCGGAGATCGGTGAAAGCGCCGCCTTCCGCCGCTGGTTCGCCGAGCGCAGCATGGCGCGCGACTGGCCCGCGCTGTTCGACTACCGCGCGCAGGCACCGCATGCGGTGGACATGCACCCGACAGACGAGCACCTGCTGCCGTGGTTTGCGGCGGCCGGCGCGGGCGGCGCCGACGCAGCGCCGCGGCGCCTGCACGCCAGCGTCACGCTGGGCGCGCTGGGCATGGACGCCTACGCGTTCGGGCCCGATGCGGACCGGCTCGGGCAGGCGCTGCAGCGGTAGCCGCGTTACTCGTCGCGCCGGCCGCGCGGCTGCACGTCCTCGCGGTCCTGGCGAATGCGTTCCTTCATGTCGCCATATTCCTTCTGGACATGGCCCACGCCCTTCTGCAGCTTGCCCTTCGCCTGCTCGGAAGCGTTGTCGGTGGCAGCGCCGCCGGCATCGCGCAGTTCGCCTTCGATCTTCTTCGCCTGGCCCTTGACTTGATCACGGTTCATCATGGCTCCTTCGATCTGCGTGCCGGGGGCGGCACACCCTCTTCCGGGCAACGTCCGTGCCGTGTCGGGCATGCCTGACGCAGGCTGGCGCCCTAAACTGTGGCGATGAATTCCACGCCACTGGCCCGCCCCTTGCTCGACACCGAGCGCCTGGTCCTGGTGGGGCCCATGCCCGGCCAGGCCGCCGCGGTGTGCGATTTCCAGTGCCGCAACCGCGCGCATTTCGCGCCATGGGATCCGCCGGTGGGCGAGAGCTTCTTCACCGAACCCTTCCAGGCCGAGCGCCTGCACCAGGCCGCCGAGGCTTTCCGGCACGGCACCGCATTCCGCTATTGGCTCTGCCTGCGCGAAGCGCCCGAACGCATCATCGGCACCATCCACTTCTCGCAGGTGGCGCGCGGCGCATTCCAGAACGCGATGCTGGGCTACGCGCTGGACGCCGCGTGCGAAGGCCGGGGCCTGATGAGCGAAGCCTTGCGCGCCGGCATCGCCGAGATGTTCTCGCCGCGCGTGAACCTGCACCGCATCCAGGCCAACCACCTGCCCGACAACCGGCGCAGCGCGGCCACGCTGGCGCGCCTGGGCTTCGAGGTGGAGGGCCTGGCGCGCGAGTACCTGTTCATCAACGGCGCCTGGCGCGACCACGTGCTCAACGCACTGCGCAACCCCGGCTTCGTGCCGCTAGCGGGCTGGGCCTGACCAGCGTGCCCAGCGCAGCTCGAGCACGTCGTTGGGCCACTGCACCACGCTGAGCTGCGGCTTCATCACCCAATTGTGGTGGCGCCGGTACAGCGGCATCAGCGGCAGGTCTTCGTGCAGGATCGCCAGCGCCTGGCCCACCATCTGGCGGCGCCGGGCCAGGTCGGGCTCCACGCGCATGCGGTCGATCAGCGCATCGAGCCGCGGGTTCGAGTAGCGCCCGGCATTGAAGGCGCCCGCTGCCAGGCCGTCGTTGGTGCGCACCAGCGACTGGAAGATGTTCCACGGGTCCATCGCCGGGGACCAGCCGAACTCGAGGAAGCTGCTGGTGCCCTGGGTCAGCTTGGGAAAAAAGGTCGAGGTGGGCGAGGGCTGGAACTTCGCCTCGATGCCCACCTTGTCGAGCATGGCGGCGATGGCCTGGCACACCGCGGCGCGGTAGGCCGCGTTCACGCAATCGAGCGTGACGGCAAAGCCCTGGCCGTAGCCGGCCTGCTGCAGCAGCTTGCGCGCCGCGGCCGGGTCGGCCTTGGGCCGCTTCTCGAAGGCCGGCACGTAGCCGTCGATCATGGGCGACACATGCGAGCCCGTCGCCTTGCCTTCGCCGCGCAGCACCTGGCGCACGATGAGCTCGGCATCGACGGCCAGTTGCACCGCCTTGCGCACCCGCGGGTCCTTGAAGGGGTTGCCCGCCAGGCCCGGCAGCGCGGCGCTGTGCTGGTCGAAGGCCAGGTACTGCGTGCCCACGTCCTCGACGGCCTGCACCTTCAGCGCCTCGTCGGCCTTCAGGCGCGGCAGGTCCTGGAAGGGCGGGTCGATCACGAAGTCGACCTGGTCCGACTGCAGCGCCGCCAGCCGCGTGGCGTCGGACTGGATCACCACGTAGTGCACCTCGCCGAGGTTGCCGCCGCCGGACGGCGTGTCCCGGCCCCACCAGCCGGGGTGGGCCTTGAGCACGGTGCGCACGTCGGCCTCGTAGCGCTGCAGCATGAAGGGGCCGGTGCCGTTGGCGTTGCGCACGGCGTGGGTTTCCTGCTTGCCGTTGTAGTCCTGCGGCTGGGTCACCTTGTGCTGCTCGCACCAGGCCTTGCTCATCATCGCGACGAGCCACAGCTTCTCGGGCAGCACCGCATCGGGCGCGCTGGTGAGCACTTCGATCGTGAGCGCATCCACCTTGCGTGCGCCGGTCACGCCGGCCAGCTGGTTGGCGCGCTGCGAGGTCTTCTGCAGGGCGCGCTGGATCGAGAACACCGCATCGTCAGCGCTGAAGGCGCTGCCGTCGTGGAACTTCACGCCGGGCCGCAGCTTGAAGCGCCACACCGTGGGCTCCACCATCTGCCACGACAGCGCCAGCGACGGCTCCAGGCTCCTGAAGTCCCGGCCGCGGTTGACCAGGCCTTCGTACACCTGCGTGACAACGCGGGTGTGGTACAGCAGCGCCAGCGCATGCGGGTCCATGGTTTGCGGATCGAAGGCGCTGGCGTAGCGCAGCGTGCTGGCCTGCAGCGGCATGCCGCACGCCAGCAGCGCCGCCAGCACCCACCGACACCACAGGTTCATTTGCTCACTCCCTGCACAAACCAGTCCATCGTGGCGATGGCGCCGTCGTCCATCGGGCCGCGCTCCCAGCGCACGCGCCCGGTGTTGTCCACCAGCCGGCCGGAAAACGGCTTGAAGCTGCCATCCTCGATCGACTTGCGCCGCTTGTCCACCTCGTCGCGCACGGCCTGGGGCAGCGCGGGGTCGACCGCCGACAGGCGCACCAGCCCGTCCTTCAGCCCGCCCCACACCGGCTGCGGCTTCCAGGTGCCGGCGATCACGCTTTGCGCCACGCGGGTGTAGTAGCCGCCCCAGTGGTGCGTGACCGCCGCCACCTGCGCCGTGGGCGCGAACGCCTTCATGTCGCTCTGGTAGGCCAGCAGCTTCACGCCCTTGTCCTCGGCCGTCTGCGCCACCGCAGGCGAGCCGCTGTGGTTGGTGAGCACGTCGGCGCCCTGGCCGATCAGGGCCAGCGCGGCCTCGCGTTCCTTGGTGGGGTCGAACCAGGTGTTGAGCCAGGCCACGCGCACCTGCGCCTTGGGGTTGGCCGCGCGCATGCCCAGCGCGAAGGCATTGATGCCCTGCACCACCTCGGGCACCGGGAAGCCTGCCACGTAGCCCGCGATGCCGCTCCTGCTCACGCGCCCGGCCAGCAGGCCCGCGAGATAGCGGCCCTCGTAGTAGCGCGCGTTGTAGGTGTTGAGGTTGGGCGCCGTCTTGTAGCCGCCCGCATGCTCGAACCTCACCTGCGGGAAATCGGCCGCCACGCGCAGCGCGGGCTCCAGATAGCCGAAGCTGGTGGCAAAGACGAGCTGGTGCCCCTGGGCCGCCAGATCGCGGAACACGCGCTCGGCATCGGAGCCTTCGGGCACAGCCTCCACCACCGTGGTCTGCACCTCGGGCCCCAGCGTGCGCTCCATCTCGCGCCGGCCCTGGTCATGCTGAAAGGTCCAGCCTGCCTGGCCGATGGGGCTGACATAGACGAAGCCCACCTTCAGCGGCGCAGCGTGGGCAAAGAGGGGAAAGCAAAGTACCAGCGCGAACGCGCCGATGAGGTTTTTGAGCATGGTTGTCCTCGACATGGCCCGGGACCGTTCCCGTTGCGGCGCGGCGATTGTCCCATGCCAAGATCGCGACGATCGGACAACGGAGGCAACCATGCTCATCAACTGCGTGGCCTATGAAAACGGCACCAAGCTGGCCGACATTCCCGTGGCCGACATCAGCGACTACCTCGCGCGGCCGGGCTGCTTCGTGTGGGTGGCCCTGCGCGATGCCACCGACGAGGAGCTGGCCACCATGCAGGACGAGTTCGGCCTGCACGACCTGGCCGTGGAGGACGCTCGCCACGGCAACCAGCGCCCCAAGGTCGAGGAGTACGGCGACGTGGTGTTCACCGTGATGCACACGGTGGAGCTGCTGCCCACCGACGAGCTGAGCGTGGGCGAGGTGGACGTGTTCGTGGGGCCCAACTTCGTGCTCTCGGTGCGCAACCGCAGCCGGCAGGGGTTTCTGGGCGTGCGGGCGCGGGCCGAGCGCGAGCCGCACCTGCTCAGCCATGGCGCGGGCTTCGTGCTGTATGCGCTGATGGACGCGGTGGTGGACCGCTACTTCCCGATCATCGACGCGCTGGAGGATGAGCTCGACGCGATCGAGGGCCGCATCTTCGAGCACGGCGCCGCGCGCGCCAACATCCAGCAGCTGTATGCGCTGAAGAACCGCGTGATGACGCTGCGCCATGCGGTGGCGCCGCTGATGGAGTCCAGCGGCAAGCTCACCAGCGGCCGCGTGCCGCGCGTTTGCGAGAACAGCCGCGATTACTTCCGCGACGTGTACGACCACCTGACCCGCATCAATACCTCACTGGACACGCTGCGCGAGACCATCGGCACCGCGATCCAGGTGAACCTGTCGATGGTGACGATCGAAGAGTCCGAAGTGACCAAGCGCCTGGCGGCCTGGGCCGGCATCTTCGCGGTGGCCACCGCCTTCGCCGGCATCTGGGGCATGAACTTCGAGCACATGCCGGAGCTGAAGTGGACGCTGGGCTACCCCGCGGCGCTGGGCCTGATCGTCAGCTCCTGCGGCTTTCTGTGGTGGCGCTTCCGCAGGGCCGGCTGGTTGTAGCCGCCAACTTCTCACAAAACGGCTCCTTCAAGCGACCCGGTAACCAGCCGATACAGAAGACGTGCCCGGCGGCAGGCGGTATCGCCGCCGGATTCTCCTCACTCGCCTGGTCATTCCTGAAGGAGCTTCTCGATGGATCGAGTCGTTCGCTGCGCCGCGCTCGCGGCTGCTGTCTGTGCCCTGGCCGCCTGCGGCGGCAGCCCCTCCTCCAGCCCGACGGCCGCCGCGCCGGCGCCCTCGGGCGGCGCCAGCGCTGCGGTCACCGGCGTCAGCACGCCCAGCACCGTGTCGGTGGTGACGGCCAAGAACGCCGAATGAGCAACGCCGCAACGAGGAGCCCCACGATGAAGCGCACGATCGCGATCCGTCCTTCGACCCTGGCGCTGGCCCTGGCGGCCGCGCTGCCGCTGCTGGCCGCCGCTGCCCCTGGCGCCAGTTCGCCTTACCGCACCGACCCGCAGAACACCCATGTGGAAGACGCCACCTCGCGCGGCGTGAACGAGGTGAACATGATCACCTGCTTCATGAGCTCGATGCGGCCCGACGCGCTGGTGAACAAGGGCAACTACCTCGCGCTGGTGGACAAGAAGGTGTGCGATGCCGAAAGCCGCTCGAGCAGCGGCAATGCCGGCTCGGGCAGCTCGGCCTCCAACGCGCCGGAGTACATGAACGCGATCGTGAACTCCACGCGCGACTCCAACGACGACCCCATGCGCGTGCGGGTGTGGGTCGAAGAGGAGGAAGAGGACTTCAAGGCCACCATCCACGTCAACGTCTCGGCCACCGAGTCACCCACCGACACCAACCCCTACGGCGTGTTCCGCATGGACTATTGCGGCAAGGGCGAGGGCATGTCGCAGTGCATGATGCGCGGCTTCCTCGAAGGCAGCGCCGCGGGCATCAGCTACTACGAGACCGAGAGCGACGGCCCCGGCGGCGGCGGCCAGACGCGCGCGCTGCGCCTGACCACCAGCGGCCCCGACGCGGGCGCCGGCGTGCTGCAGATGAACGAAATGGGCCACGACGTGAGCTTCTCGTTCGCCTACAACGCCAACTACTTCCGCCGTGCCGACGCCAACGGCGACCAGTGCTTCAGCCGCGACGCGCAGGACGCGGACACCGGCATGTCCGTGTGGCGCTACGGCCTGTACGACGCCAGCACCGGCGAGCGCATCACCCGCAACTCCGGCTTCCCGGTGGACTACACCGCCGGCGACGGCAAGGTCTACCACGGCCACATGGGCTACTGGGGCTTGTGGCTGCCGCCCGAAGCCGGCGTGGCCAGCGGCGCGACGCTGCAGCGCGTGCAGTACAACCAGGACGCCCCGCCCACCAAGACCGACTACACGCTGCTCAAGGCCGAAGGCCGTCTGATGAAGTACACCAAGCAGACGCGCACGCTGGCCTCGCTGGACAAGATCAAGTTCCAGACCTGGGTGGGCGACACCACCAACTTCTTCGCCGGCGCAGAGCCCAACCGCCAGTACGAGATGTACTGGGACGACGCCAACGGCGTGTTCAAGGTCACGGGCACCATCGACTGCAACAGCGGCCCCTGCCAGAACAGCGACCTGCCCGCGGAGCAGAGCGTGCAGCCCTCGTTTTTCGCCAACATGGGCGGCGCGCGCGGCTGGTCGCAGTCGCTCGGCGGCGAGCTGTTCATCCCGCTGGAGGGCGTGAGCGGCTCGGTGCAGTCGGCCAGCATCCACGCGATCTACCGCGTGCAGGACCTGGTGTACCCGGCCGACATGCCCGGCACGCTGTACTGCCTGCGCGACTGCCCCACCGCGGCCACGATCGCCGGCTACTTTGCCGACGGCTCCACGGCGCCCTCGCCTTTCGTTGCAAGCACCTTCAACACCTGGGGCCCGCGCGGCGCCGGCGACGTGGTGAGCTACACGATGGACAGCGCCTCGGCGCTGATGAAGGACGGCAACGGCGCCGCCGTCACGTTCACCGACCGCCAGGCGCTGCAGGCGCGGCCGCAGTTCCAGTGGGGCGTGCGTACCGGGCGCATGGTCACCTCGCTGGCGGCCGCGCAATGCCAGCACGACGCCAGCCAGTACTGCGACTGGGCCATGGAGCAGGCCGACGTGTTCTACCAGTGGGAGACCGGTCCCAACCAGTGGAACCAGTTCGCCGCGCTGAAGGACGCCACCGGCCAGGTCGTGTCGTTCGAGGCGCCGCTGCAGGTGAACTTCACGGTGCCCTCGGGCGCGGCCTATGGCGCCTACGCCGGCAAGTCCATCGTGCTCGACTACGGCGGCTTCGGCGAGCTGTGGGGCATTCCCGGCCATTGCGTCTCGCACCTGACCAACGAGCGCGTGAGCTGCGACAGCCCGAACTCGCGCTACGTGCCGGCCTTCGTGATCCCGTTCGACGAGGTGCTGGGCCGCGTCACGCACAACGGCACGCCGCTGCTGGCCAAGTGGCTGGAGCGTGAGATCCGCTTCGCGAAGAAGGACCTGTCGGTGTGCACCGCCGCGGGACTCGATCTGCCCAGCGGACTCACGCTGCCCACGGCCGCCAGCCTGGCCGACCCGAGCGACCCGAACAGCAGCATCTACATCGGGGCCAAGCCCACGGTGACCGATGCGCCGCGGGTCATCCAGGGTGAAGTGAAATACTGATGTGGCCCAGGCCCGGAGCGCCTGCGGCGCTTCCCCCTTGCATGCCGGCCCCCGGCCGCGGGGTACCGCGTCCGCCCCCCGAGGGGGCGAGCAACTGTCTTCGGAGCGGCCGGGCGACAGTTGCTTGTGTGTCGGCCCCCGGCCGCGGGGTACCGCGTCCGCCCCCCGAGGG
>JBFLWE010000055.1:16255-41820 GCA_040758375.1 Pseudomonadota bacterium
GGCGAGCAACTGTCTTCGGAGCGGCCGGGCGACAGTTGCTTGTGTGTCGGCCCCCGGCCGCGGGGTACCGCGTCCGCCCCCCGAGGGGGCGAGCAACTGTCTTCGGAGCGGCCGGGCGACAGTTGCTCAAGGGGGCGCCACCAGCGGACCGGCCAAGCCGGATGCGCGGTGGCCGCTGGGCTTTGGCGCTGGCATGGCCGCTTCGCTGCTGGCGCATGGGTTGGTGTTCGCGCTGGTGATGCAGGCTTCGCGGCCGGTGCCGCCGCGCCAGGCGGTGCCGTCAAGGCCGGCGATGCTGTGGCTGAACGTTGCGGCAGCGTCGGCGGCGGCGGTCGCGCCCGTCCAGGCGCCCGTGCAGCCCAGGGCGACACCGAAGCGCAGGCTCGCGGCGGCGGCGCCTGTGCCCGTCACCGCGCCGGCTTCCGCGCCGCGGGCCCTGGCGCAAGCCCCGGCAGCGCCCGGATCGGCGCCGGTGCGGGGTGTGGTGTTCGCGCCCCTGCGCATCGCCTTCGGAGGTGGCGCCACCAGGCGCTGGGTCCAGCCGCCGCTGCCCGCGGAGCCGGCCGCCTCGGTGTCCGCGGCCGAACACCAGGCCGAGCTTGCCCGTGCCGCCCACGAGGCGCACCGGCGCCAGATGATGGCCGCCTTGCAGCGGCAGGCCGCCGACCCGCCTTTGCCTTGAACGTTCAGGCGCCCGCCACCGCGGCCTGCAGGAACGCCTGGTCCAGCTCTTCGATCCAGCGCAGCTTGTCAGCCGCCGGCGCAAAGCTGGCCTCGAAGCTGTTGCGCGCCAGCGTGTAGGCATCGCGCGCATCGAGTTCGGGCAGCGCCTCGAAAGTCTCCACGTAGTTCTGGTTCACGTAGCCGCCGAAGTAGGCCGGGTCATCGGAGTTCACCGTGGCCTTCAGGCCCGCGTCGAGCAGCGCCTTCAGGTTGTGATCGGCCAGCGTGGGGAACACGCACAGCTTCACGTTCGACAACGGGCACACGGTGAGCGGCACCTGCTCGCGCGCCAGGCGCTGCACCAGGGCCGGGCTTTCCACGCAGCGCACGCCGTGGTCGATGCGTTCGGCCTTCAGCACGTCGAGCGCTGAGCCGATGTAGGCTGGCGGCCCTTCTTCGCCGGCATGGGCCACGATGTGCAGTCCCAGCTCGCGGCAGCGTGCGAACACACGGGCGAACTTCTCAGGCGGGTTGCCGCGCTCGCCGCTGTCCAGCCCCACGCCGATGAAGCGGTCGCGGTACGGCAGCGCCTGCTCCAGCGTCTGCAAGGCCGACTCCTCGCTCAGATGGCGCAGGAAGCACATGATGAGCGCGCTGCTCACGCCCAACTCGTCGCGCGCCCGGGCCTGGGCGCGCGCCAGCCCTTCGATCATGGTCTGGAAACTCACGCCGCGTTCGGTGTGGGTTTGCGGGTCGAAGAAGATCTCGGCATGGCGCACGTGCTCCGAAGCCGCCTTGGCGAAATACGCCATCGCCATGTCCTCGAAGTCCCGTGCCTTCAGCAGCACCGAGGCGCCGGCGTAGTAGATGTCGAGGAAACTCTGCAGGTCGGTGAAGGCATAGGCCTCGCGCAGCGCGGCCACGCTGGGGTAGGCCAGCTTCACGCCGTTGCGCTGCGCCAGCGTGAAGATCAGCTCAGGCTCCAGCGAACCCTCGATGTGCAGGTGCAGCTCGGCCTTGGGCATGCGCTTGAGCAGCAGCGGCAGCTGGCTGCGCGGTATCGCGTTGAAGTTGATCGCGGCGCTCATGGCGTTCTCCCTTCAAAAACAAGAGGCCGCATTCGCGGCCAGGGGATGCGCAAGCGCATCCCCAAGGGGTGACATGCAGCCCCACCCCACACCCGCCCCCGAGGGGCGGGTGTCCCCCTGGGACAGGCCGCGAGAGCGGCCAGGGGCAGCATCACTTAGCGCCCGACTCGCGATCCGGGTTTCCCGGTCGCGGGTCGCAGCCCCCTCGGGGGGCGGCCGCCCCAGCGGCCGGGGGCTCCATCACTTCCCGGTCGGGACCTTGCCTTCCACGCCCTTGACGTAGAAGTTGATGCCGCCCAGGAAGTTGTCGTCCGCGACCTGGTCCTTCTCGAGCACGGTCTTGCCGGTGTTGTCGACGACCGGGCCCTTCCAGATCACGAAGCTGCCGTCCTTCAAGCCGGCCTTGACCTTCTCGACCTTGTCCTTCAGCTCGGCGGGCACCTTGTCGGAGATGGACACGATGTCGATGGCGCCTTCCTTCACGCCCCACCAGATCTTGTCCTTGCTCGTCTGCCACTTGCCTTCGAGCACCTCGCGCGTGGCGTGCACGTAGTACGGGGCCCAGTTGATGATCGCCGAGGCCAGGTGCGCCTTGGGGCCATAGGCCGTCATGTCGCTGTCCCAGCCGAAAGCGTACTTGCCGGCCTTCTCTGCGGTCTGCAGCACGGCGCTGGAGTCGGTGTTCTGGAACAGCACGTCGGCGCCGCCGTTGAGCAGCGACTGCGCCGCTTCGGTTTCCTTCGGCGGGTTGAACCATTCGTTCACCCACACCACCTTGGTCTTGATCTTCGGGTTCACGCTCTGCGCGCCCAGCGTGAACGAGTTGATGTTGCGGATCACCTCGGGGATGGGGATCGAGCCCACCACGCCCAGCGTGTTGGTCTTGGTCATGCCGCCGGCGATGACGCCGGCCATGTAGGCGCCCTCGTAGGTGCGCGAATCGTAGGCCCGCAGGTTCTCGGCGCTCTTGTAGCCGGTGGCGTGCTCGAACTTCACGTCCTTGGCGTCGGGCGCCACCTTGAGCATCGGCTCCATGTAGCCGAAGGTGGTGCCGAAGATCAGCTTGTTGCCCTGGCCCACCATGTCGCGGAACACGCGCTCGGCGTCCGCCGCTTCGGGCACCTTCTCCACGTAGCTGGTCACGACCTTGTCGCCGAATTCCTTTTCGATCGCCTTGCGGCCGTTGTCGTGCGCGAAGGTCCAGCCGCCATCTCCCACCGGGCCCACGTAGGCAAAGGCGATCTTCAGCGGTTCGGGCTTGGCCGCCGCCGAGGCGGCCGACGCGGGTGCGCTGGCGGCCGGGGCGGCAGGCGCTGCCTCTTCCTTCTTGCCGCAACCCACGAGGGCCGCGGTGGCGGCCAGCGTGCTCCAGCCGGCCAGCTTGATCAGCGAGCGCTTCGAAATGGTCATGAGGTCTCTCTCCGTCCAGGGGGTGAAAGGATGAAACGGCGATTCTGGCTCAGGAGCCGGGAAAGAACGGCTTGCCAAGCGAGGCCGGCATGTTGACGCGGATCCATGTGGGGTTGCGCGAGATCAGCACCAGCACCACGATGGTCGCCAGATACGGCATCGCCGTGAGCAACTGGCTCGGGATCTCCACGCCCTCGCCCTGCAGGTGAAACTGCAGCATCGTCACGCCGCCGAAGAGGTACGCCCCCAGCAGCACGCGCGCGGGCCGCCAGGTGGCAAAGGTGGTGAGCGCCAGCGCGATCCAGCCCTTGCCGGCGATCATGCCCTCCACCCACAGCGGCGTGTAGATCACCGAGACATACGCACCCGCCAGCCCGCACAGCGCGCCGCCGGCCACCACCGCCGCCAGCCGGATCCTGCGCACGGGGTAGCCCAGCGCGTGCGCCGACTCGGGCGACTCGCCCACCGCGCGCAGCACCAGCCCGGCGCGCGAGCGATACAGGAACCAGGCCAGCACCATCGTGAGCAGCACCGCGAAATACACGACCGGGTGCTGCCTGAACAGCGCCGGCCCCAGGAAGGGGATGTCCCCCAGCAGCGGCACGTCGAAGTGCGGCCGGGGGCCCAGCTTCTCTTGCGTGTACGAGATGCCGGCAAAGGCCGAGAAGCCGGCACCGAACAGGCTCAGGGCCAGCCCGGAGGCGTATTGGTTGGTGTTGAGCCAGATCACCAGCACGCCAAAGGCGGCGGCCAGCAAGGCCCCCGCGCCCATGCCGGCGGCGAAGGCCAGCCAGTCGCTGCCGGTATGCACCGCGGTGGCGAAGCCCGCGATCGCGGCCACGAGCATCATGCCTTCGGCACCCAGGTTCACGATGCCGGCACGCTCGTTGATCAAGAGGCCGAGGCCCGCGATGGCGAGCACGGTGCCAGCGTTCAGCGTGGCGGCTATGAGCAGTGCAACCGCGTCCATCAGGCTTCTTTCACCTTGGCTTGCGCCGTCGACACGCTGGCAGCGGCCGGGGTGGCATGCGTGCGACGGACTCTGTAGTGGATCAAGGTGTCGCAGGCCAGCAGCGAGAACAGCAGCAGCCCCTGGAACACACCCGTGATCGACTTCGGCAGCCCCAGCCGCGACTGCGCCAGCTCGCCGCCGATGTAGAACATGCTCATCAGCAGCGCAGAGAACACGATGCCCACAGGGTGCAGGCGCCCGACGAAGGCCACGATGATGGCGGCGAAGCCGTAGCCCGCCGGCACATAGGGCGTGAGCTGCCCCAGCGGCCCGGCCGCCTCCAGCCCGCCCGCCAGGCCCGCCATGCCGCCCGACAGCAGCAGCGCGGTCCACAACGCGGTGCGCGACGAAAAGCCCGCATAGCGTGCGGCCGCCGGCGCCAGCCCGCCCACCTGCAGCTGGAAGCCGCGGTAGGTGCGGAACAGGAACAGCCAGCACGCCGCCACGGCCGCCAGCGCAACCAGCGTGCCGATGTTGATGCGCAGGCTGCCTTCGAACAGGCGCGGGACCTTGGTGGCCGCGGCGAAGGTCACGGTCTGCGGGAAGTTGTAGCCCTGCGGGTCCTTCCAGGGCCCGTAGACCAGGTAGTTCAGCAGCATGTCGGCCACGTACACCAGCATCAGGCTCACGAGGATCTCGTTGGCGTTGAAGCGGTCGCGCAGCAGCGCGACGATGCCGGCCCACAACATGCCGCCCAGCACGCCGGCCACCAGGATGGCCGCCACGATCCAGCGGCCGGTGTCGGCACCGGCCTGCATCGCCACCCAGCCGGCCGCCAGCGCGCCCAGCACGAACTGCCCTTCGGCGCCGATGTTCCACAGGTTGGCGCGGAAGCACACCGCCAGGCCCAGCGCGATCAGCACCAGCGGCACCGCCTTGATCGAGAGCTCCGACCACGCATAGGCGTTCTTCGCCGGCTCCACGAAGAACATCTGCAGGCCCTTGACCGGGTCCTTGCCCAGCAGCACGAACAGGCCGATGCCGATGAGCACCGTGATCGCCAGCGCGATCAGCGGCGAGGCAATGGACATGGCCTTCGAAGGCTGTGGCCGCGCTTCAAGCTTCAGCATGTGCGCGCTCCGCGGCCTCGGCATCCCACAGCCCTGACATCCACTCGCCGATCTGCTGCACGCTGGCCTGCGCGCGCGGGATCGACGGCGACAGCCGCCCTTGCGCCATCACCACCAGCCGGTCGCTGATCTCGAACAATTCCTCCAGCTCCTCGCTGACCACCAGCACCGCGCAGCCCGCGTCGCGCAGCTTCAGCAACTCACCGCGGATCTGAGCAGCGGCGCCCACGTCCACGCCCCAGGTGGGCTGCGAGACGATCAGCACCTTGGGCTTCGCGTCGATCTCGCGGCCCACCAGGAACTTCTGCAGGTTGCCGCCGGACAGGCTCTTGGCCGCCGCGGCCGGCCCGCCGGCCTTGACGTTGAAGCGTGCGATCAGCGACTCGGCCAGCCGGCGCACCTCGGCCGTCTTCACCCAGCCGCTGCGGCTCACGGCCTCGGTGCGCGTGAGCAGGGTGTTCTGCGCCAGCGACAGCGTGGGCACCGCGCCGCGGCCCAGCCGTTCCTCGGGCACGAAGTGCAAGCCCAGATGGCGGCGCGCGCGCGGACCGCGGCGCGAGATGTCCTGCCCGAAGAGCTTGATGCTGCCCGGCGGCGAGCGATCGTCCTCGCCCGACAGCGCGGCCATCAGTTCCTGCTGGCCGTTGCCCGACACGCCGGCCACCCCCAGGATCTCGCCGGCGCGCAGCTGCAGCGCCACGCCGCGCAGCTCGGTGGCAAAGGGGTCGCGCTTGGGCGTGCTCAGCGCGTGGACCTGCAGCGCCAGCGCGCCCAGCTTCGGCGCGCGGTGCTCCAGTTGCGGCGGCTCGGCGCCGATCATCAGGCGCGACAGCGAGGCATTGGTCTCCTGCGTCGGGTCGACCTCGCCCGTCACCTTGCCGCCGCGCAGTACGGTGCAGTGGTGGCACAGGCTGCGGATCTCGTCGAGCTTGTGGCTGATGTAGAGGATGGAACAGCCTTGGCCGCTCAGGCGGCGCAGCGTGACGAAGAGCTTTTCCACCGCCTGCGGCGTGAGCACCGAGGTGGGCTCGTCGAGGATCAGCAGCTGCGGGTTGGTCAGCAGCGCGCGCACGATCTCCACCCGCTGCCGTTCGCCCACCGAGAGGGTGTGCACCGGGCGCAGCGGGTCCACCTCCAGGCCGTACTCGCCGGCCACGGCGCGAACGCGTTCGACCACCTGCGACAGCGGCTGCTGCTTCCCCAGGCCGAGCCACACGTTCTCGGCCGCGGTGAGCGTGTCGAACAGCGAGAAGTGCTGGAACACCATCGAGATGCCCAGCGTGCGCGCCTCGTGCGGGTTCTTCACCTGAACCGGGTTGCCGTTCCAGCGCAGTTCGCCGGCGTCGGGCTGCACCGCGCCGTAGATGATCTTCATCAGCGTGGACTTGCCCGCGCCGTTTTCGCCCAGCACCGCGTGGATCTGCCCGGGCTGCACGCGCAGCGACACGTTGTCGTTGGCGCGCACCGCGGGGTATTGCTTCGTGATGCCCGACAACTCCAGGCGCAGCGGTGCGGCGTTCATGCGATCGGCGATGCGGTTCTGTCAAAGCGCCGTTGACCGGCCACGTAGGTCGCCGCGAGGTTGCGCTCGTCGGCCAGAGTCATCCAGGCAAACAGGCGGTCATGCAAGTCGCGCGCCACCTCGTGCCGCCGCTGCGCCACCGGGCCCACCGCCCAGTCCCACACCGCCACGTCGGCGAGTGTACCGAGCGCGAAGCTGCCGATCTCCTGTTGCAGCTCGAGCGCACGCGCGGCGCCCAGCGTCGCGGTGTAGAGGCACTTCCATGCCGTCACGCGCCGGCCGGCCATGGCCTGCACCTTGTAGGCGTCGGCCATGGTGCGCAGCATCGACAGGCTGGTGCCGCCGCCCACGTCGCAGCCGAAGCTCACCGCCACGCCCGCGCCTTCGGCGGCGGCCCAGTCGAACAGCCCGCTGCCGAGAAAGAGGTTGGACGAAGGGCAATGCGCGATCTGCGCCCCGGCGGCCCGCAGCGCCGCGCGATCGGCCTCGTCGAGCCAGATGCCGTGGGCGAAGATCGCGCGCTCGTTGAGCAGGCCGTGCCGGGCATACACGTCGAGGTAGCTGCGCGCCTGCGGGAACAGCTCGGCCACCCAGCGCACCTCGTCGCGGTTCTCGGCCACGTGGGTCTGCATGTACAGCCCGGGGCGCCAGGCCAGCAGGCGGCCGGCCATCGCGAGCTGCGCGTCGCTGCTGGTGGGCGCGAAGCGCGGCGTCACCGCATAGGCCAGGCGGCCCTGGCCGTGCCAGCGCTCGATGAGCGAGCGGCACTGCGCCTCCGACCGCAGCACGTCGTCGCGCAGGTTGTCGGGGGCATGCCGGTCCATCAGCACCTTGCCGGCGATGACCCGCATGCCGCGCGCCTGGGCGGCCTCGAACAGCGCATCGACCGACTCCGCATGCACGGTGGGAAACACCGCCGCGCTGGTGGTGCCGGTGGCCAGCAGCGCATCGAGGAACAGCGCCGACACGCGGCGCGCATGCACCGCATCGGCCATGCGCCGCTCGGCGGGAAAGGTGTGCGTCTCCAACCAATCGAGCAAGGCGCTGCCGTAGGAGCCGATCACGTCGAGCTGGCCGCTGTGGACGTGGGTGTCGATGAAGCCGGGCAGCACCAGCTTGCCGCTGAAGTCGTGCCGTTCCCAGTCGCCTTGCAGCGGCTCGGCCGCGGGCTGCGCGCCCACGACCACGCCCTGCTCCACCAGCAGCCAGTGGTCGGCGCGGAAACGCGCGCCCGGGCCGCTGGCATCGTCCAGCCCCGGATCGGCGGTGAAATCGAGCAGGTCGCCGCGAACGGCCAGCCGCATGCCCATGGAGACCCTTTGAAAAGTGGGCCGATGTTGGCGAACGCCACCGGACCCGTCATACGCTGAGGCGAATACCGCCTATGCTCGGCATCGTATACGCCCGGCAAGCGCGCACGCTAACTTAGTGAAAGTATGGACATCCGCCCCATCCGCTTGGTGCATCGCGGCCGCATCGCCAGCATCGACCATGCCGCCCCCACGCGCACGCTGCTCGACTGGCTGCGCGAAGACGCCCGCTGCACCGGCACCAAGGAAGGCTGCGCCGAGGGCGACTGCGGGGCCTGCACGGTGCTGGTGGGCAGCCTCGATGCGCAGGGCGCGGTGCAGTTGAAGCCGGTCAACGCCTGCATGCAGTTCGTGCCCGCGCTCGACGGCAAGGCCGTGCTGACGGTCGAAGACTTGTGCGATGCCGCCGCGCCCGAGGCGCTGCATCCGGTGCAGCAGGCCATGGTGGAGTGCCACGGCTCGCAATGCGGCTTCTGCACCCCCGGCTTCGTGATGAGCCTGGCGGCCAGCTACGAAAGACATTGCGCTGCCCGCACCCGACCCACCCGCGCGCAACTGGCCGACGACCTGGCCGGCAACCTGTGCCGCTGCACCGGCTACCGCCCCATCCTCGACGCCGGGCAGCGCATGTTCGAGCTGCCAGCCCGGCGCCTGCCGCTGCAGGCCCTGGCCGCGCAGCTGCAGGCGCTGCGACGCGACGAGCCGCTGGGCTACGAGCACGAAGGCCAGCGCTTCTGGGCCCCGCGCAACCTCGCCGACTTCGCCACGCTGCGCGCGGCGCATCCGCAGGCGCGGCTGCTGGCCGGCTGCACCGACATCGGGTTGTGGGTGAACAAGCAGATGCGAACGCTCGGCGACATCCTCTTCATCGGCGAGGTGGCGGAGCTGCAGCGCATCGAAAACACCGATGGCACGCTGCGCATCGGCGCCGCGGTGAGCCTGGAAGCCTCCTGGTCCGCGCTGGCGGCCCACTGGCCGCAGCTGCAGGCCATGTGGCTGCGCTTCGCCTCGCCGCCGGTGCGCCACGCCGGCACGCTGGCAGGCAACCTCGCCAACGGCTCGCCCATCGGGGACGGCGCGCCGGTGCTGATCGCCCTGAACGCCACGCTGCTGCTGCGGCGCGGCGCGCAGCAGCGCCGCCTGCCGCTGCACGACTTCTACGTCGACTACATGCGCAACCGCCTGGAGCCCGGCGAGTTCATCGAGACGGTGGAAGTGCCGCTGCCCACTGCTGCGCAGCGCATGCGTGCGTACAAGGTCTCCAAGCGCTTCGACAGCGACATCTCGGCCGTGGCGGCGGGCCTGAGCGTCGAGCTGCAGGGCGACACCGTGGTGGCCGCGCGCTTTGCCTTCGGCGGCATGGCTGCGATCGTCAAGCGCGCGTCCAACGCCGAAGGCGCCGTGACCGGCCAGCCCTGGCGCGAGGCCACGGTGCAGGCGGCGATGCAGGCGCTGCAAGCCGACTACGCGCCGCTGACCGACCTGCGCGCCAGCGCTGCGTACCGTGCCCATGTGGCACGGCAACTGCTCCGGCGTTTCTGGCTCGAGACCCGCAGCGAAGCGCCGCTGCCCCTTGCGGAGCTGGACGTATGGCATGAGGTGCGCGCATGAAGGAGATCGCATGAACCGGCTCGCGGATGCGCCCCTTCAAACCCTGGACGAGCCCGCGCCGCAGGTGGGCGTGGCGCGCCCCCACGAAAGCGCCGCGCTGCACGTGAGCGGCCGTGCCGCCTACGTCGACGACATTCCCGAGGCTGCCGGCACGCTGCACGCAGCCTTGGGCCTGTCGCCCGTGGCCCATGGCCGCCTGCTCGGCATCGACCTCGATCGCCTGCGCGCGCTGCCCGGCGTGGTGAGCGTGCTCACCGCCGACGACATTCCGGGCCGCAACGACTGCGGCCCGATCGTGCACGACGATCCGATCCTGGCCGAGGGCGAACTGCACTACCTGGGCCAGCCGGTGTTTGCGGTGGTGGCCCAGACCCGCCTGGCCGCGCGCCGCGCCGCAGCGCTGGCCAGGGAAGTCGTCCGCATCGAGCCGCTGCCCGCCGTGCTGGGCGCACGCGAGGCGCATGCGCAGCAGCGCTATGTGCTGCCGCCGATGCACCTGAGCCGCGGCGACCCGCGGGCCGCCATCGCCGCCGCGCCGCACCGCCTGCAAGGCAGCCTCAGCGTGGGCGGACAGGAGCAGTTCTACCTCGAAGGCCAGATCAGCTACGCGCTGCCCACCGACGACGGCGGCCTGCAGCTGCACTGCTCCACCCAGCACCCCAGCGAGATGCAGCTCGTGGTGGCCCACGCCTGCGCGCTGAACGCGCACCATGTGAAGGTGGAATGCCGGCGCATGGGCGGCGGCTTCGGCGGCAAGGAATCGCAAAGCGCGCTGTTCGCCTGCGTGGCCGGCGTGGCGGCCCAGCGGCTTCAACGCCCGGTCAAGCTGCGCCTGGATCGCGACGACGACTTCCTGGCCACGGGCCGGCGCCACGGCTTCGAATACGACTACGACGTGGGCTTCGACGGCGACGGCCGCATCCTCGGCGTGGAAATCCACATGATCGCCAACGCCGGCTTCTCGGCCGACCTGAGCGGCCCGGTGATGACGCGCGCGATCTGCCACTTCGACAACACCTACTGGCTGCCCCACGTGGGCATCCACGGCTATCTGGCGCGCACCAACACCCAGAGCAACACCGCGTTCCGCGGCTTTGGCGGGCCACAGGGCGCGATTGCGATCGAAAGCATCGTCGAGCGCATCGCGCGGCGGCTGCAGCGCGACCCGGTGGCGGTGCGCCGCGCCAACTACTACGGCGTCCACACCAACGACACCACGCCCTATGGCCAGCGGGTCGAGGACAACGTCATCCACGACCTGACCGAGCAGCTCGTGGCCAGCAGCGACTACGCCGCGCGGCGCCTGGGCATCGCGCGCTTCAACGCGATGAGTCCGGTGCTCAAGAAGGGCCTGGCTTTCAGCCCGGTGAAGTTCGGCATCTCGTTCAACGTGACCCATCTCAACCAGGCCGGCGCGCTGGTGCACGTGTACCAGGACGGCTCGATCCTGGTGAACCACGGCGGCACCGAGATGGGCCAGGGCCTGAACACCAAGGTGGCGCAGGTGGTGGCGCACGAGCTCGGCGTGCCGTTCGAGCGCGTGCGCGTCAGCGCCACCGACACCAGCAAGGTCGCCAACACCTCGGCCACGGCCGCCTCCACCGGCGCCGACCTGAACGGCAAGGCCGCGCAAGACGCGGCGCGCCAGATCCGGCAGCGCCTGGCTGCGTTGATGGCCCGCATGCACGGCGGCAGCGCCGACGAGGTGTGCTTCGGCGACGACACCGTGAGCGTCAACGGCGCCCGCCTGCCGTTTTGCGACCTCGTGGCGCGCGCCTACCTCGAACGCGTGCAGCTGTGGAGCGACGGCTTCTACGCCACGCCGGGCCTGCACTGGAACCGCGAGACGCTGCAGGGCCGCCCCTTCTACTACTACGCCTATGGCGCCGCGGTGAGCGAGGTGCTGGTGGACACGCTCACCGGCGAATGGCGCTTGCTGCGCGCCGACCTGCTGCACGACGTGGGCCGGTCGCTGAACCCGGCGATCGACCTGGGGCAGGTCGAGGGCGGCTTCGTGCAGGGCATGGGCTGGCTCACCACCGAAGAGCTGGTGTGGCACCCGCAGACCGGCGCACTGCTGACGCACGCGCCCAGCACCTACAAGATCCCCACCGCCAACGACGTGCCCGCCGAGCTCTTCGTGCGGCTGTATGAAAACCGCAATGCCGAGGACAGCATTCACCGCAGCAAGGCCGTGGGCGAGCCGCCGCTGCTGCTGGCGTTCTCTGTGTGGCTGGCGCTCCGCGATGCGGTGGCCGCGGCGCTGGGGCCCGGCAGCGACCCGCGGCTGGACGCTCCCGCCACGCCCGAGGCGATCATGCGGGCGCTGGGCGCGCTGGGCTGACGCTGCGATGAGCGAAGCCGCACTGCGCCGCGCCGCCGCCGCCTGGCTGGCGCAGGGCCGGGCCGCCATGGTCGTGCAGGTCATCGAGGCGCAAGGCTCCACGCCGCGCGAAGCCGGTGCGCGCATGCTGGTCAGCGCGGACGCGGCAGAAGGCACCATCGGCGGCGGGCATCTGGAGCTGCAGGCGATTGCCCAAGCCCGCATGCGCTTGCAGCAAGACGACCCCGCGCCCACCGAACGCCGTTATGCGCTGGGCCCTTCGCTGGGCCAATGCTGCGGCGGCGCGGTGACGCTGCGCACCCGCCGCCTGAGCGCGGAGCTGCTGGCGCAGTGGCCCGAACCGGCGCCGCGTTTCACGCTGCAGCTCTACGGCGCCGGCCACGTGGGCCAAGCCATCGTGCGCATCCTCGGCGGCATCGACTGCAAGGTGAGCTGGATCGACGAGCGCGACGCCGGGTCCGGCGCGCCGGCCCAGGCGCTGCCGCCGCACATCGAGCGTGTGTGCGTCGACGAGGTGCAGGCCGAGGTGGACCACGCGCCGCCCGGCGCGGCATACCTGGTGCTCACGCACAGCCACGACCTGGACCTGAGGATCGTGGAGGCGGTGCTGCGGCGCCGCGACTTCGGCTACCTGGGGCTGATCGGCTCGGCGACCAAGCGTGCGCGCTTTCAGCACCGGCTGCGCGAGCGCGGGATCGACGAGGCCACGCTGCAGCGCATGGCGTGCCCGATCGGGCTGCCGGGCGTCACCGGCAAGGAGCCGGCGGTGATTGCGGTAGCGGTGGTAGCGCAGTTGCTGCAGGCCACCGCACGCCGCGATGCCGGTTGAGCCTCAGCATCGGCCCGAGCGCCGGCTGCGCGGCTGCAGCTTGTCCAGTTCGGCCAGCTGCTGCTTCAGCAGGATCAACAAGGTGCGGGCGTGCTCCACCGGCAGGCGCAGGTAGCTGGTGGCGGGCTGGTCCTCGCGCGCCGGGCGCGGCATCACCAGCACGTCGGTGCCCAGTTCGATCAGGCCCTTGTCGTGCTTCACCGATTTGAGGCGCTGCACATCGATGTCGTAGGTCTTCATCCGTTCTCCTGCCATCAAGGCACCGGTGTATTGTCGGCGGCGCACACGGCCCGTACGCAGCCGCGCAGCCAGCGGTGTGCCGCGTCGGCGTCCAGCCGCGGGTGCCACAGCAGCGAGACGGTGATCTCGGGCGTGGCCATGGGCAGTGCAAAGCTGAACATCCCGTCGCGCAGGCCCCGCGTGTGGCGTTCGGGCACGGTGGCGATCAGGTCCGTCGCGCGGGCCAGCGCGAGCGCGGCCGAAAACCCGCCCACCACCGCCGCCAGCTCCCGCTGCAGACCCAGCGGCGCCAGGGCCTCGTCGATGAGCCCCCTGTCGCTGCTGCGCCGCGACACCGCCACATGCCGGCCGGCGGCGTAGCGCGCAGCGGTGACCTTGCCCTTGCACAGCGGATGGTCCTTGCGCACGACGCCCACGAAGCGGTCGCGCAGCAGCGCCTGCGCCCGCACCTCCGGGCCGGTGGCCTTGCCGACCACGCCGGTTTCCAGGTCGACGCTGCCGTCGCGCAGCGGTGTGCTGTCCCGGTCGGTCTTGGGCACGAAGCGCAGCCGCACGCCGGGCGCCTGTTCGCCCAAGCGCTTGATCAGGCCGGGGCCATAAGTCTCGACGAAGCCGTCGCTGGTACGCAGCGTGAAGGTGCGCACCAGCCTGCGCAGGTCGAGCGCACGGGCCGGGCGCAGCGCCGACTCGGCTTCCTGCACGATCTGGCGCACCCGCTCGCGCAGCTCCAGCGCGCGCGGCGAGGGCACCATCCCGCGCCCGGCGCGCACCAGCAGCGGGTCGCCGGTGGTCGCGCGCAGGCGCGCCAGCGCCCGGCTCATGGCCGAGGGGCTGAGCCGCAGCCGGCGCGCGGCCCGCGCGACGCTGGCTTCGGCCAGCAACACATCCAGCGTGAACAGCAGGTTCAGGTCGGGTCTCGACATGGGAGGGGTCGCGGGGTTGGTTGTCTAGACATGGCGCCAGGCGCACGAATGAAGTGCAGATGATGCGCCTTCCGCCACGATACGCGAGCACCTATCGTCTGCGCATCCCCACTGCCCCGGCCGCAACACGGCCCCTGCCATGTCGAGAGAACCGAGATCCGACCAGCGCGCAGCCGCCCGGCTGCGCTGGGTGCTGGCCAGCCTGTCGCTGTGCATGCTGCTGCCCTCATTGGGCATCAGCAGCGCCAACGTGGCCCTGCCCGCGCTGGCGCAGGCCTTCGCCGCGCCATTCCAGCAGGTGCAATGGGTGGTGGCGGCCTACCTGCTGGCCAACACCGCGCTCGTCGTCGGCGCTGGCACACTGGGCGACCGGCTCGGCCGCCGGCGGCTGCTGGTGGCGGGCCTGGCGATCTTCGCCGCGGCCTCGGCGCTGTGCAGCGTGGCGCCTACGCTGTGGCTGCTCGTGGCAGCGCGCGCCCTGCAAGGCGTCGGGGCGGCGCTGCTGATGGCGCTGGCGATGGCCTTCGTGGGCGATGCAGTGCCGAAACAGCAGACCGGCCGGGCCATGGGCCTGCTGGGCACCACCTCGGCCGTCGGCACGGCGCTGGGACCCACGCTCGGCGGCTTGCTGATCGAAGGCTTCGGCTGGCGAGTCATCTTCTTCGTCAATGTGCCGCTGACCCTGCTGGCCTTGCTGCTCGCCTGGCGCTGGCTGCCGGCCGACCGCCCGGCAGTGGCCGCGCAGGGTGCGGACGATGCAAAGGCCAGCCCGCTGCTGCAGGCCTTCGCCTTTCGCCACGAAGCGCTGCGCGACCCGCAGTTGCGCGCCGGCATGGCGACGAGCGCGCTGGTCTCCACGGTGATGATGGCCACGCTGGTGGTCGGACCCTTCTATCTCAAGGGCGCGCTGGGCCTGGAGATGGCGCTGGTGGGGCTGGTCATGTCGGCCGGGCCGGCGATGTCGGCGCTGGCCGGCGTGCCGGCCGGCCGGCTGGTGGACCGCCATGGCGCACGGCGCATGACGTTCGCCGGGCTGCTGGGCATGGGCGTGGGCTGCGTGGCCCTGATCAGCGTGCCGGCGGCCTGGGGCATCGCCGGCTACGTGGGCACGATCGTGCTTCTCACCGCCCACTACGCGCTGTTCCAGGCGGCCAACAACACCGCGGTGATGACGGGCGTGAGCGCCCGCGAGCGCGGCGCTGTTTCCGGCCTGCTCACGCTGGCGCGCAACCTGGGGCTGGTGTGCGGCGCCTCGCTGATGGGCGGCGTGTTTGCATTCGCCACCGGGGCCGAGGCGCTGGCGGCTGCGCAACCGGACGCGGTGGCGAAGGGTATGCGTTCGACCTTCCTGCTGGCTGCAGGCCTGGTCGGGGCGGCGCTGGCCGTGCAGCGCACGCTGGCGCCGGCGCCGGGCCGTGCCGCGGCGCGCGCGGGATAGCTTCAGCGCCGGCCCGCGGGGCTCAGGGCGCCTGCCAGTCGGGGTCGGCCAGGCGCAGGTACTGCTCGAGCAGTTGCTTGGCCGCGGCGTAGTCGAGGTCGGACCGCTGCGACACATCGCGCCGCAGCGCTTCGAGGTCGGCCTTGAAGGCGTTGCGGTCGACGTGCTGGCTGTCCATCAGCTGCTTGGCCAGCGTCCAGACGATGTTGTTCATCGTCCACAGGGCGGTCTGTTCGGTGTCGAGGGCCATGGCTGGCTCGCGGAGTTGCAGGGACGCGCATTTGCGCACCGCCGCGCGGCGCGGTCCATCCCTAGGCGTTGCTGGCCGGCAGCCTCACAGCGGCCCGAAACCGCTGCACAGCAGCTTCTTGCCGTACCGCCGCGCGCGATTTTCCGGCCGCTGCAAGATCGCGTAGGCGCGCAGCGCGGCCAGGCACGGCAAGACGTCGAGCTGGTTGCACCAGGCGATGAAGTCGTGCGGATCCAGCGCCACGGCGGGGCCGCTGTCGGCGCCCGCCTGGCTGCGCGCCAGGGCGATCAGTTCCTGCCACTCGTGCCAGCGCTTGGGAAACGAAGCGTCGCCACCGCAGGCCGCCGCCAGGACGGGGAAATCACGCTCTTCGAGCACGAGGCAGGACAGGTCGCGCATGCTGTGGAGATTCCTGGAACGGACGCCGTGTTGAGAGACACAACGACCGCCGAGCGCGGAATCTTCCTCGGTGTTTCCCCCGAAGGGCCAGGCTAGCGCCGGCTGCCGCCTGCCGCCGGCGACGGACGGTGCAGGTGGCGGAAGGTGATGCGCCCCTTGCTCAGGTCATAGGGCGACAGCTCCAGCGAAACGTTGTCGCCGGCCAGGATGCGGATGTGGTGCTTGCGCATGCGGCCCGAGGTGTAGGCCACCAGGATGTGGCCGTTGTCCAGCGTCACGCGGTAGCGCGAGTCGGGCAGCACTTCGTTGACCACGCCGTTCATCTCGATCAGTTCTTCCTTGGCCATGGGCCTCCTTCGGTGAGTGAAGCGGGCACAGGCCGCGGCCCCTTCCAGGGATGCGGCCTGCGATGATGAGCGCGTGGCTCGTCAGGCGAGGCGGATGTTGGACGCTTGCGGGCCCTTCTTGCCCTGCGTCACTTCGAATTCGACGCGCTGGCTTTCCGCCAGGGTCTTGTAGCCGGTGGCCTTGATTTCGCTGAAGTGGGCGAAGAGGTCCTTGCCGCCGCCGTCAGGCGTGATGAAGCCGAAGCCCTTGCCTTCGTCGAACCACTTCACGGTGCCGGTTTGAGTCGTCATGTCGATTTCCTATCGAGTCAAAGAAATGCTGCGCAGCACATGCTCGCGCAGGTGCAGAAAAGCCAAGCAAATCAATGACGGGGGATTCGACCGAGACCCGCTGCGAGCGCAGGGGGAGAACAGAAGAGACCTCGAAACGACGGTCTTGTGCAATGTCTACAGGCGCGCATGGTACACGCATTGGCCGCGCCATGCTGGCAGCAATGTCTCCCGGGGCCGCATGCGCGCCGCTCATGCGAGGTTTCCAAACGATCAACCCAGCCCGGTCGTGCCCGCCCTAGCCTTGCGGCACTGTGTTCGCTGCATTCCGAAGGGACTGAAGATGCCGTCGTCGCCGACACGCCTGGGCCCCGCCACCACGGTGGTACTGCTCGCGGCCTGCCTGATCTCGCTGCTGTCGTTCGGCGCGCGCAGCGCGTTCGGGCTGTTCACCGACCCCGTGAGCCGCGAGCTCGCGGTCTCGCGCGAAACCTATGCGATCGCCATCGCGGTCCAGAACCTGGCATGGGGCGTGGCGCAGCCGCTGGCCGGCATCGTGGCCGACCGCTTCGGCGCGCGGCGGGTGCTGCTGCTGGGCGCGCTGCTGTATGCCGGCGGCGTGGCGTCGATGGCCGTCGCCGCCACGCCGGCGCAGCTCATCCTCGGCGCAGGTCTGCTCACCGGGCTGGGCATGGGCGGCTCCTCGTACATCACGGTGCTGGCGGCGCTGGGCAGGCTGATGCCCGAGCCGCACCGCTCCTGGGCGCTGGGGCTCGCCACGGCCGCCGGCTCGCTGGGGCAGTTCGTGGTGGTGCCCTGCATCCAGGCCCTCATCGGGGCGGCCGGCTGGCAGGCCGGCGCCTGGGCCCTGGCCGGCGCGGCGGCGCTGATCGCACCGGCGGCTCTATTCGTGGTGGGCGACCGGCAGCCCCGCGCACCATCGGCCGCCGCAGAAGCCGGCCTGTGGGCAGTGCTGGGCTCGGCGATGCGCCATCCGAGCTATGTGCTGCTGATCCTGGGCTTCTTCGTCTGCGGCTTCCAGCTGGCCTTCATCACCACCCACTTCCCGCCCTATCTCATCGACCAGGGCATCGGCGCGCAGGTGGCCTCCTGGGCGATCGCGCTGGTGGGGCTGTTCAATGTGGCGGGCGCCTACATGGCGGGCGTGTGGGGCGGGCGGCACAGCAAGAAGAACCTGCTGGCCGCGGTGTACTTTGGCCGCGCCGCGGTGACCGCGCTGTTCCTGCTGGTGCCGGTGTCCACCGCCAGCGTGCTGCTGTTCAGCGCCGCGATGGGCCTGCTGTGGCTTTCGACGGCACCGCTCACCAGCGGCCTGGTGGCCACCTTCTTCGGCACGCGCCACATGGCCACGCTGTTCGGCCTGGTGTTCCTCAGCCACCAGGTCGGCTCCTTCCTCGGCGTATGGCTGGGCGGCGCGCTGTACGAGCAGACCGGCTCCTACGACGCGGTGTGGTGGCTGTGCGCCGGCCTGGCGCTGCTGGCCGGCCTGGTGAACCTGCCCATCCGCGAGCGGGCTGCGGCTTCGTCCGGCCGGCTGCAGGCCGCATGAGGCCGCCCACGATGCGACACGCCGCCGCCGTGCTGGCCCTGGCGCTCGTGCTGGCGGCCGGGCAGGCGGCTTCGCAGTGGCTCGCGGCGGTCGAGGGCGTGCCGCGTGCGGTGTGGCTGGCGCCCCAGGGCTTGCCGGGCACGATTGCCGGCCTGCCCGGTTGCTAGGCGGCTCGCGGCCGGCGGGCCTTAGCATTCGGCCTCAGATGCCGCCACCCCTCGTCAAGCTTCCGCCCCTGGATCTCCTGCGCGGTTTCGTCGCGGTGGGCCGGCGCATGAGCATCACGCTCGCGGCCGAGGACTTGTGCCTCACGCAGTCGGCCGTGAGCCGGCAGGTGCATGCGCTGGAAGACGCGCTCGGCGTCAAGCTGCTCACGCGCGGCCACCGCTCGATCGGCCTCACGGCCGAAGGCCGCAAGCTGTTTGCCGCCGCCGACCGCATGCTGCAGGAGCTGCAGGAGCTGTGCGGCAGCATGGGCCGTGCGGCCGACGACGCGCCGGTGACGCTGACCGCCAGCATCGGCGTGGCCGGGCTGTGGCTGCTGCCGCGGCTGGGCCGCCTGCAGGCGCTGCATCCCCACATCGACCTGCGCGTGGCCGCCACCGACAAGGTGCTGGACCTGCGCGCCGAGAACATCGACCTCGCCATCCGCTACGGGCCGCAGGCCAGCGCGCCGGCGGATGCGGTGCGCTTGTTCAGCGAATCGGTGGTGCCGGTGGCCCACCCCTGTCTGGCGCTGAAGGGCCGCAGCGCGGCACAGGCGCTGCCGCAGCAGGTGCTGCTCGAGTTCGACCATCCCCAAAGGCCCTGGCTGGGATGGGCCGAGCGCCTGCGGGCGATGGGCTTGCCGGCGCTGCGCCCGAAAGCGATGGTGCGCTTCAACCAGTACGACCAGGTCATCCATGCCGCGCTCGCCGGCCAGGGCGTCGCGCTGGGCCGGCGTGCGCTGGTGCAGCCGATGCTCGACGATGGCCGGCTGCAGGCGCTCGACTGGGGCGAGGCCACCGACGCGGGCGGGCAGGCCTACTGGCTCATCGCCGCGGCCGGCCGCCCGCGTCCGGCCGTCGCCGCGGTGGTGGCCTGGATCCTGGAGCAAGCGCAGGCCAGCAGCCTGCGCTGAAGACCGGGTTGCCTGCTGTCCTCAATTCCGCGGACAGACATCAGCCTGCAACCGATCCACCATCGACGGTCCGTTCCAGAAAGGAGTCCGCGCGATGCGAGCCATACCCAGCCACCGCCCCTTGTGGGTCCTGCCTGCACTGCTGGCCCTCGTCGCGTGCGCCGGGCCACAAGCCCCAGGCCTCGAGGCACCACCCGGCGTCGCAGAGATGGCGGCGGCCGTCTGCGCCGGCCGGCTGTCGAGCCAAGCCCAGACTCGCACCGCCTTGGCACAGGCGCGGGCCCGGGCCGATCTCAACGCCTTCGTCACGCTTGACGAGGCGGGCGCTCTGAAGGCTGCACGCGAGGCCGACGCTCACCGCGGCACCTGCGGGCCGCTGCACGGCGTGCCCATCGTCGTGAAGGACAACATCCACGTGGCGGGCCTGCCTTCCACCGCCGGCACGCCGGCGCTGCGCCATTTCGTGCCGGCAGCCGACGCACCGGTGGTGCAGCGGCTGCGCGCCGCGGGCGCGGTGGTGCTGGGCAAGACCCAGATGCACGAGCTGGCCTTCGGCGTCTCGGGCTACAACCCTGCGTTCAACACCGGCACCGCGCCGGGCGTACGCAATGCCTACGATCCCGCGCGCGCGGCCGGCGGCTCCTCGTCGGGCACGGCCGCGGCCATCGGCGCCGGCATCGTTCGCGCCGGGCTGGGCACCGACACCGGCGGCTCGGTGCGCATCCCGTGCGCGTTCAACGGCTGCGCCTCGCTGCGGCCCACCGTGGGCCGCTACCCCGGCGAAGGCATCGCGCCGATCTCGCACACGCGCGACACCGCAGGCCCCATGGCGCGCAGCATTGCCGAGGTGGAGCTGCTCGACAGGGTGATCAGCGGTGATGCACCGGTGGCTGCCGCCACGCTGCAGGGTCTGCGGCTGGGCCTGGTGCCGGAGTTCACAGCGGACCTGGATGCCGACACGCAGGCGGCGTTCGACGCGGCGCTGGCCAGGCTGCGCAGTGCCGGTGTCATCTTCGTGCCGGTGGAGATGCCCGGGCTCGGCGCACTGAACGGCAACGTGGGCTTTGCGCTCGCCTTGTACGAGGCCCATGACGACATGGCGGCATACCTGGCACGACACCGCACCGGCATCACCATCGCTCAGCTGGCCCAGGGTATCGCCAGCCCCGACGTCAAGGCCACCTACCAGGCGCTGGTGCTGCCGCGCAAGCTGCCCGGGCCGAACGACACGCTGGTGGACGCACGCCCGGCCTACGAGGCGGCGATGGCGCAACACCGGCCCGCGCTGCAAAAGCTGTATGCCGATGCGTTCGCAACGCACCGGCTCGACGCGCTGGTGTTCCCGACCACGCCCCAGGTGGCAATGAAGGCCGATGCACAGGCGAGCAGCCTGCAAAACTTCCTGCGCACGATCCGCAACACGGACCCCGGCAGCAATGCCGGCCTGCCCGGCGTGCAGTTGCCCATGGGCATGGGCTCGGCGGTGAGGGTGCCGGTCGGGCTGGAGCTCGACGGTCCCGCGGGCAGTGACCGCCGGCTGCTGGCGATCGCGCTGGCGCTGGAAAAGCTGCTGGACCCGCTGCCGCCCGCCCCCGGCCGCTGAGGCTCGCGCCGCTCAGGGCTGCAGGTCGAACTGACGCGCCAGCTGCGCCAGCCCGGCGCGGCGGTGCACGCCCAGCTTGTCGAAGATGCGCTGCAGGTAGGTGCGCACGCTGGGCAGGCCGATGGCCAGTTCGCGCGCGATCTCCTTGTCGGTGAGCCCGCGGCAAACACAGCGCGCCACGTCCCGCTCGCGCCGGCTCAACGCGGCCACCGGGCCAGCGGGCGCACCGGCCACTGTGCACTGCCGGCGCGCGCGTCGAAGCGCCGCCACGAAGGCAGGCTCCAGCAGGTCGAGCAGTTGCTTGTCGCGCGGCTCGAACTCGCGGCGCCGCCGGCTGCGCCAGATGCGCAGGTCACCCAGCGCCTGGCCGCCGTCGAAGGCATGCAGGTTGAGCCCCCAGTGAAGCCCGTCGCGGGCGAGGAAGTCGTTGAAGAACTCGGTGCGCACCAGCTCGCGGTGCGGCAGCACCTCGCTCACCGCGGTGGCATGGCGCCGCGCCTGCAACTCGAAGGTGATGGGGTCGCGGAACATGAACCAGGCCTCGTACCGGTCGAGGTTGTCCGCACTCATGTTGAGCATCGTGCGGTGCAGGAAGCGCCGGCAGCCGGCGTCCCACACGTAGGAGGCGAAGTGGTCGGCCCGCAGCAGCTGCAGCAGCTCGGCACCCAGGCGCTCGCGCAGCTGGCGCTCCTGGGCGTCTTCGGCCAGCAGCGCGAAGCAGCGGCGCAGCGACGCCTGCTCACGGCCCGAGAGGAACATGGCGCACCTCCTGTCGCGGCCGCAGTGCCGCCTCTTGCGGTGGGGGACAGTATCGGCCAGAACGTGCAGCGGGATGCAGCACCGGGCCGGCGCCGGGCTGAGGCGCCGGCACGCGCGATGCCTGCCTGCTCGTTCACCGGGCGATCCCCATGGCAAGCAAATGCCCCATGGGGCTGCGGGCAGTGCCCCCGGGGAAAAAATAATTCTCTTCCCCCCACCGGTCCTTCATGGCCCAATGCGGGAGAGCGGGCAAGCCGGGACACACCGGCGAGTGCATGAACCATGGACGCAGGGGATGGAACAACAAGGGAATCACGCGTCGGCCGAGTCGTTTTCGCGAGGTGATGAAACAACACGCAG
Organism: Pseudomonadota bacterium; assembly: GCA_040758375.1. Lineage (GTDB taxonomy): Bacteria > Pseudomonadota > Gammaproteobacteria > Burkholderiales > Burkholderiaceae_C > CAMLIZ01. Next base: position 38,394 of record JBFLWE010000055.1, read on the forward strand.
CCGCGGTTGGGAAGCATTGAGAACAAGCCGCGATCCACAGGACCCTGCGGCTTTGAGCTGGAACAAGCTCTTTCCTCTTTCCCGCACGGCGCTGCCGCAGGCGCAGCGCACAGGCTTGCCGTTGATCGCCGCGGCGGTAGCGGCTCTTGCCGTGCTGGGTTGGGCGGCGTGGCCGCTGGCGCGCGACGATGCAGCACTCGGCCTGGCGCGCGAAGCGCTCGCCACCGCCGGCCTGGCGGCCTGGTGGGCGCCACTGCTGTGGGGCCTGGCCTGCCTGGCCAGCCTGGTGTTGCTGTGGCGCGCGCACCCTGGAGGCCGGCGCGCAGTGGGCGCAGCGGTGCTGGCCGGGGCGTTGCTGGGCAGCTCGCGCTTGGCCGGTGGCGGGGCGGCGGGCGCGCTGGCGCTGCTGGTGGCCACGGGCGTGGCCACGCTGGGCTGGCAAACGCTGCGCCAGGGCGGGCTGACGCTGCTGCTGGCGGCCGCGGCCGGCACCGCCGCGTGGGACGCCGCCGTACCGGCCGAGTGGCCGCTGTGGCCAGCCTGCGCGGCGGTGGTGGCGGTGTTCGCCTGGATCGAACGCCAGCACCTGCGCGCGGCCGAGCGCCAGCTGGCGGCCGCCAGCGCCGAGCGCGCTGACCTGAACGACGGCCTGCGCGCCCAGCGCGAGCAGGCGCTGCGCCTGCAGCAGCAGCGCACACAGATGCTCTCGGGCATTGCGCACAGCCTGCGCCAGCCGCTGTGGGCCATCAGCCTGTACACCGACACGCTGCTGCGGCGCACGCAAAGCGCCGAAAGCGCCGAGCTGCTGCAGCGCCAGGCCTCGGCGGTGGCCGAGGCCAGCGGCATGCTCGACCAGTTCAGCCACCTGGCGGCCTTGGAGCGCGGGCTGCTGGCGATGCGGCCGGAGGCGGTGGACGTGCGCGAGCTGCTGTTGTCGGTGGTGAGCGAGCTGGCCGCGGCGCAGCGGCCCCCGGTGCCCACCATCCGCGTGCATGGGCGCCACCGCCTGCTGCGCACCGACCGCACGCACCTGGGCCACATCGTGCACACCCTCGCGCAGCACGCGGTGCGCCAGGCCGTGGCCGCACGCGGAGAGCGTGCGCGCGTGGTGCTGGCGGTGCGCCCGCTGCACGGCGGCTGCGCGATCGACGTGCTCGACAACGGCCAGGGCATCGCGCCCGAGCGGCTGGCGCAGGTGTTCGAACCCTATGCGCCGCTGCAGGCCAATGCCAACAGCGGACGGCAGGGCCTGAGCCTGACCATCGCGCAGGGCCTGGCTTCGGCCCTGGGGCTGACGATCGAGGTGCGCTCGGTGCCGGAGCACGGCACGCGCTTTCGCGTGTGCGTGCCTGCGGCGTTGTGCTGAAGGCGGGGCTCCACCGGTCGCACTTGTGAGGGCGCAGCGGCAGCGTGGCGGCGGCACCTGCGCTCTCCGGCCCACGCCTCCACCCGTCGCTCAACGCCACGGATGAACCCTCCAGCCGGCCCTTCCGACGCCGACAGAGCCGGAGCGCGATCAAACCGCGGAAACAGGCTAGCCCGCGCCCAGGTCCAGCGGCTTGAGCTGCTGCAGCAAGGTGGGCAGCAGCTCGCTCACCGTCGGGTGGATGTGCATCGCGCGCGCGATCACCGTATACGGCTGGCGCGCCGCCATCACGTCCAGCAGCGAGTGCACCACTTCGTCACCATTGAGGCCGAGGATCGCCGCGCCCAGCAAATGCTCGCTCTGCGCATCCACCACCACCTTCATGAAACCCTGCGTCTCGCCGGCCTCGCGCGCACGCCCCACGCGCTGCATCGGCATCCTGGCCGCCAGCAGCGGGCGGCCCGCCGCACGCGCCTCGCGCTCGCTCATGCCCACGCGGCCCAGCGCCGGGTCGATGAACAGCCCATAGCAGGGCACGCGGTCGCTGATGCGGCGCGCATCATGGTCGAACAGGTTGGCCACCACCACCTCGTGGTCGTTCCATGCGGTGTGGGTGAACGCGCCGCGGCCGTTGCAGTCGCCCACCGCCCACACACCCTCGGCGCTGGTGCGGCACTGCTCGTCCACGCGGATGTGGCCGCGTTCGTCGGTCTCGATGCCGGCCGCCTCCAGCCCGATGCCCTGGGTGTTGGGCTGGCGGCCGGTGGCCAGCAGCACATGGCTGCCCACGATGCGGCGGGCTTCGCTGCCGCAGGCCGCGCCGACGGCGATGCGCGCGCCAACGGGTGCGAGCGACAGGCACTCGGCCCCCAGCTCGAACTTCACGCCCTCGGCTTCCAGGATGCCGCGGATGCCGTCGGACACGTCCTCGTCCTCGCGCGGCAGCAGCTGCGCCGAGCGCTCCACCACCGTCACCGCGGCGCCGAAGCGCCGCATCATCTGCGCGAACTCCAGCCCGATGTAGCTGCCGCCCACGACCACCAGATGCTCGGGCACCTGCTCCAGCGCCATGATCGACTCGTTGTCCAGCGTGGGCACGCTGTCCAGGCCCTGCAGCTTCGGCAGCGCCGGACGGCCGCCCAGGTTGAGGAAGATCTTCGGCGCCGTCAGCCGGCGGCCGGCCACCTGCAGCGTGGACGGCGCGATGAAACGCGCTTCGCCGTGGATCACCTCGGTGTGCGCCAGCCCGCGCATCCACTGCTCGACCGCCTGGCGCGACTGCTGCACGATGCCGTCCTTGCGCGCCTTGACGCGCACCATGTCCACGCGCAACGGGCCGCAGTCGAAGCCGTATTCGGCGCCGCGGCGCGCCAGGTGCATCGCGCGCGCGCTGGCCACCAGCGTCTTGGTCGGGATGCAGCCGTTGTTGACGCAGGTGCCGCCGAAGTGGTGGCGCTCCACCAGCGCCGTGCGCAAACCCTCCCGGCTGCAGCGTGCGGCGATCGCCGGGCCCGCCTGGCCGGCTCCCACCACGATGGCATCGAAGCGTTCCACGTCGTTCATCGCTCAGCTCCTTTGCGTGCGCCGCAGCGCCTTTTCGAACAGGTCGAACAGCACCTGCACCGCCAGCGCCAGCAGCGCCGCGGGCACCGCGCCGGCCAGCGTGAGCGCGGTGTCGTTGACCGCCAGGCCGGCCACGATGCGGTCACCCAGTCCGCCCGCTCCCACGAACGCGGCCACGGTGGCGGTGCCCACGTTGATCACCGCGGCCGTCTTGATGCCCGCCATCAGCGTGGGCGCGGCCAGCGGCAGCTCCACCGCGCGCAGCACCTGCCGCCGTTGCAGGCCCAGCGCCTGCGCCGCCAGCCGCAGCCCCGGCGACACCGACACCAGCCCTGCATGCGTGTTGCGCACGATCGGCAGCAAGGCATAGACGAACAACGCCAGCAGCGCCGGCACGAAACCGATGGTGCCCACCGCCGCGATCAGGAAGGCCAGCAGCGCCAGCGAAGGCACCGTCTGCACCACGCCCACCGCCCCCATCAGCACACCGGCCAGCGG